>NZ_JBEOZK010000001.1:0-637284 GCF_040297565.1 Streptomyces sp. NPDC001728
GGGCCGGGGTCGGCGGTCGGGTGGGGCCGGGGTCGGCGGTCGGGTGGGGCCGGGGTCGGCGGTCGGGTGGGGCCGGGGTCGGCGGTCGGGTGGGGTCGGGGTCGGCGGGCGGGTGGGGGCCGGCGGCCGGGTCGGCCCCAGCCCAGGGGCGATGGATCCCAGCGGACGGCCGGTGGGCCCCAGCCCACGGGCGACGGGTCCCGCCGGGCGCCGGGGCCCCGCCCCGCTACTCCGCCCCCCGCACCCCCTTCCGCCCCGGATGCAGGCCGGCCCTGTCCGCCGCCGACGCCCCGTGCGTCCAGCCCTCCTCGTCCCAGGCCGCACGCACCCGGGCCGTCCGCGTCTCCGGGAACAGTTCGTCCGTGCGGGTGGTGACCGCCACGTCCCGGGAGGCGAGGGCCGGGAGGAGCGTCGGGGCCTCCGCCTCGACCCGGCGGGACGTCGTGGCAAGACGGGTGCCGAGCCGGTTCGCGTACGCCAGCAGGAAGGACTGCCGGAAGGACTTCGTACGCTTGCGTCCGCCGGCCCGCTGCTCCGCCTCCGCCCGCGTCATCGCCGACGTGCCCTGTACGAGCAGCGAGGTGTAGAGCAGCTCCACCGGGTCGAGGTCCGCCTCGAAGCCGACGACCGTCGAGAAGCCGTACGCCTCGTTCCACACGGCCCGGCAGTGGTTCGCCGTCGCCACCGCGTCGAGCAGGATCGCCTTCGCCTGCTCGTAGGGCGGCTCCACCCCGATCCGGACCGCGCCCGGCGTCTCCGGCGACGGCGCGCCCGCCGCGAGCGTCGCCTCGTCGAGGCTGTGCCGTGCCATGAGTTCCTGGGCCTTGGCCGTGAGCGCCTCCGCCTCCTCCGGGTAGCCGGTCGCCTCCGCCTTCGCGAGCAGCGCCCTGATCCGGGTGAGCATCCGGGGCTCCCCCGCGGCGGCCGGCGGCAGCGTCTCCCCCGGTACCGGGCCGACCGCGTCGAGGCGCGGCAACCGGACCAGGAGCCGGTACAGCTCAAGGACGGTCGTGGCGTACGAGAAGCGGTCCGTCGGCCGCCCGGGAGCGCCGGCCCGCTCGGTCAGCTCGTCGAGCTGCGGCTGCCAGCGGTGCGGCAGCCGCTCGTAGCGGGCGGTCTCGGCCCGGACCAGGGCGGCGAGGACCCGGAGGTGTTCGTCGGCCAGGTCGCGGCGCACGACGCGTACGGCGTCCGCGGGCTGCCAGCCCCGCTCCCACAGCGTCCGTACGAACGCCTCCCCGCGCCGCACCAGTTCCGCGTCGGCTGCCGGGTCGGCGGCCAGCAAGGACGCGGCCGTGTCGAGCGAGCCGTCGTCGCCGGCGTACAGCGCCTCGAAGGCCTTGTCGATGGTGGTGCTGGTGCTCACGCGCTCACGCCGTCCTCGTGTCCCGTTCCTCGCGCGGTCGCCCCGCGGCGTTCCCGTTCTCGCTGTGTTCTCGGTCTTCGCTGTGTTAGCCGTCTTCGCGGTCACCACGATGGTCTCAGCCGCCGTGTCCCGGGCCGCCACCACGGGAGGGTTCGCGCGGGCCGTACGGAAGGGGTAGGGCCAGGCATACCCCTCGGACGCCCGCCAGTGGTCGTGATCGGCGGCGGCGGAAACGGTTCGCTTGAGGCATGACCTCGACGACGGCTCCGACCGCCCCGACCTCTCGTGCGGCGGGCACCACCCCCGGCGCCTCCCCCGCCGTACGGCTCCGCCGGCTGACCCGCCACCACGGGGACGTCCGTGCCCTCGACGGCGTCGACCTCGACTTCGCCGCCGGGACCTTCACCGCCGTCATGGGCCCTTCGGGCTCCGGCAAGTCCACGCTGCTCCAGTGCGCGGCCGGACTCGACCGCCCCACCACCGGGCGGGTGGAGGTCGGCGGGGTCGCCCTGGAGGGGCTGAGCGAACGACGGCTGACCCTGCTGCGGCGGGACCGGATCGGCTTCGTCTTCCAGTCCTTCAACCTGCTGCCCGCCCTGACCGCCGCGCAGAACGTGGCACTGCCCCTGCGGCTCGCGGGCCGCCGCCCTTCGCGTACGGAGGTCAGGGAGGCGCTGGCGCGCGTCGGGCTCGCGGGGCGGGAGCGGCACCGGCCCGGCGAACTCTCCGGCGGGCAGCAGCAGCGGGTCGCCATCGCCCGCGCGTTGATCACCTGCCCGGCCGTCCTCTTCGGCGACGAGCCGACCGGCGCGCTCGACTCGACGACGAGCCGCGAGGTGCTCGACATGCTGCGGGAGCTGGTCGACCGGGACGGCCAGACGATCGTCATGGTCACCCACGACCCGGTGGCGGCGGCCCGCGCGGACCGGGTGGTCTTCCTGGTCGACGGGCGCGTGGCGGGTGAACTGCCGTGCCCGACGGTGGAGTCGGTCACGGCCAGGATGACGACGCTGGAGACGACACCGGAGGCGCCGCCGACCGAACCGGTCGGGCCGGCCACGCCGGAGCACCTCACCACCTCGACCACCACGGCCCTCTCGACCACCCCCGCCGGAGGCCTCCCGTGCTGACCGTCGTCCTCTCCGGGCTCCGGGCCCGCTGGGCCTCCTTCCTCGGCGGTTTCCTCGCCCTCGCGCTCGGCGTCGGGCTGCTCGTCACCATGGGGCTCGGCCTCTCCGCCACCTTCCACGCGCCGGAGCGTCCGCCCGAGCGGTTCGCCTCCTCGCCCGTCGTCGTACAGGGTCAGGACCGGCTGACGCTCGACGTGCGGCGCGGGCCCGGCACCGCCGCCGTGTCGCAGCGGCTCGACCGTCCACAGCCTGTGGACAGCGAACTGCTCCGCCGACTCCGCGCCCGCTGGACGGTCACGCTCTCCGGCACCCCCGTCCCCGGTGGCCCCGTCTCCGGTGGCCCCGTCCCCGGTGGCCCCGTCCCCGGTGGCCCCGACGCCGTCGGGGTCGACGCCCCCGCCGCCGACGTCCGCGCCCTCGTCGGCGACCGCGCCCAGGTCCTCACCGGCGACGACCGCCGACGCGCCGACCCCGACCCCGAGCGGGACGCCGACGCGCTCGTCGCCCTCAACGCCCTCCTCGGCACCTCCGGCGGCGTCACCGCCTTCGTCTCCGTCTTCGTCGTCGCCTCCACCTTCGCGTTCGCCGTGGCGCTGCGCCGCCGCGAGTTCGGACTGCTGCGGACCGCCGGGGCCACCCCCGGGCAGATCCGCCGGCTGCTGCTCGCCGAGGCCGCCGTGCTCGGCGTGCTCGCCTCCGCCGCCGGGTGCGCGCTCGGCGCGCTGGGCGCACCCCTGCTCGCCGGGACTCTCGTCGCCCGCGGTCTCGCCCCCGAGTGGTTCGCCGTCGGCGGGGCGGCCTGGCCCTTCCACACCGCCTTCTGGACGGGGGTGACCGTCTCCCTCGCCGGGGCCCTCGCCGCTTCCCGGCGCGCCGGGAAGGTCGGCCCGACGGCGGCGCTCGGCGAAGCGGACGTCGACGCCGACGCCCTTCCCCCCGGCCGGGCCCTGCTGGGTACGGCCCTGCTCCTGGCCGGGCTCGGGCTCCTGGCCTGGACGTACGCCACGGACCCGGGCGCGCTGCTCAAACGGAAGACGTACACGACCCTCCCGATGCTCCTGATCACCGGCGTCGCCCTGCTCTCCCCGCTGCTCGTCGGGCCGGTGGCGCGGCTGCTGCGGGCTCGGGGGGCGGTGGGGACGCTGGTACGGGAGAACAGCGCCGCGTCCGTACGCCGTACCGCCGCCGTCGCCGCACCGGTCCTCGTGACCGTGGCGCTGGCGGGGACGCTGTTCGGCTCGGCGACGAGCGTCACGCGCGCGAAGGGGGTGGAAGCGCGGGAGGCGACGGCCGCCGAGCACGTCGTGGCCGGCACGGCGCTGAGGCCGGTGACGGCGCCGCCCGGGGCCGTCGTGTCCGCCACCGGCGCGACCTCCGTGTTCGTACGGGACGGGGCGGAGGCGGTCGTGAAGTACGGGGCGCGGGCCGTCACCGACCCGGCGGCCTTCGCCTCGCTCGCCCGGCTGCCCGTGGTCGCCGGGGACCTGGGGGACCTCGACGACCGGTCGATCGTCGTCAACGAGGAGTTCGAACGGCACCGGGTCGGCGAGTCCGTCGAGGTCTGGCGCGCGGACGGGTCCGGTCCGGTGCGGCTCCGGGTCGCGGCCGTCCTCGCCGTCGGGACCGGCGGCAACGGGCCGTACGTCACCCGGGCGAACGCCCCCGGCTCCGCCCCCGACCGGATCGAGGCGCGGGGCGGCGGTACGGCCACGGTCCGGGCCCTCGAAAGGAGCGGCGGCACCGTCAGGACCGCCGACGCGTGGGCCGCCGCCGAACGCGCGGCGAGCGGCAGCCCGCAGACCTGGCTCGGCCTGGTCCTGGTCCTGGGCATCGCCCTCGTCTACACGGTCATCGGGCTGGCCAACACCCTGCTCATGGCGACCTCGGTACGCGGCGGAGAACTGGCCTCGCTACGGCTGGCCGGCGCCACCCGGGCGCAGATCCTGCGGGTGGTGACGGGTGAGGCGGCACTCGCCGTCGCGATCGGCACGCTGCTGGGCCTGCTGGTCACGGCACTCGCCCTGGGCACCCTGGGAGCGGGCCTCGCCGCCCTCTCGGCCCCGGTGTCCCTGGCCCTGCCATGGACGACGGTCGGCGCGGCGGCGGGCGCCTGCGCGACGGTCGCGGTCGCCGCGTCGGCCGTCCCCGCGTGGCGCATGACGCGCTGAGCGGCGATGGTGGGACGGACGGGACGGTGACCGGGGTCGGAGCCGGGTCACCGCCCCGTCCAGACGTACGGCCACGGGCCGACGGCCCGGGGCGCCGCTACGCGCGCGTGGACCTGGATACGGCATCACGCGCGGGTGGACCCGGGCGGGAGCACGGCACTACGCGTGCGTGGGCACGCATCACGCGTGCGTGGGCACGCATCACGCGTGCGTGGGCACGCATCACGCGTGCGTGGCCCCGGGCACGGGCACGGCACCAAGCGCACGCGGCCCCGCATCCGGGCCCCGCCCTCACGCCCCCGACTTGGCCGCCCGCCACTCCCCCGCCAGTACCGACCAGACCTCCTCGTCGTGGAGCCGGCCCCGGTACGCGTAGCTCTCCCTCAGGACCCCGTCCCTGCTCATGCCGAGACGCCTGGCCACCGCGATGCTGGGCTCGTTGTCGGAGGACACCACCCACTCCACCCGGCGGATCCCGCGCACCTCGATCGCCCAGTCGATGAGCAGCCGCGCCGCCCGGGTGATCAGGCCCTTGCCGACGCCCGCGGGCTCCAGCCAGCAGCCCGCCTCGGCCCGGCCGCCCTTGATGTCGAGCATCCGGAGGATCACCGCGCCGACGAGGGTCCCGTCGGACCAGATGCCGTGGATGCGGCCGGTGTCGGTGGCCGTCCTCTCCGCGTAGGCGCGGAGGAAGGCCCGGCTGGACTCCAGGTCCGTGACCACGTCGGGAAGCCCGTTGCGGGCGCCGATGAAGTCCCGGCCGCGGTCCATGTGGGCCAGGAACTCCTCGGCCTGCCACGGTTCGAGCGGGCGCAGCTCCGCGCCGTCGTCGCCCAGGGGTATCGCGTACATCGTCGTCGTCATCGCCTTCCGGGGTCGGAGCGGGACCGGGCTGCTCGCGGCCCCGCGGCGGGGTGATCCTCTCACCCCGGCCGCTCCCCCGGGCCGCTCCCTCACCCCGTCCCCGACCGCGTCACGGAATCAGGACCAGCTTGCCCCGCACATGCCCCGACTCGCTCAGCTCCTGTGCCCGCGCGGCCTCCTTCAGGGGAAGAACCTCGGCGAGCCGGACCGTCAGCCCGCCCTCGGCCGCCTGCCGGGCGTGGGACGCGAGCCCGGCCCGTACCGACTCCTCCTCGCCCAGGACCCCCGAGAAGAAGATCCCGTACCGCTCCGCCTCCGTGTCCGCGATCGTCACGATCCGCTCCTTCGGGGCGTCGTCCCCGCCGAGGAGTTCGATGGCGACCGGCAGCACCCCGTGGCCGGCGGCGTCGAAGACCGCGTCGACGCCACCGGGGGCGGCGGCCCTGACCCGGTCGGCGAGCCCGTCCCCGTACGCGACGGGGATCGCGCCGAGTTCGCGCAGGAAGGCGTGGTTGGACTCGGACGCGCTGCCCACGACCGTGATCCCGGCGGCGACGGCGAGCTGGACGGCCACCGAGCCGACGACCCCCGCGGCGCCGTGCAGGAACAGCGTCTCGCCCTCCCGTACGCCGATCAGGTCCAGGACGCGCTGCGCCGTCTCGCCGGCGACCGGCAGGCTCGCCGCCGCCTCCCAGGAGAGCCCGGCGGGCTTGGGGGCGACGATCCCGGCGATGGCGTACTCGGCGTACGCACCGGTCTTCGTCCAGCCGAGGACCTCGTCGCCGACGGCCACATGGGTCACGCCCGCGCCGACCTCGTCGACGGTGCCGGCGAACTCCAGGCCCGGGACGGCGGGGAAGGCCGTCGGGTAGAACTCCTCGACCCAGCCGTAACGGCGCTTCCAGTCCACCGGGTTGAGGCCGACGGCCGCGACCCGGACGCGCACCTCGCCGGGGCCGGGCTGCGGCACGGCGACGTCCGTCGCGTGGCGCAGTACCTCGTGACCGCCGAACTCCTCGTACACGACCGCTTCCATCTCAGCCTCCGCAGTTCCCCGTTGCGACGTGCCCGCCCCTCGGCGCCACGCCATGACTTCCGTCCTCCGGCGTGTCCGCGCTTCGGCGCCACGCCGTCGCTTCCGCCGACCGACGGGCCCGCCTTCCGGCGTCCCGTCGTCGCTTCCACTCTCTGACGTCCCCAAGCCTGCGCCCCCGGCCCCCCTCTCCCCGCCCTCCCAACGGCCAGTCCCACCTGTCCGAAAGACCGGCCGTCCCCTGCCTGTTCGCCCGTACGCTGGCCGCATGGACGCGCTCACCCTGACCACCGCGTACGAGATCATCCGGCAGCCGCTCGGCTCGATCCTCCCCAAGGTCTCGGCCGCCCTCGACCCCCTGATCCCGCACCTGGACGCGGCCGAACTCTCCACCCACTGCGCCCATTCCCCCTTCAAGGCGCTCGGCGGTACGGCGCTGCTCACCTCCGCCGAACTCGCCCCGCTCCTCGCGGCCGGCGTACCCGGGAGCCCCTGGCAGGGCCCGGCGACGATCGGCGGGCGGACCCGCGAGGTCGTCGCCGTCACCAGCCACGCGACCCTGCGCGGGGCGGTCCTCGTGCTCGTACGGGAGGACGGCGCCGCCCCGGCGGGCGCGGCCGAACTGGGTGTCGCGCAGGCCCTGTGGGACCTGGTGTCCGGGCACTTCGACCGGTTCGCGACGGAGGCGATGCCGGGGGCGCTCGCCCGTTCGCGGGCGGCGGCCGACACCCGGGCCCGGGTGATCGCGGAACTGACCGCCTCGCACACGGCGGCGCTCTCCGGGGTCCTCGGGGTGCTGCGCAGCCGGGCCCTCGACGACACCACGGCCAGGACCACCGCGACCGATCTGGCCGCGTCGGCGCTGATCGAGATGCGGGCGGAGCAGCGCCGGGACCGGGCCCTCGCGGAGGAGCCCGCCGAGGACGCCTTCGAGCGGCTGGCCGGAGAGCTGCGGCCGATGCTGCGGCACAGCCGGGTCCGGCTCGACCTGGGCGCCCCGGACTCGACGCGCTCGCTCGCGGCGGACGTGGCGCACAGCGCGCGGGCGATCGTCCGGTCGCTCCTCCTCATCGTGCTCGAACAGGACTCGGTGCGCCGGATCCACGTCGGCTGGCAGCTCACCGAGCACGAACTGCGCGCCTCGGTACGGGACGACGGCGCGGGCGCCCTCGCCCCCTGCGACCTGGGCGCGGGCACGATCAGGGACCGGCTGGACGTGCTCGGCGGGCGGCTCGACATCGACGCGGTGGCCGGCTGGGGCACGACGATCACGGCCGTGATCCCGCTGGCGGCACCCGCCGCGCCGGTCGAGGCCGCGCACCCGCTGACCGGGCTCGGCGGGCGAGAGGTCGAGGTCCTGCGCCACCTGGCCCTAGGACACCGGAACCGGCGGATCGCGGAGGAGCTGCACATCAGCGAGTCGACGGTGAAGTTCCACGTGGCGAACATCCTGAACAAGCTGGGCGTCGACTCCCGGGGCGAGGCGGCGGCGCTGTTCCACGCGGCGGCGTAGGGCGGACGCCGGTAGGCACACGCACGCGCGTGTGGCGCCGGTGCGGCCCGCACGCGGGCGCGTGGCCCCGGCCCCGCCCGGGCCCCCGCCCCGCCTCCGCCCGACTGTCAGTGCCGGGTGCCAGACTCGCACCCATGAGCGAGAGGTGGGCGCTGGCCGCCGAGGCGGAGGGGGACGGGGCACTGCTCGTCCCCCTCCGCCCCGACGGGCTGCCCGCCGGGGAGGTGCGGCGCGAGCCGGACCTCGTGGCGGCCGTACGGGCCAGGCCCGACGTGGCCCGCTGGGTGTGGCGGTCGACGGCCGAGGTGTACCCCCGACTGCTCGCCGCCGGGGTGCGCGTCGAGCGCTGTTACGACATCGAGGACGCCGAGCAGCTGCTCCTGGGGCACGAAGGGCGGCTCGGCGAGCCCCGTTCGGCGGCGGCGGCCTGGGCGCGCCTGCGGGACGCTCCCGTACCGCCCGATCCGCCGCAGCGCGGTGCCGAGCCCGGGTCGCAGGACTCGCTGTTCGAGCCGCGCCCGACGGTGTCCGTACCGTTCGACGGGCTCCTCTCGGTCTACGCGGAGCAGCTGCGCCGGCACGACCGGGCGGAGCACCCGGGCCGGATGCGGCTCCTCACGGCGGCCGAGTCGGCGGGGATGCTGGTGGCGGCCGAGATGCACAGGGCCGGGCTGCCCTGGCGGGCTGACGTGCACCGGGACCTGCTGACGGAGCTGCTGGGCGAGCGGTACGCGGGCGGGGGCGAGCCGCGCCGCCTCGCCGAGCTGGCGGACCAGGTGTCGGCGGCCTTCGGGCGCCGGGTCCGGCCGGACCTTCCCGCGGACGTGGTGAAGGCCTTCGCCGGAGCGGGCGTACGGCTGAAGTCCACCCGTCGCTGGGAGCTGGAGGAGCTGGACCACCCGGCGGTGGAGCCACTGATCGCGTACAAGAAGCTGTACCGGATCTGGACGGCGCACGGCTGGTCGTGGCTCCAGGACTGGGTGCGGGACGGCCGGTTCCGGCCCGAGTACCTGCCCGGGGGCACGGTCAGCGGGCGCTGGACGACCAACGGCGGCGGGGCCCTGCAGATCCCGAAGGTGATCCGGCGGGCGGTGGTCGCGGACCCCGGCTGGCGACTGGTGGTGGCGGACGCCGACCAGATGGAGCCGCGGGTGCTCGCCGCGATCTCCCGTGACCCGGGGCTGATGGAGGTCGCGGGGCACCCGGACGACCTGTACACCCGGCTCTCGGACCGGGCCTTCTCCGGTGACCGCGACCACGCCAAGATCGCACTGCTGGGTGCGGTCTACGGCCAGACCAGCGGCGACGGCCTCAAGAACCTGGCGGCGCTGCGACGGCGCTTCCCGCGCGCGGTGGCCTATGTCGACGAGGCGGCGAAGGCGGGCGAGGAGGGCCGGCTCGTACGGACCTGGCTGGGCCGGACCAGCCCGCGGGCGGTGGGAGCGGGCGACGACGAGGAGGCGGGCCTGCCGCAGGAGGGCGGCGAACCGGCGGCGGCCGAGGCCGAGTTCACCCCCGGGTACGCCTCGGGGAACGCCCGGGCGCGCGGCCGGTTCACCCGTAACTTCGTGGTGCAGGGCAGCGCGGCCGACTGGGCGCTGCTGATGCTCGCGGCGCTGCGACGCTCGCTCGCCGGGATGCGGGCCGAGCTGGTGTTCTTCCAGCACGACGAGGTGATCGTGCACTGCCCGGCGGAGGAGACGGAGGCGGTGGCGGTGGCGATCGGCGCGGCCGGGGACGAGGCGGGCCGGATCGCGTTCGGGGAGACGCCGGTGAGGTTCCCGTTCACGACGGCGACGGTCGAGAGGTACGCGGACGCGAAGTAGGCCCGGAGCGGTGGGGAGTTGGTGAGCTCCCTCCCCAACTCCCCCCGCTCCCTCCCTCACGTCTCAGCGGCGGCGAGGACCGATCTCCATGGGCAGCTTCTGCCACTTCGGGCTCAACGCGATCGACTTCAGCTGCTCCATGGTGAGCGCGGGCTCGGCGCGTGTGGCGGCCTCGTGCTGCGCCGGGGAGTTGAAGGCGGAGACGACGACCCGGAAGCCGTCGGGGGTGATGGTGTCGATGTTCCACCAGACGACTCCGGCGCCGCCCTTCTCGCCGGGCTGCTGGGTGGCCCGGACCATCCGGCCGTCGGGCAGCGTGACGACGTCCCCGCCGCCGAAGAGTTCCGCGATCAGGTCGCGGGAGCCGGGCTGGACGTCGACCCCGACGAGACTCGCCCCCTTGCCGTCGTCGACGACGAGGTAGCCGTGGCTGCCCTCGCCGCCCTTGCTCTTCACCGTGAGGCCCTGGGGCAGGAGGGACCGCAGGGCGTTCCTGACCGCGGTGCCGGTGGGCTCGGGGGTCTGGGGCTCGCCGTCGCCGCCGCCCGGCTTCTGCGGGACGACGGGCAGCCGCGCGAGCAGCGGGCGCCAGGCGTCGGCCGTGACGAGGCCCTTGAGCTGGGCGGGGGTGAGCGGCGGGTTGGCGCGGCTGATCGGGGCGCCCTTCTCGGCGGCGGCGTTGTACTCGCTCGCGTCGATGAGGAAGCCGTCCTTGGTGAGCAGGAAAGCGCGCCAGTTCTTGGTCTCCTCGCGCTTGTCGGGGTACTCGTACCCCTGGAGGATCATGAGCCGGGAGCCGTTCGGCAGGTTCTGGGTCGTGCAGCCGTCGAGGGGGACGGCGACCTTGTCGGGGCAGGTGACCTGTGCCTCGCCGCCCTCGCCGCTGCCGGTGGCGCGGAAGAGGCCGACCGTGACGGCGGCCTTGCCCTTCCCGTCGTCGAAGACGCCGGCGACCGCCTGGCCCGTGCCGTCGAGGTTGTCGAAGGTCCACGCGCCCTGCGGGCTGTGGGCCTTGAGTACGGCGGCGATGTCCTTGACCGGGATCTCCGCGTCGGCGCCCGGCTCCTTCGGGGAGCGGGCGGCGCCGTCGGCGTGACTCGGCTGCGGGGGCGCCGCCACGGAGGTGGTCACCGGGGGCCCGGCGGGGCCGAACAGCGAGCCGCCGTAGACGCCGCCGACGCTGACGGCGGCGAGGGCGAGGACGCCGCCGGTCACGGCGAGGCGGCGGCGGACCAGGCGGCGCCGGCCGCGCCGGAGCCCGCCCTCGGCGAGCTCGCGCCGGTCGTCGGCGGCGAAGATGTCGCCGGTGCGACGCAGGACAGCGCCGAGTTCCTCTTCGAATCCGTCGTGCTGGGGTCCTTCGTGCTGGGGCATGTCGAATTCACCGTCTCCGGTTTGGTGGATGGCGGAAGTCTGGAATGAACGGGCGAGCGGGTCCGCGGACCGCAGGCACAGCGGGTCCGAGGGTCCGCAGGTCAGCGGGTGTGCTCGGGTCCGCGGGCCGCACGGTCGGCGGGCCTCTGGATCAGCGGGTCGCGAACTCGGTGATGCTGCCGCCGAGACGTTCCCGCAGCTTCGCGAGCGCCCGTACGGACCGGGTGCGTACCGCGGCGGAGCTGACGTGCAGGGTGCTGGCGGTCTCCTCGATGCTGCGGTCCTCCCAGTAGCGCAGCACCACGACCGCCCGGTCCTTGGGTGCGAGTCCGGCCAGCGCGTCGAGCAGCGCGATCCGGAGCGCCGGGTCCGCACCGCCGTCGGGGACGCGGTCGGGCAGTTCGCCCAGGGGGCGCTCGGTCGCGGAGCGGCGCCGCTGATGGCTGAGGAAGGTGCGGACGAGGACGGTCTGGGCGTACGCGGCGGGGTTGTCGATCCGTGCCATGCGGCCCCAGAGGGCGTACATCCGGCCGAGGGTCTCCTGGGCGAGGTCCTCGGCGAGATGGGTGTCGCCGCTGGTCAGCAGGCATGCCGATCGGAACAGATGCCCCGAGCGGGCGGAGGCGAACTCCAGGAACTCGTCCGCGCGGGTCTTTCTCATGCCCCTCCATTCCCTCGGTCACGTGGTGTGGTCGCCGTACACCTCACTGACGCGATGGGGGGCGGGGAATGTTTCAAGATTCTTCAGCTGTCTCCGCAGGATGCGTCCAAATAAGACCAAAACGGGTAACCCTGGAGTATGAACACTCTCAGCACAGCACAGACGCTGGCCGCGGGAGTCTGGCAGTCGGGCCTCGGGCAGGTCATCGGCGGCCTTGTGCTGGTCGCCGTACTGATCGCGGCGGTCTGGCTGGGCTTCCGGGTCCGTGACCGCGAATCCCGGACTCCCAAGCCCGACGAACAGCCGCACCGGCCGGAGACGGACCGGCTGCCCGGCGAGATGTCCGAGTACCGCAGGCCGGCCGAGATGCCGCAGTCGGACGGGGAGCACCGGCTCATGCCGTACCAGCTGAAGGAGTCCGGCACGGAGACGTCACCCGACCCGCCGAGCGAGGAGAAGCGCAAGTGGGGCGGGATCTCCAGCGGAGGCTTCGGCAGCGGAGGCACCGGGCACGGCGACTGACGGAGGTCACCCCCCGTGAACGCGGACGAGGACGCCGCCTTCGAGAAGAACGGGCCGCGCCTGAGGGAGATCGCCCACCACCTGCTCGGCACGAGGGCGGAGGCGGACGAGGCGGTGGCGGCTGCGGAAAGGACGTGGCGGGGGAGACGGCGGGACACCGAGCGCGGAGCGAGCGGCGGCCCTGACGCCGGCCCCGCCGGCCCCTCCAGCCCTTCCGATCCGACCGCGGCGGTGGCGCGTGCCTGCCTGACGGAACTCCGCAGCCGGGAGAAACACCGCACGCACCCGTGGGACCCATGGGATCCCCGGGACCCGGGCGATCCCGAGGAGCGAACCCTCCTCACCGCCCTGAACCGCCTCACCCCCACCGAACGGGTGGCGTATGTCCTGCACGACCTCTTCTCCGTCCCGTACGAGGAGGTCGCACCGGTCCTGGAACGCCCGCCGGCCGTCGCGCGGCGACTGGCCTCCCGGGCGCGCTACCGGGTGCGGGAGGCGGAGGAGATGCCGCAGCGGGACCTGCCGCGCCAGCGGAAGATCGTGGAGGCCTTCCTGGCGGCGGCGCGCGACGGGGACACGGCCGCCCTGCGGGCACTCCTCGCCCCGGAGGTGGTGCTGCGGACGGACGCGGCCGACGGCGGGATCACGGCGACGGGGGCGCACGGCCCGGCGCCGGTGGCCGAGGCGGTCGCCGCGCCGGCGAGCACGGCCCGCCCGGCCCTGGTGGACGGGGCGGCGGGCCTGCTCGCCGACCCGGGGCTCGTGCTCGGCTTCACGGTCCTGGAGGGCAGGATCACGGCGATCGACCTGCTGTCGGACGAGGAGCACCTGAGCCACCTGGACGTGAGGCTCACTCCCCCGGAGGGCGCCCGACGCGAGAGGTGACATGAGCGGGCGGAAGGACGTCCGCGGCAAGAACGGGATCAGCGACGGGCTCGCCGAAGGTGGTGACGACGGGCAGCACGCCGGCCCACAGCCCGAGGGCCGCGTCCTCGGAGTCCCCGTCGTCCGGCGGCCCGGTGCGGGTCTTCACGGAGGCCTCGTCCAGATCGAGCGCGAGCAGCGCGGTCGCGGCCAGCTCCTTGCGGTTGGGCTGCCGCACGTACTCCCACTGCCCCGGCGTGCTCTGCTCGGTGAGCGCCCGAAGCCCCCGCAGCTTCTCGTCCGGATCGGTGACGAGCCGGGGCACGCCGTAGATCATCGCGCAGCGGTAGTTGACGCTGTGCTCGAAGACGGAACGCGCGAGCACGAGCCCGTCGACATGGGTGACGGTGACACAGACGGTGCTGCCGGGAGCCTGGACGAGACTGCGGCTGGCGACGGACCCGTGCAGATACAACTGCCCGTCGTCCACGCCGTACGCGGTGGGCACGACCATCGCCGTCCCGTCGACGACCACCCCGAGATGACAGAGGAACCCGGTGGCGAGCACGGCGTCCAGATCACCCCGCCGATGACTCCCCTGCTCCCGAATCCGCCGCAACCGAGTCCGCTCGGTAACGACCAGCCCGTCCCCGCCCATACGACTTCCCAGCTCCACTTCACCCCGAAAACAAGAAAAACCCCAGGTCACGGCGAGTGAGTCCTGGGGTAATTCCGAGCCGCCTTCGGGATTCGAACCCGAGACCTACGCATTACGAGTGCGTTGCTCTGGCCAGCTGAGCTAAGGCGGCGCGCCGTGCAGGCCCATGGTGGGTGCAGCGGCGTCGCCAAGTCTACACAGTTTCGGGGAGTGCTCCGACCACCCCCCGAGAGGGCCTATGAGCAGCGCTTTCCCTCGGTCGGCGGGGTGCCTTCGAGGAGGTAGGTGTTGATCGCCGTGTCGATGCAGTCGCTGCCCCGGCCGTAGGCCGTGTGGCCGTCGCCCTCGTAGGTGAGGAGGGTGCCGGAGGAGAGCTGGTCGGCGAGGGAGACGGCCCACTTGTACGGGGTCGCCGGGTCGCGGGTGGTGCCGACGACGAGGATCGGGGCGGCGCCTTCGGCGGTGATGCGGTGGGGGCGGCCGGTGGCCGGGATCGGCCAGGAGGTGCAGTTGAGCGCGGCCCAGGCGAGGCCCTCGCCGAAGATCGGGGAGGCCTTCTCGAAGGACGGCACGGCCTTCTCGACGTCGGCGGGGCCGGTGTAGGCGGGCGGCAGATCGAGGCAGTTCACGGCGGCGTTGGCGAACATGAGGTTGGCGTACGTGCCGTCCGCCTCCCGCTCGTAGTAACTGTCCGCGAGGGCCAGCAGGCCCGAGCCCTCGCCGCCCATCGCCTGGGTGAGCGCCTCGCGCAGCTGGGGCCAGGCACCCTCGTCGTACATCGCCGCGATCACGCCGGTGGTCGCCAGGGACTCGCCGAGCGGGCGGCTCTCTCCGGTGGGTACGGGCTCGGCGTCCACGTCGCGGAAGAACTTCTTGAGCGCCTTGCCCGCCGCCTCCACCGATTCGGTGCCGAGCGGGCAGTCCGGCCTGCCGACGCAGTCGGCCGCGAACGCCCGGAAGGAGGTCTCGAACCCGGCCGTCTGGTCGCGGTTCAGATCGAGCGCCGGGAGCGAGGGGTCCATCGCCCCGTCCAGGACGAGCCGGCCGACCCGGGCCGGGAACAGCTCGGCGTACGTCGCGCCGAGGAAGGTGCCGTACGACGCGCCCACGTAGTTCAGCTTCTCGTCGCCGAGCACCGCCCGCAGGATGTCCATGTCGCGGGCCGTCTCCACCGTCGAGACATGCGGGAGGATCTTCCCCGACTTCTTCTCGCAGCCGGCCGCGAAGTCCTTGAAGGCCGCACCGAGGGCGTTGATCTCCGCCGTGTCGTCGGGGGTCTGGTCGACCTGGGTGTACGCGTCCATCTGCGGGCCCGTCAGGCACT
Organism: Streptomyces sp. NPDC001728; assembly: GCF_040297565.1. Taxonomy (NCBI): domain Bacteria; kingdom Bacillati; phylum Actinomycetota; class Actinomycetes; order Kitasatosporales; family Streptomycetaceae; genus Streptomyces; species Streptomyces sp. NPDC001728. Next base: position 15,304 of record NZ_JBEOZK010000001.1, read on the forward strand.
CCACGGGCTCGCTGCGGGCGACTCCGCGCGGGTCGACGGCCACCATGTCGTAGCGCGCGCGGACCGGGGCGGGGTAGCCGATGCCCGCGTACCCCTGGAGGTAGCCGACGGCCGAGCCACCGGGGCCGCCGGGGTTGACCAGGAGCGAACCGAGCCGCTTCCCGGGGCCGGTCGCCCTGACCCGGGAGACGGCGAGGTCGATGTCTCCGGCGTCCGGCTTCGCGTAGTCCAGCGGGGCGCGCAGCGTGGCGCACTGGAACGTGGCGACTCCGCAGTCACGCCATTTCAGCTTCTGCCCGTAGTACTTCGCCAGCGCCTTAGAGGAGGCCGACGGAGCTGCCGCCGGGGGCGCCGACGTGGTGCGGGACGCCGCCGCGTCGCTTCCGCCCGAGCAGCCGGACAGGATCAGCCCGGCAGCCGCGAGGGCGGTGGCGGACGTACGGAGCAAACGCCTGGAGTCCATCCCCGGAGCGTATCCGGACCGGTACGGACCGTGTCCAATCGCCCTCCTCGGCCGACCGAGGACGGCAGGCGGCCCAGACCGGCCACGTCCGCCAGGTCGGTGCGGGTCACCCCCGTGCCGGCCCGTCAGCCCCTCAGCGACATCGTCATCGCCTCCACCGCGAGCAGCGGCGCCACGTTCCGGTCGAGGGCCTCGCGGCAGGCGAGGATCGCCTCGATGCGCCGCAGGGTGCGCTCCGGGGTGGTGTCGCGGGCGATGCCTTCGATGGCGTCCCGCACGTCCGTGTTGGCTAGGGGCGAGCGCGAGCGCAGCTGGAGCGCGAGCACATCGCGGTAGAAGCCGGTCAGGTCCGTGAGGGCGAGGTCCAGGCTGTCGCGCTGCGTACGCGTTCTGCGGCGCTTCTGCCGCTCCTCCAGTTCCTTCATCACCCCGGCCGTGCCGCGCGGCATCCGCCCGCCCTGCGCCGCTCCGAGGGCCGCTTTCATCTCCTCGGTCTCCTTGACGTCGACCTCCTCCGCGACCTGCTTCGCGTCCTCGGCCGCCGCGTCCACCAGTTCCTGGGCGGCCTTGAGGCAGCCGCCGACGTCCCCGACCCGCAACGGCAGCTTGAGGACGACCGACCGGCGGGCGCGGGCCCGCTCGTCGGTGGCGAGCCTGCGCGCCCGGTCGATGTGGCCCTGGGTCGCGCGGGCGGCGGCCTGCGCCACCTCCGGCGCGACGCCGTCGCGCCGTACGAGCACGTCGGCCACCGCCTCCACCGGCGGGGTCCGCAGGGTCAGATGACGGCAGCGCGAGCGGATCGTCGGCAGCACGTCTTCGAGGGACGGCGCGCAGAGCAGCCAGACCGTACGCGGTGCGGGCTCCTCGACGGCCTTCAGCAGCACGTTGCCCGCGCCCTCGGTGAGCCGGTCGGCGTCCTCCAGGACGATGACCTGCCAACGGCCGCCCGCCGGGGAGAGCTGGGCGCGCCGGACGAGCTCGCGGGTCTCCTTCACGCCGATGGACAGCAGGTCCGTACGGACGATCTCGACGTCCGCGTGGGTGCCGACGAGGGTCGTGTGGCAGCCGTCGCAGAAGCCGCAGCCCGGGGCGCCGCCGAGGGCGCGGTCGGGGCTCACGCACTGGAGCGCCGCCGCGAACGCCCGCGCCGCCGTCGCCCGCCCCGACCCCGGCGGGCCCGTGAAGAGCCAGGCGTGGGTCATCCTCGAGGCCTCGGGAGGCGGTCCTCCGACGGCATGGGCGGTCACGAGCGCGTCGGCGTCCCGCGCGGCGGCGGAGAGCTGCTCCTCGACCCGCGTCTGTCCGACCAGGTCGTCCCATACGGCCATGTCTGCCCCTCCTCAGGTACGCCCTCCATTGTGGGGCAGGCGTCTGACAACCCCGGCCGGAGGACACGGCGGAGCCGGTTCCCGTACGGGCGTCAGGCCTCCGTACAGGAGCGGGTGACCCACAGGCCGATCGCCGAGCCGAGTACCGCCGCGCCCGTGCAGGCGCTCGCGACGATCTCGGTGGCGCCGGTCCAGCCGGCGAAGGTGTTGACGTAGACGTTGGCGAGGACGCTCACCACGAGCATCAGCCAGAGCACGAACCGCATGGAAATCTCCAGAGAGGAAGGGGAGGGAAGGGGAGGAGGTACGGGTTCGATCCTCGTCCCGGCGCCCGCCGCGCACAGCGGTGCCCGCCCCCGGACCCATGGTGGAGCCTGCTCCACCGCACCCCCCGGCTCCGGCCGCATAGCCTGTCGTCATGCGTGACGCCATCAAGGAAGCGGGCCGGGCCTCGCTCCACCTCCTGTACGGGGCCGCCCTCGCGCTCCTCTGTTACCTGATGATCGGCGTCGCCCTCTTCACGGCCCTCCTCACCGTCACGGTGATCGGCGCCGGGGTGCTTCCCGAGAGCGTGCTGCTGCTGCGCCGGATGGCCGGCTGGGAGCGGCGCCGTACCGCCGTGTGGACCGGAGCCCCCGTACCGGAGGCGTACCTTCCGCTGGAAGGGCCCCTCCCCGCGCGCGTGCGCACCGCCGTCACCGACCCCGGCACGGCGCGGGACCTGGTCTGGGCCGCCGCGCAGCTCCTCTACGGCCTGGTGCTCTGGTACGCCTCGCTCATCCTGTGGGTGCCCGCGCTCCTCGTCGACGGCGTGGTGGCCGGGCTCGCGGGACGGAGGCCCGTCGCCCTGCCGCTGATCGGCAGGCTCGCCGGCCTCGCCGCCGAGTGGTCCCGCGCGCTGCTCACCCCCGCCCCCTCGGCCGCCAGGGACGCCGTGCTCGCCGCCCGTATCGAGCAGCTGACCGCCACCCGGGCCGGCGCCGTCGCCGCGCACGGCGCCGAACTGCGCCGGATCGAACGCGATCTGCACGACGGCGCCCAGGCCCATCTGGTGGCGCTCTCCATGCGGATCGGCCTGGCCAAGCGCGCGTACGACTCCGATCCCGCCGCAGCGCGCCGGCTCCTCGACGACGCGCAGACGCAGGCCGAGGCGGCGCTCGCCGAGCTGCGGCACGTGGTGCGCGGGATCCACCCGCCGATCCTCACCGACCGGGGCCTCGCAGGGGCGGTACGGGCCCTCGCCGCGAGCAGCGGCCTGGAGGTGGCGGTGTCCGTGGCGGGCCTGGCCCACGACGGACACCGCCACCTCGGCGGTCCCGTCGGCGGCAGCCCCGTCGGCGACAGCCCCCTCAACGCGGACCCGGACCTCGGCGCCGTGACCGGCTCCGGCCCCGCCCCCGACACCGACCACGACCGGGGCCCCCGTGCGCCCGCCGCCGTCGAGGCCGCCGCCTACTTCGCCGTCGCCGAGGCCCTCACCAACGCCGCCAAGCACAGCGGTGCCTCCCGCGCCACCGTCGCGCTCTCCCGCGAACCCGCCGCTCTACGCGTGCGCGTGGCGGACGGGGGCCGGGGCGGCGCCGAAGCGGGCGAGGGCGGCGGCTCCGGGCTCACCGGCCTGCGCCGCCGGGTCGCCGCGCTCGACGGCACCGTACGACTGACCAGCCCCGTCGGGGGCCCGACCGTGATCGAAGTGGAGCTTCCGTGCGTGTGGTGATCGCCGAGGACAACGCCCTCCTGAGGGAGGGCCTGGTGCTGTTGCTGACCTCCTCCGGCCATGAGGTGGCCGGGGTCGCCGCGACCGGGCCCGAGGTCCTGCCGCTGCTCCTGGAGCACCGGCCCGACGTGGCCGTCCTCGACGTACGGATGCCGCCCGGCTTCCGCGACGAGGGGCTGCGGGCGGCGCTCGCGGCCCGCGAACAGCTGCCGGGACTTCCCGTGCTCGTGCTCTCCCAGTACGTGGAGGAGACGTACGCCGCCGAACTCCTGGGCGGCGGCGCGCGGGGCGTCGGCTATCTCCTGAAGGACCGGGTGGGCCGGGTGGACGAGTTCCTCGACGCCCTGGAACGGGTCGCCTCCGGGGGTACGGCCCTGGACCCGGAGGTCGTCACCGAGCTGCTGGCCCGCCGCCGCGACGACCCGCTGGACTCGCTCACCCCCCGCGAGCGCGAGGTCCTGGAGCTGATGGCACAGGGCCACGACAACGGCACGATCGCCCGCTCGATGGTGGTCACCGAGCGGGCCGTGCACAAACACATCGGCAACGTCTTCCTGAAGCTCGGCCTGCCGCCGACCGACAGCGGCGGCCACCGCCGGGTCCTCGCCGTACTCGCCTACCTCAACGCCTGAGCGGGACCCGAACTCCCGGTGGCGTTCAGCGCCTGGCCGAGGCCGGCAGGAACACTCCCGCCGCCACCGTCACCACCACCGCGCCGGCGATCACCGCGGCGTACGCGGGCGGCAGATACGGCAGCCCGCCCGTGAAGGACCAGGCGAAGGCCGTCAGCGGCAGCGCGGCCACCACGGTGCCGATGAGCAGCCCGGTGACGCTCAGGAACCCCGCCTCCAGGCACAGCATCCGGCGCAGTTGACCCGCCGTGGCGCCCACCTGGCCGAGCAGCCGGAGCTCGTCGTGCCGTCCGGCGCCGATCAGGGTGAGGGTGCTGAGCACGGAGAGCAGGGTGAGCCCGCCGATCGCGGCGACGACCGCCGCCGAGACCAGCCCGTTCAACTCGGCGCCCGGCGGGGTCACCTGCTCGGGTGCGACGGGAACGGCGGGAGCGGCGGGTGTGCGGGACGCGACGGGAGCAAGGGACCTGACGGACCCGGCCGCCCCGTCCGTGGCCACGAGCACGCGCGCGGGGTGCGGATCGCTCATGTGCGGGGCCAGTTCCGCCGCGGGCAGCAGGAACTCCCCGAGGGCGAGCGAGCGTTCGTACACCGCGACGACCCGCAGCGTCCTCGGTGTCCCGTCGCCGAGCCGCAGCGCGACCGTGGAACCGGGCCGTACGTCCAGCGAGTCGGCCATGTCCGCGCCGACCGCCACCGTGCCCGTACGGGCGAGCCCCTCCAGGTCACCGGCGACCACGCCCGGGTCGAGCGTGCCCGCGAGACCGGCCGCGTCGACGCCGAGCACCGGAAGCCGCTCCAGGCGCGGCGAACCCGCCTCCGTCCTGGCCAGCACCACCGTCGACCGCAGCACGTCCGTCGCCGCGACGACCCCGGGCAGCTTCCGCACCCGCTCCGCCGTCGTACCGGACACCGCGAGGTCCGCGGTCGTCGCGGCGCGCGCCTGCGCGTCGGCGGCCCGCTCCGCCGTCGTACCCGCCGCGAGCTGCACCAGCGCGAAGGCGGTGACGAGGACGACCGGGACGAGCGCGGCCCCGAGGCGGCGCGAGTGCGCGCTCGCCCCGGCGGCCGTGAGCCGCCCCGGCGCGCCGCCGAACCGCCGGAACGGCCGGTCCAGGACCGTCATCGCGGCCCGTGCGATCCACGGCCCGAGCAGTGCGCAACCGGCGACCAGCGTCACCGTGGCCGCCCCGGCGGCGGCGGCGGCTGCCCCGCCGCTCTGGGCCGTCGCCGTACCGGCCGAGGCCACGCCCGCAAGAAGCAGCACGATCCCGCTGACGCGCCGGACGGCCCCCTTCCCCGGTCGGCCCGGCCGGCGGGTGGCGAGGAGGACGACGAGCCGGGTGATGCCCACCACGACGGCGGCGACGACGAGGACGCCGGCGAACAGCCAGGGCGGGGCGGCGAGTTCGAGGCCGTCCGGGACCACTCCGGTACGGCTCCGCAGCGCCGACCACAGCCCCAGGAACACCGGTACGGCCACCAGCCCGCCGAGCAGCGCGGCGGCACCGGCCACCCGGGTCACCTCGCGCCCGGCCGCCGCACGTATCTGCCGGGGCGTCGCGCCGACCGAGAGCAGCAGCTCGCGCTCGCCCGCGCGCTGCTGGAGCGCCTGGGCGACCAGCGAGGCGAGGACGAGGACGGCGACGAGGACGACGGTCCCGGAGACGGCGGCGAGCAGCTGGAGCAGTTCGGCGCGCGCTGGCGCCGCGGCGAGGTGCTCGGCGCTGCCCCGGCCGTCACCGGTGAACGCCCTGAGCGGCTGCCCGGAGGCGGTGTCCTTGAGCCCGGCCCGGTCCAGGGCGGCCCGCACGCGCGCGTGGAGAGTGTCCACGGGCACACCGGGCTCGGCGAGGACACCGATCGCGTCGACGGCGTCGAGGGGACCGGCGGCACCGGAACGCCCGGCGAGCCGCCGAGCCTCCCCCGCCGTGACGTACAGCGCGTCGGGCCCGTCGGCGACCCCGACGACCTCGCGCCCGGCGACGGTGTCCCCGACGCGGACCCCGGTGCCCGTACCCGTCACGACCTCACCGGCCCGGCGCGGCTCCCGTCCGTCGAGCAGCCGGTACGGGGCGAGCCGCGCCGCGTCCCAGGACCGCCCGGTGTAGGTCCGGGTCTCCCCGGCCGCGCCCGCCGCCCGCTCCCGTACGACGAAGCTGTGGTCCGGCACCGCGGCCCGTACCCCCGGCACCGACCGCAGGACCTCGACGGCCGCGCCCGGGACCCGTACCCGCTCGGTCAGACCGGCCGTCTCCGTGGTCGGCTCGCTCCCCCAGGGCTTGGTCGTCCAGCGCACCTCCTGGTCACCGGCGACGACGACGGACGCGGCGGCGTACCGCTCCACGCGCGCGTGGCCGAGGCCGGTCGCGCCGAGGGCGAGGGCGAGGGCCCCGAGCAGCGCGGAGGTGACGGCGACGGCGGCGAACACCGCCGCCCACGCCTTCTGGTGCGCCCGCAGGGAACGGCCGGAGAGCAGCCGTACGGCGGGGTTCCCGAACGCCTTCACCGGGTCACCGACCCGGTGACCCGTCCGGCGCCGCCCGTACGAAGCCCACCGGCGTCCGAGCCCCGGCGCCCGGCCTCCGCGTGGGCGCCCAGCATGTCCCGTACCCCCGGCTCGTCCGGCCGGTCGAGCCGGGCGACGAGCCTGCCCCGGTCGAGGAACACCGCCTCGTCCGTCCAGGCCGCCGCCACCGGATCGTGGGTGACGAGCACGACCGTGGTGCCGCGCTCGTCGACCGCGCGCCGCAGCAGGGCGAGCACCCCGGCCGCCGTGACGGGGTCGAGCGCGGCGGTCGGCTCGTCGGCGAAGACGACCTCGGGCTCGTTGACCAGGGCGCGGGCGATGGCCACCCGCTGGCGCTGGCCGCCGGACAGGTTCTCCGGGGTGTCCTCGGCCCGGTCGGCGAGCCCGACGGCGTCGAGCCCGGCCAGCGCGCGGGCGTCGAGCGTCCGGCCCTCGCGGGCCCCGGCGAGGAGCAGGGGCAGGGTGACGTTCTCCCGCACGTTCAGGGCGGAGACGAGGTTCAGGGACTGGAAGACGAAGCCGACGCGGTCCCGTCGGAGGCGGGTGAGCGCGGTCTTCCGGAGGGTGGCGAGGTCGGTGCCGCCGATCCGTACCGTGCCGGTCGTCGGCCGTTCGAGTCCGGCGGCGCACCGCAGCAGGGTGGACTTGCCGGAACCGGACCGTCCCATCACCGCCAGGAACCGGCCGCGCGGGACGACGAGGTCCACGCCGTCGAGCGCGGGCGCCCCGCCCCCGTACGTCCGGCTCACCCCGTCGAGGGCGAGGGCGGCGTCGAGGGCGCGGGAGGCACCCCTGCCGGTACGGGCACCGATACCGGTACCGCTCTCCGTCACTGCAGTCGTCGTCATACCGACAACGCTAGAAAAACGCAGGTCACAGCGGTATGGAGCTGGCTTCCGGCTTGGGGGTGGAGCTGGCTACACCCCCAAGCCGGGGGGGTGAGGGTCAGCGGCGGCGCCGGCGGCCCTCGTCCTCGTCCTCGTGCGGGCCGAACAGCTCGTCCGCGAGCGACGGAAGATCGTCGAGCGGGGTCTCCTCGGCCCAGTCGGAGCGGCGCCGCGGCATGCCGTTCTCGTCGAGCTGGGGCAGCTCGCGGGTCCGTTCGTTCGCCCCCTGGGGCTCCGTGCGCGCGTCCCGGAAGATGCCCTGCGGCACCCGGTCGGTGGGGTCGGACGCCGATGTGTCCCGTACGGGGGGCAGGACGGCGGTCGACTCGGTGTCCCGTACGGGCGGCAGCACGGCCGTCTCGTCCGCGGCGCGCGGCGCGCGGTCCCTGATCTGCGGCAGGACGGCGGTCTCGGCCTCCGGCTTCGGGAGCCGCACGATCGGGGTGGCGACGGTGACCTCTTCGGGCGAGACGGTCGGCTCGTCCGCCGCCTCACGCCGGACGGCCGTACGCGGATCGGCGGCGGCACGCGGATCGCGCCCTGCGCCCGGCTTCGTCCGCGCGCCCGGCTTCACGACCGGCGTCGGCTCGGTGACGGCCTCCGGCCTCACGACCGGGGTCTCCACCGTGACCTCGTTCGCCGACACCTCGGCGGCGCGAGCGGCCTTCTCGGCCTCGGCCGCCTTCTGCGCAGCCGCCTTCTTCTCGGCCGTCGCCCGCTCCCGGTCCGCCTTCGCCGCCTCGGCGCGCCGCGCCACCGCCAGCTCCGCGGCAGCCTTCTCGGCCGCCGCCCGCTCGGCAGCGGCCTTCGCCGCGGCCTCGGCCGCGATCTTCTCCGCGGTGGCCTTCGCCGCGGCCTCCTCCGCCGCCTTCACGGCAGCGGCGGCCTCTGCCATCCTGCGGGCCTCCTCGGCGCGCAGCAGTGCTTCCTCGGCCTTGCGCTGCTTCTCCAGGCGGCGTTCCTCCGCCTCGGCCCGCAGCCGGGCCTCTTCCTCGGCCGCCTTGCGGAGGCGCTCCTGCTCCTCCTGGCGGGCCTTCTCCTCGGCCGCGAGGCGCCTGCGCTCCTCCTCGGCGGCGGCCTCGGCGGCGATCCGGGCCTCCTCGGCCTTCCGGCGAGCCTCCTCCGCCTGCCGTTCGGCCTCCAGGCGGCGCGCCTCTTCCTCCTCGCGCCGCTTGCGCTCCTCCTCCTCCGCGCGGAGCTTGGCGAGCTGCTCCTGCCGCTCGCGCTCCAGGCGCTCTTCCTCGGCCTTGCGGGCGGCTTCCTCCTCGCGCCGCCTGCGCTCGTCCTCCTCGGCCTTGCGGCGGGCCTCCTCGACGGCCTTCACCTCGGCCTCGGAGAGCGGCAGCATCCGGTCGAGCCGGTGGCGCACGACGGTGGTGACGGCCTCGGGCTCCTGCCCGGCGTCGACGACGAGGTAACGGCTGGGGTCGGCGGCGGCGAGCGCGAGGAAACCGGCCCGTACGCGCGCGTGGAACTCGGGCGGCTCGGACTCCAGCCGGTCGGGCGCCTCGGTGAACCGTTCCCTCGCGGTCTCCGGGGAGACGTCGAGGACGACTGTCAGGTGCGGGACGAGACCGTCGGTCGCCCAGCGCGAGATGCGGGCGATCTCGGTCGGGGAGAGGTCGCGGCCCGCACCCTGGTAGGCCACGGACGAGTCGATGTACCGGTCGGAGAGGACGATCGCGCCCCGCTCCAGGGCCGGCCGGACCAGGGAGTCGACGTGCTCGGCGCGGTCGGCCGCGTACAGCAGGGCCTCGGCGCGGTTGGAGAGCCCCGCCGACGACACGTCGAGGAGGATCGAGCGCAGGCGCTTGCCGATGGGGGTGGCGCCGGGTTCGCGGGTGACGACGACCTCGTGGCCCTTGGCCCGGATCCAGTCGGCGAGCGCCTGCACCTGGGTAGACTTCCCGGCGCCGTCGCCGCCTTCGAGGGCGATGAAGAAGCCGGTCGGGGAGGGCGCCTGCGCCGGGTCGGAGCCGCGCAGCGCGTCGCGCAGGTCGCGGCGGAGCGGGACGCCCGCCCGGTCGTCGGTCTTCGCCAGGACCAGCGCGGCGACCGGCAGCAGCAGGGCGCCGATCAGGGCGAGCGTGAAGGCGGCGCCGCCGTGCCCGAGGACGAAGTCGCCGGAGGCGAGCCGGTGCGGCCCGATGGCGGCGGCGAGCAGCGGCGCGGCGAGCGCGCCGACGGCCATGCCGACACGGGCGGTGGCCTGGAGGTGTTCGGTGGTCCGGGCCCGGCGGGGCTCCTCGGTCTCCTGGTCGACGAGGGTGTGGCCGGTGTTCGCGGCGACCCCGGCGGCGTAACCGGCGACGACGGCGAGGAACAGCACGGTCGCCGTGTCCGGCACCAGGCCCACCGCGATCAGCGCGACGCCGGTGACGGCGGTGACGAGGGCGAGCAGCCGGCGCCGGGACAGCACGGGCAGCACGGAGCCGGCGGTGCGGATGCCGACGGCGACGGCGCCGCTGAGCGCGAGGATCAGGAGGGCGTACGTGACGGGCCCGCCGCCCAGGTCGTAGGCGTGGAGCACGGCGACGGACGCGGCGGCGGCGATGGCCCCGGCGACGGTCGCGCAGGTCAGGACGAGGATCTGGACGACACCCGTACGGCCCTTCTCGCCCGCCGGGCGGCGCAGGCCCTCCAGCGGCGAACGCGGCCGGGGCGTCTCCCCGCCGGGCAGCGCCATCACGTACACGACGGAGACGGAGGCGGCGAACAGCCCGGCGGCGACGTACGCGCCGAGGGCGGCCTGGTGCAGCGAGAACCAGTCGAGTCCGATGCCGAGCAGATCACCGACGAGGGTGGCGACGAGCAGTACGGCGGCGGCGGCCGGGACGGCGAGGAAGCCGGTGCGCTGGGAGAGCCTGCGCAGCGCGCCGAGGTGGTCGGGCAGCGGCCGTACGGCCCCGCCCTCGATCGGCGGGGCGGGCAGCAGCGCGGGGGCGGCTCCCTCGCGGCTGATCGTCCACAGCCGCTCGGCCGCGCCGGTGACGAAGACGGTGCCGAGGACGAACCAGAGGGCGCTGCCCGGGGTCCAGTCGATCCACAGCGGGGCGACGACGAGCAGCGCGATCCGGACGGCGTCGGCGCCGATCATGGTCCAGCGCCGGTCGAGGAAGCCGCCGGGGCCGGTGAGCGCGGTCAGCGGCCCGAGGAGCACGGCCCCGAAGAGGACCGAGGAGAGCAGCCGGGCGCCGACGACGGCGGCCACGGCGAACGCGGCTCCCCGCTCGCCGCCGCCGAGCGCGCCCTCGGAGACCGCGGCCTGGAAGCCGAGGATGACGAGCACGAGGAGGGCGAGGGCGTCACCGACGCTGCCGACCAGGTGGGCGCTCCACAGCCGGCGCAGTGGCTGATGGCGCAAGAGGGCCCGTACGGCACGCTCCCGGGAATCCGCGACGAGTGCGGCGTCGGAATCGCCGCGGCGGTCTTGCTGCTCTGCTCGCGTCATCCGTCCACCCTATCCGGACGCCCTTGCTCCCTGCGGCCTCCGCCCGAACATCAGGACGAGCCTGTGACAGGACGAAGGGCGGGCGGAGGAAGGGCCGAGGGAGGACGGAGGGGGGAACGAAAGGCGGGGGTGGAGGCACCCGCCTCCACCCCCGCCTTTCTCATGCTCGGAAGAGCTACTCCGGCTTCGCCGCCGCCGTCTTCTTGGCCGCGGTCGTCTTCTTCGCCGTCGTCGTCTTCTTGGCGGCGGTCTTCTTGGCGGTGGTGGTCTTCTTCGCCGCCGTCTTCGTGGCCGTCTTCTTCGCCGGGGCCTTCTTCGCGGGGGCCTTCTTGGCGGTCTTCTTCGCCGGTCCCTTGGCGCGCTTCTCCGCGAGCAGCTCGTAACCGCGCTCCGGCGTGATGTCCTCCACGCTGTCGCCGGTCCGCAGGGTGGCGTTGGTCTCGCCGTCCGTCACGTACGGGCCGAAGCGGCCGTCCTTGACGACCACGGGCTTCTCGCTGACGGGGTCGGTGCCCAGCTCCTTCAGCGGCGGCTTGGCAGCCGCCCGGCCACGCTGCTTGGGCTGCGCGTAGATCGCGAGCGCCTCCTCCAGCGTGATCGTGAAGAGCTGCTCCTCCTCGGTCAGCGACCGCGAGTCCGTGCCCTTCTTGAGGTACGGGCCGTAGCGGCCGTTCTGCGCGGTGATCTCGACGCCCTCGGCGTCCGCGCCGACGACCCGGGGCAGGGACATCAGCCGGAGCGCGTCGTCCAGGGTGACGGTGTCGAGGGTCATCGACTTGAAGAGGGAGGCCGTGCGCGGCTTCACCGCGTTCTTGCCGGTCTTCGGGGTGCCCTCGGGCAGGATCTCGGTGACGTACGGGCCGTAGCGGCCGTCCTTCGCGACGATCTGGTTGCCGCTGACCGGGTCGGCGCCCAGCTCGAAGTCGCCGCTCGGCTTGGCGAGCAGTTCCTCCGCGAGCTCGACGGTCAGCTCGTCGGGCGCCATCTCCTCGGGGACGTCGGCGCGCTGGTGGCCCTCGGCCTCCTTCTCGCCGCGCTCGACGTACGGGCCGTAGCGGCCGACGCGCAGCACGATGTCGTTGCCGACGGGGAAGGAGGAGATCTCGCGGGCGTCGATGGCACCGAGGTCGGTGACGAGTTCCTTGAGGCCGCCGAGGTGATCGCCGTCGCCGTTCCCGGCGTCGGCCGCGCCACCCGCGCCGGAACCCTCGCCCTCACCGAAGTAGAAGCGCTTGAGCCACGGCACGGACTGGGCCTCGCCGCGTGCGATGCGGTCGAGGTCGTCCTCCATCCGGGCGGTGAAGTCGTAGTCGACGAGCCGCCCGAAGTGCTTCTCCAGGAGGTTGACGACGGCGAAGCTCAGGAAGGACGGGACGAGCGCCGTGCCCTTCTTGAAGACATAGCCGCGGTCGAGGATCGTGCCGATGATCGACGCGTACGTCGACGGGCGGCCGATCTCGCGCTCTTCCAGCTCCTTGACCAGCGAGGCCTCGGTGTAGCGGGCCGGCGGCTTGGTCGAGTGGCCGTCCGCGGTGATCTCGTCGGCGGTCAGCGCGTCGCCCTCGGCGACCTGCGGGAGGCGCTTCTCGCGGTCGTCGAGCTCCGCGTTCGGGTCGTCGGCACCTTCGACGTAGGCCTTCATGAAGCCGTGGAAGGTGATCGTCTTGCCGGAGGCGCTGAACTCGGCGTCGCGGCCGTCGGCGGCCCGGCCGCCGATCTTCACGGTGACCGAGTTTCCGGTCGCGTCCTTCATCTGGGAGGCGACGGTCCGCTTCCAGATCAGCTCGTACAGCCGGAACTGGTCGCCGGTCAGGCCGGTCTCCGCCGGGGTGCGGAAACGATCACCCGAAGGACGGATCGCCTCGTGCGCCTCCTGCGCGTTCTTGACCTTGCCCGCGTAGACGCGCGGCTTCTCCGGCAGGTATCCGGCGCCGTACAGCTGGGTGACCTGCGCCCGCGCCGCCGAGACGGCGGTGTCGGACAGGGTCGTGGAGTCCGTACGCATGTAGGTGATGAAGCCGTTCTCGTACAGCTTCTGCGCCACCTGCATGGTCGCCTTCGCACCGAAGCCCAGCTTGCGGCTCGCCTCCTGCTGGAGGGTGGTGGTCCGGAAGGGGGCGTACGGCGAGCGGCGGTACGGCTTCGACTCGACCGAGCGCACCGAGAAGGCGGTGTCGGCCAGCCCGGCGGCCAGTGCCCGCGCGTTCGCCTCGTCCAGGTGGAGCACGCTCTCGCTCTTGAGCCGCCCGTCGGCGCCGAAGTCACGGCCCTGCGCGACGCGCTTGCCGTCGACCGCGGCGAGCCGCGCCACCAGCTGGGACGGGTCGGAGGCGTCACCGGAGCGGCCGGTGCCGAAGGTGCCGGTGAGGTCCCAGTACTCGGCGGAACGGAAGGCGATGCGCTCGCGCTCCCGCTCGACGACGAGCCGGGTGGCGACGGACTGCACGCGGCCGGCGGACAGCCGGGGCATGACCTTCTTCCACAGGACCGGCGAGACCTCGTAGCCGTACAGCCGGTCGAGGATGCGGCGGGTCTCCTGGGCGTCGACCATGCGCTGGTTCAGCTCGCGCGGGTTGGCGACGGCCTCGCGGATCGCGTCCTTGGTGATCTCGTGGAAGACCATCCGGTGGACCGGGACCTTGGGCTTCAGGACCTCCTGGAGGTGCCACGCGATGGCCTCGCCCTCGCGGTCCTCATCGGTGGCGAGGTAGAGCTCATCGGACTCGGCGAGAAGCTCCTTGAGCTTCCTGACCTGCGCCTTCTTGTCGGCGTTGACGACATAGATGGGCTGGAAGTCGTGTTCGACGTCGACACCGAGCCGACGCACCTCACCGGTGTACTTCTCGGGCACCTCGGCGGCGCCGCTGGGGAGGTCGCGGATGTGTCCGACGCTCGCCTCGACGACGTAGCCGGGGCCGAGGTAGCCCTTGATCGTCTTCGCCTTGGCAGGCGACTCGACGATGACGAGTCGGCGGCCGCCGTGTGCGGCTTCGCTGGTCGGGGACAACTTCGCTCTTCTCTCCGGATCGACACTCTCTGGCACGTACGGCGCTGGCACGCACGGCAGCGGCACGGACGGTGACGCTCCCGTCGCTGCGGAGTGTGACGGTACAACCCGCCCCCGTGTCAAACGGCGAAAGCCCGCAACGGCCACTCGAACGGTAACCCGAGTCCTGGCATTCCTGCCGCCCGGACTCCCGGTCGGGCGGGGCGGGCCGTCCGCGCACGGGGCGCCGGAGGGAGATCGCGCGGGCTCCGGAAGCGAGCGCGCGGGACGCCGGGGGGAGGCTCAGAGCCTGCCGAAGCACCAGACGCCGAGGAGGAGGAAGACGGCGCCGGAGACGCCGCTCAGCGCGACCGCGACACCCGGGGCGACCCCGTACGCCACGGGCTCACGGTGCAGCGCCCGCACGGTGGTCCACAGCAGAAGCGCGCCTCCGAACAGCGTGAACGCCGTCCCCGCGAAGATCGCCGGCCCGCTCTCCATGCCCGTACCCCGTTCCGTCCACGTGCGGTGTTCGTCTCCCGGGGCCGAGGCTGACACCCCCGGGCGTCAGGGGTGCGAATTCCGGGTGAACGGTGCGGAGCGGTCCGTACGGTTTCACGAAGATGGCCGGTAGTGATCCGCGCCTCCGTCACTCCGCTTCTCCTTTCTCTCCCCGCTCTCCTTCCTCCGTCTCATCCGTCTCATCCGTCTCATCCGTCACATCGTGTCGAGGGTGGCCCGGCGGCGACTGCCCCGCTCGAAGACCGCGAGCAGGACGACGGCGAGCAGCCCCCATCCGGCGCCGACCGCGAGCTCGGCCCCGAGCAGGGACACGTCGAGTCCGGTGCCGGCGGTCAGCCCGCGCGCCGCGTCCGCCGCGTGCGTGAGTGGCAGCAGCTCACCGGCGACCCGCATCCACTCCGGCAGCGTCTCCCGGGGAACGGCCGCGCCGGTCAGCAGGAGCAGCCCCGAACTCGCCACGTTCGACACCAGGAACACGTCCCGGAAGCGGAGCCCGAGCGCGCCGAGGGCCAGTCCGAACGCCGAGCAGGCGCCGGCCGCGGCGAGCAGCACCAGGCCGAGACCGGGCAGCGCCCCGGCGGGGACGGGCAGCCCGAGGACGAGCGAGGCGGCGGTGAGCACGAAGGCGCTGACGCACGCCCCGTTGAGGACGTACGGCAGGGCGCGGCCGAGCCACAGCGGGACCCGGTGCCGGGGCGAGAGCAGGACGGCCCCGAGCGTGCCGTACCGGCGCTCGTTGGCGACGGCCATCGTGCCGCCGTACACGCAGGAGGCGGAAGCCGCGAGCACGGCGTTTCCGACGAGGTGGAAGCGGTCGTCGGCGACACCCAGTTCCCTGCCCAGACAGACGAAGAAGAAAACCTGGAGAAGCGGCCCGACCAGCAGCGTTCCGATGAACATCGGCGGGGTGGTCCAGTTGAACAGCGCCCGGTAGGAGATCGCCCCGCCGACGACGAGGAGCCGGGCGGTTCCGAGGAAACGGAAGCCATGGAAACGGAACATCTTCGTCGGCCTTTCAGGTGAGGGCGAGGGTCGCGGCGGCGCGCGCCCGGCGCTCCACCCGCCCGAGGACGAGGACGGCGGCCAGGGCGTATCCGGCCCCGAGCGCGAGGGCGGTGAGCATGGGGGTGACCACGTCCCCGCCGGAGGTCGCCGCGTGCACGGCCCGCGCCCCCCAGGTCGTGGGCAGCGCCCAGGAGACCGGGTGGGTCCAGGCGGGCAGCACGGTGACGGGCACGAGCAGGCCGGACAGCAGCCAGACGGGCGTGTCGAGCGGGTTGGCCAGCGCGTTGGCGTTGCGTAGCAGGACGAAGGTGGCGGCGAGCAGCAGCCCCGTCATGCCGAGCGCGAGGACGCAGACCGGGACGGCGAGCAGGAAGAGCAGCGGGTGCGCGAAGTCGAGCGGTACGTCGAAGAGCAGGACGCCCCACAAGAGCGTCGCGCCCATCGCGTAGGTGCCGATGACGGCGGTCGCGAGGGTGATCGGGAGCAGCACGAGCGCGAGCGGCGTCGGCGCGACGACCAGGGACTCCAGGGTGCCGAGCCAGCGCTGGTTCTGCACGGCGCCGCCCGAACCGAAGAGCACCGAGCCCCAGATGCCCATGAGTCCGGCGCCGACGGAAGCGGTCAGGAGGCGGTCGGGGTCGCCGGCGGCGCGGAACAGGTGGACGGCGAGGGTCGCGTAGACGAGCGGGACGAGGACGGCGAAGGTGATCTCGATCGGGGAGCGCGACATGTACGAGACATGGGTGCGCACCCCGACGAGGACGAGCCGCGGAACGCGCCGGAGGAGAGCGGTGCGAGAGGTACCAGGGGTACGCGAGGTGTGTGCGGTACGACCCGGGCGAGGGGTCCGAGCGGTACGCGTGCTCATACCGGCACCTCCTCCGCCGCGGCGCCGCCCGCCGCCTCCTCCACGATCGCGATGTAGGCGTCCTCCAGGGACGGTTCGCGGCTCGTGACCCGGCCGATCCGTACGCCGTCGAGCGCCGCCAGGACCGGTCCGTGCAGCTCTCCGGCCCCCCGGCCGGTCTGCACCGTCACGGTCTGCAGCGCGCCGCGGTCCTCGGCGGAGACGCCCCGGACGCCCGGCACCCGCCGTACGCGGTCGAGCCGTTCCTCGTCGACGCCGTACGCCTCGATCTCCAGCACGTCCCGTTCCCCGACGAGGGACTTGAGGCTGTCGGGGGTGCCGAGGGCGCGGATGCGGCCGCCGGCGATGACGGCGATCCGGTCGCAGAGTTCGTCGGCCTCGGCCATGTAGTGGGTGGTGAGCAGGACGGTCGTACCGGCCGCCGTGAGGTCGGAGACGGTACGGCGCAGATCGCGGGCGGCGACGGGGTCGACGCCGATGGACGGCTCGTCGAGGAAGAGGACGTCGGGGTGGTGGAGGAGGCCGCGGGCGATGTGGAGGCGCTGCCGCATCCCGCGCGAGTAGCCCTCGACGCGCTCCTTCTCCCGGCCCAGGAGGCCGACCAGGTCGAGCAGTTCGGCGATGCGCTTCTTCTGGCGGCGGGGGCCGACCCCGTACAGCTCGGCGAAGTAGCGGAGGTTGTCGAGCGCGGACAGCCGGTCGTAGAGACCCCGGTCGCCGCCGAAGACGTACCCGATGCGGCGGCGTACGGCGACGGGGTCGCGGGCCACGTCGTGGCCGAACACCCGGGCCGTGCCGGAGGTCGGCAGGAGAAGGGTGTTGAGCATCTTGATCGTGGTGGTCTTCCCGGCGCCGTTGGGGCCGAGGAGGCCGAAGAGTTCGCCCGGCGCCACCTCGAAGGTGACCCCGCGCACGGCCTCGGTCTCGGTACGCCGGGACTTCGGCCACCCGGTCCCGCTGG
This sequence comes from Streptomyces sp. NPDC001728, assembly GCF_040297565.1. Classification (NCBI taxonomy): domain Bacteria; kingdom Bacillati; phylum Actinomycetota; class Actinomycetes; order Kitasatosporales; family Streptomycetaceae; genus Streptomyces; species Streptomyces sp. NPDC001728. Next base: position 32,654 of record NZ_JBEOZK010000001.1, read on the forward strand.
TGTAGGTGCGGCGCAGCGCGTCCGCCTCGATTGCGAGCATGCGCCGGACGGTAGGAGCCGGGACGGGGCGGGGCCATCGATTCGGGAGCCCCCGAATCGTCGGGCCGGGACCCCGGGGGGGCTTTCGTCAGGCCACCGCCGTGAGGACGTCCTGTCCCGCGAGCAGCGCGAGCAGCGAACGGCCGGTGTCCGTCAGCTGGTAGTACACCGAGCGCCCCACCCGGTGCCGGGTCACGACGCCGGCCTCCGACAGCACCGACAGATGCTCGGACACCGTGCTGGGTGCGAGGCCGAGACGGTCGGCGAGCCCGGCCGTGGTGAGCGGGCCGCCCAGCCCGCGCAGGACCGCCGCACGGCCCCGGCCGAGCATCAGCCCGAGCCGGTCCTCGGCCACGGGCTCGGGCGGTTCGCGCAGGGCTCCGGCGCCCCTGGCCTGGAAGCTGACCGCGAAGACCTCGGGGTCGTCCGTGGAGTACAGCCGGCAGCCCTCGGCGAAGACCAGCGGCACGAGCACCAGCCGCCGTTCCCCCGGCGCGTACTCCGCGTCGATGTGCTTGGTGAGTTCGAGTACGGGCGGCTGCCAGCGCGCCCGGCTCTCCAGGCCCGCGAACAGCGCGTCGACGCCCTCGGTGGCGAACGTCCTGGCGCGAACGAGCACTTCGTCCTCGACGAGCCGCCGCATCGTCGGCCAGTACGGCTCGATCGCACCCTCCCAGTAGGCCGCGTACGCGTCGGCGAGCGCCGCGCAGGCCGCCTCCGGGGCCTTCAGATACGGCTGTACGAACGGCGCGTCGGCCATCCCGGGGTAGCAGACGGCCACCTGCTCGCGGACGAACGCGGGGTCGGTGGCCCGCAGCGCGGCCAGTTCCTCGTGGACGTGGACCGTGCCGAAGGGGCGGGGCAGCAGGAAGTCGGAGACCTCGTACCGCCCGTCGGCGAAGAGGTCCCACAGCGGCCGGAGCCGGTCGTCCTCCCGCCACACCTCGCGCGCCTGCCCGACCCACTCCTGGTACGGCCAGGAGGGGTGGCGGCGGGGCAGCGCGAGGTGCATCGCGCAGAACGCGTCCCGCAGCGGACTGATCGCGATCCGGGTCGCCCCGAGCGAGGCCTCGTCCAGCTCGATCCGTATCAAGCGCCGCCCGCCTCCGCAGCCCCCTCCGCCTTGGGGGAGTCCATCCCGGCGGGCAGTAGGAAGCCCTCCTCCACGAGCAGCCGGATCGCCTGCGGGGTGCGGTCCCGCAGGACCACCGGGTCCTCCCCCATCAGCTGGCCGATCGCGTCGAGGATGCGGCCCGCGCTGAGGGTGCCGTCGCAGACACCGGCGAACCCTGCGCCGACGTGGTCCACCCGGGTGGCGCGGCGCATGCCCCGGTTCTGCCGGAGCACGACGTGCTCGGGGTCCTCGGCGCCCGGCAGCCCGACCTGCTCCTGCACGACCTCGGGCGCGAGGACGAACCGGTCGGCGAGCAGGGCCGCGTCGTCGTGGCCGCGCAGATAGTCCTGGCGCTCGAAGTGGGCGCGGACGGTGGGGCCGAGGGGCTGCTCCACGGGGTGCGGCCACTCCTCGACGAGGACCGAGGGCTCGACGGCGCCGGAGGCCACGGCGTCGTTCCGCCGGATCGTGATCCAGCCGAAGCCGATCGCGCGCGTCTTGTGGGCGTCGAACTCGTCGAGCCAGCGCCCGTACGCCTCCCGGTACTCCTCCGGGTCGCCGCGGTGGTCGCCGCTGTCCCGCAGCCACAGCTCGGCGTACTGGGTGACGTCCTGGACCTCGCGCTGCACGATCCACGCGTCGCAGCCGGCGGGCACCCAGGACCGCAGCCGGTCCTGCCACTCCTCGCCCTCGACGTGCTGCCAGTTGGCGAGGAACTGGGCGTACCCGCCGTCGTTGAGCCGCTCACCCGCCTGCTGCACGAGCGTCCGGCACAGGTCGTCGCCGCCCATCCCGCCGTCCCGGTAGGTGAGCCGGGCGCCGGGGGAGATCACGAACGGCGGGTTGGAGACGATCAGGTCGTACGTGTCGCCGTCGACCGGCTCGAAGAGCGAGCCGGTGAGCAGCTCGGCCTCGCGGGCCCCGGAGAGGGCGAGCGTGAGGCGGGTGAAGTCCAGGGCGCGCGGGTTGAGGTCGGTGGCGGTGACCAGGGTCGCGTGCTGAGCGGCGTGCAGCGCCTGGATGCCGGAGCCGGTGCCGAGGTCGAGCGCGGAGGAGACCGGCGTACGGACCGTGATGCCGGCGAGGGTGGTGGAGGCACCGCCGACGCCGAGTACGACGGCTGTGTCCGCCTGGCGGCCGTTCGTGCCGCTGCCCCCGGCTCCGCCGACGGCGCAGCCCAGGTCGGAGACGATGAACCAGTCCTCGCCGTCCGGACCGCCGTACGGCCGGATGTCGGCCGTGGCGGACACGGTGTCGTCCTCGCGGACCACCCAGCCGTCGGCGAGGGCCTCGTCGAGGGGGAGCGCTGCGGCGGCCCGCTCCTGCCCGACGGTCTGCTGGAGCAGGAAGAGCCGGACGAGGGTCTCCAGCGGGGAGTCGCCCCGGGTGGCGCGCAGGGCGGGCACGGTCTCGCTGCGGGCGAGCGCCGCGTACGCCGGGGCGCCGAGCAGGTCGAGGAGTCCGTCGGCGGTGAAGTCGGCGGCGAGCAGGGCCGCGCGCAGACGGGCGGCGTGCGCGGGCACCGGGAGGCGGGGAGGCAGGCTGGTCGTACTCACCGCTCCATTGTGACGGCCGCCACCGACATCCGGGCCGCCGACCCGGCGGCGGGCGGCCGATCGCCGCCGCCACCGGGTCCGGGGCCCTGGATCCGGGCCCCCGGATCCGAGGCTCTTGAATCCGGGGTCTCCGGGTCCAGGCCCCGGGTCCTGGGCTCTGAGTCCCGGCTCCTACTCCGCGGTCTTGCTCGCCGCGGCCGTCTTGGTGGGCTCGGCTCCGCTGCCGGACGTCGAGCCGGCCTTCGGAGACGCGGAGGTCTTCGGCGGGACCGAGGCCGTGGGCTTCTGGCAGCCGGGCTGCTTGGCCATCGCCTGGCCCAGCTCGCCCTCCTCCAGCTTGGACAGGGCGTTCTGGTCCATCTTCTCGATCTTGGTCAGGCCGTCGGCGACGCCCTGGAGACCGTCCGCGAACTTCTGCTGGTTCGTCGGGTCCAGCGCGTCGACCTGCTTCTTGAGCCCCTCGTACGCCACCGCGGTGGCGGTGAGCTCCTTGATCGCGTCCTGCTTGACCTTCTCGCCGTTCTCGACGGGAGGCGCACCGGCGCTCTCCACGGCCTTGGCGAGGGCCCGGTCCGCGTTCGCGATGTCCTGGAACGCCTTCGAGTCCGCGGCCTGGATCTCGGCCGGCTTGCTGTCGGCGGCCGTCGAAATGATGATCTGGTGGGCGTTGGCCCGCTTCTGGATCTGCGGCTTCGCCTGGTCGCAGAAGGTCTTCGCCCAGGCACCCACCTTGTCGCCCTCGTCGTCGCTGCAACCGGACAGCGCGAGCACGAGTACCGCGCCGCCGGACAGTGCGGCCGCAAGCTTCTTGTTCACCGGATCGGTCCCTTCCAAGGCTCTCGGCCCCGGAACATACACGCCGAACGGGCTACTTCCACCTTTCGTGCGATGGATTCACCCTGTATTGCAACCTTTTGCCCCAAGGGAGAGACCTCCCACACACCCCCCGAGCGCCAGGGAATGAGACGGACGACACGTCAGGAGACGGCCACCGGGCGCTTCTTGGAGACCCACACCGCGGCCACCACCACGACCAGCGCGAGCACCGCGACCGCCGCCCGCAGACCGGCCGCGGCGTCCTCCCCGTAACTGAACCGCACGACCGCCGGGGCGATGAGCAGCGCGACCAGGTTCATCACCTTCAGGAGCGGGTTGATGGCCGGCCCCGCGGTGTCCTTGAACGGGTCCCCGACGGTGTCCCCGATGACCGTCGCCTCGTGCGCCTCGCTGCCCTTGCCCCCGTGGTTGCCGTCCTCGACCAGCTTCTTCGCGTTGTCCCAGGCGCCACCCGAGTTGGCGAGGAAGACCGCCATCAGCGCACCCGTCCCGATCGCCCCGGCGAGGTACGCGCCGAGGGGGCCGACCCCGAGCGCGAAACCGACCGCGATCGGGGCCAACACGGCGAGCAGGCCGGGCGTGGCGAGTTCGCGCAGCGCGTCCCTGGTGCAGATGTCGACGACCCGCCCGTACTCCGGCTTCTCGGTGTAGTCCATGATCCCGGGGTGTTCGCGGAACTGCCTCCGCACCTCGTAGACCACCGATCCGGCCGACCGCGACACGGCGTTGATCGCGAGCCCCGAGAAGAGGAAGACGACCGCCGCGCCCAGGATCAGTCCGAAGAGGTTGTTGGGCTGGGAGATGTCCATCGAGAGCGTCAGCAGGTCACCCTTCGCGCCGACCTCCCCGACGTCGGCGACCGCGGTCGCGATGGCGTCCCGGTACGAGCCGAACAGCGCCGAGGCCGCGAGTACGGCGGTGGCGATGGCGATGCCCTTGGTGATGGCCTTCGTGGTGTTGCCGACGGCGTCCAGGTCGGTGAGGACCTGCGCGCCCGCCCCCGTGACGTCCCCGGACATCTCCGCGATGCCCTGGGCGTTGTCGGCGACCGGACCGAAGGTGTCCATGGCGACGATCACTCCGACGGTGGTGAGCAGCCCCGTACCGGCGAGGGCCACCGCGAACAGCGCGAGCGTGATCGAGGCGCCACCCAGCAGGAACGCCCCGTACACGGCGAGCCCGATCAGCAGCGCCGTATAGACGGCGGACTCCATGCCGAGGGCCACGCCCGCGAGGACGACGGTCGCGGGGCCGGTGAGCGAGGACTTGCCGATGTCCCTGACCGGCCGCCGGCTCGTCTCCGTGAAGTAGCCGGTGAGCTGCTGGATCAGCGCGGCGAGGACGATGCCGAGGGCGACGGCGACCAGCGCGAGGACCCGTGGGTCGCCGCCGTGGCCGTGGATGCCCGGCTCGGTGACGCCCTGGAGTTCGGCGTAGGAGGACGGCAGGTACGCGAAGGCGGCGACGGCGACCCCGGCGAGCGAGATGACCGCCGAGACGAGGAATCCGCGGTTGATCGCGCTCATCCCGCCCCGGTCGGCACGGCGCGGCGAGACCGCGAGGATGCCGATGACCGCGGTGAGCACGCCGATCGCCGGGACCATCAGGGGAAAGGCCAGGCCGTGGTCGCCGAAGGCCGCCTTGCCCAGGATGAGCGCGGCGACCAGGGTCACGGCGTACGACTCGAAGAGGTCGGCCGCCATGCCCGCGCAGTCGCCGACGTTGTCGCCGACGTTGTCGGCGATCGTGGCCGCGTTGCGCGGGTCGTCCTCGGGGATGCCCTGCTCGACCTTGCCGACCAGGTCGGCGCCGACATCGGCGGCCTTGGTGAAGATGCCGCCGCCCACCCGCATGAACATGGCGATCAGCGCGGCGCCGAGTCCGAATCCCTCGAGCACCTTGGGCGCGTCGGCGGCGTAGACGAGGACGACGCAGACGGCTCCGAGGAGGCCAAGGCCGACCGTGCACATGCCGACGACCCCGCCGGTGCGGAACGCGATCCGCATGGCCCGGTGCGCGACCTCGGACCGGTCCCGCTCCGGCTCGCCCGGCGCCGGGGTCGCCTCCCGGGCCGCGGCGGCGACCCGCACGTTCGCCCGTACGGCGAGCCGCATGCCGAGATAGCCGGTGAGCGCCGAGAACAGGGCCCCGACCAGGAAGAACAGGGAGCGTCCGGCGCGCTGCGACCAGTTGTCGGCGGGCAGCAGCATCAGTAGGAAGAACACGACGGCCGCGAAAACCGCGAGGGTCCGCAGCTGCCGTGCGAGGTAGGCGTTGGCGCCCTCCTGCACGGCGGCGGCGATCTCCCTCATCCGCTCGGTGCCCTCGCCGGCCGCGAGGACCTGGCGGACGAGGAGCCGCGCGACCACGAGCGCGAGGACAGCGACGACGCCGACGACGGCCACGATCGTCCGGTTCCCGCTCGTGAGCACCGCCGCGGCGAGGGAAGTGGGGTACATGGGGACGGATCATAGGGAGACGGACCGGGACAAACGGGGATGCGGCAGGGACCCCCGCGCGGATGCACCAATCCGGGAACGCCTCGCGGGTGCGGCTCCCCCGGGAACGAAGAAGAGGCCCTGCGGGGCAGGGCCTCTTCTCCTCACGCTTCTGACTCCGTACGGGTCAGGACAGGATGTCCGCCGAACTCACCGGCCAGCTCATCCGGATGGTTCCGCCGTCTTCGCCGGCTCTCACCTCGACGTCGTCGACGAGCCCGCGGATCACCGCGAGCCCCATCTCGTCCTCACCGTCGGCGTCGTCGAAATCCTCGGCCGGGGCCGCGGTCCGCGCGCCGGGGACACCGGCGGCGTCCGCCGCCGCCACCCCCGCGCCCGGCACCTCGTCGCCGACCTCGATGGAGAAGGTCTTCTCCTCCTCGGTCAGCACGACTCTGATGGGGGTCGTGACGTCGTTGCTGCGGTGCAGCCCGACGGCACGGGAACATGCCTCACCGACGGCGAGACGCACCTCGTCGAGGACCGCCTCGTCCACCCCTGCCCGGCGCGCGACCGCAGCCGCCACCAGGCGGGCCGTACGGACGTGCTCGGGCTGAGCGCTGAAGCGGAGTTCAACGGTGGCCATGCGAACCCCCTGGGCTCAGTCGACGGCGTTGACGGCCTCGTCGACCGAGGTGTGGATCGGGAACACCTTGGTGAGGCCCGTGATCCGGAAAATCTTGAGAATGCGCTCCTGGTTGCAGACCAGACGCAGCGAGCCCTCGTGCGCGCGAACACGCTTCAGGCCGCCGACGAGCACACCGAGGCCGGTGGAGTCGAGGAAGTCCACGCCCTCCATGTCGACGACCAGGTGGTAGCTGCCGTCGTTCACCAACTCGACCAACTGCTCGCGCAGCTTGGGCGCGGTATACACATCAATCTCGCCACCGACCTCGACGACCGTACGGTCACCACCAGCGCCGGTCACATTGCGAGTCGACAGGGACAGGTCCACGGATCCTCCAGCACCTTGCTATCGAACGACCGTTCCCCTCGGGTCTCCCGGGCGGAGTCGGAGAACTGATCGCCAGCCGCGATGGCATTCAATCACTTACCAGCAGCCATGCACGACGCCTTGGAAGCATTGTCCGTCATGGCAGTGACACACTCGGTGCCGATGGCCAAGAATCACCGCCCCCGTCGTCCGGCCGGGGACACGGGCAGCCGCCCCTCTCCCGGCGAGGTCCTGGCCCGGCTCTCCTCGGGCGAGAGCCGGGCCGCACGCATCACTCATACGGAGCACATGCCCGCCCGGGAGGGTCGTCATGCCGTCTGGCCGCACCGCATCCGTCCGGAGGTGATCGCGGCGGTCCAGGAGGCCGGGATCGAGCACCCCTGGGCGCATCAGGCGGAGGCCGCCGAGCACGCCCTCGACGGCGAGTCCGTGGTGATCGCCACCGGAACCGCCTCGGGCAAGTCGCTCGCCTACCTCGCCCCGGTCCTCAGCACCCTCCTGGACGGCGCGGAGGCCCCCAACGGGCGCGGGACCACCGCCCTGTACCTCTCGCCCACCAAGGCCCTCGCCGCGGACCAGCGGCGCGCCGTGCGGGAACTGGCCGCCCCACTCGGCACCCGCGTCCGCCCCGCCGTCTACGACGGGGACACCCCGGTCGAGGAACGCGAGTGGGTCCGCCAGTACGCGAACTACGTGCTCACCAACCCCGACATGCTGCACCGGGGCATACTCCCCTCCCACCCCAGGTGGTCCTCCTTCCTGCGCTCCCTGCGCTACGTCGTGATCGACGAGTGCCACACCTACCGGGGCGTCTTCGGCTCCCACGTCGCCCAGGTCCTGCGGCGCCTGCGCCGGATCTGCGCCCGGTACGGCTCCGAACCGGTCTTCCTCCTCGCCTCCGCCACCTCCGCCGACCCCGCCGTCGCCGCCGGCCGCCTCACCGGCCTCCAGGTCGTCGAGGTCTCCGACGACGCCTCCCCACGCGGCGAGCTGGTCTTCGCCCTGTGGGAGCCGCCGCTGACCGAGCTGCACGGCGAGCGCGGCGCGCCCGTCCGCCGCACGGCCACCGCCGAGACCGCCGACCTCCTCACCGACCTGACCCGTCAGGGCGTCCGCTCCGTCGCCTTCGTCCGCTCCCGGCGCGGCGCCGAGCTCATCTCGGTGATCGCCCAGGAACGGCTGGCCGAGACCGACCGCTCACTCGCCCGCCGGGTCGCCGCCTACCGGGGCGGCTACCTGCCCGAGGAGCGCCGCGCCCTTGAGCGGGCCCTGCACTCCGGCGAGCTGCTCGGCCTGGCCGCCACGACCGCCCTGGAACTGGGCGTGGACGTCTCCGGCCTGGACGCCGTCCTGATCGCCGGATACCCGGGCACCCGCGCCTCCCTGTGGCAGCAGGCGGGCCGCGCCGGCCGCTCGGGCGAGGGCGCCCTCGCCGTCCTGGTCGCCCGCGACGACCCGCTGGACACCTTCCTGGTCCACCACCCGGAGGCGATCTTCGACCAACCGGTCGAATCGACCGTCCTGGACCCCGACAACCCCTACGTCCTCGCCCCCCATCTCTGCGCCGCCGCCGCGGAGCTTCCCCTGACCGAACCGGACCTGGCCCTCTTCGGCCCGGCCGTCCCCGAACTGCTGCCCCAGCTGGAGGCCGCCGGCCTGCTGCGCCGCCGCCCCACCGGCTGGTACTGGACCCGCCGCGAACGGGCCGCCGACCTCACCGACATCCGGGGCGGCGGGGGCAGCCCCGTCCGGATCGTCGAGGCGGGCACCGGCAGGCTGCTCGGCACCGTCGACGAGGCCGCCTCCCACACCGCCGTCCACGAGGGCGCCGTCCACCTCCACCAGGGCCGGACCTACCTGGTGCGGGAGCTCGACCTGAAGGACTCCGTGGCCCTCGTCGAGGAGGCCGTCCCGCCGTACTCCACCACCGCCCGCGACACCACCTCCATCTCCGTCCTGGAAACCGACACCGAGATCCCCTGGGGAGCCGGCCGCCTCTGCTACGGCTCCGTCGAGGTCACCAACCAGGTCGTCTCCTTCCTCCGTCGCCGGCTGATCACGGGCGAGGTCCTCGGCGAGACCAAGCTCGACCTGCCTCCCCGCACCCTGCGCACCCGGGCCGTGTGGTGGACGGTCACCGAGGACCAGCTCGACGCCGCCCGGATCACCCCCGAGATCCTCGGCGGCGCCCTGCACGCCGCCGAACACGCCTCCATCGGCATGCTCCCGCTCTTCGCCACCTGCGACCGCTGGGACATCGGCGGCGTCTCCGTGCCGCTCCACCCGGACACACTGCTGCCCACCGTCTTCGTGTACGACGGCCACCCGGGCGGTGCGGGCTTCGCCGAGCGCGCCTTCCACACGGCCCGCGCCTGGCTGACGGCCACTCGGGAGGCCATCGCCTCCTGTGAGTGCGAGGCGGGCTGCCCCTCCTGCATCCAGTCCCCGAAGTGCGGCAACGGCAACGACCCGCTCCACAAACGGGGCGCGGTACGCCTCCTCACGGAACTCCTGAGGGAGGCCCCGGAGGCCACGCAGCCCCCGGTGGCCGGTCAGCCCCCGCAGGCCCCGCAGCCCCCGGCGGCCGGTGAGCCTCCGTCGGCCCCGTCGGCGTCGACGGCGCCGCCGGAGGGGGAAACTCCTCCGACGGGCCCGCCCGCGACCTGACCTCCGGCCGGTACGGGCCCCGCACGACCCGGGCGGTCACCTCCGCGACCTCGCCCCGCAGCACGCATCCCACCAGCTCGGCGCCCTGTGCGGCCGCCACCCGGGACGCGGACGCACAGGCCTCCGCCCCACCCCACAGTGCCCGGTCGGCGGCGGCGAGCGCCGCCAGGTCGGCGGCCCCGCCGGCCCGGTGCCGGGCCGCCACCGCCTGCCCCAGCGCGAGCACCGCCCCGAACACCACGCACAGCGCACAGGCCGCGAACGCCACCCACACGGTCGCCGCACCCCGGTCACCCCCGGCACGCGCCCGGCGCCGCCTCTCGGGCGTCACGGTGGGCCTCCGTCCTCCGCGAGGGCCGCCGCGTCCGCCCGCAGGGTGAGCCCCATGCCCCGGGGGCCCGGGGCCGCCGCCTCCACCGTCACCCGCCACAGCTCTCCCGACCGCGTCACCGACACCCGGGCGCCCCCGGGCGCGGCGTCCCGTGCGACGGCCTCCGCGGTCGCCACCGGCTCGGAGCGGGCGATGGACCGGGCACCGGCCCGGGCCGCGTCCACGCACCGGATCTGGGCGGCGGCCGCCGCGAGCGCCCAGAGCAGGACCACCGTGAACAGTGCCAGGACGGGCAGGACCATCGCCGCCTCCACGGTCACGAACCCCCGGTCAGAACGACGCATCGAGGGCCTTCCCGATCACCGACTCCAGTGCGCCCGAGACCGTCCCACTCGTCACGATCTTGTAGAGCACGGCGGCGAATCCCGCCGCGGCGATCGTGCCCACCGCGTACTCGGACGTGGTCATCCCCGTGTCGCGACGCGCGGCCTCCCGCCGCGCCCGCCACCAGCCGCCCGCCGCCGCCGCGTTGCCCGCCGTACCCGTCCCGCCGGCCTTACCCGTCATGCCGTCCCCCTCGAATCGTTCGCCGTACTCGTCGTGTTCGTCATGTGCCGTTGCGCCTTGCCCTGCCGCGCCGTTCATCCGCTCCACCACCGTTCACCCGTCCAGAAGTCCCGTCGCCAGGCCGATCACCACCGGAGCCACGCCCACCGCCAGGAAGGCGGGCAGGAAGCAGAGCCCCACGGGCGCGCTGATCAGCACCTGCGCCCGGCGCGCCCTGATCGCCGCCGCGCGGGCCCGTGCCGACCGCAGCGCGGTCGCCTGCCGGGCGACGGCCTCCGCCGCCGGCGCCCCCGAGGAACCGGCCCGCTCCATGCAGCGGGCCAGCCCCAGCGCGCCCGGTATCGCGCCGAACCTCCGCCACACTTCGGCCGGTTCACCGCCGAGCCGCAGCTCGGCCGCCGTACGGGTCAGGCGCTCGCCCAGCGGGCCGCCCAGCGATCTGCCCACCGCCTCCGCCGCCTCGCCAGGCCCGGCTCCGGCCGAGGCGCAGGCGGCCAACAGGTCGGCGGCCAGCGGAAGATCGCGCACCGCGGCCTCCTCGTCGGCCGGAGGGACCGACCGCCGCAGGGCCCTCCGTCGCATGCCCATGCCGACCAGGACCCCGGCCAACAGCCCGCCGAGCGCCCCGAACAGCACCCAGCCGAGACCGGCCGCCCCCAGGGGCACCGCCCATTTCCCCCACCGCGCCGGGAGCCCGGACCGGGCGCTCGGCGGCGGAGGCGCCGCCGGGAAGAGGCCCCCCAGCCGTCGCCGCGTCCCGCGCGCCCGCCGTCCGCACATCACCGCCCGGACGCCCTGCACGCACCCGACCAGCGCCGCAGCCGGCAGCGCCCCCAGCCGAAGTTCGTCGATCACGGTCGCTCCCCTCCTCGTACGATCCGCGCGGCCCACCACAGTCCGGCGGCCTCCAGAGCCCCGCCCACGGCGAGACAGCCGAGGCCGGCCGGGGTGCGCAGCAGCACCCGGAGCGGGTCCGCGCCGAGCGCGGCCCCGAGGCCGATCCCCGCGACCGGCAGCAGCGCGAGCACGGCCACCGTCGCCCAGGCACCGGCCAGTTCGGCCCGTAGCCGCTCCCGCTGCTCGCGGTGGTCCCGCAGGGCCGCTTCGAGCCGGTCGAGTCCGGCGGCCAGGCCCGCACCGCCGTCCACGGCCACCTGCCAGCAGGCCGCCATCCCCGCGAGTCCGTCGGCGCCGTCCTGTGCGGCCGCTCTCCGCAGCGCCTCCGGGACGTCCCCGCCGAACCGGGCGGCGGCGAGCACCGCCGCCTCCTCGGCGCCCAGGGCGCCCGTCTCCCTGGCCGCGAACGACAGGGCCTGCGCGGGCTGCCATCCGGCCCTCAGCTCCCCGACGACCGCCCCGCACAGGGCGACCACACGCTCGGCCCGCGCCTCGCCGGCCCTGCGGCGCTCCGCCGCCCGCAGCCGCCGTCCGACGAGCGGCACCGCGACCGCGCCCGCCACCAGGGGCAGCGGTGATCCGCCGAGTACCGCGAGGCCCCCGGCGAGCGGCAGGCACAGCCACGCGCGCCGCTCGCGCACCACGGTCCATCCCCGTGCGGCGAGCGCCGCCCACGCGCCGCCCGTGCCCGGTGCGGCTGCCGGGGTCCCGCCCGCGAGCAGCGCCCGCGCCCGGCACGCACCGCGCCGCCGCCCGACCGTCCACCACAGCGCGAGCCCCGCGCAGAGCGCCGCCGCCCCGTCGGCCAGGGCCCGCACCGGAACCGCCTCCGGCGTCATCACGCATCCCCGCCGATCAGCGACCGCAGCCGCTCCCAGCCCCGCTCCCGCTCGAACCCGGCCGCACCCCACCGCAGCGCGGGAACCGTTCGTACGAGGCCGTCCCGGTCGCGCTCCAGCACATGCGCCTCAGCGACCCGCCGCCGCCCGTCCCGGTCCCGCGCCAGATGGAGCACCACGGACAGTCCGGCCCCCAACTGGCTGTGCAGGGCTGCCCGGTCGAGCCCCGCCGCCGTACCCAGGGCTTCGAGCCGCGCAGGTACGTCCGCCGCCGTGTTGGCGTGGAGCGTCCCCGAGCCGCCTTCGTGGCCTGTGTTCAGGGCGGCGAGCAGGTCGACGGCCTCCCCGCCTCTGACCTCGCCTACCACCAGCCGGTCGGGCCGCATCCGCAGCGCCTGCCGGACCAGGTCCCGCAGGGTCACGAGCCCGGCGCCCTCCTGGTTGGCCGGCCGTGCCTCCAGGCGCACCACGTGCGGGTGGTCCGGCCTCAGTTCGGCCGAGTCCTCGGCGAGGACGATGCGCTCCCGCGGCCCGACCAGCCCGAGCAGCGAGGCGAGCAGCGTGGTCTTCCCGGTCCCCGTCCCGCCGCTGACCAGGTACGACACCCGGGCTTCGATCAAGGCCCGCAGGATCGGGGCGCCGTCGGGCGGCACGGTGCCGGCCGCCTCCAGCTCCTCCAGGGTGAAGGCGCGGGGGCGCACCACCCGGAGCGAGAGGCAGGTGGAGCCGACCGCCACCGGGGGCAGTACCGCGTGCATCCGGGTGCCGTCGGGCAGCCGCGCGTCCACCCAGGGCCGGGCGTCGTCGAGCCTGCGTCCGGCCACCGCCGCGAGCCGTTGGGCTAGTCGGCGGACGGCGGCGGCGTCGGGGAAGGACACCGGGGCCCGTTCGAGTCCGGCGCCCCGGTCGACCCACACGCGGTCGGGTGCCGAGACCAGGACGTCGGTGACGGCGGGGTCGGCGAGCAGGGTTTCCAGCGGTCCGGTGCCGATGAGTTCGCACCGCAACTCCTCCGCAGCGCCGAGCACTTCCGCGTCGCCCAGCAGTCGCCCCTGGGCCCGCAGCGCCGCCGCGACACGCGCCGGGGTGGGCTCGGCGCCGCTGGCGGCGAGGCGCTGCCGCACGGCGTCGAGCAGCCCGACGCCACCGCCGACGGCCCCCGCGCCGACTCCCGTCCCGGGCCCGGTCATGCCGCACCGCCGGGGGTGAGGGCGCGTGCCCAGAACGCGTCGCAGAACCGGCCGAGCGGCCCGCGGGGTTCGGCACCCGGTGGTACGCCCGCGTCCTGGTCGGTCACGATCCCCGGGTCGTAGGGGAGTTCACCGGCCAGCGGCAGTCGCAGCGCATCGGCGACCCAGCGCTCGTCGAGCCCGGCGGCGTACGGCCCGCGGACCACGGCCCGCAGGTCGCGCACTCCGGCGGAGAGGGTGGAGGCCACCCGGTGGGCCGCCGAGACCGCCCTCAACTCCCCCGGCACGACGAGCAGTCCGAGGTCGAGCTGGGCCACGGCCTCGGCGGCCGAGGCATCGACTCCGCGCGGCAGGTCGACCACGACGACGCCTCCTCGGCGGCGGGCGGCGGCGAGCACCGACCGCACGGCCTCGGGCGGCACGGGCGCCGTGGGTTCCCGGCCCCAGCTGAGCACCCGGACGCCCCGCACGGACGGCAGGGACTCCTCCAGGGCGCCGCCGGCCAGCCGTCCCTTCGAGGCGGCGAAGTCGGGCCAGCGCCGCCCCTGCTCGCGTTCTCCGCCGAGCAGGACGTCGAGCCCTCCGCCCAGGGGGTCGCCGTCGACGAGCAGGGTGCGCCGCCCGGTGCGTGCGGCGGCGAGGGCGAGACCGCAGGCCAGGGTGGAGGCGCCCGCGCCGCCCCGCCCTCCGACCACCCCCACGGCGAGCGCCTGCCGGCCCACGCCTTCGGCGGCGTCGGCGATGCGGTCGACGAGGAGGCTCTCGGCCTCGGGCAGCCGCAGCACGCATTCGGCTCCGATCTCGACGGCGAGCCGCCAGATCCCCGGGTCGTCCCGGTCGCGGCCGACGAGGACGAGTCCGGCGCGGCGGGCCGCTCCCCGGCACCTGCCCGCGGCGTCGTCGCCGACCAGGACGAGCGGTGGGTCGGTCCAGCCCGCCCGCCGCTCCGGGACCCGGTGGTGGACCTCGGGCTCCACGCCGGCGGCGGCACACAGCCGCAACAGGTCGTCGAGCAGCCCGAGGTCCTCCGTGACGATCAGCGGCCCGGTGCGGCGGGGCTCGGGGGCGGGCTCACCCGCCCCGCTCCGCGCCGCACCCCTGGCCCCGGAAGTCCTCGATGTCGCCATGGCGCACACCCCTCTCGTGATTCCTGCCGTCCGCGAACTTCGCGACAGGAATCACCGTGGGGCCGTACCGAAAATCCTGGGGACCTCGCCGAAAAACTGGGGATAACCGAAGCCCTGTGAATATCTTCGTCACCCCTCGGGGGACTACCCGGAACGCAGCCTGCCGATTACCGTGAGTGATGAATCGAGTGTCCAGCAGGGCTTCGGCCGGGGCGGCGGCCGTTGGCCGAAAGGAGAGGAGCTGACGATGTCACACAGGGCCAAAACGGCTCCGGACATGCGACGACCCCCGCCGGGGGGGAGAGCGGGGGTCGTCTTTCCGGCCGACTCGGGGGGGGAGGAGCCGGACCGGGTTAGCACGGTCGCGAACGATCCGTGACTTCCATGGTGTACCCGAGAGCCTTCTCAGGCAAACCCACGCGCCCGAGCGTACGCCGAATGGCGGGCACCTATGCTCAGGCTTGTGGAAAACCACTCCTTGCCGCGCACAGCCGCCTTCTTTGACCTGGACAAGACGGTCATTGCGAAGTCCTCGACGCTGACCTTCAGCAAGTCCTTCTACCGGGGCGGACTGATCAGCCGCCGCGCCGCCCTGCGGACGGCGTACATCCAGTTCGTCTTCCTGGCAGGCGGAGCCGATCACGACCAGATGGAGCGGATGCGTGAATATCTTTCCGCGCTCTGCAAAGGCTGGAACGTCGCCCAGGTGAAGGAGCTCGTCGCCGAGACCCTTCACGATCTGATCGACCCGATCATCTATGACGAGGCGGCCTCCCTCATCGAGGAGCACCACGCCGCCGGCCGCGACGTCGTGATCGTCTCGACCTCCGGCGCCGAGGTCGTCGAGCCGATCGGCGAGATGCTCGGGGCCGACCGGGTCGTCGCCACCCGGATGGTGGTCGGCGAGGACGGCTGCTTCACCGGGGAGGTGGAGTACTACGCCTACGGCCCGACGAAGGCCGAGGCCGTCCGGGAGCTGGCGAAGTCCGAGGGCTACGACCTCGCGCGCTGCTACGCGTACAGCGATTCGGCGACCGACGTCCCCATGCTGGAGGCCGTCGGCCACCCGTACGCCGTCAATCCGGACCGGGCGCTGCGCCGTGAAGCCGTGGCGCGGGAATGGCCTGTTCTCGCCTTCGAGAAGCCGGTGCGGCTCAAGCAGCGGCTGCCCGGGTTCCGGATGCCGCCGCGTCCCACGCTCGTCGCCGCCGCGGCGGTGGGTGCGGCGGCCGTGGGCGCCGGACTCGTCTGGTACGCCTCCCGGCGCCGGCAGGCCGCTCTCGCCCATGGGCTCACGGATGGCTTTGCCCGAATTTGAGCAAGAGGGCAGGAGAAGCGGAGCCAGCACTTTCGCTTCCTGGCGGACAGGAGTAGAAAGGAATCAGGCCCGCGAGACCAAGGACATCCGAGAGGATCACCTGTTGAGCATGAAGGCCCCACGGACCTAGCACAGAAACCGAGCACCCACGCGACGTCGACCCGTCGATTACGGGCCAGCCGCACCAGGCCACGGGCAAAGTTCCCGGCCTGATGGGCACATATTCGAGGACGCATGGTAACTGGGTAGACGTGCCAGCGGCGGTACCTGAACGGGTGCCGCCGCAACCCATTTCCGGGCCCCCACAGGGCCCGGAAATTCATTTCACCCTCGGGCCGCGCCGCCGGCTCGGCCCCCTCCGCGCCGGCTCAGGCCGCGCCGCGCTGGAGCGCCTCGCAGACCGCCGTCGACTCGCGGACCCCCAGCTCGACCGAGCGTCCGCAATGCGCGATCCAGCCGCCCACACCCTCCGGGGTCCCCGACAGGTACCCCTCGAACGCGGCGAGGTACGCGGCCCGCCCCTGCTCCGCGTGGCCGACCTCGGCCGGACAGATCGCCTTGGGGTCGAGCCCGCTGCCGACCAGCACGATCCGCTCCGCCGCCCGCGCGACCAGGCCGTTGTACGAGGTGAAGGGGCGCAGTGCGAGCAGTTCGCCGTGGACCACTGCGGCCGTCACCAGTG
Source organism: Streptomyces sp. NPDC001728 (assembly GCF_040297565.1). Classification (NCBI taxonomy): domain Bacteria; kingdom Bacillati; phylum Actinomycetota; class Actinomycetes; order Kitasatosporales; family Streptomycetaceae; genus Streptomyces; species Streptomyces sp. NPDC001728. The sequence goes on from NZ_JBEOZK010000001.1 coordinate 49,271, forward strand.
CCGGGGCCTCGCCGCCCGCGACGATCAGCTCCGAGAGACCGTCCAGCCGTCCGGCGACCTCGGCCGGGCTCGGCAGCGGGGCCTCGACCAGCGGTTCGTCGACGGTCTCGCCGTCGAGTCGGGGCCGCCCCACCGAGTCCCCCGGGTCGCCCGCGGCGACCAGGTGGAGCCGGGCGAGCACCCGCAGCGGCGACTGGCGCCAGATGGAGAGCAGTTGCCCGGCCTCGGCGCCCAGGCGCAGGGCCGCGCCGACCGTGCGGGCCTCGGGCTCGGTACCGAAGTCGGTGCGGCGGCGGACCTCTTCGAGGGCCCAGTCGGCGCCGGACAGGGCGGCCGAACCGCGGGCCCCGCGCAGGGCCGCCTCGGAGGAGATCTCGTTGCTGCGGCGGCGCATCACACGGTGGCCGTAGACCCGGTCGACGGCCTTGCGTACGGAGTCCACCGCATCGGCGACGCCCGGCAGGGAGCCGAGGGCGGCCAAGGGGTCAGAGGCGTGCGTACTCATAAGTAGGGAGGCTACGCGCCCCCGCCGCCCGCCCCACGATGGAGTGGTCTTCTTCACGCACCCCGACCACTGAACGCGTTCGTGCCACTACGCTAGGTGAACATGAAGATCGCTTTCGTGGGGAAGGGCGGCAGCGGCAAGACCACGCTGTCCTCGCTCTTCATCCGCCACCTCGCCGCCAACGAAGCCCCGGTCGTCGCCGTCGACGCCGACATCAACCAGCACCTCGGTGCCGCGCTCGGCCTGCCCGAGGCGGAGGCCGCCGCGCTGCCCGCGATGGGCGCGCACCTGCCGCTCATCAAGGAGTACCTGCGGGGCACCAACCCGCGGATCACCTCCGCCGACGCGATGATCAAGACCACGCCGCCCGGGGAGGGCTCGCGGCTGCTGCGGGTCGGCGAGGAGAACCCGGTCTACGAGGCCTGCGCTCGGCCGGTCGTGCTCGACGACGGCGAGATCCGGCTGATGGCGACCGGCCCCTTCACGGAGTCGGACCTCGGGGTCGCCTGCTACCACTCGAAGGTCGGGGCGGTCGAGCTCTGCCTCAACCACCTGGTCGACGGCGCCGACGAGTACGTGGTCGTCGACATGACGGCGGGCTCGGACTCCTTCGCCTCCGGGCTCTTCACCCGCTTCGACATGACGTTCCTGGTCGCCGAGCCGACCCGCAAGGGCGTCTCGGTCTACCGCCAGTACAAGGAGTACGCGCGGGACTTCGGCGTCGCGCTCAAGGTCGTCGGCAACAAGGTGCAGGGCGAGGACGACCTCGACTTCCTGCGCTCCGAGGTCGGCGAGGACCTGCTCGTCACGGTGGGGCACTCGGACTGGGTCCGTGCGATGGAGAAGGGCCGCCCGCCACGCTTCGAGCTCCTGGAGGCGGACAACCGCATGTCGCTCCAGGCCCTCCAGGACGCGGCGGACGACTCGTACGCCGACCGCGACTGGGAGCGCTACACGCGCCAGATGGTCCACTTCCATCTGCGCAACGCGGAGAGCTGGGGGAACGCGAAGACCGGGGCCGACCTGGCGGCGCAGGTCGACCCCGATTTCGTACTCGCCGAAAGGCTCAGCGCCGTTCAGCCGGCTTGACGGCCACCGCCGGGGTGCCGACGCCGGTCGTCGGAGCGCCCGCCGGGGCCGCCGGCTGGGGGGCCAGGAAGGCCTTCCAGCCGGCCGCCGGGGCCTCGCCGACCTTCAGGCCGCGCATCTTGGCGATGACGTCGGGGTCCTGGGCGTCGAGCCAGTCCGCGAGCTGACGGAAGGACACGCACTTGACGTCCTTCTGCGTACAGACGGTGGCGATGGTCTCCTCGATGGCCCGCATGTACACGCCACCGTTCCAGGACTCGAAGTGGTTGCCGATGACGAGCGGCGCGCGGTTGCCCCGGTAGGAGCGCTCGAAGGCCTGCACCAGACCGTCCCTCATCTGGTCGCCCCAGTACTCGCGCTGAGACGGGTCGCCCTGGGTCGTGCCCGGGGACTGGTTGACGAGGAAGTTGTAGTCCATCGAGAGCGTCTGGAAGGCGCGGCCGGGGACCGGTACGAGCTGCATCGAGAGGTCCCAGAGACCCAGGTCCTTCTTGGGCCAGATCTGGTCGTTGACGCCGCTCGTGTCGTAGCGGAAGCCCATCTGCGCCGCCGCCTGGACGAAGTTCTTCCGGCCTTCGAGGCAGGGGGTGCGGGCGCCGACGAGTTCCTTGTCGTAGTCGAAGGGCAGCGGCTGCTCGGCGCGCAGTCCGGCGTTCGTCTTCCAGTTCTTGACGAAGGACTTGGCCTGCTTGATCTCGCTCTTCCACTCCTCGACGGACCAGTTGCCGACGCCGCCGTCGGCGCCGCAGAAGTGCCCGTTGAAGTGGGTGCCGATCTCGTTGCCCTCCTGCCAGGCCCCACGGAGTTCGCGGACGGTGGCGCGGATGCCCTCGGTGTCGTTGAAGCCGATGTCGGAGCGGCCGGCGCTGTGCTGCGGCGGGTCGTAGAGGTTCCGCTTCTCCTCGGGCAGCAGGTACACGCCGCTGAGGAAGTACGTCATCTTGGCGTCGTACTTCTTGCCCACGGAGCGGAAGTGGGAGAACAGCTTCTGGCTGTCCTCGCCCGCGCCGTCCCACGAGAAGACGACGAACTGCGGCGGGGTCTCGCCCGGCTTGAGGCGCTGCCAGGTCGGCTGGTGGGGCTGGGCGCCGGTGAAGGCGGTCGAGCCGTCACCGATCAGCCGAGGCACGGCCTTCGGGGCAGCTGCCGGGCCCTTCTTGGCGCCCACACCGCCCTGCGCGCCCTTCTCGGCGGGGCCGTCGGAGCCCGAGCAGCCGGCGAGGCCGGTGGCGAGAGCGAGGGTGAGCGCGCCGACGGTGAGCGCCTTCCTCCGGACGGTGGTCGTTCTGCGGGCGGCTGACATCCGCACACCTCTCCTCGGATCCTCTGATTTCCCTACAAGCGGCGTCAACGTCGCACCGCGAGGACCGAAGGGCGTCAACGACAAGCGGCATCGGCACGTTCTGTCACCGGAATCGGTGAATCATTGCCCTGTTTGCCCCGAAAACAATGCCGCGGACTTTACTCTCCATTACCATTCGTTTACCGAGCGTTGATGGCCGTCCCCGCCCTCCCGCCTCGGTGTCCCCGCCAATGCACCCCGCACGAGCCGCGACCACGCTGCCCCGGAGGAGACGGGAACATGACCCTCTGCACCCCTGCCCGCACGACCAACCGACCCCGCGTCCAGCGGCCCCACAGTCCGCCGGGCGGCCCACGCCGCTTCCGCATCGCCGGCGCCGACCTCTCCGCCTCGGTCGCCGTCTTCCTGATCGCGCTGCCGCTCTCGCTCGGCATCGCGCTCGCCACCGGAGCCCCGCTCCAGTCCGGCCTGGTCGCCGCCGCCGTCGGCGGCCTGATCGCCGGCCGGTTCGGCGGCTCCCCGCTCCAGGTGAGCGGCCCCGCCGCCGGCCTCACCGTCGTGACCGCCGAGCTCATCCGGCTGTACGGCTGGCGCACCACCTGCGCGATCACCGTTCTCGCCGGACTCGTCCAACTCGGCCTGTCCGCCCTCCGCGTGGCCCGCTCGGCACTCGCCGTCTCGCCCGCGATCGTGCATGGCATGCTGGCCGGCATCGGCGCCACCATCGCCCTCGCCCAGCTCCACATCGTGCTCGGCGGCACCCCCCAGAGTTCCGCCGTGGACAACGCCCTCGGCCTGCCCGCCCAGCTGGCGCACGCCCAGCCGGCCGCGCTCGGCATCAGCGCCCTCACCGTGGCCGCACTGCTCTGCTGGCCGCGCCTGCCGGGCAGAGCCGGGCGGCTCGTACGGAAGGTCCCCGCCGCCCTCGTCGCGGTGGCCGGGGCGACGGCGGTGGCCGCGCTCGCCGGGCTCGCCGTGCCCCGGGTCGACCTGCCGTCCTGGAGCAGCCACGCGCTGCCCGGCCTGCCCGAGGGCCCGGTGCTCGGCATCGCGGCCGGGGTGCTCACGATCACCCTGGTCACCAGCGTGCAGTCGCTGCTCTCCGCCGTCGCCGTCGACAAGCTGATCGCCGCCCGCCCCGACCACGGCAAGGGCGTCCCGCGCTCCCGCCTCGACCGCGAACTCGCCGGTCAGGGCGCGGCGAACGTGGTCTCGGGGGCACTCGGCGGCCTTCCGGTCGCCGGGGTCGCGGTCCGCAGCGTCGCCAACGTCTCGGCGGGCGCGGTGTCCCGCGCCTCCACGATGCTGCACGGCCTGTGGATCGTGCTGGCGGCCCTGCTCCTGGTGCCGGTGCTCGACCTGATCCCGCTGCCGGCGCTCGCCGCGCTGGTCATGGTGGTCGGCCTCCAGATGGTCAGCATCACCCACATCCGTACCGTCACCCGGCACCGCGAGGTCGTCGTCTACGCGGTGACCCTGTCGGGTGTCGTCCTCGTCGGCATCCTGGAGGGCGTCGCCCTCGGCGTCGGCGTGGCCATCGCCGTCGCCCTGCACCGGCTCGCCCGTACCCGGATCACCCGCGAGGAGCGGGACGGCCGTCAGCTGCTGCACGTCCGTGGCCAGTTGACCTTCCTCGCCGTGCCCCGGCTGAGCCGGGCCCTGCACCAGCTGCCGCACGGCTCGGACGTGGTGGTCGAGCTCGACGGGTCCTTCATGGACCACGCCGCCTACGAGACGCTGAGCGACTGGACCGCCGGGCACCTCGCCCACGGCGGGACGGTCGAGACGACGGGACCGTCCGGCGCCCGGATCGCCGAGCCGGCCCCCACGACCGCCTCCGCCGGCCATTCCTGCTGCCGCCCCTGGACGCCCTGGCACAACCACCAGTGCGGGGAGCGGCCGACCGAGCGGACGGAGAGCGAGACCCCCGAGCGCGCGACGGGCCTGCACCTGGCCAGCGGCATCGGCAAGTTCCAGCGGAACACGGCCCCGCTGGTCCGGGACGAGCTGGCGCGGCTCGCGCGGGAGGGCCAGACGCCCTCGCAGCTCTTTCTGACCTGCGCCGACTCCCGCCTGGTCACGAGCATGATCACATCGAGCGGCCCCGGCGACCTCTTCACCGTGCGCAACGTCGGCAATCTCGTCCCCCTGCCGGGCGAGGAGAGCGGCGACGACTCGGTGGCGGCGGCGATCGAGTACGCGGTGGACGTGCTGCGGGTCGCGTCGATCACCGTCTGCGGCCACTCCGGCTGCGGCGCGATGCAGGCCCTGCTGAACGCGGGCCCGGACGATCCGCCGACCCCGCTCCGCCGCTGGCTGCGCCACGGCCGGCCCAGTCTGGAGCGGATGGCGAGCCGCAGACACGCCTGGGCCCGGATCTCCGGGCGGCTCCCGGCGGACGCGGTCGAGCAGCTGTGCCTGACGAACGTGGTGCAGCAGCTGGAGCACCTGCGGGCGTACGAGCCGGTGGCGCGGCGCCTCGCCGAGGGCTCGCTGACGCTGCACGGTGTGTACTTCCACGTGGGCGAGGCGCAGGCGTACCTGCTCTCCGGGACGGACGAGGTGCACAGCTACGACGACGTCTTCACCCAGGTCATGCCGACCGGAGCCCTGGAACCGGCCCGCGCGTCCTGAACCTTCCGCCCCTGGCGTCCGTGAGACTGTGTGGCCCCTTCTCCCACCGCTCGGGTAGAAGGGGCCCCCGCACGTCGGACAACTCACAGGTCTAAACCAATTGCCTGGATGCTCTTGTCACCCGGGCCTCCGACTGATGAGCTATGACGCGGGACACATACGCACAGAGGACGCCCTGGGAAAGGGAGATGTCGTGAGCAACGAAAGCCTGGCCAATCTGCTTCGGGAAGAGCGTCGATTTTCGCCGCCCGCCGAGCTGGCCGCGCACGCCAACGTGACGGCGGAGGCGTACGAGCAGGCCAAGGCGGACAGGCTGGGCTTCTGGGCCGAGCAGGCCAAGCGCCTGACCTGGGCCACCGAGCCGACCGAGACCCTCGACTGGTCGAACCCGCCGTTCGCCAAGTGGTTCGCGGACGGCGAGCTGAACGTGGCGTACAACTGCGTCGACCGGCACGTCGAAGCCGGTCACGGCGACCGCGTCGCCATCCACTTCGAGGGCGAGCCGGGCGACAGCCGCTCGATCACCTACGCCGAGCTCAAGGACGAGGTCTCCCGGGCCGCCAACGCCCTGACCGAGCTGGGTGTCCGCGAGGGCGACCGGGTCGCCGTCTACCTGCCGATGATCCCCGAGGCCGCCATCACGATGCTGGCCTGCGCCCGCGTCGGCGCCACCCACTCGGTGGTCTTCGGCGGTTTCTCCGCCGACGCCGTCGCCTCGCGCATCCAGGACGCCGACGCCAAGCTGGTCGTCACCGCCGACGGCGGCTACCGCCGTGGCAAGCCGAGCGCCCTCAAGCCGGCCATCGACGAGGCCGTCGCCAAGTGCCCGCAGGTCGAGCATGTGCTCGTGGTCCGCCGTACGGGCCAGGAGACCGCCTTCACCGAGGGCCGCGACGTCTGGTGGGACGACATCGTCGCCCGCCAGTCCGCCGAGCACAGCCCGGAGGCCTTCGGGGCGGAGCACCCGCTCTTCATCCTCTACACCTCCGGCACCACCGGGAAGCCGAAGGGCATCCTGCACACCTCCGGCGGCTACCTCACCCAGGCCGCGTACACCCACGACGCCGTCTTCGACCTCAAGCCGGAGAGCGACGTCTACTGGTGCACCGCCGACATCGGCTGGGTCACCGGGCACTCGTACATCGTCTACGGCCCGCTGGCCAACGGCGCGACGCAGGTCATGTACGAGGGCACCCCGGACACCCCGCACCAGGGCCGGGTCTTCGAGATCGTGCAGAAGTACGGCGTCACGATCCTCTACACGGCGCCGACGCTGATCCGTACGTTCATGAAGTGGGGCGACGACATCCCCGCAAAGTTCGACCTGTCGAGCCTCCGGGTGCTCGGCTCGGTCGGCGAGCCGATCAACCCCGAGGCGTGGGTCTGGTACCGGAAGCACATCGGCGCCGACCGGTGCCCGATCGTGGACACCTGGTGGCAGACCGAGACCGGCGCGATGATGATCTCGCCGCTGCCGGGCGTCACCGAGACCAAGCCGGGCTCCGCCCAGCGCCCGCTGCCGGGCATCTCCGCCACCGTCGTCGACGACGAGGCCAACCAGGTGCCGAACGGCGGGGGTGGCTATCTGGTCCTCACCGAGCCGTGGCCCTCGATGCTCCGCACCATCTGGGGCGACGACCAGCGGTACATCGACACCTACTGGTCCCGCTTCGAGGGCATGTACTTCGCCGGTGACGGGGCCAAGAAGGACGTGGACGGCGACATCTGGCTGCTCGGCCGGGTCGACGACGTCATGCTCGTCTCGGGCCACAACATCTCGACCACCGAGGTCGAGTCGGCGCTCGTCTCGCACCCGGCCGTCGCCGAGGCGGCCGTCGTCGGCGCCGCCGACGAGACCACCGGTCAGGCGATCGTCGCCTTCGTCATCCTGCGCGGTACGGCGAGCGAGGACGAGAGCCTGGTCGCCGACCTCCGCAACCACGTCAGCGCGACCCTCGGCCCGATCGCGAAGCCGAAGCGCGTCCTGCCGGTGGCGGAGCTGCCGAAGACCCGCTCGGGCAAGATCATGCGCCGACTGCTGCGCGACGTGGCGGAGAACCGGGAGCTGGGTGACGTCACCACGCTGACCGACTCCTCGGTCATGTCGCTCATCCAGACCCAGCTGCCGACCGCGTCCAGCGAGGACTGAGCCGGGGCCGTAGGCCACAGCCCGTACGCCACAGCCCGTACGCCACAGCCCGTACGCCGTGAGGCCGGGCCCGTACGCCGGAAACGCCCGTCCCGATCGATTCGGGGCGGGCATTTCCGTGTCCGGCCCGAGGGGACGAAAGCCTCATATCTCCCTAGAGTGAATCTCGCCGGACACAACCCCGGCTCGTTAGGTAAGGTAAGGATCGCGTCAGGAACGCGACAGAATTATCTAGGTGAGCCGGGAAGTCTGGTCGGCATGTGCTTCGCCCTGCCTGCCCGACGGAGGTTCACCACGTGTCCGCGCCCACCGACCGCAAATTCCTCGGCCGACTCCCGCTGCCCGAGCGGCGCTTTCTCGCCGACGCCCTGCGTACCGAGACCGTCGGCGGTGTCCTCCTCCTCGTCGCCGCCGTCGCCGCGCTCGTCTGGGCCAACACCCCGCTGAGCGACAGCTACGAGGCCGTCAGCGACTTCCACATAGGCCCGGCCGCCCTCGGCCTCGACCTGTCGATCCAGCACTGGGCCGCCGACGGCCTCCTCGCGATCTTCTTCTTCGTCGCCGGCATCGAGCTCAAGCGCGAACTCGTCGCGGGCGAGCTGCGCGACCCCAAGGCCGCGGCGCTCCCCGTCATCGCCGCGCTCTGCGGCATGGCCGCGCCCGCCCTCGTCTACGCCCTGGTCAACGCCGTCGGCAACGGCTCCATGGACGGCTGGGCCGTCCCCACCGCCACCGACATCGCGTTCGCGCTCGCCGTCCTCGCGGTCATCGGCACCTCGCTGCCCTCCTCGCTCCGCGCCTTCCTGCTCACCCTCGCCGTCGTCGACGACCTCTTCGCGATCCTGATCATCGCGGTCTTCTTCACCAGCGACCTGAACTTCGCGGCCCTCGGCGGCGCCGTCGCCGGCCTCGTCCTCTTCTGGTTCCTGCTCCGCAAGGACGTCCGGGGCTGGTACGTGTACATCCCGCTGGCCCTGGTCATCTGGGGCCTGATGTACAACAGCGGCGTCCACGCCACCATCGCCGGTGTCGCCATGGGCCTGATGCTGCGCTGCACCACCCGGGAAGGCGAGAAGCACTCCCCCGGCGAGCACATCGAGCACCTGGTCCGCCCCCTGTCGGCCGGTCTCGCCGTCCCGCTGTTCGCCCTGTTCTCCGCCGGTGTCAGCATCTCCGGCGGCGCGATCCACAGCGTGTTCACCCAGCCGGTCACCCTCGGCGTGGTCCTCGGTCTCGTCGTCGGCAAGGCGATCGGCATCTTCGGCGGCACCTGGTTCGCCGCCCGCTTCACCCGGGCGGAGCTCAACCCCGAACTGGCCTGGCCGGACGTGTTCGCCGTCGCCTCGCTCGCCGGGATCGGCTTCACCGTCTCCCTCCTCATCGGCGAGCTGGCCTTCGCCGGCGACGCCGTCCTCACCGACGAGGTGAAGGCCTCCGTCCTCATCGGCTCGCTCATCGCCGCCGTCCTCGCCTCCGTCCTGCTGAAGCTGCGGGTCCGGAAGTACCAGGCGCTCGTCACCGCCGAGGAGCGCGACGAGGACCAGGACGGCATCCCCGACATCTACGAGGAGGACGACCCCGAGTACCACCTCCGGATGGCCGAGATCTACGAGAAGAAGGCCGCCGAACACCGCGAGCGCGCCCGACTGGCGGGGGCACCGCGCGACGGGGCCGACCGTCCGGCATGATCTGAGTCGGACCGCAGAAGGACTCGGACCGCAGAAGAGAAGAGGGAGCAGCGATGAGCGACCCGTTCGACGGAACCGAGCGCAGCCTCGGCCAGCTGGTCGCCTCGGCGACCGCCGAGATGTCCGCGCTGGTGCACGACGAGATCGCCCTGGCCAAGGCCGAACTCCGCCAGGACGTGAAGCGCGGGGTGTTCGGCAGCATCATGGGGACGGGCGCCATCGTGGTGCTGCTGTTCTCGCTGCCGATGCTGAGCTTCGCGCTCGCGTACGCCATCAACACCTGGACCGGCGGGCACAACGGCAACGGCGGCTGGAACCTCATCTGGTGCTTCCTGCTGTCCTTCGCGTTCAACGTGCTGCTCGCGGGCCTCCTCGGGCTGATCGCCTGGGCCAAGTTCAAGAAGGTCAAGCCGCCGGAGAAGTCCATCGCCTCCGCCAAGCAGACGGCCGCCGTGCTCTCCACCGTCAAGCCGCACCCCCGCCCCGCGCAGGACAAGGCGCTGGAGAAGGCCTCCCCTGTGGCACGCTCGTCCGTATGACCCTCCCCGAGAGCGGCAACGGCGGGCCCGTACGGCTCGACGGGCCGTGGACCCATCGCGACGTCGCCGCCAACGGCGCCCGTTTCCACATCGCCGAGATGGGCGACGGCCCGCTGGTGCTGCTCCTGCACGGCTTCCCGCAGTTCTGGTGGACCTGGCGCCACCAGCTGCCCGTCCTCGCCGAGGCCGGTTTCCGGGCCGTCGCGATGGACCTGCGCGGGGTCGGCGGCAGCGACCGCACCCCCCGGGGCTACGACCCCGCCAACCTGGCCCTCGACGTCACCGGCGTCATCCGCTCCCTGGGCGAGCCGGACGCGGCGCTCGTCGGCCACGACCTGGGCGGCTACCTCGCCTGGACGGCGGCCGTGATGCGGCCCAAGCTGGTCCGCCGGCTGGCGGTCTCCTCGATGCCGCATCCGCGCCGCTGGCGCTCGGCGATGCTCGCCGACTTCGCCCAGTCGCGGGCCGGCTCGCACGTGTGGGGCTTCCAGCGGCCGTGGCTGCCGGAGCGTCAGCTCGTCGCGGACGACGCCGCGCTGGTGGGCGAGCTGATCCGGGACTGGTCGGGGCCGCGGTCCCCGCGCTCCTCGGACGACGAGACCATCGAGGTGTACCGGCGGGCGATGCTGGTCCCGTCGACGGCGCACTGCTCGATCGAGCCGTACCGCTGGATGGTGCGTTCCCTGGCGCGGCCGGACGGCATCCAGTTCAACCGGCGCATGAAGCGCCCGGTGCGGGTGCCGACCCTGCATCTGCACGGCTCCCTCGACCCGGTGATGCGGACCAGGAGCGCGGCGGGCTCGGGCGAGTACGTGGAGGCGCCGTACCGCTGGCGGCTCTTCGACGGCCTCGGGCACTTCCCGCACGAGGAGGACCCGGTGGCCTTCTCCGCCGAGCTGGTCAACTGGCTGAAGGACCCCGAACCCGATCGTTGAAGGACTCGCCCGGTCCGCTGACGGCCCCTCTGTTCCCCCCGGGGCGTACAGACTTCCTTCGAACGGCCATGTGCCCCGCGCATACTCCAATTGGAGTGCCCCGGGGTGGTTACCGACCTTGGGCCCCGGGCAGACGTCGAAGTATGGGCTGGACGCACGACTACGGTGACACGACCGCACACAACCGCCGCTCGGCCGCTGGGCCGGGCCCTCGCGAGGGGGGTGGCGCGCCGGACCTCGGCCGCGCGCACGCCGTGCAGGGGGTGGGGATCTCGCGCATCCTGCGCCGCCGGGCCCGCTGGGTCTCGGCCCGCCTCAGGCATCCACGCGACACCGCCTAGCGGCGGGCACCGGCCCCCGGGGCCGGTGGGCTACAGGGCGCAGGCCTGGGTGTCGACCTGCTGGTCGGCGGTCCTGCCGCGCTCGATGTCCTCGCGGATCTCGTCGGCCGTCAGTGCGTAGCCGGTGTTGGGGTCGTCGAGGGAGCGGGCGAAGATCACGCCGTAGATCTTGCCGTCCTCGGTGAGGAGCGGGCCGCCGGAGTTCCCCTGGCGGACCGTCGTGTACAGCGAGTACACGTCCCTGCGCACCTCGCCACGGCGGTAGATGTCGGGTCCGTCGGCGTTGATACGGCCCCGGACGCGCGCCGAGCGCACGTCGTACGAGCCGTTCTCCGGGAAGCCTGCGACGATCGCGTCGTCCCCGCTGCGGGCGTCCTCGTCGGTGAAGGGCAGCGGTGTGGCCTTGAGGTCCGGCACGTCCAGGACGGCGATGTCGCGCTGCCAGTCGTAGAGGACGACCTTGGCGTCGTAGAGCCTGCCCTTGCCGCCTATCTGGACGGTCGGCTCGTCGACGCCGCCGACGACGTGCGCGTTGGTCATGATCCGGCGGTCGGCGAAGACGAAGCCGGTGCCCTCCAGGACCTTGCCGCAGCTCTGCGCGGTGCCGACGACCTTCACGATGGAGCGCTGGGCGCGGGCGGCGACGGGGCTGTCCGCGAGCTTCGGGTCGGGGGGCATGACCGGGGTGATCGGCTCGTCGGCGAAGGGGTTGAAGACCGGGGGGAACCCGCTGCGCGCGAGGGTGGAGGTGAAGTCGGTGAACCAGCCGGACGCCTGATCCGGCATCACCTCCTGCACACCGAGCAGCACCTTGGAGTTCCGTACCTCCTTGCCGAGGGTGGGCATGGAGGTACGGGCGAGGCCGGAGCCGATCAGCCAGGCCACGAGCAGCATGGCGACGACGTTGACGAGGGCGCCGCCGGTGGCGTCCAGGGCGCGCACGGGCGACCAGGTGATGTGACGGCGCAGCTTGTTGCCCAGATGGGTGGTGAAGGCCTGGCCGACCGAGGCGCAGACGATGACCACCATCACGAAGACGACCGTCGCCGTGGTCGAGACCTCGCTGTGATCGGTCAGCTTGTCCCAGAGGATCGGGAGCAGCAGGACGGCGACGAGGCCGCCGCCGAGGAAGCCGATCACCGACAGGATGCCCACGACGAAGCCCTGGCGGTAACCGATGATCGCGAACCACACGGCGGCGAGCAGCAACAAGATGTCCAGCACGTTCACCGTCAATTGCCTCGCAGATTCGTTTTCCGGTCGCCGGGGGCAGCCTGTTCGTTCGCCGGGATCAGCCTGGTCGCCGGGGATCAGCCTGTCATGAGCGCCAGTCGAGCGGGACCTGCTTCGACCGGTCCCAGGGGAGCTCCCAGCCGGAGAAGTGCAGTAGCCGGTCGATCACACCGGCGGTGAAACCCCAGACCAGAGCGGACGCGACCGTGAACGCGGGGCCCTGGTGGCCGCTCGGGTGGATCGCGGTGGCGCGGTTCCCGGGATCCGTGAGATCCGCCACGGGCACGGTGAAGACCCGGGCGGTCTCGCCGGGGTCGACGACCCCGATGGGGCTGGGGGTGCGCCACCAGCCGAGGACCGGGGTGACGACGAAGCCGCTGACCGGGATGTAGAGCTGGGGCAGCACGCCGAAGAGCTGGACGCCCGCCGGGTCGAGGCCGGTCTCCTCCTCGGCCTCGCGCAGGGCGGCGCGCAGCAGCCCTCCGTCGGCCGGGGCGCCGTCCTCGGGGTCGAGGGCGCCGCCGGGGAAGGAGGGCTGGCCGGCGTGCGAGCGGAGGCTGCCGGCCCGCTCCATGAGCAGCAGCTCGGGTCCGCGCTCGCCCTCGCCGAAGAGGACGAGGACGGCGGACTGGCGTCCGGCGCCGCTCGCGGGCGGCAGGAAGCGGCTCAGCTGCTCCGGCTCGACGGTGCGGGCGGCCCGGTCGACGGGCCCGAGCCAGGCGGGCAGCCCGTCCCTCTTGAGCAGACCGCCGATACCGGGGCCGTGGATCTCTTCGTCAGTGCGCGTCATAGGCACCCCCGTGGTTCTCAACGCGATCGGTGTACGGGTTCGTTCCCTCCGGCGGGTCACCCGGAGGGGTTGAGCGGAGGGGTCTCGCCGGGGCGGGCTCAGTCGCTCGCGCCCAGTGGGGGCGCGGGGCGGCCGGGGTAGTCCGGCGGCGGGTTGAGCCGCTGGCCGGGGAAGCCGCCCTTCTCGTACTTGAGCAGCTTCCTGGCCTTCTCGGGGTCGGTCTCGCCCTCGCCGTACGAGGGGCAGAGGTGGGTGATCGGGCAGGCGCCGCAGGCGGGCTTGCGGGCGTGGCAGATGCGGCGGCCGTGGAAGATCACCCGGTGCGAGAGCATCGTCCACTCGCTCTTCGGGAAGATCTCGGCGATCTCCGCCTCGATCTTCACCGGGTCCTCCTGCTCGGTCCACTTCCAGCGCCGGACGAGCCGCATGAAGTGGGTGTCGACGGTGATGCCGGGGACTCCGAAGGCGTTGCCCAGGACGACGAAGGCGGTCTTGCGGCCGACGCCGGGGAGCTTGACGAGGTCGTCCAGGCGGCCGGGGACCTCGCCGTCGAACTCGTCCCTGAGGGCGGCGGCGAGGCCCATGATCGACTTGGTCTTGGCGCGGAAGAAGCCGGTCGGCCGGATCAGCTCCTCGACCTCCTCGGGCACGGCGGCGGCGAGGTCCTCGGGCGTGGGGTACTTCGCGAAGAGGGCGGGGGTGGTCTGGTTGACCCGCAGGTCGGTGGTCTGGGCGGAGAGGACCGTCGCGACGAGCAGCTCGAAGGGGTTGCGGAAGTCGAGCTCCGGATGGGCGTACGGGTAGACCTCGGCGAGCTCGCGGTTGATCTTCCGGGCCCGTCGGACCATCGCGAGCCGCGACTCGGGCCTGGCGGGCTTCACGGTCCGGACGGGCGTGGCGGGCTTGGCGGACTTGGCCGTTCCGGCGGGCTTCGCGGACTGGGCGGGCTCAGCCGCCCCGGCGGCCTTCGCGGGCTTCCGATTCGGCACGGCAGCCTTCCGATTTGCGGCTTTCGCCCGTTTCGACACGCCGTGTTCGCCCACGGCGGAATTACCTTCGGCCGACACTCTTTCAGCCCCCTTGGCCTGCGCTGTCACCGGCGAGTTGGACACCCGGCCAGCCTAGGGGCCACCACCGACATCCGCCCCGGGCGTGGCCGATCGGACCCCAATCCGGCCCCTGCCGTACGGACGGGCGGCTCGGTGAGTCAAACTTGCTGTGATTGATCGCACTGTTTTGTACGTCCGGCATCATGGGACCCAGGTCCCTGAGCAGGTCGACAGTATGGAGAGAACTCGTGGACGACGTTCTGCGGCGCGCCCCGCTCTTCGCGGCGCTCGATGACGAGCAGGCTGCCGAGCTGCGCGCCTCGATGAGTGAGGCGACCCTCGCCCGAGGCGACGCGCTCTTCCACGAGGGCGACCCCGGTGACCGCCTCTACGTGGTGACCGAGGGCAAGGTGAAGCTCCACCGCACCTCCCCCGACGGCCGCGAGAACATGCTGGCGGTCCTCGGCCCCGGCGAGCTCATCGGCGAGCTGTCCCTCTTCGACCCGGGCCCGCGCACCGCGACCGCGACCGCGCTGACCGAGGTCAAGCTGCTCGGCCTCGGCCACGGCGACCTCCAGCCCTGGCTGAACGCGCGCCCCGAGGTGGCCACCGCGCTGCTGCGCGCCGTCGCCCGCCGGCTGCGCAAGACCAACGACCAGATGTCCGACCTGGTCTTCTCCGACGTCCCGGGCCGTGTCGCCCGCGCGCTCCTCGACCTGTCGCGCCGCTTCGGTGTGCAGTCGGAGGAGGGCATCCACGTCGTCCACGACCTCACCCAGGAGGAGCTGGCCCAGCTGGTCGGCGCCTCCCGCGAGACGGTCAACAAGGCGCTCGCCGACTTCGCCCAGCGCGGCTGGCTGCGCCTGGAGGCCCGCGCCGTGATCCTGCTGGACGTGGAGCGCCTCGCGAAGCGCTCGCGCTAGTACGCGGACGGACATACGAGGAAGGCCGCCCCGGTCACACGACCGGGGCGGCCTTCCTCGTACCTGCGCGGATCGGGTCAGCGCTTGGAGCCGTCCACGATCACCGGGGCGGAGTTGCCGTTTCCGCAGGGGACGGTGTAGATCGCGTTCTTCGCGGCCGCCTCCTTGAACGCGTCGATGCACTGGTTCATCAGGACCTTGTCCGTCAGCGATTCGTTGAGGATCTTGTTGGCGCGGGCGATGCCCTCCGCCTCGATCCGGCGCCGGTCGGCCTCGGCCTTGGCGGTACGGGAGGCCTCGGTGGCCCGCTCGGTGGCCTGCTGCTGCTGGATCTTGCGATCGATCTGGCCCTGGAGGGCGTCCGAGGGCTTCACGTTGCGCAGGTTGACCGTGGTCACGGTGATGCCGCGCGGGGCCAGCCGCTCCTTGATCAGGTCGCCGATCTCGGCGTTGATCTTCTCGCGGTCGGAGGCGTAGCCCTGCTCGCTGGAGTAGCGGGCGAACACGTTGCGGACGATCTCACGGCTGTCGGGGTAGACCAGACGCTGCTGGATGGCGTCCTCGGTGCCCGCGAGCTTGTACAGCTCGACGGCCTTGGAGGGGACGACGGCCCACTTCACCGTCACCTCGGCGTACATGACACCGCCCTGCGAGGAGCGGACCTCGACCACGTCCTTGTCGGAGAGGTTGAGGTCGACCGGGCGGGTCGAGAAGGTCGTGACGCTGGTGAACGGCGACTTCACGTGCATGCCCGAGGTCATGGGCGAGCCGACCTTGCCGAAGGCGACCGGCACACCGACCTCGTACGCGCTGATCACGTACGTCATGCTCGCGATCAACGAGAAGAGACCGGCCAGAACCGCTCCGAGGGCGCCGAACTTCAGGCCCTTGGAGTCGTTGGCGCGGCCGATGAAGAAGAGCACCACTGCGGCTATGACCAGCAGGATGGCGATGACGAACACGGGCGTTCCCCCCGAAAGCTACGACCACAAGTAAGCGGAGCGTAAAGCACGGGTCAAGTCCCCCGCCGCGCCGGGGTCCACCTCGGGACAGGATCGTGACGCGCGCCTACGCCGACCCCCGCTCCCGCAGGTACTCCAGCTGCGCCCGTACGGACAGCTCCGCCGCCGGCCACAGCGAGCGGTCCACGTCCGCGTACACATGGGCGACGACCTCGGCCGGCGTCCGGTGGCCGTTCTCGACCGCCGTCTCGACCTGGGCGAGCCGCCCCGCCCGGTGCGCGAGGTAGAACTCCACGGCCCCCTGCGCGTCCTCCAGGACCGGCCCGTGCCCCGGCAGCACCGTGTGGACCCCGTCGTCGACCGTCAGCGACCGCAGCCGCCGCAGCGAGTCCAGGTACTCGCCGAGGCGCCCGTCCGGATGGGCCACCATCGTCGTCCCGCGCCCCAGGATCGTGTCCCCCGTCAGCACCGCCCCGTCGGCGGGCAGATGGAAGGAGAGCGAGTCCGAGGTGTGCCCCGGGGTCGGGACCACCCGCAGCTCCAGGCCGCCGACCGTCAGCACCTCCCCCGCGCCCAGCCCCTCGTCACCGAGCCGCAGCGCCGGGTCCAGGGCCCGTACGGCCGTCCCGGTCAGCTCGGCGAACCGGCCGGCGCCCTCCGCGTGGTCCGGGTGACCGTGGGTCAGCAGGGTCAGCGCGACCCGCTTCCCGAGCCGCCCGGCGGTCTCGGTCACCCGGCACAGATGGGTCTCGTCGAGCGGACCCGGGTCGACGACCACGGCCAGATCGGAGCCGGGCTCCGAGAGGAGCCAGGTGTTGGTGCCGTCGAGGGTCATCGCGGACGGGTTCGGCGCGAGGACGTTCACGGCGCGGGCGGTCGCGGGACCCGACTCCACGAGCCCGCGCGGCTGGCCCGGCAGGGCGGCGGCGTCGCTCATCGCGCGCCTCCCATCGGGATGACCTTGGTGAACTCCTCGTGCCCCGGCCAGCTCAGGACCAGCTCCTCGCCCTCCAGACGCGCCTGCGCGAGCACCGGGGTCATGTCCTGCTCCCCCGCCGCCGCGAGCGCCCCGGCCGTCGTGCCGTACGGCTCCAGGGCCCGCAGCGTCGAGATCGTCGGCGGCATCATCGTCAGCTCGCCCCGGTCGTAGCCGGCCGCCGCCTCCGCCGGGCGGATCCAGACCGTGCGGTCGGCCTCCGTGGAGGCGTTGCGGGTGCGCTGGCCGGCCGGGAGCACGGCCACGAAGAACCAGGTGTCGTACCGGCGCTGCTCGAACTCCGGCGTGATCCACCGCGCCCACGCGCCGAGCAGGTCGGAGCGCAGCACGAGCCCCCGCCGGTCGAGGAAGTCCGCGAAGGACAGCTCCCGGGCGACGAGCGCCTCCCGGTCCCGCTCCCACTCCTCGCCGGTCGTGTCGCCGACTACCGAGTCCTCGGTCTCCCCGGCGAGCAGGACGCCCGCCTCCTCGTACGTCTCGCGCACGGCGGCACAGACCACCGCCTGGGCCTGCGCGGGCCCGTCGAGACCGAGCCGGGCCGCCCAGGTCTCCAGGGAGGGGCCCGCCCAGCGCACCGGCTGCTCGTCGCGCGGGTCGACGCCGCCGCCCGGGTAGGCGTACGCGCCGCCCGCGAAGGCCATCGAGGTGCGGCGGCGCAGCATGTGGACCTCGGGCCCGGCCCCGGCGTCCCCGTCCCGCAGCAGCAGGACGGTGGCGGCACGGCGCGGGGCCACCGGCGTGAGCTCACCGGCGGCGAGGGCGCGGATACGGTCGGGCCACTCGGGCGGGTACCACTGACCATTCGACATGGCCGGATGCTATGCGCAAGCATCCGAATGCACGAGAGCCGGTTTCCCAGGCTGTGGAAAACCGGCTCCCTGTCGTACGGCTCGGCGGTCAGGCCTCGACCAGCTCCACCTGAACCTCGACCTCGACCGGCGCGTCGAGCGGCAGCACAGCCACGCCGACGGCGCTGCGCGCGTGCACGCCCTTGTCGCCGAGGACCGCGCCGAGCAGCTCGCTGGCGCCGTTGATGACGCCCGGCTGCCCGGTGAAGTCGGGGGCGGAGGCGACGAAGCCGACGACCTTCACGACCCGCTTGATCCGGTCCAGGTCACCGGCGACCGACTTCACGGCGGCGAGCGCGTTCAGCGCGCAGGTGGCCGCGAGCTGCTTGGCCTCCTCGGCGGTGACCTCGCCGCCGACCTTGCCGGTCAGCTGGAGTTCGCCGCCCACCATCGGGAGCTGGCCCGAGGTGTAGACGTACACGCCCGACCGCACGGCCGGCTGGTACGCGGCCAGCGGCGGCACGACCTCCGGCAGGGTCAGGCCGAGCTCGGCGAGCTTCGCCTCCACGGCCCCGCTCACGACTTGGCCCGCTTCAGGTAGGCCACGAGCTGCTCGGGGTTGTTCGGCCCGGGCACGACCTGGACGAGCTCCCAGCCGTCCTCGCCCCAGGTGTCCAGAATCTGCTTGGTCGCGTGCACCAGAAGCGGCACCGTGACGTACTCCCACTTGGTCATGGGGCCGACTGTATCCGCTGGCGCGGGGCGGTTCTCCGAGGCGGCCCTGATCCCGCCCCTAGGGAGCTTCTCCGGGGCGGCCTCCTGATTGGGCGCCGCCGCCAGTGGTTAGGCTCGACAACGTGAGCAGGCTCCAGGTCGTCAGCGGCAAGGGCGGTACCGGTAAGACGACGGTCGCCGCCGCCCTCGCCCTCGCCCTCGCGACGGAGGGGAAGCGGACCCTCCTCGTCGAGGTCGAAGGCAGGCAGGGCATCGCACAGCTCTTCGAGACGGAAGCCCTTCCGTACGAGGAGCGCAAGATCGCCGTCGCCCCGGGCGGCGGTGAGGTGTACGCGCTGGCGATCGACGCCGAGCGCGCCCTCCTCGACTACCTCCAGATGTTCTACAAGCTGGGCGGTGCGGGGCGGGCCCTGAAGAAGCTCGGCGCGATCGACTTCGCGACGACGATAGCGCCGGGCGTACGGGACGTCCTGCTGACCGGCAAGGCCTGCGAGGCGGTCAGGCGGCGCGAGAAGCACGGCGGGCACACCTACGACCACGTGGTCATGGACGCGCCGCCCACCGGCCGCATCACCCGCTTCCTCAACGTCAACGACGAGGTCGCGGGCCTGGCCAGGATCGGCCCGATACACAATCAGGCGCAGGCCGTCATGCGGGTCCTCAAGTCCCCCGAGACGGCGGTGCACCTGGTGACCCTGCTGGAGGAGATGCCGGTCCAGGAGACCGCGGACGGCATCGCGGAGCTCCGCACCGCCGAACTCCCGGTGGGCCGGGTGGTGGTGAACATGGTCCGCCCGCACGTCCTCGACGAGGCGGCGGTACGGGCCGCCTCCGGCGACCACCGGGACGCGATCGCGAGGACCCTGGCCGCCGCGGGCGTCGCCGACGGCGCGACGCTGGTCGAGCCGCTCCTCGACGAGGCCGCCGGGCACGCCCGGCGGGTGGAGCTGGAGCGGACGCAGCGCGTGGTTCTCGACGGCCTCGGCGTCCCCTCGTACGAGCTCCCCTTCCTGGGGGACGGGGCGGACATCGCGGGGCTCTACCGGCTGGCGAAGGAACTGCGGAAGCAAGGGGTGGGCGCGTGACGGAGAAGGCCGCCGACACCGGGGAAGGGCTCGACGCCGTCCCCGTCCTGGACCTGGACCCGCTGATCGACGACCCGGGCACCCGCATCGTCGTCTGCTGCGGCGCCGGCGGGGTCGGCAAGACGACCACGGCGGCGGCGCTCGGCGTGCGGGCGGCGGAGCGCGGCCGGCGGGTCGTCGTCCTCACCATCGACCCGGCCCGTCGCCTCGCCCAGTCGATGGGCATCGACTCCCTCGACAACACCCCGCGCAAGGTGGAGGGCATCAAGGGCTCGGACGGCGGCGAACTGCACGCCATGATGCTGGACATGAAGCGGACCTTCGACGAGATCGTCGAGGCGCACGCGGATCCCGAGCGGGCGCGGGCGATCCTGGAGAACCCCTTCTACCAGTCCCTGTCGGCCGGATTCGCCGGTACGCAGGAGTACATGGCGATGGAGAAGCTGGGCCAGCTCCGGGCCCGCGACGAGTGGGACCTGATCGTCGTGGACACACCGCCGTCCCGGTCCGCCCTGGACTTCCTGGACGCGCCGAAGCGCCTCGGGTCCTTCCTCGACGGGAAGTTCATCAAGCTGCTGATGGCGCCGGCCAAGGTGGGCGGCCGGGCCGGGATGAAGTTCCTCAACGTCGGCATGTCGATGATGACGGGGACCCTCGGCAAGCTGCTGGGGGGTCAGTTCCTCAAGGACGTGCAGACGTTCGTCGCGGCGATGGACACGATGTTCGGCGGTTTCCGGACCCGCGCCGACGCCACGTACAAGCTGCTCCAGGCCCCGGGCACGGCCTTCCTCGTGGTGGCCACGCCGGAGCGGGACGCACTGCGCGAGGCCGCGTACTTCGTGGAGCGGCTGGCCGCCGAGGACATGCCGCTGGCCGGTCTCGTCCTCAACCGCGTGCACGGCAGCGGCGCCGTCCGGCTGTCGGCCGAGCGGGCGCGGGCCGCCGCGGAAGATCTTGAGGAGGGGTGCATTGTGGATCAGGAGGGCGGGAAGACTCGACGGAGTGGCTCCCCGGCCACCGACCCCGAGCCGTCCGAACTCGCCACCGCCGCCGCACTTTCCGTACCCGAGGCTGCCCCCACAGCCGAACCGGCACAGGACACAGACAGAGACACAGACGCGCGCGCCGATCCCGCCGCGGACACCGAAGCGGACCCTTCCGCATCCGCCGACGCGGAAGCGAACCCCGACGCGTCCGCCGATGTGGACGTCGACGTGCGCCGTCTCACCGCGGGACTCCTCCGCCTGCATGCCGAGCGCATGCGGGTGCTCACGCGCGAGCAGCGCACACGCGACCGCTTCACCGCGCTCCACCCCGAGGTGGCGGTGACCGAGGTGGCGGCCCTGCCCGGCGATGTGCACGACCTCGCCGGGCTGCGGGCCATCGGTGACCGTCTCGCGAACGGACGGACTCCCGCCGCCTGAAAGGCCCTTGAGCGGACCCGGGGCGGGCCTAACCCACCGCGGCGTACGCCTCGTACGTCGCGTCGTCCTCCATGGCCACGGGCAGCAGGCCCGCTCCCCGCTCGTACTCGGTGCGCGCGGTCTCCAGGAGCCGTCGCCACGAGGTGACCGTCGGCCTCCGTCGCAGCAGCGCACGGCGCTCGCGCTCCGTCATGCCGCCCCACACACCGAACTCCACCCGGTTGTCGAGGGCGTCGGCGAGGCACTCGGTCCGCACCGGACATCCGGTGCACACCGCCTTTGCCCTGTTCTGTGCCGCTCCCTGCACGAAAAGTTCATCCGGATCGGTAGTGCGGCAGGCCGCCTGCGCACTCCAGTCAGCTACCCAGCCCATACCGGCGCCGTCCTCTCCCGAATCGAGGCTCCCCCACGGCGACAGCGGCATATTCACCGCTGCCAGTTGGGACGTTACGGAAGGCGGGCACAGCGCAACACCCCCTTCGGGCCCAATCTTGGATGGCCCGAACGGACTATGCGTGCGCGTCAGATCACCCAGGGGAGTGATCGAAGGACATGCGTGTGATAGCGGACATATCCCTTGGATACGCCCGAATCCAACGGGCCCACATGGGGGCACCGCATGACGCATGAGCCGGAATCGGACACGAGGTCCCCATGCTTCGGGGTCATGGGAATTCATGCCGATGTCACACCCGGGTCTTGATGCCAGACCACACTGCTGTGACAGTTGGGAGCAGCTTAGGCCAAGGCATATACGCGTGTCCGGCGAATGAGAACGTAGGCTGCCCCCATGGCAAAGAAGCGCTCGGGCGGTGGTCTGACCGGGACCCAGCAGGCCGCCAAGTTCCTCGGTGTCAGTGTGCTCGCGGGAGCCGTACTGGCAGGCATCGCCCTGCCCGCGGCCGGCGCACTCGGACTGGCCGCGAAGGGCACGGTCGAGGGGTTCGACGAGATCCCCTCCAATCTGAAGACCCCTCCGCTGAGTCAGCGCACCAGCATCCTCGACTCCGAGGGCGGTCTGATCGCCACGGTGTACTCACGCGACCGCAAGGTCGTCCCATTGGACAAGATCTCCCCGTACATGCAGAAGGCGATCGTCGCGATCGAGGACGGCCGCTTCTACGAGCACGGGGCGATCGACCTCAAGGGCGTGCTGCGCGCGATCAACCGGAACGCCCAGTCGGGCGGGGTCTCGCAGGGCGCGTCCACGCTGACCCAGCAGTACGTGAAGAACGTCTTCGTCGAGGAGGCCGGTGACGACCCCGAGAAGGTCGCGCAGGCCACCCAGCAGACGATCGGCCGCAAGGTCCGCGAGCTGAAGTTCGCGATCCAGGTCGAGGAGGAGCTGGGCAAGAAGAAGATCCTGGAGAACTACCTCAACATCACGTTCTTCGGGCAGCAGGCGTACGGCATCGAGGCCGCCTCGCAGCGGTACTTCTCGAAGCACGCCGCCGACCTGACCCTGGGCGAGTCGGCGATGATGGCCGGCCTCGTCCAGTCGCCGAGCCGCTACGACCCGGTCAACGACCTCCAGGAAGCGACCAAGCGCCGCAACGTCGTCCTCCAGCGGATGGCCGACGTGAAGGACATCAGCCAGGCCGAGGCGGACAAGGCGAAGGCGACGCCGCTCAAGCTGAAGGTGAAGACCCCGAGGAACGGCTGCATCACCGCCGTCGACGGCTCCGGCTTCTTCTGCGACTACGTCCGCAAGACGATCCTCAGCGACCCGGTCTTCGGGAAGACCGCCGAGGAGCGGCAGAAGCTGTGGAACCTGGGCGGTCTCACCATCAAGACCACGCTCTCCCCGAAGGCGCAGGCGGCGGCCAACGAGGCGGCCGTGGCCAAGGTCAACAAGGACGACGGGGTCGCGACCGCCGTCGTCCAGGTCCAGCCCGGCACCGGCAAGATCCTGTCGATGGGCCAGTCCCGCCCGTACGGCCTGGACCAGAAGCAGCATCAGACGACGCTGAACCTCGCCGTCGGCAGCAAGATGGGCGGCACCACGTACGGCTTCCCGGTCGGCTCGACCTTCAAGCCGATCACGGCGGCCGCCGCCCTGGAGAAGGGGCTCAGCCCGGCGCAGAGCTTCGACACCCCGACGAAGATCACCATGGCGGAGAGCGACTTCACCCGCTGCGACGGCAGGCCGGCCGGAAACCTCGACTGGCCGGTCCAGAACGAGCTTCCGTCCGAGAAGGGGCTCTATGACATGACGAGCGCCCTCGGCAAGTCCATCAACACGTACTTCGCCAAGCTGGAGCAGATGGCCGGCCTGTGCGAGACGCTGACGATGGCCAAGAAGGTCGGGTACGAGCGCGAGCTGGGCAAGCCCATCAAGCAGAGCCCGTCGGCCACGCTCGGCAGCCTGGAGAGCACCCCGCTCGACATGGCCTCCGTCTACGCCACCTTCGCCAACCGCGGCATCTACTGCACCCCGGTCGTCATCGAGTCCGTCCGCGCCGCCAACGGCGACAAGCTGAACGTGCCGGACACCAAGTGCACGCGGGCCATGAGCGAGCGCACCGCCGACACCATCAACCAGATGCTGAAGGGCGTCATCGAGGACGGCACCGGTACGCGGGCCGGTCTGAGCGACCGGGACAACGCGGGCAAGACCGGTACCACCGAGGGCCGCAAGGACGCCTGGTTCGTCGGCTACACGCCGAACCTGTCCACCGCCGTCTGGGTCGGCGACGATGTCGGCAAGCGCGACGAGATGTACGACATCACCATCGGCGGCGAGTACTACGACAAGGTCTGTGGCGGCTGCCTCCCCGGCCCGATCTGGAAGATCGCGATGACGGGCGCGCTCGACGCCTCCCAGACGCCGGGCTTCGCCGCCATCTCCGTACCGCGGGCCGAGAAGCCCAAGGCCCCGGAGGAAGGGAACGAGGGCGCCAACAAGCCCCGGAAGGGCGACGGCAAGCCGGGCGACACCAAGCCGCCGACGAACCCGTTCCCCGGAATCACGATCCCGCCGGACATGCTCCGCGACTCCAACAAGGGCCGCGGCGGAAACCACTGACGCGGTAGGCACGGACAGATACGAGGAAGGGCGCCCCACTTCGAGTGGGGCGCCCTTCCTCGTACGTACGACTCGTGGGGGTCAGCCCGCGAGCAGCTTCTTCACGGAGGCGGCGACCCGCCCGCCGTCGGCCTGGCCGGCCACCTTCGGGTTCACGATCTTCATGACGGCGCCCATGGCACGCGGCCCCTCGGCGCCCGCCGCCTTCGCCTCCGCGACGGCCGCCGCGACGATGGCGTCGAGCTCCTCGTCACCGAGCTGCTTGGGCAGGTACGCGTCGAGGAGGACGCCCTCCGCCTTCTCCCGCTCGGCCGACTCGTGGCGACCGCCCTGCGCGAAGGCCTCCGCGGCCTCGCGGCGCTTCTTCGCCTCCTTGGCGATCACCTTCTGCACCTCGTCGTCGGAGAGTTCGCGCTTGGTCTTGCCCGCGACCTCCTCCTTGGTGATCGCGGTGATGGTCAGCCGCAGAGTCGAGGAGCGCAGTTCGTCGCGCTCTCTGATCGCGACGTTGAGGTCGGCCTTGAGCTTCTCCTTGAGCGTGGTCATGGGGTCAAGTGTGGCAGGTGTCCCGCCCCACCCGCCCGCGCATTTACGCCCGCCGGGTCTGCGACGATGGGGGGATGCGCGCACGGTACGGCATCCCCCTGAAGATCACGGCAGGCCTCACGGCGACGGCCGCCGCCGGAATCGTCTACGCGGCGGGCTTCGAGGCCCGCTCGTTCCGGCTCCGCCGCGTGACCGTCCCGGTGCTGCCGCCGGGCATGAGCGACCTGCGGGTCCTCCAGGTCTCCGACATCCACATGGTGAGCGGTCAGCGCAAGAAGCGGGCCTGGCTCCAGTCCCTCGCGGGGCTGCGCCCCGACTTCGTCGTCAACACCGGCGACAACCTCTCCGACACGGAGGCGGTACCGGAGGTCCTCGACGCGCTCGGGCCGCTGATGGAGTTCCCGGGCGTGTACGTCTTCGGCTCCAACGACTACTACGGGCCCACCCCGCGCAACCCCGCCCGCTATCTGAAGGAGAAGGTGCAGGGCCGGCACGGCCTCAACGGCAACAAGCCGGTCGTCGGCGCCGTCCACAACCCGTGGGAGGGCATGCGGGACGCCTTCGACGAGGCGGGCTGGGTGAACCTCACCAACACCCGCGGCCGGCTCAAGCTGCCCCAGGCGGACCTGGCGTTCACCGGCCTCGACGACCCGCACATCAAGCGCGACCGGTACGAGCGGGTGGCCGGCGGCCCCGACGCCCGGGCGGACTTCACGCTGGGCGTGGTCCACGCCCCGTACCTGCGCTCGCTCGACGCGTTCACATCCGACGGATACGAGCTGATCCTCGCCGGACACACCCACGGCGGGCAGCTGTGCATCCCCTTCTACGGGGCGCTCGTCACCAACTGCGACCTGGACACGGACCGGGTGAAGGGCCTCTCCACCCACACGGTGGGCGACCGCACCTCCTACCTCCACGTCTCGGCGGGCTGCGGCACCAACCGCTACACCCCGGTCCGCTTCGCCTGCCCGCCCGAGGTCACCCTGCTCACCCTGACGGCGCGCGCCTGAGCACCAACGGTGGGGGAATGCTCCCGCCCCGCACCGCGGCCCCCCGAATACCGGATTTCGCCTCAGCGCGCGCGTGGGCTAAAGTAAGCGATGTCGCCGCGACGTGAAGAACAGAACAGCGACATCGGGGTGTAGCGCAGCTTGGCAGCGCGCTTCGTTCGGGACGAAGAGGTCGTGGGTTCAAATCCCGCCACCCCGACTTCGTAACAGCAGGTCAGGGCCGGTTTCCTTTCGGGGAGACCGGCCCTGACTGCGTTGTATCTGGGTGTCATCTGGGTGTGATCTTGAAACGGGGCGTCACCGCTCGGCGGCACGCTGCCGCAACGAATACAAGGAGACGAGCCCCATGGACCAGACGTGGGACGGCGTGCGGAAGCTGCGCGGCTGGCTGGACGAGAAGGACCAGGCCGCTGCCGGCGACGTGCGCCTGCTGCGCGTGCTCAAGATCGGTGAGGAGTTCGGGGAGGCAGCGGAGGCCATCACAGGAGCTCTCGGCGCCAACCCGCGCAAGGGCAACAGCCACACCTGGGAGGATGTCGCGAAGGAGCTGTGCGACGTCATCGTGACTGCCCAGGTGGCCCTGCTCACGATCAACCCGGAGGCGGAGAATGTCCTGGACGCGCGAGTACAGAGGCTCCTGGAGCGGCTGAACCTCAGCTGACCCTCAGCGCGAACGCACCGCGGCCCTGGAGACCAGGAGACTCGGCCCGGGGCAGCGGCATTCCCCGGCCCGGTCTCAGGTGGCGGGGCGCTCGGCCGTGACGAGGAGGGTGGCGGCCGGCCGGGGGCCGTCGCCAGCGGGCAGCACGTCGACGCGGATGTCGGTGAACCCGGCCTGGTCCAGGACCTTGGTCCACACGTGCTCCTGCAACACCCACCGGCGCATGGTGGCGCTCTCGCCCTCCGGGGTCTTCGCCGGCACCTCGGCGGCCGTGACGTCCGGCTGCGCGGGCTTGCCGGAGAGGTAGTGGGCGAGGGTGGAGAAGACCAGGCGCCCACCGGGGCGGAGCGCGTCAGCGGCGGCCGGGAGCAGCTCGCGGGGGTCGGTAAAGTCCACCGCCCCGAAGTGGCTGTAAAGCACGTCGTAGGCGCCCTGGTTCGCGCGGAGGTGGGCGACGACGTCCGCGTGGACGAAGTGCAGGCGC
Source organism: Streptomyces sp. NPDC001728 (assembly GCF_040297565.1). NCBI lineage: Bacteria > Bacillati > Actinomycetota > Actinomycetes > Kitasatosporales > Streptomycetaceae > Streptomyces > Streptomyces sp. NPDC001728. The sequence continues at coordinate 76,169 of NZ_JBEOZK010000001.1, forward strand.
GGGGCGAGGTCGGCGTACAGGGCGGTGGCCATGCTGTGCTGGGCCGGGGACGCGTCCACGGCGTCGATCCGGTTCGGGGCGTGGTGCACGGCCAGGTGCGCGGCGTGGCGGGCGGCACCGGCGCCGAGGTCGGCCACGGTCTTGCCGGTGAGGTCGCCGAGGACTTCCGGGCCCGGCCCGTCCTGCTGGTCCCAGGTCCAGCGGAAGGAGTCGGGGACGGCGTGGTCCTGCGCGGCGCGGGCCCGGCCGTAGTGGTGCCATAGGTCTGTGGTCGTGGTCGTCACCCGCGTCATCCTGGCGGCACCGCGCGGGGGCTGCTGCCGGTTCGAGCGAAAGTCACCCGGGCGTGCCTCGGCGGCCCGAGCCGTGGGCCCGGACCGCCGAGGGCGTCACGTGGGGGTCAGTGCGAGTCGTTGCCCGGGTGGCAGGGGCCGCAGTCGGCGGCGTCCTCCCACAGCGGGGGGTCCACCTCCCAACCGGCGCGGGCGACGAGGTGGGCGGTCTTGATGACCGACCCGTCGTTCTTCATCTCGACCTTGGGCACGTGGTGCAGGAAGTGTCCGCCGTTGTACTTGTCGCACAGCTCGGCGTAGGCGACGGTGTCCAGGATGATCGTGTGGGCGCCGATGTCGACCAGCTTGCTCGGGGCGAGTCCCAGGCCCTGGCCCCGGAGGGACATGGCGGTGAGCAGGTAGGCGTAGCCCTGGCCGAGGACGCGGGTGGCCATGACGGAGTCGTACGGGTAGTCCCGCATCAGCAGGCCGACCTGCTTCTCCCAGAGGTCCGCCGGCACGATGTCACGGGGGGAGCGGGCCAGCCCGGTCACCGGGTCGGTGGCGACGGGGGTGTCGGCTGCGGTTGCCATGGTGCCTCCCTTGGATGGTGCCCCACGAGGTGCGGGGCGATGCAACGAGAACACCGCATCCGGCACCCGGCCGGTGATCAACTGGCTTTCCTTGCAAGGCGTTTGCACGTTGCGCAAGCGGTCTCGACGGGCGCCGTCCCGCGCCCGTACCGTGGTGACCCCCGGTCGTGCAGCAGGGGGAGGGACCAGTGCCCGGTGACCCGCTCTGGAACAGCGCGAAGGTCAGGGAATTAGTCGCCCGGCGGCAACCGGGCGGGCTCGTACGGTTGGGCCGTGAGCACCGAGGATGGACGCTCGCCGAACTCGGCGAGCACCTGGGGTGCTCGGCGGCGACGGTCTCGCGGATGGAACGCCGGACCCAGGTCACCGACCTGACGCTCATTCACCGGGCCGCCTCCACGGTGGGCGTTCCTCGACACGTCCTGGTGAGTTCTCTGGCGCCCCCCGCTCCTTCCGGACAGGCCGGCACTAGAGTGTCGGCCAGTCCGCACGCCGAGGAGGACCCGATGCGCCGCCGCTCGTTGCTCGCCGCCACGGCGACCGTCCCGGCCGCCATGCTGCTCGGCATGGACCGGGCCTTGGCCGACACCCCGCCACCGACGGGCAGGGGTGCCCTGGACGCCCGTTTGGCCTCCGCCCGCGACCTCTACGACAAGGGGGCCCACACGCAGCTCCTCGGGCTGCTGCCGGGCCTCCTGGCCGACGGGCACGCCGGTGCCTCCTCGCGCCGCGAGCTGGACCAGGCCCGAATGTCCTCCGTCTACAGCCTGAGCGCCGCCCTGCTGATCAAGCTCGGCTCGTACGAGCAGGCCCGCCTCACCGCCGACCGCGCGCGCACCTGGGCCGAGGTGTCAGGGTCCCCGCTCGCCGCCGCTGCTGCCTCCCGCGAGCTCGCAATCGTGCTGCGCCACCAGGACCGGGGCGAGGAAGCCCAGACCCTCATGGAGTCGGCCGCGGCCCGGGTGGAGGCGACAGGGCTGCGGACGGACGCGGCCTCGTCGGCCTACGCGCAGATGCTGTGCACCCTGGCCTACACCGCCGCCCGGGGAGGCCGGCGCGCGGAGGCCCTGGCCATGGCCGAGGAGGCACGGCAGGCCGCACGGCGCCTGCCGCTCCAGGCGCCTGCCGGGCGTCTCTTCCCCATCAGCCCGGCCGCCGTGGATCTCTACGCCGTCGGCGTCCACTGGGCCCTTGGCGACGCCGGCGCCGCCCTGGAGGCGGGGCGGAACCTTCGGCCCGAGCACTTCCCCACGGCTGAGCGGAAGGCACGCCTGGGCACAGACATGGCCCGTGCCTGGTGGGCGTGGGGCCGCCCTGAGCAGACCGCCCGCGCCTTGCTCGACGCCCACCGTGCGAGCCCCGGCGAGGTGAGGGACCGCCCCGCGATCCGCAGCATCGTGACCGAGTTGGCGCAGCGGCACCCTCGTGCCGTTGGCGTGCGGGAGCTGCACGCCGCCGTGTCCGCCCCGGCGAGCTGAGACCGCCGCCCGTCGGGCCCCACCGGGTCCGGACAGGCCTCGGTCCCGGCACCAGGGGGTCCCGGCCAGCCGTCGACCCGGCCTGAGTCGGCGCTCGCCTGGGTGCGACACCCACTTCTGGAGGCAACACCCGGGTGTCGGGGGGCAGCCCCAGCGTTGCACCCTTTCCAACCTGGGCATACGTCTGCGGCACTTCTGCCGATTCTGGGTGTGAACTGGGTGTGAGTCTCCAGAACTGAGGGGTGCCGGAGAGGTGTCGCAGAGGTACCGCAGATGCACGACTGGGGGCACGGGCCTTGAACTCGCGCCTCTGAACTGGGCTTATGCGGTGCTGCAGCGCAGGTCAGAGGGTCACGGGTCCTGGACTGGTTTCACAGCCTCCCTGATTCGGGACGAAGAGGTCGTGGGTTCAAATCCCGCCACCCCGACAGCCGCAAGACCAGGTCAAGGGCCTGATCCTCACTGAGGGTCAGGCCCTTCCTGTGTCTCCGGTCCCTCCGGCCGACGGGTCGGCTCAGGGGTGGAGCATCTCCGTCATGGGTGGTTGCGGAGCCTCCAGGCCGGGCAGCAGCCAGGGCTGGAACGGGGCCGGCACCGCCAGGGCCAGGAAGGCGATGCCTACGGCCTTCGAGAGGGCGGGGCCCAGGCGCCACAGCTTCTCGACGAAGATCACCGCGGCCAGTACCGCCATCGCCAGGACGTTCATGACGCCGAGCGGGACGAGGACGATCATCAGTCCCCAGCAGCAGCCCGCGCAGTACAGGCCGCGGTGGAGTCCGACCCGCAGGTCGCGGGCGCGGGGGCGGTAGCCGGCGTACCGGACGAGCCGGCCACCGGGCTCTGGCAGTGGCGCGGGCCCATGTCCTTGAGCGGGCTGAGCTGCTGCGGTCCGGCAGGCAGGAAGACACCGGCGCCGATCCAACGGCCGGCGTCGGGGTGGTCCCGCACCAGGGCCCCGGTCGCGGCGAGGATCCCGTACGTGACGAGGCCGAAATCCGTCCAGGCCAGCAGGTAGCCGCCCACGACGTCCGGGCCCTGACGGGGCCTGGGCGCGTCCCCGTCAGGCGGGCGGGTTCGTGTCCGGTGCGGAGGCCCGTTGCAGGTCGGCCAGCAGTTCGGCCTGTCCGGCCAGGACGCCGGAGAGGATCTCCCGTGCCACCACGAGCAGCGCGGCCACCCGCGCGTCGGGCAGGGAGTAGTACACGCCCGAGCCCTCGCGGCGCGCGACGACCAGATTGGACCGGCGCAGCACGGCGAGCTGCTGCGAGAGGTGCGCGGGCTCGACGCCGATCTCGGTCAGCAGCTCCGCCACCGCGTGCTCGCGCACGCTCAGCAGCTCCAGGACCCGGATGCGTACGGGGTGACCCAGCGTTTTGAAGAACTCGGCCTTCAACTGGTAGAGCGGCGCGCTCACCTGGCGTTCCCCCGGCCCGCACGGGAGATCTCCGTAGCGGCTCTCCAGGACCGCCGTCGCATCCCGACCGTGCATCGCATCCATCCAGAACTCTTCGCCATGGGGACCATCCTCGCGCCTTCGCGCCGACATGACGGCCTCGATAATTGCTAAGATCAGCAATTACTAAACATAAGAGCGACGGAACGGGAGTCGGCGTGAGCACGTTCGTCGAGGCGGTGCGGGAACGTGTACGTGCGGCGCGGCAGCGCCTCGCGGCGGCGCACGAAGCCGAGGACCCGTACGAGGCCGCACTCGCCGCCGACGAGCTGGACGACGCCCTGCGGCTGGCCCGCAAGCACGGGATCGACGCGGCGGACGAGGCGGCCGAAGGGTGAGGGCATGAGCGGGCGTTCGACGCGCGACGACGGCGACATGGAGCGGTGGAAGGAACGCGGCGTGATGCTGCGGGTCTTCGTCTACGTGTTCGCGACCCATCTCTTCGCCGGCTTCGTCTGGCTGCTCTTCCACGTCGGGCAGCACGCGCCGAAATAGGCAGCCGCCGCGTCCTCCGCGGTCAGGCGTGCCGGGCGGCGGGCTCGGGGCGCCGCACGGCCAGCGGCCAGTCGTCGCTCTGCCACTCGCGCGGTTCCTCGACCGGGGCGTCGGGGCGCGCGTGGGCGGCGAGCGCGGTGGGCAGGTCGCAGTGGACGGGAATGGGCCGGTGGTCACCGGCCGGGACGAGGGAACCGTCGGCCGGGATCGCGGCGAGTTCGAGCGGGCGGCCGTCGGCGGCCAGCCGTCGGGCGGCCTCCGCGACCGCGAGCTGACCGCCGACCGACCAGCCCCGCAAGCGGGTCAGGTCGAGGACGACCGGCCCGGCGCCGCGGGCGAGGACCCAGCCGACGGCTCCGTCGAAGCGGGCGACCGCGTCGGCGCCGAGGAACCCCGCGAGGGAGAGGACGGCCAGGTGGGGGTGGGTCGTGTAACGCCATTCGATGGTCATCGGGCTGCCTTCGTCCTTACAGGGGGCATGGGCGGGCGGGCTCACAAGGGGCCGCTTCGGAGGCGTCGGCCCTTCGACGGAGCGCGGCGGCGGTCATCGGGACACCTCCTCGGCGGCCGGGGGTGCGGCGGCGAGGATTCCCGTCGCCCGCAGATGGGCGCGGGCGCCCGCGATCGCCTCGGGCGTCGTCGCGTACTCCCGTCCGTCGAGCCGCAGCAGGTCCAGGGCGCCGACGGAGTCCAGGGCCTGGCGCTGCTCCGGCCGTATCCCGGAGGTCATGACCACGATGCCGCGCCGGTTCAGCTTCTCGACGGCGTCCTTGAGGACGAGCGCGCCGGTGGCGTCGACGGTGGTGACGCGGGACATGCGCAGGATGATGACGCGGACGTCGGCGACCTCGGCGAGTTCGAGGAGGAAGCGGTGGGCGGCGGCGAAGAAGAGGGGGCCGTCGATGCGGTAGGCGACGATGTGCTCGGCGAGCAGCGCGTGTTCCTCGTCACTGTGCCCGCCCGGCAGGTCGGGGCGGAAGTCGACCTCGGCGAGCCGTGCCTGCTTGGCCACGGCGCGCAGGGCGAGCGCCCCGGCGACGACGATGCCGATGATCACCGCGTAGACGAGGTCGAGGACGAGGGTGGCCACGGCGGTGAGCGCGAGGACGACGGCGTCGGAGCGGGTGGCCTTCGCCATGGCCCGCAGCGAGCCGACCTCGACCATGCGGACGGCGGTGGCGAGCAGGACGCCGGCGAGCGCGGCCAGCGGGATCTTCGAGACCAGCGGGGCGGCGGCGAAGACGATCACGGCGAGGACGGCCGCATGGGTGAGGGCGGCGAGCCGGGAGCCGGCCCCGGAACGGACGTTCACCGCGGTACGGGCGATGGCGCCGGTCGCCGGGACACCGCCGAACAGCGGCGCGGCCAGGTTCGCGAGCCCCTGCCCGAACAGCTCCCGGTCCGGATCGTGCTTCTGCCCCACGGTCATGCCGTCGGCGACCTGCGCGGAGAGCAGGGACTCCAGCGCGGCGAGCGCCGCGACCGCGACGGCCGGGGCCATCAGGGACCCGAGCCGGGAGAGGTCGACGAAGCCGAGGGACGGGGCGGGCAGCCCGGCGGGCAGATCGCCGATGGGCGCCGCCGCGTCGAGGTGGCACACCTGCGCCACGACCGTGGCGACGATCACGGCCACGATGGAGAACGGAACGGCCGGCCGCCACCGGGCCCCGAGCAGCATGAGCGCGGCGACACCGAGGGCGAGCCCGACGGCCGTCCAGTTCGGCGCCTCGACAAACTCCCCGACGGCGCGCCAGGTGACCGTGAGGACGCGGTCGCCCTCGGGCTTGGTGACACCGAGCGCGTTCGGCACCTGCTGGAGAGCGATCACCAGGGCGATGCCGAGGGTGAAGCCCTCCACGACGGAGGCCGGGATGTAGGCCATGTACCGGCCGGCCCGGGCCAGCGCCAGACCGACCACGATCAGCCCCGCGAGCAGCCCGACCATGAGGACACCGCTCGGCCCGTACCGCGCCACGATCGGCACGAGGACCACGGTCATGGCCCCGGTCGGGCCCGAGACCTGGAGGTTCGAACCACCGAAGACGGCGGCGACTGCCCCGGCGACCACGGCGGTCGCGAGCCCGGCCTCCGCGCCGAGGCCGGAGGAGACGCCGAAGCCGAGCGCGAGGGGCAGTGCCACGATGGCCACCGTCAGCCCGGCGAGCAGATCACGGCGCGGATCACGGCCCATGGCCGCGGCGTCCGCGCGGGTGGGCAGGAGAGCACGCAGGCGGCGCAGTGCCGTAGCGGCGAGGGCGCCGCTCACCGGCCCGCGACCTCGGCTTCCCGCAGCTCGGTGAGCAGCTCGTTCTGCCCGGCCAGCATCTCGGTGAGGATGCGCCGCGCGGCCTGCATCAGGTCGGCGACGTCACCCCCCGCGAGCGTGTAGACGACCGTCGCCCCGTCGCGTGTCGACGTCACGATCCCCGACCGGCGCAACACCGCGAGCTGCTGCGACAGCGAGGGCGGCTCCACCTCGATCGCGGCGAGGAGGTCCCGTACGGCCATGGGGCCGTTCTGCAGCAGCTCAAGGACCCGGATGCGTACGGGGTGTCCCAGCATCCGGAAGAACTCGGCCTTGGCCTGGTACAGCGGGACCGGCACGATCGCCCACTCTCCTCATACCCGGCGCCCCCGGGGGCGCCGCTCGTCCGGTGCCGCGCCCGCGGCTACCTACGGGTACGACCCCCCAAGGATGTATCGAATTGCCGAATTATGCAATTGAGACACTTGATAGGGGATCAGTCGCGCGTCGGCGGGGTTCACTCCGAGTTGCCCCCGGTCGCTCGCGTGATCGCCTTCTCCACCGCCGTGATGCGGTTCGCCAGGTCGGTCAGGGCCGTTATCGCGCTGGCCAGAGGGGTTTCCTCCGTGGTGCGGTGGGCCGTGGTGATCTGCTTCCAGCGGGCGGACTGGGCGGGCGTCAGCGGGCCTCTCAGCGTGGCCAGCTTGAGGAGGTTGCCCTCCGCTTCCGTCGTCAGGGTCTGGGCTTCCGCCGTGTAGTGGTCGTCGATCACCGCGGCCAGTTCGGTCTCGTTCATCGACGGGGAGAGGCGGGCCGTGATGCGGTTCATGTTGCGGTACGAGCCCTGGAGGCGGAAGGGCGGTTCGGTGCGGGTGGCGTCGGACTGGGCGGCCGAGGCGATGTAGGCGCGGTTGACCGCCAGGACGGTCTCACGGGCCGTGAGGACGTGCCGGAGGACGGCGAGGATCCGGTCCAGTTCGGCCGGCGGGTAGGGGTGGGTCAGGCGGTCGCCTCTGGCGGTCGGGTCGCCGGCCGCCAGACGGGTCAGCAGCTCCAGGTCGGCGCGGTCGCGGCCGGCCAGCGGGGCGAGGACCGGGTGGGAGGTGAGGGCGTTCTCGACGAAGCTGAGGGCGAAGGCCTCCTCCTTGCCGGTCAGGACGTCGCCGAGGTTCCAGACGTCGGCGCGGTTGGCGAGCATGTCGGGGACCTGGAAGCGCCCGCCCGACTCGGTGTACGGGTTGCCCGCCATGCAGACGGCGAAGCGCTTGCCCCGCAGGTCGTGGCCGTTCAGCGTCCGGGTGGCGTCGCAGAGCGGGATGAACTTCTGCAGGAACTCCGGTGAGGTGTGCTGGATGTCGTCGACGTACAGCAGGACGTTGCTGCCCGCCGTCAGCGCGAAGTCGATCTTCTCCAGTTCGCGGCGGGCGGTCGCGTCGGGCGCCTCGGCCGGGTCGAGCGAGGTCGTGCGCTGCCCGAGGGCCGGGCCGTCGATCTTGACCAGGAGCAGACCGAGGCGGTCGGCGACGTACTCGACCAGCGTGGTCTTGCCGTAGCCCGGCGGGGAGAGCAGGAGCAGCAGGCCGTGGGAGTCGGTGCGCTTGGCCGCGCCCGCCGCGCCGAGCTGCTTGGCGAGGCTGTCGCCGACCAGCGGCAGATAGACCTCGTCGACGAGCCGGTTGCGGACGAAGGAGGACATGACCCGGGGCCGGTGCTCGTCCACCCTGAGCCGGGCGCGTTCGGCGGCGACCAGTTCCGAGCGGCGCCGCTGGTAGGCGCGGAAGGCGGGTACCTCCCGGTCCGCGAAGTCCCCCGTCCTGGCCAGGTACTCGTCGAGCCGCAGGTCCAGGGCGCGACCGCGCACCCGGGGGTGGGCGCCGAGCAGTCCGGGGACGGTGGCCGAGGCCGGGGCGGCGATCTCGTAGCGCTGGAGCTCCGGTCCGAGTTCGACGGCGACGGCCTCCGCGATCACCGCCGGGTCGGGGCTCTCCCCCGCCGCCGAGGCGTACGCGGAGAGCCAGACCTCGACGAGCTGCCGCCGGGCGCCCGGGTCGGTGAGACCGGCGAGGGCGTCCTCGTACGCGGAGCCGCCGACGGCGCGGCGGAACTTGTCGAGCAGGGTCCCGGCCGCTCCCGAGAGGGCGAAGCCCGCCGGGGCGCAGGCGAGTTCGGCCACCAGATACGCGGCGGCCACCGGGTCGCCGATCTCCTCCGCCAGCTCGCCCCGCAGCCCGTCGAGCGCCGAGTCCGCGCCGAAAAGGTCCCGGGCCCCGGTGAGCGCCACCGCCCGCCGAGTCCACTGCTCGCGGGCGCCGGCGGTGGTGGAGTGCGCCCAGAACATCTGGGCGGCGGCCCGCGCGCCCGCCGGGTACCGCAGCGGTCCGGCGCCCTCGTGGAGGCCGAGCAGCACCTCCAGGATCGCCGCCGCGTCGTGGTCGTGGACCCCGCGCTCGTACCCCTCGTCGTACGCGGCCTCCGCCGCGCGCCGGGCGAGCGCGGGCAGGTCGGCTTCGGCCAGCCCGTCCGTGCCGTGCTCGGCGAGCAGGCGCGCCGCGAGGTACTCGGAGCGGTAGACCTCCGGCGACTCGGAGGGCAGCGTCCGGTCCCAGTACGGACGGGTCTCCGCGAACTCCGGGTCGGCGACCGGCGACCGGTAGTCCGTCCCGGTCAGCGCGAACGCCAGGGTGTCCCCGTACGGTACGAGCGTCAGCTCCGGGGCCTGCCGGTTGACGGCGAAGCGGTGCCGGCCGAGGCGGATCGTGTCGCCGCCGTCCGCGTACAGGTCGGTGCGGTCCCGCAGGGCGCGTCCGGCCTCCTGGCGGGCGGAACCGAGCCGGCCCTCCAGCTCCTCCGCCCGCACCTGGTCGCCGAGGGCACGCAGTTCGGCGGCGGTGCGGCGGACCTTGCCGACCATGGGGTCGGAGGCGAAGTAGGTGTGCACCTCGTCGAGCGAGCCGAGGGTTCCGGCGCGCCGGGCGACCGCCTCCAGGATGCGGGCGGCCGACTCCGCGAGCCGCTCCGCCCGGCGGGCGCGGGCGTCCTGGAGGGACTGCCCGCGGGCCGTGAAGGCCTCGTGGACCTCGGTGCGCTTCCGGGTGAGGTCGGCGAGGAACCCGTCGTGCTCCGCGAAGCGGGACTCCAGGTTCTCCAGCTGGAGCAGCAGCCGCGCGAGCTGCTCCTCGCAGTGCTCGGGGGTGTCCGCCGCGGCCAGGGCGCCGGTGACGGCCTGCCCGAACAGTGCCGACTCGGCGGCGAACTCGGCCCGGCCCTCGCCGTCGAGGAGTTCGGCGCGGCGGGCGGTGAGCACGGCTCGGGCCCGGTTCAGGGAGCCCAGGACGTCCGCGATCCGCTCCAGGATCGAGGTGCGGACGGTCGCGTCACCGATGTCCAGGCCCGCGACGATCTCGCTGAGCGTCCGTAGTCCGTCGGCGTGCGCGTCGAGCCGTTCCCCGACGGGTCCCGTCTCGGCGACGGTGGCGAGTTCGGCGGCCTCGGCGGCGAGCCGGTCGGCCTCCGCGCGGTGGGCGGTGAAGGCGTCCTCGCGCCGGAGGAACGCGACGGCCCGCCGGCCGGCGGCGACGATGTCGGACTCGACGTCGGCGGCGAGCGCGTCGACGCGTTCCGTGTCCGCGTGCCGCATCTCCTTCAGCGTCACCAACCGCCCCTGTGCCCGGCGGAGTTCGGTGATCCGGTCGATCCACTCCTCGGCGGTCGCGGGCGACTCCCCGCGGATGCGCCGGACGAGACCGGCGATCCGGGCGGCGGCCTCGTCCAGCGCCTCGGCCGCCTCACGGGTGAGCGTGGTCACCGTACGGAACTCGTCGAGGACCTGGGCGGCGGTGGTCCGCAGTTCGGTCAACGGGCCGCGCAGATCGCCCGCTTCGGGGTCGCCCAGCCAGTGGTGGACGTCGGCGGCGCGGACGCAGGCGGCGACCAGCGCCGCGTACACCTCGGTGGCGGGGGTGAGTTCGGTGGCCTGCCGGGCGATCGAGAGGCAGTCGGCGATGCCCCGGACGAGGTCGGCGTTGCCGATGCGGGCCAGCGGGCCGTCCCCGGCGGCGCCCGGGTGGGTGTCGGCGGCGTAGGGCGTGCGCCAGACCTGTACGGGGTGGGCCCGGCCGGCCTCCCCGGGTTCGGCGCGCAGGACGACCATCGTCCCGTCGTCGAGGAGGGTGTGCCCGCCGCAGACGACCGGCGCGGCGATCTCCTTGCGGATCAGGTTGTACGGGAGGAGCAGCCCCCGGCCCTCCGCCGCGGCGTGGAAGACGAAGAGGATGTCCTCGCCGTCGGGCGAGCGGACCGCCCGGTCGAAGGCGAGCCCCGAGGTGTCGGTGTCGAAGGTCTTCGCGCCGCCGGAGGCCAGGCAGTAGCCGCCGGGGAAGACGATCCCCTCGTCCTCGGGCAGCCGCAGACAGGCCTGCCCGATGCCGTCCAGCCTGACCACCTCGCCGGTCAGGGTGTTGAAGACCAGGTGGCGGGTGGTCTCCTCCTTGTACGGGCGGACCCGCACCAGGACCAGGGCGCCCACCGTGGCGTACCCGACCTCGGCGTCCGCCAGGGACTGGAGGGGTTCGTCGACGGGCTCGGAGTGGACGCCCTCACCGGTCTCGGTGTCGTTCTCGGTCTTGACCGTCAGCGTCCCGCCGACCGTCGAGACGAAGATTCCGCCGCCGAGCGCGATGTGCGGGTGCCGGCCCGGCACGTGGTCGTCGCGGGTCGTCGCCGTCCACTCGACGTCGTGCGAGGGCGGCGCGATGTTGTCGCGGTCGCCCCGGGCGTCGAGGAACCTCGTCGCGCCGGACGGATCGACCGACCAGCGCAGGACGCGGAGGTCCTCGGCCTTCGCGCCGGTGCGGAAGACCGCGAGGAGGCGGTCTCCGACCCGGCGCAGCCGCAGCAGCCGGGCGCCCCGGAAGTAGCGGTGCAGCGCGGTGAACTCCGCGAGGAAGGCGGGGTCGTCGAGCAGGCCGGGCACGGCGTCGTCGGCGAGCGGGGCGAGGTCGCGGTCGTGCAGTGTGAAGACGTCGGAGACCGGGCGCTCGGCGTCTCCGGCGACGGCGGTGGCGGCGGTGTGGCTGCCGAGGAGCAGGACGCCGTCGCCGACGGCGACGAGGTCGCGCGGGACCGCGGGGCGCTCGGTGCGCAGGCGGCCGGTGCCGGTGAGGGCGATCTCTCCGGAGCCGAACTGGGCGGTACGGGCCCGGTTCAGGGCCTCGGTGCGGCGGGCCAGCTCCGCCGCCTGCGCGGCGAGCCGGTCACGGAGCACCCCGTACGCGTCCTGGTCCATGCCGGCGCTCATCCGGTCCTGCTCCGTTCCGGAGCCCGGCCGTTCCCGGTCCACGCCGGAGCCCTTCCGGCTCTCGTCCGTCCCGGTGCTCATCCGGCCCGACTCGCTTCCGGTGCTCATCCGGTCCTGCTCCCCTCGTGGCGTGATGATTGCGGGTCCGGTGCCGCCGACTCCCCCGTGCGGCACCGGACCCGTCGTGACCGCTCCCCCCGGTGCGGTCAGCTGGTGAGGGCGGCGGTGTCGCCCCTGTCCGTGCCGTTCGCGGCGGCGGTGGCGTTCGCGGCAGCGTTGGCGTTCGCGGCAGCGTTGGCGCCGTTCCCGTTCCCGTTCATGTTCCCGTTCCCGTTCATGTTCCCGATCGCGGCCGTGAGGCCCGCCCCCGCGGCCCCGTCGAGCACTCCCGAGTTCATGACCTTCGCCAGGAGCGCCGAGACGCTGAGGTTCTGCACATCGCCGGTGGACAGCGAGCCGAGCACCTTGGTGAGGTCCTCCGTGAAGGAGCCCTCGCCGTTCAGCCACGGGCCGGCGAGCGCCTGCGCGGTACGGCTGTGGTCCATGAAGCCGTCGACGGACCGGCCCATCGAGACCGACTGCACGAGCCGGTCGAGGAAGACGGACTCGCCCCCGACGATGTTGATGTCGGCGTTCTCCAGGCCGGTGGCCAGGACCGTCGCCTGGGCCTCCGCGACCTGCCGCTGCACTTCGAGGCCGGCCAGCCGGATGTCCTTCTCGGCCGCCAGGCGGAGCCGGTACTCCTCGTGCGTACGGGAGGCGTCGTCGAGCGCCGCCATCGCCGCCGCCTTCTCGGTCAGACCGGCGGCCTCCGCCTTCAGCTTCTCGCCGATCGCGGTCGCCTCGGCGAGTGCGATCTCGCGGGTGCCGACGGCCTCCGCGAGCGCCTTCTCCCGGGCGCCGGCGGCCTCGGCGCGCAGCCGGGCCTCGGTGGCCTCCGCCTCCGCGCGGCCGGCCTTCTCGATCGCGTCGGCCTCCTTCTCCCTGACCTGCACGGCGGCCAGTCCGGCCGCGGCGGCCTCCGCCTGGACACCCTCGGCGAGCCGGATCTTGGCGCGGGCGTCCATGTCGGCGGCCTTGTTGCGGGCCTCGGCCAGGGTCAGTTCCTCGGCGGCCCGGTGGACGGCCGCCTGCTCGGCCGCCTCCGCCGCCTTGATGTCCTTGACCAGCTTCTCCTGGGCCTCCGCCTCGGCGGCGATCACCACGGCCTGCCGGGTGCGCTCGGCCTCCTCGACCATCCGCAGCCGCTTGATCGACTCCTCCTGCTCCGCGACCGTGCGGTCCACGGCAACGCGCTCGCGGATCACCTCGGCGATGTCGCGGCGCTCCGCCTCGACCTCCTTCTCCGCGGAGATGCGGGTCAGTTCGGTCTCCCGGTCGCGGGCGATGACTTCGAGCAGGCGGTCCTTCTCGATCCGCTCGTTCTCGACGGCGATGACCCGCTCGCGGTTCTTCTGCGCGACCGCGACCTCGCGGGCCTGGTTCTCCCGCTGGACGCCGAGCTGCTCCTCCGTGCGCAGGAAGGCGCTCTGCGCGCGCAGCCGCTCCTCCTCCACCACCCGGGCGGTCTCGGCCTCCTCGCGGGCCCGCGAGGTGTCGATCTCGCGCTTCTGCTTGATCTCGGCGTCCGCCTGGCGCCGCTCCAGCTCCAGGATGGCTTCGCGGGCGTCGACGTTCTGCCGGGTGATCTCCTTCTGCTCGTTCTGCCGGTACTCGTTGGTCCGGACGTTCTCCAGGGCCGTCAGCTCGGTGATCTTGCGGATGCCCTGGGCGTCGAGGATGTTGCCGGGGTCGAGCTGGTTCAGCGGCGTCTGCTCGACGTGGTCGATGGCGGCGTCCTCGAGGTGGTAACCGTTGAGGTCGATGCCGATGAGCTCGATGATCCGGTACCGCAGTTCCTCGCGCTTGGTGTAGAGGTCGGTGAAGTCGAGCTGCTTGCCGACGGTCTTGACGGCCTCGGAGAACTTGGCGTGGAACAGCGCCTCCAGGGTCTCCTGGTGGCTGGCCCGCTCGGTTCCGATGGCCTGCGCGACCTTGATGACGTCCTCGACGGTCTTGTTGACCCGTACGAAGAACGAGATCCGGATGTCCGCGCGGATGTTGTCCCGGCAGATCAGTCCGTCCCGGCCGGTGCGGGAGATCTCGAAGGTCTTCACCGAGATGTCCATGACCTCGGCCTTGTGCAGCACCGGCAGCACGACCTGCCCGGTGAAGGTGACGTCGACCTTCCGCATCTTGGAGACGATCAGCGCCTTGCCCTGCTCGACCTTGCGGAACAGCCGGCTGAGCACGAAGACGAGAGCGAGTACGAAGAGCAGGACGACGGCGCCGAGCACGCCGGCGCCCGTGGTGATGGCATCCATGAGAAGTCCTCGGGTGAGGTGTGCCGCGCGAAGAGACGCGTGGCGTGTGACGTGTGACCAAAGGGGTCAGGGGGGTGCCGTCCGGGCGGGCGGTGACTCCCCTCCCCCTGACGCACGGACACTTCCGGCCCCCGGCACAGGAACTGCCGCCCGTGCCCCGGATGACTTCATCCTGCACCCGGCGTACGCGCCTGCGCATTGCCGGTGACCGGCAACCTTTAACGCCTTCTTTATGCCGGGGACGCTCCCGGCTGGCACTCTTGATCACCGTGTGCCGGTGACGCGCCGGAGCACAGGGGACCCGGGAGGGAAACATGGCGCAACGCACGGGGGGATCGGAGTACCTGGAGGGGTACGCCGAGCTGCTGGCCGAGGTCTGCGCGACCGGCAGACGGCTGACCCGCGAGGAGTTGGAGGGGCTGCGCTCGCGCGGCGAGGGGGCCGCCGAGGCCGGTCTCGGGCTGCGGTTCTTCGTCCGGGCCCATCTCGCCGCCGCGCGCGCGGCCCAGTCCGGTGCTCCGCGTACCGATCCCGACCGGCTCCTGGCCGTCATAGAGCAGGCCGTCGACGCCTTCGCCGAGGGCCACGAGCACGCCCAGACCCTGGCCGTACGCCAGGAGGAGGCCGCCAGGCGGGAGTTCATCGACGACCTGCTCTACGGCCGCAGCGACCTCGGCCGGCTGGCCGAGCGCGCCGAGCGGTTCGGGCTGCTGTTCTCGCAGGCCCACGTGGTGGCCGTCGCCCAGGGGCCGGAGCCGTACGCCGACGGCTACCCGGTCTCCCGGAGCGTCGAGTCCTCCCTGCTCGCCCGGTTCGGCGCCCGCCGCATCCTGCTCACCACCAAGGACGGCCGGCTGATCTGCGTCGCGCCCGCCGACGAGCCCGAGGTGCTCAGCCACTTCGCCAAGCAGGCGTACGCCGCGACGAACGGCGGCCGGGTCGCGATCGGCCGGCCGCACCCCGGTGTGGGCGGCGTCGTCCACTCGTACGAGGAAGCCCTCAACGCGCTCGACCTCGCCGACCGCATGGAACTCGACGACCCCGTCCTGTACGCGGCGGACCTCCTGGTCTACCCCGTGCTCACCCGCGACCGGCAGGCCATGGCCGACCTCGTCAGCACCGTGCTCGGCCCGCTCCAGCAGGCCCGCGGAGGCGCCCGGCCGCTCCTCGACACCCTCACCGCCTACTTCGACGCCGGCTGCGTCACCACCGAAGCGGCCCGACGCCTTTCCCTGAGCGTGCGGGCCGTGACCTACCGCCTCGACCGCGTGCACCGGCTGACCGGCTCGGACCCCGGCGACCCGACCCAGCGCTACACCCTCCAGACCGCCGTCATCGGCGCCCGCCTCCTCAACTGGCCGACGCGGGAGCTCTGATCGCGACGGGGCAGCCCCGACGGCGGCTGCGGCGGCCTCGTACGGCCATGGCAGCCCCGTACGGCGCCGGGAGCGGGTGAACGCTGCCGACATCCGGCAGTGACCCGGCGCACACGGCGGTGCCACGATGGCGGGACCCCGGGCTGCCCGGGGACGGGGGCGGGGCCAGGGCAGGGCGGGGGAGACATGGCGGGAACAGTGCCGCGACAGGAGGACGGGAGCCCCCGGGCCGACGGGCCCATGCTGGTCTGCGGCGACGACGGACTCGCCCACCGCCTCGCCGACGAACTGCGGGACGTCTACCGCCAGCGGGTCGTCCTGGTCGTCCCCGAGGAATGGGCCGCCCAGCGGGCGGCCGAAACCCCGGACGGGCCGGTCGCCGCGCCGGACACCGATCCCGGCGACACGACCGGTGGCGGTCTCGTCCTGCCCGTACGGGTCATGACCGCGCCCGCCCCGACCGCGGCCGCGCTGCTGCGCGCCGGGGCCGACCGCGCGACCGCCCTCGCGCTGCTCTACGAGGACGACGAGACCAACCTCCGGGCCGCGCTCGCCGCCCGCCGCCTCAACCCCGGCCTCCGGCTCGTGGTGCGGATGTACAACCGCAAGCTCGGCCAGCGCCTCGAGGCGCTGCTCGACCAGTCCGCGCTGGTGCGGACGCCCGGCCTGAACCGGGCCGTCCTCGACGCCTCCACCACCGTCCTGTCCGACGCGGACACCGCCGCGCCCGCGCTCGCCGCCACCGCCGTCGCGGGCACGAGCAAGGTCGTCCAGGCCGACGGCGTCCTGCTGCGCGCCGCCGAACGCCCCCCGCCCGCACGCGGCGAGGTGCCGGACGCCGGGCTCTGCACCCTGGCGCTGCTCTCGTCCACCACGACCGACCCGGCGGGCGCCGAGGGCTCGGAGGCCGACCGGGAGGGCCCCCATCTGCTGCCCGACGATCTGACGGTGGCGGGCACCGGCGGGCGCGGCAGCATCGTCCTGGAGACCGTCCGGTACGCCGGTCCCGCCCTGCCCGTACGGCGCCTGGCCCGCCGCGGCGCCCCGCTGCGCGAGCTGTTCTCCGTCCGGCTGCGCTGGGCCGTCGCCGGGTTCCTCGCCTCCGTCCTCGCCCTGACCTGCGTCACCACGCTGCTCACCGACGCCGACCCGGTGCACGCCGCCTACCTCACGCTGCTCGATCTGTTCTCCATCAACGACCCCGCGCTCGGCGCGCCCGTCACCCACCAGGTCCTGCAGCTGCTCTCCGGTCTCGTCGGCCTGGCCCTGCTGCCGCTGCTCGTCGCCGGAGGGCTCGAAGCGCTCGGCACCTTCCGCGACGCGAGCGCGCTGCGCCGCCCGCCCCGGCGGCTGTCCGGCCATGTGGTGCTGCTCGGGCTCGGGAAGGTCGGCACCCGCGTCCTCGCCCGGCTGCGCGAGCTCGACATCCCCGTCGTCTGCGTCGAGGAGGACCCCGACGCCCGGGGCATCCCGCTGGCCCGGAGCCTCCACGTGCCGGTCGTCCTCGGGGACGTCACCGAGGACGGCGTCCTGGAGGCGGCCAAGATCGACCGCGCCCACGCCCTCCTCGCCCTGACCAGTTCGGACACCACGAACCTGGAGGCGGCCCTCTCCGCCCGTACGGCCAAGCCCGATCTGCGGGTCGCGCTGCGCCTGTTCGACGACGACTTCGCCACCGCCGTCTACCGCACGCTGCGCACCGCGTACCCGGACGCGCTCACCCGCAGCCGCAGCGTCAGCCACCTCGCCGCGCCCGCCTTCGCCGGGGCCATGATGGGCCGCCAGATCCTGGGCGCGATCCCGGTCGAGCGGAAGGTCCTGCTCTTCGCCGCGCTGCTCGTCGCCGGGCACCCGCAGTTCGAGGGCCGTACGGTCGCCGCGGCGTTCCGGCCGGGGGGCTGGCGGGTCCTCGCCCTCGACACGGCCGACCCCGCAGCCCGCCGCCCGGACCTCGCCTCCGCGCGCCAGGACGGCGACCGGCCCGAGCTGCTGTGGAAACCCCATCCCGGGTACGTCCTGCGGCCCGAGGACCGCGTGGTCATCGCCGCGACCCGCCGTGGCCTGGCCGAACTGCTCGCGCGGCGGCCCGTGGACCGCGACGCCCGAGGCGTATGAGGCGCATGAGGGCGGACGTGGGCCGGGAGGGGTAGCGGGCCGGGTGCCGCAGCGGGCCGGGCACGGCGGCGGCGCTAGCATCGGCGGATTGTCGATCACTGGAGTTCACCGCCATGCCGCTGCCCCGTATCGGAGTCGTCATCGTGACCATGGGCACCCGCCCGCGGGAACTGGAGGCGCTGCTCGCTTCGGTGGCCGCGCAGGACGTGCCCGCCGCGCGGGTCGTGCTCGTGGGCAACGCGACGCCCCTCACCGAGGTCGTGACCACCGCCACCAAGATCCCGCTCGAAGAGAACCTGGGCTGCCCCGGCGGCCGTAACGTCGGCCTCGAACTGCTGCGGGACTCCGGCGACGTGGACGTCGTCGTCGAGCTGGACGACGACGGCCTGCTCATCGCGGACGACGTGTTCCGCCGGGTCCAGAGGCTGTTCGCGGAGGACCCGGCGCTGGGGATCGTCGGGTTCCGGGTCGCCGACGAGCACGGGCACACCGAGCGGCGCTGGATCCCCCGGCTCCGTGCGGACGACCCGATGCGGCGCGGACTCGTGACCGCCTTCCTCGGCGGCGGGCACGCCTTCTCCATGCCGATGCTCCGGCAGACCGGCCTGTGGGCGGGCGAGTTCTTCTTCGGGCACGAGGAATCCGACCTGGCCTGGCGGGCGCTCGACGCGGACTGGAAGATCCTCTACGAACCCGAACTCGTCCTCCAGCACCCGAGGACCTCCCCGGCCCGGCACGCCGGCCACTACCGGTTCACCGCCCGCAACCGGGTCTGGCTGACCCGCCGCCGGCTGCCCGCCGTCCTCGTCCCGGTGCACCTCGGCGTGTGGATGCTCCTCACCCTGGTGCGGACGCGGTCCCTGACGGCCCAGCGGGCGTGGTGGAGCGGCTTCTTCGAGGGCGTACGGACGCCGTGCGGCCCCCGCAGGCCGATGCGGTGGCGCACGGTGTGGCGCATGACCCGGCTGGGCCGCCCGCCGGTCCTCTGATCCTCCGGTCCTCCGATCCTCCGGTTCCGGAGGCGGTAGCGCCCTCGGCGGAGGCCTGCTCGGGGGGAGCGCGGCAAGAGGCGCCGGCGGGCGGCTCTACGCTGGTTCTCTTCCGTCAAGTTGATCGATCGTCGAAAGGGTGGTCTCCAGGTGCTGGTCGCGGACCGATATCGGCTTCATGTGTGTATCGGCCGGGGCGGCATGGGCGAGGTGTGGCAGGCCACCGACGAGGTGCTCGGCCGGTCCGTGGCCGTGAAGCTGATGCTGGCGCACGCGGCCGACCCCTCCGCCGGTGACCGGTTCCGCCTGGAGGCGCAGACGGCGGCCCGGCTGAGCCATCCGCATGTGGTCGGTGTCTTCGACTTCGGCACCTGGGACGGAAAGCTGTTCCTCGTCATGGAGCTGGTGGAGGGCGACAGCCTCGCCGGTACCCCCGCCGATCCGCTGGTCCTGCCCGCCGAGCGGGTCGCCGTGGTCGCCGCGCACGCCGCCGCCGGGCTCGCCGCCGCGCACCGGCAGGGTGTCGTACACCGGGACATCAAGCCGGGGAACCTGCTCGTCGACGCCGACGGCACGGTCAAGCTCGCCGACTTCGGCATCGCGCGGTTCGTGGACGACCCCTCGGGGGCGCTCACGACGACAGGTCAGATCGTGGGCACCGGGCTGTACCTGGCGCCCGAGCGCGCCCTCGGACAGCCCGCCTCGTCCGCGTCGGACGTGTACTCGCTGGGCTGTGTGCTCTACCAACTCCTCACCGGCCTCACGCCGTTCCGCGCGGACACGGCGACCGCCCTGCTGTACCAGCACATCGACACCCCTCCGGTGCCACCGAGCAGACTCGGGGTGGTGCTGCCGCCCGACTTCGAGACGTATCTGCTGAGCCTGCTCGCCAAGCAGCCCGAGCAGCGGCCCCCGGCCCAGGCCATCGCGGACTGGTTCTCCTCCGGTGCCTGGCGCGCCTACTCGCAGCAGGCCCCGGCACAGACCCGCCCGGCCGCCGCACCGCACCCCGCTCACGCACCGCGGACCGGGCACGGGCACACCACTCACGGCTCGCACACCACGCACAGCTCACATGCCACGCACGGCCCTCACGCCCCGGCGGCCCCGCAGCACCACCCCGGTCCGCCGCCGCCGGCCGTCCGCACCCGGCCCGTTCCCGCACCCGCCTCCGCCGCCCCGCAGGCACCCGCGTCCCGGCGCCGCGAGCGCCCCGGCTCCGTCAGCGGCAGCGGGCTCGCCGAGCTCTCCCGGCGCCGCCCCCGCAAGACGGCCGCCGTGGCCGGGGCCATCGCCTTCGTCGTCTTCCTGGTCATCGGGATGGCCTGGCTCTCCTGAGCGGGCCGCGGGCTTTCTCCCGGCACGCCCCAGGTTTCAGTACAGCCTCGGTGCCATCACCTGCGGATCCGCGTCCGCCGTCGCGAGCAGCAGGCAGCGCGGTACGCCCGGCCCCGGGGTGGCCCGTACCGTCACCGTCGTCGGCGGGTCGGTCGGCAGCTCGATCGGGACCGACACCGGCCGGTCGTCCGTGGTCGTGGCGTGGCCGGTCTCCTTGCCGTCGACGAGGACCTCGACGGCGGGAGTGTGACCGGTCTCGACGGTCGCGGAGACCGAGTGCCCGAGGTAGTCGATGTGGAAGTGGTGGCGTCGCCTCATGGGTCACCTTCCTGCCTCCTCTCAAGAGTAGGCAGGAAGGCCCGCTCCCGCCGCTCACACCGGCCCCGGTACGGGCGTCGGCGGGCGCCCCGGCGCTGATCGCCGCCGGAGTGCGGCCGTACGGCCCCGGTGTTCAGATGGACCGGTACGCCGCACACCGCCCCCGCGGAACGGAGCACCCGGCACATGAGCGACACCCTGCCCTCCTTCGAGGACACCACCGACTTCGAGAACGCCGACCGGGGTTTCCTCGGCGCCCTCGTCCCCGGCGTGATCACGGCCGCCGACGGGCGGACGGTCTGGGACAACGACGCCTACGGCTTCCTGAAGGCCGAGTGCCCCGACACCGCCCACCCGAGCCTCTGGCGCCAGGGCCGGCTGTGCGCCCGGCAGGGCCTGTACGAGGTCACCGAGGGCATCTACCAGGTGCGCGGGCTCGACCTCTCCAACATGACGATCGTCGAGGGCGAGCGCGGCATCGTCGTGATCGACCCGCTGATCTCCGCCGAGACGGCCGCCGCCGGCCTCGCGCTCTACCGGGAGCACCGGGGCGACCGCCCGGTCACCGGCCTGATCTACACCCACTCGCACGGCGACCACTTCGGCGGCGCCCGCGGGATCCTGCCGCACGGCACCGAGGAGGGCGTCCCGATCCTGGCGCCCGCCGGGTTCCTGGAGCACGCGGTCAGCGAGAACGTGTACGCGGGCGGGGCGATGGGCCGCCGCGCCGGGTACATGTACGGCGTGATGCTGCCCAAGTCGCCGAAGGGCCAGATCGGCATCGGCCTCGGACAGGCCACCTCCACGGGCACGATCACCCTCGTCCCGCCGACCGTGGACATCGTCCGCACCGGCCAGGAGGAGACGGTCGACGGGGTGCGGATCGTCTTCCAGCTCACCCCGGGCACCGAGGCCCCGTCCGAGATGAACTTCCTCTTCCCCGACCACCGCGCCCTGTGCCTCGCCGAGAACGCCACGCACAACATGCACAACGTGCTGACCCTGCGCGGGGCCGTCGTCCGCGACTCCCGGATCTGGGCCCGGTACCTCGACGAGGCCATCGAGTACTTCCACGGCCGCTACGACGTCGGCTTCGCCTCCCACCACTGGCCGACCTGGGGCCATGACAACGTGGTGCGGTTCCTGTCCGAGCAGCGCGACCTGTACGCGTACATGCACGACCAGACCCTGCGGCTCCTCAACGACGGCCTGACCGGCGTCGAGATCGCCGAGCGGATCCAGCTGCCGCCCGCCCTGGAGAGGTCCTGGCACGCGCGCGGCTACTACGGCTCGCTCTCCCACAACGCCAAGGCGATCTACCAGCGCTATCTGGGCTGGTACGACGGCAACCCGGCCCATCTCTGGGAACAGCCGCCGGCCGAACTCGCCGAGCGGTACGTGGAGGTGGCGGGCGGACCGGCCGCAGCCCTCGCCAAGGCCCGTACGTACGTCGAGGCGGGCGACCTCCGCTTCGCCGCGACCCTGCTCAACCACCTCGTCTTCGCCGACCCGGAGAACACCGGGGCGAAGGAGACGCTGGCCGAGGTCTACGAGCGCCTCGGGCACGGCGCCGAGAACGGCACCTGGCGCAACTTCTACCTGACGGGAGCCAAGGAGCTCCGCGAAGGGCCCCGCTCCGACATCGTCGAGCTCTCGAACCCCGAGATGCTCATGGCCCTCACGGTCCCCATGCTCGTCGACTCGATCGCGATCCGGGTCGACGGACCGCGCGCCTGGGACGACGAGCTGACCATCGATCTCGTGCTGAGCGACGAGAACGCCCGCCACCGCCTCACCCTCCACAACGGAGCCCTCACCCACCGGGCCGTCACGGGCGAGCCCCGGACGCCCCCCGGGCTCACCCTCACCCTGACCAAGGCCCAGCTGCTCGGCCTGCTGGCCGGGCGGGGCCTCCAGGAGCTGGGGGTCGGGGTGGAAGGCGACCCGGCGCTGCTCGCGCGCCTCTTCTCGTACGTGACGAAGGCCGACCCCGACTTCCCGGTCGTCACCCCGTGAGCCGCCTCCCGACGGCCCCGGCCGGTCAGCGGACCGCCAGCCCGGCGAGCCCGGCGAGCACCCCGAGCAGGATCAGCGTCAGGCAGATCCCCAGGTTCACCACCTTGTACTGGAGGAAGACCGCGACGAACTCGCGCATGATCGCCGACGGCCAGAAGTAGGCGGCGGTCGGTGAGCCCACCACCTGGCCGTCGACGCCCGCTCTTCGGGCCGTGAGGGCGGCCCGGAAGGCGTGGAAGTTGTTGGTGACGATCACGCACGCGGAGCCCGGCCGGTCCCGCTCCATCAGCTCCTTGCTGAACAGCATGTTCTCGTCGGTGGTGCGCGAACGGTCCTCGCGCACCACCGCGTCGGCCGGGAAGCCGCGCTCGACGAGGTAGTCGGCCATGGCGTGCGACTCGGGGACCTCCTCGTCGGGGCCCTGTCCGCCGGAGGTGATGAGGACCGGCGGGCCGCTCCGGCTCCGGTCGCGGGCGGCCAGCATCTCGTACACCTGCCGTCCCCGGTCCAGCCTGCTCGCGAGCAGCGGGGGCACCCGCCGGCCGCCGATCAGGCCGGAGCCGAGGACCACCACGTAGTCGGCGTCCCGGCGGATGCGCATGCTCCCGTACAGGAAGGCGTATCCGATGAAGCAGAGGAAGAGGAAGGAGACGTAGCCGAGGACGAGGAGTGTGGTGCCGACGATCAGGCCGAGGACCCAGGAGCGGGCGACGACGGCGGCCACGGCCAGGGCCATCACCCCGAACATGCCGAGCCCGGCGAGGAGGGACAGCAGGTTGGCCGGGCGTCTGCCCTCCTTGCGGACCATCTTCACGCCGTTCGCGCAGAGCAGCCCGGCGAGGACGACCGGGCCGAGGCCGAGCACGAGCAGCCCGCAGACCATCACGGTCTCGGCCACGCCCGGTGGGGCGTCCTCGATCCCGGCGAGGAGCCCGAGCCCGAGGAAGGTGACGGCGAGGCCGAGGTACACGGCGTTGCCGAAGCGGCGCCGGTCGCGCAGCACACCGGCCCCGAAGAGCAGCAGGAACACGGCGGCCACGACGAAGGCGAACATGTCGGCATCGTAGACAGCGGAACCGGTCTCCGACGGAGCGCGGACGGATCTGTGGAAAACTCCCGGGCGGGCCCCGGCATCCGGTCTCGTGCGTGCGTCCACCGGCGGTCCGAGTGCGGCTGCCGGCGGTCTGTACGCCTACCGGCGTTCCGCCAGGGTGAACAGGCCCAGCCTGGCGCCCTCCTCGTAGGCGTCCCGCAGTTCCGGATCGTCGAGCAGCGAGCCGAGTGCCCGCTCGCTGCGGGCGCGGATCGCCGCGCAGTACTCCGCCGGCCGGTACGACGGCTCGAAGGCCGAGCCCCGCAACACGTCCACCGCGCCCAGGAGATGGGCCGCCCTGTCGTTCCTGCCGCTCATCGACCACATCTGGGCCAGGAGTTCCGCCGCGGCGGCGGCCCCCACCGACGAACCGAGGCGCAGATGCTCGCGCAGGGCCCGTCGGGCGTGGCCCGCGGCCCGCTCCGGGTCCCCGTCCCAGGCGGCGAGTTCGGCCCGGACGTGCGAAGCCCAGGACTCCGAGTAGAGGTCACGGCCCGCCCAGGTGCGCCGGGTCCCGTGCTCCCGGTCCGACTGGTCGAGCGCCTCCTGCGCGGCCTCCGGGTCGGTCCGGCACAGCGAGAGCGCCAGGCCGACCCAGCACCCGTGGCGGCTCGGCCCGAAGTCGGTCCGCTCCCCCACCAGGGCCAGCGCGTCCCGGAACTCCTCCGCCGCCGCGTCCGTCCGCCCCTGGAACAGCGCGGTCGTGCCCCGCAGATGGGCCAGCATCCCGAGGGCGTGCTCGTCGCCGTCCCGTACCGCCGCCGCCCAGGCCCGGACGAGGATCGGCTCGGCGTCCTCGGGCCGGCCGGACTCCAGTTCCAGGAAGGCGGCGAGCCACAGGGCCCGGGCCGAGGGGGGTTCGGTGTGCAGGGAGAGGGCGTGCCGGAGCCGGTTGCGGCCCTCGTCGACCCGCCCGCAGGCCACCCACAGGAACCAGAGGGAGACGGCGACCTCGACGGCCGCGGCGGCCTCGTCGGCCGGGGTGGGCCACGCGTTCGTCGGGTCCATGGCGGCGGCCAGGTCGGGGAGTTCGCGCAGGGCGAGGTCGCGGGCGTCGAGCTGGCGGCCGCTCTGCCACCAGTCCGCGGCCCGCCGGGCGGTCTTCACGCACCAGCGCCGGTGGCGCGGGACGACGGAGCCGCGGTCGCCGCGCCCCGTGAGGTGCCGGGCTCCCACCGCCCGCACCGGGTGCGGCATCCAGTAGCGGGGGGCGTCGGGTTCGCCGTCGAAGAGGTCGTCGACGGGCAGCAGGGCGAGCGGGGCGAGCCGGTCGAGGACCGCGGGGATGCGTGCCGGAGGCAGCAGTTCCGAGGCGCACACCTCCTGGACGGCGTCCAGGCCGAAGGCGCCCTCGAAGACGGAGAGCCGTTCCCACAGGAGACGCTCGGCGGGTCCGCAGAGGGCGTAGCCCTCCTCGGCGGCGTCGAGTTGGGCGGCGCTCACCCGCTCCCCCCACAGCATCGCCGTCCCGGCCGGTCCACCGGACCCTGTGCGCGCCATTGATCACTCTCTCCCCATCAGTCACTCATTCAACATCCTGGGGGTGCTCCCCGCGCCGGGCAAGGTCATGCCCCGACCCGTGACCCGATCCGGGCGGTCGTGTTCTGATGGGGACATGGAGTTCGCCGTGTTCGTGACGCTGCCCGGTCTGGTCATCCTGCTGACCGTGATCGCCTTCGCCGATCAGCTGCTGCGGATGACCGGCCGGGGGAAGCGCACGGGACAGGTCTCCTCGACCGGCTTCGAGCAGCTGCACGCCACCTTCTCGCAGGGAAAGCAGAACGAACTCAAGGAGCGGCGGAGTTCGCTGGTGCTGCGGGACGACGAGGAGGACGGCGCCCCGCCGAACCGCTCGACGGTGGACCTGTCGGGCGGTCGCGCCGTGATCAGGCTGGGCGGGACGCCTTGACCGAGTACATCAGCGGGATGCGCGGGCGGTCCGCCGGGAAGCGGTAGTAGCCGTCCTCGTGCTGCTGGAGCGCGCCGTAGCGGGGGAACAGCGAGGCGTCGTGCTCGTGCAGGAACTCGATCCGCAGCCCCGCCCTCGCGAGCGCCGTGACGACCTCGCCGACCGGGTGCACCCACTCCACGCTGCGGTTGTGGACGGTGACCGCGTCGAGCTCGGCGTATGTGCCGGGCGTCGTGTCCACCCACGGTTCACGGACGAAGTAGTCGTGCACGACCCGGCTGCCGGTCTCGTCGTCGAGCGAGTCGGTGAGCGGATGGAACTCGGCCACGTAGAGGAAACCGCCCGGGGCCACCAGCGACGCGGCGGTCTCCGCCCAGCGCTCGATGTCCGGGAGCCAGCACAGCGCCCCGCTGCCCGTGTAGACGATGTCGTAGGCGTTGTCCGGGACGGCCTCCGCCGCGTCGTACACGTCGGCGGCGACGAAGGCGGCCCGGTCCTGGGAGAGGCCCAGGTCGGCGGCGAGCGAGCGGGCGGTCTCGACGGCCGGCTCGGAGAAGTCGAGACCGACGACCTGGGAGGCGCCGTGGCGCGCCCAGGAGAGCGTGTCCAGACCGATGTGGCACTGGAGGTGCAGCAGGCTGCGCCCGGTGACGTCACCGACCTCGGCGAGCTCGAAGTCCCGCAGGGCGTCCTTGCCCGCGCGGAAGGTGTCGAGATCGTAGAACGCGCTGGCTGCGTGGATCGGGACGCGCTCGTCCCAGCGGGCGCGGTTGGCCTCGCGCCAGTCCTCGGGGGTCGCGGAGTACATGTCCGCGAGGTTATCCACAGGTTGAGGAGGACGCGACCCGATTGTCCGTCGTGCGGAGCATCATGGGTGCCATGACTCAGAGCGACAACGCCGGACCCGGCCCCGTGCCCACCGACCCGATCCCCCTGTGGGAGCAGCGCTTCCGCGCACCCCGCGTCTCCCTGCCCGAGTGGGCCGAGGAGGCCCCGGACCGCTCGCTGTTCGTGTCGAACGCGACGGGGACGTACGAGCTGTACGCCTGGGACCGGGCGAGCGGGGAGCAGCGGCAGGTCACGGACCGGCCGAACGGCACGACGGACGGCACGCTGTCCCCGGACGGCGCCTGGATCTGGTGGTTCGCGGACACCGACGGGGACGAGTTCGGGGTGTGGATGCGCCAGCCGTTCGGCGGCGGAGCCGACGAGCCGGCCGTGCCCGGCCTCGAAGCCTCCTACCCGGCGGGGCTCGCGATCGGCCGGGAGGGCACGCTCGTGGTGGGCCGCTCCACGGACGAGGACGGCTCGACGATCCATCTCGTACGGCCGGGGGCGGACGCCCCGGTCGAGGTCTACCGGCACCGGGAGTCGGCCGGGGTCGGCGACCTCAGCCACGACGGCGCGCTGATCGCGGTCGAGCACACCGAGCACGGGGACGCGATGCACTCGGCGCTGCGGGTGCTGCGCGCCTCGGACGCGGGTGTGGTCGCGGAGCTGGACGACACCAAGGGCGGCACGGAGGAGCTGGGCCTCGCGGTGCTCGGTTTCGCCCCGGTCGACGGGGACACCCGGCTGCTCGTCGGGCACCAGCGGCGTGGCCGCTGGGAGCCGATGCTCTGGGACGTGACGGCGGGCACCGAGACCGATCTCGCGCTCGACCTGCCGGGCGACGTGTCGGCCGAGTGGTATCCGGACGGCAGCGGCCTGCTGATCGTGCACAGCTTCGAGGCCCGCAGCGAGCTGTGGCGGTACGAGATCGCGACCCGCGCCCTGGTCCGGGTGGAGACCCCGGCCGGTTCGGTGTCGAGCGCGACGGCCCGTCCCGACGGCAGCGTGGAGTACTTGTGGTCCTCGGCGGCCCAGCCGCCGGTGGTGCGGTCCACGGACGGCGGTGTCGTCCTCGACCCGCCCGGCCCGAAGGCGCCGCCGTCGGTGCCGGTGGAGGACGTGTGGGTGGAGGGCCCCGGCGGCCGGGTCCACGCACTGGTGCAGCGCCCGGCGGGCGAGGGCCCCTTCCCCACGGTCTTCGAGGTGCACGGCGGTCCCACCTGGCACGACAGCGACGCCTTCGCCTCGGGCCCGGCGGCCTGGCTCGACCACGGGTACGCGGTGGTGCGGGTCAACTACCGGGGCTCGACGGGGTACGGGCGGGAGTGGACGGACGCGCTCAAGCACCGGGTCGGTCTGATCGAGCTGGAGGACATCGAGGCGGTGCGCGCCTGGGCGGTGGCGAGCGGCCTCGCCGACCCGGACCGGCTCGTCCTCGCCGGCGCCTCCTGGGGCGGCTATCTGACCCTGCTCGGCATCGGCACCCGGCCGGAGGCCTGGGCGGTCGGGCTGGCGGGGGTCCCGGTCGCGGACTACGTCACGGCGTACGAGGACGAGATGGAGGCCCTGAAGGCGCTGGACCGGACGCTGCTGGGCGGCTCGCCCGAGGAGGTGCCCGAGCGGTTCGCGGCCTCGTCGCCCCTGACGTACGTGGACGCGGTGACCGCCCCGGTGCACATCACGGCCGGCGTCAACGACCCGCGCTGCCCGATCCGCCAGATCGACAACTACGTGGACCGGCTCAAGGCCAGGGGCGCGATCCACGAGGTGTACCGGTACGACGCGGGGCACGGCTCGCTCGTGGTGGAGGAGCGGATCAAGCAGGTCGCCCTGGACCTCGCGTTCGCCGCGAAGCACCTGGGGACCCGGGCGAAGGAGAGCTGAGGCCGCTTGCGTACCGTGGGGGGCGTGTACCGGTTCCTGAGAACGCCCCGCTGGTGGGGGATCAACGTCTTCGTCCTGCTGGCGATCCCGTTCTGCGTGTTCATGGGGACGTGGCAGCTGGGCAAGTTCGAGGATCGCGTCGACTCCCACAAGGAGGCCGAGAAGCGGCCCGACGCGAGCACGCTGAAGGCGGTACCGCTGGACTCGCTGCTCCCGGTGGACAAGGAGACCTCGGGCCGGCCGGCCGAGGCGCGCGGCCGGTTCGGGGAGCAGTTCCTCGTCCCCGACCGTGAGCTGGACGGCCGGACCGGCAGCTACGTCCTGACGCTGCTGCGGACGGACGGCGGCCGGTCGCTGCCGGTGGTCCGGGGCTGGCTCCCCACGGGCGCGAACGCGCCCGCCCCGCCGTCGGGCGAGGTCACCGTGGTGGGCGCGCTCCAGGCCTCGGAGACCCAGGGCACGAAGGGCGTCAGCGCGGCGGGCGGGCTGCCGGACGGGCAGCTCGGCATGATCAGCGCGGCGTCCCTGGTGAACGTGGTCACCGACGACGTCTACGACGCCTGGGTCACCCTCACGGACTCCCCCGCCGGGCTGACGCCGGTCCCGGCCGCCGCCGCGGCGGGCACGAGCCTGGACGCGAAGGCCTTCCAGAACCTGGGCTACACCGCGGAGTGGTTCGTCTTCGCGGGCTTCGTCCTCTTCATGTGGTTCCGCCTGGTCCGCCGGGAGGCGGAGGCCTCACGCGACGAGGCGCTGGGCCTGTAGGCCCAGCGCCTCGGAACCGCTCAGGAAACCGGCTCAGGAACCGCTCAGGAGCCCGGTGCGGTAGATCGTGCCCGCGCAGGCGTTCGGGACGATCGCCGAGGCTCCCGGGCCGCCCGGCTCCGCGACGTGGCTCACCAGCACGCTGCCGTCGGCCAGGCCGCCGTCCTCGCGGAGCAGCTGCGGGGCCGCGTCGGCGCCCGCTCCCGTGCCCGCCTCCGAGCCGGAGCCCGTGCCCGTGCCGCCGGAGCCCGTGCCCGCGCTGGGGTCGGGGTTGCCGGGGTTGCCGGTGCCGGCCGTCGGGGTGGGCGTCGGCGGCGGCGTGGTCGGCGGCTCGGTCGGCTCGGTCGGGGTGGGCGTCGGGGTGGTGCCGGTGGTCGGGCAGGTCTCACTCGGCACCCAGACGAACTTCACCTCGTAGCTGTCGCTCGGCCTGAGGAGCATCGAGGACATCTCCTGCGAGGGGTCCGGCAGACCGCTCCCGCCGTCCCCCGGGGTGTGCCGGACGACCGAGATCCGGCCCGGGTCGGCCGCCCCGCGCGCCTCGAAGCCGACGACCCCGCTGCCGTCCAGGACACAGTCCCGGGCGGAGACGTTGGAGAAGCGGAAGGTGCCGTAGACCTTGCCCTCGCCGTCGGGTCCGCCGGCCTCCGCCGCGCTGACGCCGAGCTGCCCGGCCTCGCACCGGGGCCCGGAGCCGGGGCCCGAGCCCTGCGACCGCGAGGACCCGCCGCCGGAGACGCCGGTGCCGGGCCGCTGCGGCTTGCCCTGGGAGCCCTCGTCGGCGCCCTGGCTGGGGGACACGGTGCTCGCCGGGGCCTTGGAGCTCTGGCCGCCCTCGACCCCGGTGTCGGTGCCGGTGCCGCCCTGGGCCTCCTCGCCGTGCCCGGCGTTCACCGGGTTGCCGGCGGCGGAGACGCCGCCGGACGCGGCGACGTGCACGAAGGCGGGTACGGCGGTGCCGATGAGGACGGCCGCGGCGGCGGCGCCCACGACGGCCTGCCGCTTACGGGCGCGCCGCGCGGGCACGGCCCGCCGCAGGTGTTCGAGCGAGCCCTTGGAGGGCTCGAGGCCGGACACGGCGCCCTGGAACAGCCGCCGCAGCGCGAGTTCGTCGTCCCCGTCGCCCTCGCCGGGGCCGGGCTCGATGTTCACCATGCGCTGTCCACTCAGGTCGTCACGTTCTTCTCGGGCGCCACCGGCGGCGTGGCTCCGCTGAGCCCCACCGGTCCCGCCGTTCCTGTCGGGGGCCTCGCTCATGTCGTCGCTCCCATCGCGACGCGCAGCGCCGCGATGCCCCGCGAACCGTACGCCTTCACCGAGCCCAGGGATATTCCGAGCGCCTCGGCGACCTGCACCTCGGTCATGTCGGAGAAGTACCGCAGGGCGAGCACCTCGCGCTGGCGGCGCTGGAGGCCGCGCATGGCCTTGATCAGGTCCTCGCGCTCCAGCTGGTCGTACGCCCCCTCCTCCGCGCTCGCCATGTCGGGCATCGGCTTGGACAGGAGCTTGAGGCCGAGGATGCGGCGGCGCAGCGCGGACCGGGAGAGGTTCACGACGGTCTGGCGCAGGTAGGCGAGCGTCTTCTCCGGCTCGCGGACCCGCTTGCGGGCCGAGTGGACCCGGATGAACGCCTCCTGGACGACGTCCTCGCAGGAGGCCGTGTCGTCGAGGAGCAGCGCGGCGAGGCCGAGCAGCGAGCGGTAGTGGGCGCGGTAGGTCTCGGTCAGGTGGTCGACGGTGGTTCCGGCGGCCGTGCTGCCCTCGGCGCTCGTCCGGGGCGCGGGGATGCCGTCCACGGAGCTCGCGCGGGACCCGGTCGGCATGCGGGCGATCACCGGCATCCCGCCGAGCGGGCGCGGTCGCCGGACGGCGCCGGCCGCGGAGCCGCGTACGGCATCGGCGGGAGCGCCGCGCACGGGGAGCAATGCCGTGCCCGCGCCGCGCAGCGGGGCGATGATCGCGATGTCGAGTACCTCTGCCACGCATGTTGGACACGCTTCCCCCCGGCAGGGTTGTACGCGTGCGTCACCCTTTTCGACGGTGAGCCGTTCGTCCCCATGCGTTACCGTTCTCCCCCGATGCCCCGCTTTGCAGCGTGTCCCGCGTCACACGACTTTCGTGCACGCAGAGACGCCCCTGCCCAACCACTGGTTGCAGCAAGGGGGAAGAGCATCCTCGGCCACGGCATCGCCGCAGTTCAAGAGGTATCTGACGCCTTTTTGCTCACAGGTCGTTCACAGACCCTACAAATACGTGACAACCGATTCGGCGATCTGGAGGGCGTTGAGGGCGGCGCCCTTGCGCAGGTTGTCGGCGCAGACGAAGAAGTCGAGCGCCCGCTCGTCGTCCATGGACCGCCGCACCCTGCCGACCCAGGCGGGATCGGTGCCGGCCACGTCGGCGGGGGTGGGGAAGTCGCCCGCGCCGGGGTCGTCGTAGAGCACGACGCCGGGTGAGGTCGCCAGGATCTCGTGCGCGCGGCCGACCGGGACGGGGCGCTCGAAGCGGGCGTGCACGGAGACGGAGTGCCCGGTGACGACGGGCACGCGCAGACAGGTGGCGGCGACCCGCAGCCCGGGCAGGCCGAGGATGCGGCGGGTCTCGTCCCGTACCTGCTCCTCCTCCGAGGAGGCCCCGTCGGCACCGGCCGTGCCCGACCAGGGCAGGACGTTGAGCGCGAGGGGCCCGGGGAAGGGTCCGGTGGTCTCGCCGACGGCCCGGCGTACGTCTCCGGGGTGGGTGCCGAGGTCGACGCCGCCGGTCACCAGTCCGAGCTGGGCGCGGAGCGCCTCCACGCCGGCCTGTCCGGCGCCGCTGGCGGCCTGCTGGGCGGTGACGACGAGCTCGCAGAGCCCGAACTCGGCGTGCAGGGCGCCCACGGCGACGATCAGCGCGAGGGTGGTGCAGCCGGGGCTGGCGACGATGCCCCGGGGGCGTACGCGCGCCGCGTGGGCGTTGGTCTCGGGGACCACGAGGGGGACGTCGGGGTCCGCGCGGAAGGCGGCGGAGGTGTCGACGACGACGGCGCCCTTGAGCGCGGCGACGGGCGCCCAGCGGGCGGCGACGGGCTCGGGCACCAGGAAGAGCGCGAGGTCGACGCCGTCGAGGGCCTCCTCGTCGAGTTCGAGGACCTCGCACTCCTCCCCGCGCAGGGAGACCTTGCAGCCGGCCGAGCGAGGGGAGGCGAGGAGGCGGATCTCGCCCCAGACGTCCGCGTGCTGCGTGAGCATCTGGAGCATGACCGAGCCGACCGCCCCGGTCGCTCCCACGACCGCGAGCGTCGGCTTCGGTGTCATCGGCCGGAGCCTCCGTAGACGACGGCTTCGTCCGAGTCGCTGTCCAGACCGAAGGCGGTGTGGACGGCGCGCACGGCCTCGTTGACGTCGTCGGCGCGGGTGACGACCGAGATGCGGATCTCGGAGGTCGAGATCAGCTCGATGTTCACGCCCGCGTCGGAGAGCGCGCGGAAGAAGTCCGCGGTGACGCCCGGGTTGGTCTTCATACCCGCGCCGACCAACGAGATCTTGCCGATCTGGTCGTCGTAGCGCAGCGAGTCGAAGCCGATCGCGCCCTTGGCCTTCTCCAGGGCGTCGATGGCCTTGCGGCCCTCGGCCTTGGGGAGGGTGAAGGAGATGTCCGTGAGGCCGGTGGAGGCCGCAGACACGTTCTGCACGATCATGTCGATGTTGATCTCGGCGTCCGCGACGGCCCGGAAGATGGCCGCGGCCTCGCCCGGCTTGTCCGGCACGCCGACGACGGTGATCTTCGCCTCGGAGGTGTCGTGGGCGACACCCGAGATGATGGCCTGCTCCACCTTCTGAGCTCCCTGCGGTTCGTTGCTGACCCACGTGCCCTGCAGCCCCGAGAAGGACGAGCGGACGTGGATCGGGATGTTGTAGCGGCGCGCGTACTCGACGCAGCGGTGCAGCAGCACCTTGGAGCCGGAGGCGGCGAGCTCCAGCATGTCCTCGAAGGAGATCCAGTCGATCTTCTTCGCCTTCTTCACCACGCGCGGGTCGGCCGTGAACACGCCGTCGACGTCGGTGTAGATCTCGCAGACCTCGGCGTCGAGCGCGGCGGCGAGCGCCACGGCCGTGGTGTCGGAACCGCCACGGCCGAGCGTGGTGATGTCCTTCTTGTCCTGGCTGACGCCCTGGAAGCCGGCGACGATGGCGATGTTGCCCTCGTCGAGGGCGGTGCGGATACGGCCCGGCGTGACATCGATGATGCGCGCTTTGTTGTGGACCGAGTCGGTGATGACACCGGCCTGGCTGCCCGTGAACGACTGGGCCTCGTGGCCCAGGTTTTTGATCGCCATGGCCAGCAGGGCCATGGAGATCCGCTCTCCGGCGGTCAGCAGCATGTCGAACTCACGCCCGGCAGGGATCGGGGATACCTGCTCGGCGAGATCGATCAACTCGTCCGTCGTGTCGCCCATCGCGGAAACCACGACGACCACCTGGTGGCCGTTCTTCTTGGCGTCCACGATCCGCTTGGCGACGCGCTTGATGCCTTCGGCATCGGCAACGGAGGAGCCTCCGTACTTCTGCACGACAAGGCCCACGTGCGCTCCTCGCTCAGTCTGTGCCGCAGCCGGCGCTGCGATCGGCTCAGTCTAACGAGGGACCCGGAAACGCCGACGTGATATCGCATCCTGAGACAGGGCGCTCACGGAGTGATCATCAGCGGCGTTCGCCCAGGCCCAGCGGGGCGCCGATCTCCTCGGCCATCACCCGGCCCGCCTCCTCCGCGAGGTCGTCCTCCGTGAGGTCCTCGTCCGTGTCGAGGCCGTCCAGGGCCGCCAGCGGCTGGTCCAGGCGGACATGGGCCACGAGGGACTGGAGGGCGCGGAGGGTGGCCGAGGCGGTGGGGCCCCAGTTGGAGAAGTACGAGAACTGCCACCACCACAGGGCCTCGCTGGTGCGGCCCGCCCGGTAGTGGGCCAGGCCGTGCCGCAGGTCGGCGACGATGTCGGCGAGGTTGTCGGAGATCCGGGCCGGGACCGGGGCCTTGCGGGGCTCGTACGGGTCGAAGACCTCGGAGAAGACGTCGACCGGTTCGAGGAGGACCGCGAAGCGCTCGCGCAGGTCGTCCATGTCGGGCTCCGGGCCCGTGTCGGTCTCGTACCGCTCGTCCGGGACGATGTCCTCGTGCGCGCCGAGGCGCCCGCCGGCCAGCAGCAGCTGCGAGATCTCCAGGAGGAGGAAGGGCACCGCGCTGTCCGGCTCGTCGCCCTTGGCGACCTCGGTGGTCGCGACGATGAAGCTCTCGATGGAGTCGGCGATCTGGACCGAGAAGTCGTCGGGATTCTGGGTGATCGCGTGCAGCGTGGGGTCAGACATCGAGGAGC
Source organism: Streptomyces sp. NPDC001728 (assembly GCF_040297565.1). Classification (NCBI taxonomy): domain Bacteria; kingdom Bacillati; phylum Actinomycetota; class Actinomycetes; order Kitasatosporales; family Streptomycetaceae; genus Streptomyces; species Streptomyces sp. NPDC001728. The sequence continues at coordinate 110,348 of NZ_JBEOZK010000001.1, forward strand.
CTCCCTGAGAGCGCGCCGGCCCGGTCGTCATACATCTAGCAGCCTCCGCCCCTCGAAGGCACGGCCGAGGGTCACCTCGTCGGCGTACTCCAGGTCGCCGCCGACCGGAAGCCCGCTCGCGAGGCGGGTGACCCTGAGCCCCATGGGCTTGATCATCCGCGCCAGGTACGTCGCGGTGGCCTCGCCCTCCAGGTTCGGGTCGGTCGCGAGGATCAGCTCGGTGACCGCGCCGTCGGCGAGCCGCGCGAGCAGCTCCCGGATGCGCAGGTCGTCCGGGCCGACACCGTCGATCGGGCTGATCGCGCCGCCGAGGACGTGGTACCGCCCCCGGAACTCGCGGGTCCGCTCGATCGCGACGACGTCCTTCGGCTCCTCGACCACACAGATGACGGTCAGGTCGCGGCGAGGGTCGCGGCAGATGTTGCACTGCTCCTGCTGTGCGACGTTCCCGCAGACCGCGCAGAACCTGACCTTCTCCTTCACCTCCAGAAGCGCGTGCGCGAGCCGGCGGACGTCCGTGGGCTCGGCCTGGAGGATGTGGAAGGCGATCCGCTGCGCGCTCTTGGGACCGACGCCGGGCAGCCTGCCCAGTTCGTCGATGAGGTCCTGAACCACGCCTTCGTACAACGGAACGCCCTTCTCGGGGTGCTTGATTCTTACGGTAGTGGCTGGAAGCGAGCCTTAGAAGGGGCTCAGAAGCCCAGACCCGGCATGCCGCCCATGCCCTGCGCCAGCGGACCGAGCTTGGCCTGCTGGAGCTGCTGCGCGTTGTCGTTGGCGGCCTGCACCGCGGCCACCACCAGGTCGGCCAGCGTCTCGGTGTCCTCCGGGTCGACCGCCTTGGGGTCGATGACCAGGCCGCGCAGCTCGCCGGAGCCGGTCACGGTCGCCTTGACCAGACCGCCGCCCGCCTGTCCCTCGACCTCGGTCGCGGCCAGTTCCTGCTGCGCGCGGGCGAGGTCCTGCTGCATCTTCTGGGCCTGCTGGAGAAGCTGCTGCATGTTGGGCTGACCACCACCGGGGATCACGGTCACTCCTGAGGTTCGGTACGTCCGTATGTCGGTACGCCGAGCCTACGTGGTCGCCGCCCGCCCCGCCTCCATCACTCTTTCGGGTGAGAAACCCCGGGCTCCTCTACCTGATCAACACCCCCTTGCGGGCGGAAATCCTGGGATTCCGGGCCCGCCGCCCACCATTCGGCGGTAGGAAGGGCACGCACCACGTGCACCGCACGTCACAGATAGGCCACGAGCGCTGAGCTGAACAGAGGAGTCCCCCGGTGAGCCAGCAGCCGGAGATGCAGCCGCCGGGGCCCCCCGGGGGAGACGTCCACCGCGACCTGACCGGTACGCCGTTCCCCCTGGGCGACTGGGGTGAGCCGGCCGAGCGCCTCGACGAGCTGTACCGCTGGGTGGAGGCCAACGCCCTGCGGACCGTCGAGTGGTACCTCTCCGACCGGGTCTGGAAGCGCCGCGCCGCCCGTCTGCTGCGGATCGGCACGGCCGTCGGGGTGACCGCGGGTGCCGCGCTGCCGCTGCTCGATCTGACCGGGGTCGCGGAGGGCGTCGCGGGCTGGGGCTATGTGTCGCTGCTGCTCGGCGCCGCGTGCCTGGCCTGCGACCGGTACTTCGGGGTGACGGCCGGCTGGATGAGGGACGTGGCGACGGCGCAGGCCGTGCAGCGGCGGCTGCAGGCCCTCCAGTTCGACTGGGCCTCGGAGAGCGTCCGGGAGGTGCTCGGCCCCACCGAGGGCACCGCGAGCGAGGCTGCCGACCGCTGTCTCGGCGTGCTGCGCCGCTTCTCGGAGGACGTGACGGAGCTGGTACGGGCGGAGACGGCGGACTGGATGGTCGAGTTCCGCTCGGGCCCGGCGCCGCTGGCGCTCCAGTCGGTCGGCGTGCTGCCCGCCCGCTCCGAGAGCGCCTACCCGGCGGGCCGCTTCCCCCTGCCACCGGGCACCCGCCCGAACATGCCGCGCCAGCGGCCCCCGGAGACCCGCTGACGCGGGTCTCCGAGCCGTCGGAAGCAGCCCGTCGGAAGCAGGCCGCCGGAAGCAGGCCGCCGGAAGCAGGCCGCCGAGAGCAGGCCGCCGGGAGCAGCAGGCCGGCTCAGCTCAGGATGATCATCGAGCCCTGGGCCAGGCTCCGGGTCGCCGCCGCGTGCAGCCCCAGCCACACGTGCCGCTCCCGCGCGAAGGGGTGCCCGTCGTACGGAGGGGCCTCGGCCGGCTCCTCCAGGGAGGTCGGCCGCTCCGGGGCCGCCGGGGCCGCCGGCGGGTTCCTCGGGTCGATGCCGATCGCGGGCGCCACGAACTCCAGCTCCCGCAGCAGCCCGTACGAGGAGCCGAGCGGCCCGCCGCCTTCGAGCAGCTCGTCGCTGGCGAGCGGCACCGGGAACTCGACCGGCACGTACGCGCCGGCGTGGTCGTAGTGCCAGACCAGGTGCGACTGCTGGGCCGTCGCCTCGAACATCTCAAGGAGCTGTTCGTAGTCCCCTCCGAGCTCGCCGACCGGCTCGACCGGCAGCCCGCACACCTGGAGCAGGTAGGCACGCCGCAGGAAGTGCAGGGCCTCGTAGTCGAAGCCCGCGATGGGGGCGACGTCGCCGGAGAGTCCCGGCATGTACGCGTAAACGGGCACGGTCGGCAGACCGGACGCGGTCAGCACGGCGTCGTAGGCGGCTATCTCTTCGGCGAAGGGGTTGTCGGGGCTGTGGCACAACACGTCGACGAGGGGGACCAGCCACAGGTCACAGGCCAAGGGAGGCTCGCTCTCCGTCAGTTGCAGGGACGGCCAGGGTAGTCGGCCGGGCCGACCACGCCCACCCGCTGAGCACCTGCCCCCCAAGGCCCCGGCTCAACCCGATGGGGCTTCAGCGGGTCCGGGCCTCCAGCCGGTCCGCCCACTCCATCGAGTGCGCGTTGTACTCCCGGACGACCTCGGCGGCGGCTTCGCCGTCGCCGAGGGTGATCGCGTCGACGAGGTCGACGTGGCCGGCCCACAGCCAGCCGAGGAGGTCGCGCTCGGAGCGCAGATAGGGCACGGAGAAGACCCAGGCCTGGACGCGGAGCCGGTGCAGGAAGTCGGCGATGTAGTCGTTGGAGGCGACCAGCCTGGCCAGTTCGCGCCAGTAGCGGATGTCGTAGCCGATGAGGATGTCGAGGTCCCCGGCGCGGGCGGCGCGGGAGGCGGCCTCGCCCCTGCGGCGTATGGAGACGAGCGCGACCCCGATGCCGAGGTCGGGTTCCGGGACGGCGGTCACGGCGGTCACGGTCGCCGGGCTCACGGGCGCGTGGCGCCGGAAGATGCCGTCGACGACGAGCATCCGGGCCTCGACGATCCGCCGGTAGTCGTCGACCGAGTACTCGTGGACGCGGAAGCCGCGGTGCTGGTCGGAGTCGAGGAGGCCCTGCGCGCAGAGGTCGACCAGGGCTTCCCTGACGGGCGTCGCGGACACGCCGTACTGGTCGGCGATCTGCTTGACCGTGAACTCCTGGCCCGCTTTGAGACGGCCCGCGAGCACTTCGTCACGGAGCGCGTCCGCGATCTGCTGTCGCAAGGTGTTGCGTGTGACAGCTCCGCTCGCGGGCATGTGGTCGGTCCCCTCCGTCCGGCTCCGGACACCCTAGTCCAGACGGAGGGAACCTCCCGGGAAGAGCGGTTACGCGGTGTGCTCGTCGGCCACCGAGAGGGCCGCGTCCAGGGCCGCGAGGCCTTCCTTGGCCTCCGCCTCGGAGACGTTGCAGGCGGGAACGGCGTGGGTGCGGTTCATGTTCACGAAGGGCCACAGGCCGTTCTTCTTCGCCGCGGCGCCGAAGGCGGCCATCGGCGCGTTGGCCTCGCCGGCGGCGTTGTACGGGACCAGCGGCTCGCGGGTCTCGCGGTTCTTGACCAGGTCGAGCGACCAGAACACGCCCATGCCGCGGACATCGCCGACGGAGGGGTGGCGCTCGGCCAGCTCGCGCAGGCCGGGGCCGAGGACGGTCTCACCGATGTGCGCGGCGTTCTCGACGACCTTCTCGTCCTCCATCACCTGGATGGTGGCGACGGCGGCGGCGCAGGCCAGCGGGTGACCGGAGTAGGTCAGACCGCCCGGGTAGGCGCGCTTCTCGAAGGTGGCCGCGATCCTCTCGCTGATGGCGACGCCGCCGAGGGGCACGTAACCGGAGTTCACGCCCTTGGCGAAGGTCATCAGGTCGGGGACGACGTCGAAGTGCTCGGCGGCGAACCACTTGCCGGTGCGGCCGAAGCCCGCCATGACCTCGTCGAGGATGAAGACGATGCCGTACTTGTCGCAGATCTCGCGGACGCCGGTGAGGTAGCCGGGCGGCGGGGTCATGATGCCGGCGGTGCCGGGCACGGTCTCCAGGATGATCGCGGCGATGGTCGCCGGACCCTCGAAGGCGATCGTGTCCTCCAGGTGCTGGAGGGCACGCGCGCTCTCCTCCGCCTCGGTGGTGGCGTAGAAGGGCGAGCGGTAGAGGAACGGCGCCCAGAAGCGCACGACGCCGGCGGAGCCGTTGTCGGAGGGCCAGCGGCGCGGGTCACCGGTCAGGTTGATCGCGGTGGAGGTGGCGCCGTGGTACGAGCGGTAGGCGGACATCACCTTGGTGCGGCCGGTGTGCAGCCGGGCCATTCGGACGGCGTTCTCGACGGCCTCGGCGCCGCCGTTGGTGAAGAAGATCTTGTCCAGGTCGCCCGGGGTGCGCTCGGCGATGAGGCGTGCGGCCTCGGAGCGGACGTCGATGGCGAAGGCGGGAGCGAAGGTGCTCAGCTTCCCGGCCTGCTCCTGGATGGCGGCGACCACCTTGGGGTGCTGGTAGCCGATGTTCGTGTAGACGAGACCGCTGGTGAAGTCCAGGTAGCGGTTTCCGTCGTAGTCCCAGAAGTACGAACCCTCGGCGCCGGCGACGGCGAGCGGGTCGATCAGGCCCTGGGCGGACCAGGAGTGGAAGACGTGCGCGCGGTCGGCGGCCTTGACGGCGGCCCCGGCCTGGGGATCGGGTTCGATGACATGAGGGGTCATGTCGTCGAGGGTAAGGAACCGCAGGTGAGGCGGGCCATGACCATCTTGTCCACCGAGATGCGGGCGGACCCGACACGTTGCCGGTCCGGGCCGTTCCGCCCGTCCCGGACTCGGAGGGGAAGGTCGTCGGGAAGCACCCGGAACGCCTTGTGCCGGCCGAGCGGCCGCACGGCCCGGAAGTCGCGCCGGTCGAGGGTGAGGACCGCGTCGGTGTCGTACTCGGCGGCCAGAGCCACATTGACGGCGTCGGCCAGGTCGAGGGCGCTGTGGCGGGACGGGTCCACCGGCGGACGCAGGGTTCCTGACCCCGGCATGACGCGTCTGGCGGCGGCCCGGCGCGGGCTCGGGCGGCCCAGCACGGGCGGCCGGACGCAGGCGTGGCGTGGGCGGCCTGGTGCAGGCCGCCCCGCGCAGGCGAGGCGGCTCAGATCATCAGGATGATGCGGCCGGGCCGGTGCCCCGCCTCCGCCCTCCGGTGGGCCTCCCCGACCTCCTCCAGGGGCATCACGTCGGCCACCCGGGTGATCAGCTCCCGGTCCGCCACCTTCCGCAGGGTCTCCGTCAGCCGGGCGGCGTCCGGCCTGGCCCGTACCGCCTCGACGCGGATGCCGCGCTCCGCGGCCGGGATCCGGTCGGGGGCGAGCGCGGCGAACGCGCCGCCGTCCTTGAGGACGGGCAGCAGCGCGTCTCCGACGAGCGCCCCGTCGAAGACCCCGTCCACCCGGTACGGGTCGCCCGCGAGCACCTTGGCCACCACGTCCTCCGGGGCGCCGCGCGTGACGACGTGGTCCGCGCCGAGGATCCTCAGTTCGCTCTCGTCGCCCTCGTGGGCGACGGCCACCACCCGCAGCCCGGCCGCGTGCGCCAGCTGGACCGCGATCCGGCCCACCACCGCGCTCGCACCGGTCACGAGCAGTGTCGCGCCCGGCCGCAGCGCGAGCCGTTCGAGGCCCTGCTCGGCGGTGGCCGAGGCCAGCGGCAGGGACGCGGCCACGGTGAACTCCACGTCGTCGGGGACCGGCGCCAGCCACTCCGGGTCGGCCCAGATGATCTCCGCGTAGGTACCGTCGCCGGTCAGCGACTCGAACCACGGCACGAGCCCGGCCACCCGGGTCCCCGGCGGCATCCCGGGGGCGTGGTCGAGCAGCCTGCCCGCGAAGTCCGTCCCCAGGACGAACGGGGGCCTGAGTGAACCGACCATGTCGGCGTACTTCCCCGCGCGGATCCGCAGATCCGCCTGGTTCACCCCGGCCGCCTTCAGGCGCACCCGTACCTTCCCCGGTACGGCCCCGGCCTCCGGCTCCGGCCGGCGGACCATTCTGAGGACCTCGGGTCCGCCGTAGGCGGTCACTTCGACGACACGCATGGGGTACTCCTCAGACGGAAGGCCCCCTCGTCGCCATTACACCCACGCTCCGCACACCCGGCAACCCCTGCCCGGCCACCCGGGGGCCGACCCCGCGCCGCCCCGGCCCCGCTCCCGGATCTCTCCGAACGAACGGAGAAGTCCAGGTGACCGCCCGCTACGCGGCCCCCGCCCTCGTACAGGCGTCCGTACCCTCCCGGCCATGGAGTGGATCACTGCTGAGAACGTCATCGCCCTGGGGACGGCGCTCCTCGGCGTCCTGGTCTCGGTCGGCGTCGTCTGGCTCGACCGGTTCTCGCCCCAGCGCAAGCGGCTCGGCTACCGCGTGCAGCTCAACACCCCGCTCCACCGGGAGGAGAACCAGGACCGCGAGGTCATGACCGTGCGGGAGGGCGAGGTGGTGGGCATGGCCCCGCCCGCCAACGGCTCCACCCTCGTCCTTCTCCGCATCGAGAACGACCGCGACCTCGACATCGGCTCCGACGACTACGGCGCCTCCACCGAGCCCCACGGGCTGCGGATCACCTTCGGCGACCGGACCGTGCAGGGCGTCGTCGCCACCGTCCCGGCCGGCTGGGTCTCGGTCCGGGACGACCTGGAGCGCGCCCCCAAGCTGGGCCGCAGCGGCAGTGCCGTGCTCGTCCCCAAGGTGGCGCTCGACCGCGGGCAGTACTTCAAGCTGCTCGTCCAGCTCTCCGGCGGGGTGGCCGACCGGGACGTCAAGGTCGACGGCAGCCTCCAGGGCGGTGCCATCCGGCGCAACAGGAGCACCACCCCCGACGAGAAGGCCGCCAGGTTCAGCCCCACCTCGCGGGCCGTCACCGTCGTCCTCACCCTCTGTGTGATCGCGCTCGCCGCGATCATCGTCCGCGAGCAGACCCCGCCGCCGATCGGCTGCGCCACCGGCACCCTCACCGTCACCGGCTCCACCGCCTTCGCCCCCGTCGTCCGCGAGGTGAAGAAGCAGTACGAGAAGGACTGCGCGGGGGCGACGATCATCCTCGACCCGCACGGCTCGACCTCCGGGATCCGGGCGCTGGCCGACGCCGGCGCCGGCGCGAAGCAGGGCAAGGGCTCCCCCGCCGTCATCGCCCTCTCCGACGGCCGCAAGCCGGACGGCTTCCCCCGGCTGCGGGAGAGCATGGTCGCCGTCTCCCTCTTCACCCTCGTCCTCAACGACGACATCCCCGTCGACAACCTCACCCTGGACCAGATCCGCCGCGTCTACCGGGGCGAGATCACCCGCTGGAGCCAGCTGGTCCCCGGCGTCGACCGGCCCGTCCGGCTCATCAGCCGCGACGCCAACTCCGGTACCCGCGAGGTCTTCCAGCGCCGGGTCCTGGAACGCAACGAACCCGCCAACTCCTCCCTGGACTGCGTGAACGTCGACGACACCGAGTCCGAGGTGATCCGCTGCGAACTCGACTCCACGGACCGGGTCCTGACCACCGTCGCCAAGCTCCCCGGAGCCATCGGCTACGCCGACCTCCGCTCCGTCGGCGGACACCCGGGCCTGCACAAGGTGGCCATCGACGGCCGTGAACCCGTCCTGGAGGAGATGAGCGGAGCGGGCTACCCGTACCGGGAGATCGAGTACGCCTACACCTGGGGCGCACCCCCCGCCGACTCGCTGACCTCCAGCTTCCTCAGCTATCTGACCCGGGGCCGCGGTCAGGACGTGATCGGCACCCAGGGCCACCTGCCCTGCGCCACCCCGAAGGGGCTGAAGCTCTGCGGGGACGGCTGACGTGCCGTCTGGCATGCTCTGACGACGTGGAGCCATTGACCGCGGAAGACCCCGCCACCATCGGCCCGTTCCGTCTGCTCGGCCGTCTCGGAGTCGGGGGGATGGGCCGGGTGTTCCTGGCACGCTCGGCCGGCGGGCGGACGGTCGCGGTGAAGGTGGTGCACGCCGAACTCGCCGCCCAGGACGAGTTCCGGCGCCGGTTCGCCCGCGAGGTCGCCGCCCTGGAACGGGTCGGCGGCACGGGCACCGCGCCCGTGCTCGGCTCCGACACGGAGGCGGGGTCGCCGTGGGTGGCGATCGGCTATGTCCCGGGGCCCTCGCTGCGGACCGTCGTCGGCGACGAGTCCGGGCCGCTGTCACCCGTGACGGTGAAGGCCCTGGCCGGCGGTCTGGCCCGCGCCCTCGAACACATCCACGCCGCCGGACTCGTCCACCGCGATCTGAAACCGTCCAACGTGCTGCTCACCGTCGACGGGCCCCGGATCATCGACTTCGGCATCGCCCGCGCCGTCGACACGGTCGCCGACGGCGGCAACCTGACCACCACCGGGGCGGTCGTCGGCTCCCCCGGCTTCATGTCGCCCGAGCAGGTCAGGGGCGAGCACATCGAGCCCGCCTCGGACATCTTCTGCCTGGGGTCCGTGCTCGTGTACGCGGCGACCGGGCGCGCGCCGTTCGGTACGGCGGACAGCGGCGTCCACGCCACCATGTTCCGGATCGCCCACGACGAGCCCGACCTGACGGACCTGGCGCCCGAACTCTCCGGGCTGATCCGGGCCTGCCTCGCCAAGGACCCGGCCGGGCGCCCGTCGGCCGCCGAGATCGCGGAGACGCTGTCGGTCCCGGACCCGTGGCTCCCGGCGGACGTACTGGCACGGCTCGGACGGCACGCGGCGCGGCTGCTGGAGGCGGAGACGCGGGCGGAGGAGGAAGGTCCGGTCTTCTCCGGTGCGTCCGGTGCTGCTGTCTCCAGTGCCTCTGCTGCCTCCGGCGTCACTGGTGTCACCGGCGCCCCCGGTGGCTCCGGCTCCGTCGTCGCCGCCCCCGGTGAGGCCACCCCGTCCACCCCCCTGCCCTCCGGCTCCTCCACCGCTCCCCAGGCCCCCGCCCGGCACCCGTGCCGCCGCGCCGGGCCGGTCGCCGGGCTCACGGCGCTCGTCGTGGCCGCCGCGGCCGGTCTCACGTACACCTTCTGGCCCGACCCCGGCGCCGGCGACGACCGGAAGAACCGGGCCGGCGGCAACGGCTCCGCCCGGCCCGCCGGGATCGTCCCCGCCGCCTTCCTCGGCGCCTGGGAGGGCGTCGTGCAGGGCTCGCCCGAGTCCCCCCGCGAGACCGCCCGGATCGAGATCGCCCAGGGCGCCGCGGGCTCCAAGAGCGCCGTCTACGTCCAGGTCACCGAGAACCGGATGTGCATGGGCCGCTCGCGGCTCGTCTCCGCCGACGAGGACAAGGTGGTCTACGGCGAGTCCGACGTGACCACCAGCGTGCCCGCCGAGCGCTGCACACCCGCCGCCCACCAGACCCTCACCCTGCGCTCCCCCGATGTCCTGGAATGGGCCTCGGGCGCCGCGCGGACCACGTACCGCAAGGCCCCCAGCGGCCCGGCGGTCGTCCCCGCCCGCTTCCTCGGCCACTGGTCCCGCGTCCCCGCACCGGAGATCTACGGCGAGAACGACGACCGCTACACCTCGGAGGTCACGATCACCCAGGGCCCGGTCGGCGCCCCCGTGATCGGCGTCATCGACGGCTACCCGCGCACCGTCGACGGCGTGACCACCGCCGAGGACTGGTCCTGCGGCACCACGTCCGTCCTCGCGGGCGCCGGGAGCGTGCTGGTCGTCGGCCCCCGCACCAAGGACACCGACGCCTGGGACCGCGAGTGCCAGGAGGGCCTGTCCCGCTACCTGGTCGTCGACACCTTCAAGGGCCGGGACCGGCTGCTGGTCTACCCGATGCTCGACGGCGAACCGAACGAGTACTACCGGTCCTAGGCGGTGCCCCGCGCGCCCATCGGCCTTCCCCGGCCCGCCCCCGCCGCGCGGGCGTACGCCCTGACCAGCGGGCGGGTGTCGTCCGCGCGCCAGGCGAGGGCGAAGCGGCTCGGGGCGACGCCGTCGACGGGGCGGGTGACGACGCCGTCGCGGGCGAGGAGCGGCGCGTTGCCCGCCGCGACCAGACAGATCCCCAGGCCGTCGACGAGCGCCTCGTAGGTCTCGTCCGCACTGGCTATCTCCCCGCCGACCACCGGCGGCCGGCCGCCCCGGGACTCCACCGCCAGCCAGTGGTCCCGCAGTTCGGGCCCGGTGTCCGGCAGCGCGAGGAAGGGCTCGTCGAGAAGGTCCGCGAAGTCCAGGCGGTCACGGGCGGCCAGCGGATGCGACTCCGGAAGGGCCACGAGCCGGGGCTCGGTCGCCACCACCACCCAGCGGAAACGGTCCTCCCCGGACAGCGGCAGCCAGACGAACGCCACATCGCTCGCACCGTCCGCGAGCCCCGCCGTCGGGTCCTCCCAGCCCACCTGGCGCAGTTTCAGCCCCGCCTCCGGGTGCGCCTCGGTGAAGCGGGAGCGGATCGCGGGCAGCAGCCCGCCGCGCCCCGGACTGGTGCTCATCCCGACCACCAGCAGGCCCCGCTCGGCCTCCCGGGCCCGCCGTACCGCCTCATGCCCCTCCTGCCAGGCGGCGAGCGCGGCGCGGGCGTGCGGCAGCAGGGCCGTACCGACGGAGGTGAGGGCCACCCCGCGCCGGTCGCGGTCGAAGAGCCGCACCCCCAACTGCCGCTCCAGGGACCGGATCTGCTTGCTGAGCGCGGGCTGCGACACATACAGGCGCTCGGCGGCCCGGGTGAAGTGCAGCTCCTCCGCGACCGCGAGGAAGTACCGGAGTTCCCGGCCGTGGACGTCCGTGATCGTCATGCCCCTGGGTTATCACGAGAGATCTTGGACGGACAACGCCCGCCTGCGCCAGGCTCGTTGAACACAGCACAGCGGAACACAGCACAGCGGAACACCACACCGCGGAACACCACACGGGGAGTACGCACATGGGCAAGGTCTGGCTGATCACCGGCGCCAACAGCGGATTCGGGCGCGCCTTCGCCGAGGCGGCGATCGGCGCCGGGGACGTGGTGGTCGCCGCCGCCCGCCGCACCGGGGCCCTCGACGACCTGGTCGCCGCCCACCCCGACCAGGTCGACCCGGTCGCCCTGGACGTGACCGACACGGCCGCCGTCGACCGGGTCGTCGCCGAGGTCGCCGCCCGCCACGGCCGTATCGACGTCCTCGTCAACAACGCGGGCCGCACCCACGTCGGTTCGGTCGAGGAGACCTCCGACGCCGAACTGCGCTCCCTCTTCGACGTGCACGTCTTCGGTCCTGCCGCCCTCACCCGGGCCGTCCTGCCCCATATGCGGGCCCGCCGCTCCGGCGCGATCGTGCAGCTCAGCAGCGTCGGCGGGCAGATGTCGATGGCCGGCTTCGGGGCGTACAGCGCGACCAAGTTCGCCCTGGAGGGCCTGTCCGAGGCGCTCGCCGCCGAGGTGAACCCGCTCGGCATCCGCGTCCTCATCGTGGAGCCCGGTGCCTTCCGCACCTCCCTCTTCGGCAACGGCAGCCTCAGCACGGGCACCCTCGCCGACTACGGGGGCACGGCCGGCGCCACCCGCGCGTTCGTCGAGGGCGGCGACGGCGGCCAGGCCGGCGACCCGGCGAAGGCCGCGGCGGCCGTCCTCGCGGCGCTGGACGCCGAGAACCCGCCGCTGCGGCTGGCCCTCGGCTCCGACTCGATCGACACGATCCTCGGGCACCTGGAGCAGGTCAGGGGCGACCTGACGGCCTGGGAGAAGGTCGGGCGGGAGACCGGGTTCGACGCGTAGGGGAAGCGGTACGGCGGGCGTACCCGCGGAGACACCGAGGGCCCGTGCCCCGTCGTGAGGACGGGGCACGGGCCCTCGGGCGTACGGCCTAGAGGAACGAGTTGATCTCGATCGTCTCGGTGCGGCCGGGGCCGACGCCGATCGCGGAGATCGGCGCGCCCGACATCTCCTCCAGCGCCTTCACGTACGCCTGCGCGTTCTTCGGCAGGTCCGCGAAGGTCTTCGCCTTGGTGATGTCCTCGGACCAGCCCGGCAGCATCTCGTAGATCGGCTTCGCGTGGTGGAAGTCGGTCTGCGAGTAGGGCAGCTCCTCGACGCGCTTGCCGTCGATCTCGTACGCGACGCAGACCGGGATCTGCTCCCAGCCCGTCAGCACGTCGAGCTTGGTGAGGAAGAAGTCCGTCAGGCCGTTGACCCGGGTCGCGTACCGTGCGATGACCGCGTCGAACCAGCCGCAGCGACGGTCACGGCCGGTGGTGACACCGCGCTCGCCACCGATGCGGCGCAGCGCCTCGCCGTCCGCGTCGAACAGCTCCGTCGGGAACGGACCGGCGCCGACACGGGTCGTGTACGCCTTGAGGATGCCGATGACCCGGCTGATCTTCGTCGGGCCCACGCCCGCACCCGTGCAGGCGCCGCCCGCGGTCGGGTTCGAGGAGGTGACGAAGGGGTACGTGCCGTGGTCGACGTCGAGCAGGGTGCCCTGGCCGCCCTCGAAGAGCACGACCTTGTCGTCGTCGAGCGCCTTGTTGAGGATCAGGGTCGTGTCGGCGACGAACGGCTTGATCTGCTCCGCGTACTGGAGCATCTCCTCGACGATCTGGTCGGCCTGGATCGCACGACGGTTGTACAGCTTGGCGAGCAGCTGGTTCTTGCCCTCCAGCGCCGCTTCGACCTTCTGGGTGAGGATCGACTCGTCGTACAGGTCCTGGACCCGGATGCCGACGCGGTTGATCTTGTCGGCGTAGGTCGGGCCGATGCCGCGACCGGTGGTGCCGATCTTGCGCTTTCCGAGGAACCGTTCCGTCACCTTGTCGAGCGTGACGTTGTACGGGGTGATCAGGTGGGCGTTGCCGCTGATCAGGAGCTTCGACGTGTCCACGCCTCGCTCGTTCAGCCCGCTCAGCTCGGAGAGCAGGACCGCCGGGTCGACGACGACACCGTTTCCGATCACCGGGGTGCACCCCGGTGAGAGGATTCCGGAAGGGAGAAGATGCAGCGCGTACTTCTGGTCGCCGACGACGACCGTGTGGCCGGCGTTGTTGCCGCCCTGGTAGCGCACCACATAGTCAACGGATCCACCGAGGAGGTCGGTGGCCTTTCCCTTGCCCTCGTCACCCCACTGAGCACCGAGCAGCACAAGTGCGGGCACAGGCGTACACCCCTTCCGGGTGGGGCATGTCCAAGGTCAGGGGGCGTGACGCCGCCTCACCGGTGTGCCCCGGAATAGACGAAGCCCCTGGCGCAATAGCGCAAGGGGCTCTTGCACAAAGATGCTACCCGAGGAAGGACCGAGGTGTCGGATCACGACCAGCTGCTGGTCATCGTCGACCCGGTCGCCCGCCGAAGTGACGGCGAGTCCGTGCGGATCGCGAAGGATGTACTGTCCGCGGGCGCGGAGGCGAAGATCTGCCTGCCGGACGGCCCCGAGGAATTCTCCAGAGCCCTGGCCAGGCGGGGATCCCGGCGTCCCGTGGTGCTCGGCGACGACCGCGCGCTGCTGCGGACGGTGGCGCTGCTGCACCGCGAGCGGGAGCTCTTCGGGGCGGCCCTCGCCCTCGTCCCGATCGGCGCTCCGGGCGCCCTGGAAGTCGCCCACGCGCTCGGCGTGCCGCGCTCCACGCCCGCCGCCGCGCGGGCGGTGCTGGACGGGGCGGTGCGCCGTCTGGACCTGCTGGTCGACGACAGCGACGGCGTCGTCCTCGGGGACCTGCTGGTCCCGGCCGCGCCGGTGCTCACCGCCGCCACCACCACCGTCTGGGGCACCTGCCGCTCCCTGGTGCGCACCCTGGTCCGCCCGGCCCCGACGGCCCCCGCGGTCCGGGCCCACCGGCTGCGGGTGGAGGCGGACGGGGTGCTGCTCACGGACGTCGACACCCCGGTCCAGGGACTGACGGTCCGCTCGGCGGGCGGCGCCGCCGAGGTGACGGTCCACCCGCCGGCGGCCCCGCCCCACCACACGACGGCCCACACCCTCACGGTCTCGGGCCCGGACTTCCGCTACCGGGCGGACGGGCGGCTCACGGGCCCGGTCCGCCGCAGGACCTGGACGGTCGGGGCGGGGGCGTGGGGGCTGACGCTTCCCCGGGAGATCCCGGGCGCTTAGCCTCATCCGTGGGGCACAAGTGACAGGTGGGGGGCTCGGGATGGCGTACGCGCTGGATCGGGAAGAGACGGCAAAGGGTCTGGCGCGGTACCGGGGGAGAGCCACCGAGATGACGGTCACGGGGGTGGTCCTCCTCGTGGCCGCCGTCGGCGTCGGGGTGCTGCGCCCGGGCGAATGGGCGACCTCCGTCGTGTCGCCGCTCGTCGGCCTAGGGATCGTGGCGCTGGTCATCGGCGTCGGCGCCAGGTCCCTCGCGCCACGGATCCGACACGCCCTCGGCACCGGAGCCTGGTCGGCGCACGCCGCCGTCCCCGTCGCCCGCACCTGGCACGCCGCGACCGTCGTCCTGTCCGACCCGGACAGCGGCGAGATGTGGCCGCTGACGGTCGTGACCACCCGGCAGCGGTACGAGCGGGTGCGGCCGGGCCCGGACGGCGTGCTGTGGTGGTGCGGGGACCCGCGTACCGGCGGGGTGCTCTCGCCGCCCGGCGGCGGGGAGCTGGTCTGGGCGAAGCCGGTGCGCGGCGGGGCCGCGCGGCGTCGGATCGTGGAGCGGGCGGTGCGGGCGGGCCTGCCGCACCGGGCGGTGCCGCTCAGCCCGCAGCGGCCGGTGGCCGCGGACGGCCCGCTCCAGGTCCCGGCAGGGCGGCCCGCCGCGCCGCTCGCGTCCGCCGGGGCCCTCGCCGCGCAGAAGGCCCGTCCCCGGCGCCGGTGGGGCCTCTGGCGCTGGGTGCTCCTGGCCGGCGCCGTCGCCCTGGGCCTCGGCATCTACGGCGTCGAGGCCGCGGACGACGACCGGCAGATCGACCTCACCGTCCTGAGCAAGCAGGCCGACGGCCACTGCACGGTCAGCTGGGAGGACCCCTTCGGCGGGGGCACGCGGACCGGCCCCTACCGGTGCACCAAGGATCTCGACCCGGTCCTCGAAGGCTGGGACACCGGCTTCGTCGTCTCGTACGGCCCCTGGAAGGGCGACCTGTACAACGCGGACTGGGAGGGCGCCCCCGCCAACAAGGTGAACGAGGCCTTCGGCATGTCCGGGCTGCTCCTGCTGCCCGTGGGGCTCGTCGGCGGCGCGGTGGGCCGGTGGCGCCGCACCCGTGCCGTACCCGTCCCGTACGTGTCCCCCGCGGGCGCTCCCCCGGTGAACCTGGTCAAGGCCGGTCACGCGCCCGCCGCCGAGACGCCGCCCTCCCCCACGTACGCCGTGCTCGCCGCGCACGCCGGGCGTCAGGCCGTCCCGCAGACCCGCACCCGCCGCCCCGAGGCGGACGTCCGCGAGGTCGTCTGGTGGCGGGTGCGGGGCCTCGGCCGGGGCGCCGGGGTGCACGAGACGCTGATCCTGGGTGCGGCCCTCGTGGTCGCGGTGTACGCCATCGGCGTCATCACGCTGGGCAAGCTCCTGCGCGCCGGCTACCTGCTGCTGACCTCGGGCCGCCACGCGGCCCGGATGCTGGCCCGCGCCGCGACCGCGCCCGTGCCCGTCGACCGCCGGTACGTCCTGCTGCACGCCCCGTACGGAGACGTTCCCGTCCTGGTGCTCTTCCCGGCCCACGGCGGGGCGGACGACCTGCCCGAGGCGCTGCTCGAACTGCTGCCGCCCGGCACGCGGAAGCACCCCAGGGCCGGGCTGCCGTCCGAGCCCACCGGCCGGGTGGAGCTGCGCGGCTGGCTGGACCGGGTGGACGACGGGCGGGCGGTGGTCGTGCCCTGGATCGAGGGGCGCCCGCTGTGGCCGGCGGAGCCGTACCGGGAGGCGGGCGGCGCGGAGTTCACCGCGCTCCTGGACCGGCTCGCGCCTCCCGCGACGGTCCGCCCGGAGGCGGGGGACGGGGAAGCCGGAGTTCAGAACTCCGTGCGCGACTCCTTGTAGGCCGACCAGCGGTCCATGATTCCCAGCATCTCGTTCTGGAGGAAGGCGAAGAACTCGGCCGTCTCGGCGATGCGGCGGCCCGCCACGGTGTCCGTCCCGAGGGTCGCGGCGCCCTCGTCGAGGACCTTCTCCCAGCGGGTGAGGACCTGGTCGCGGCGGGTGAAGGTCTCGTACCAGAGCTCGTTGTGGAGGACGTACCGCTCGCGGCGGGTGCCCGGGTCGCGCTCGCGGCTGACCATGCTGACCTGGCTGAGGTAGCGGATCGCGCCGGAGACGGCGGCGGGGCTGATCTGCAGCTGCCCGGCGAGTTCGGCCGAGGTCATCGAGGCGGTCTCGGAGGCGAGGAGGGCCGCGAAGACGCGGGAGGCCATCCGCTGCATGCCCGCCTCGGTCAGCTCGGCGGCGAAGCGCTCCACGAAGCGGGACACCGCCGCGTCCTCGCCCGTGGCCGCACCCGTACCGCCCGCACCCGCGCCCGCGCTCCCGCCGGTCGTCATCTCGCTCATCCCCCGACTTTATACGCTTCCATAACTTCACAACTTTGTGAAACCAGCGTACGTTCTGAAGTATGACCCAGGCAATCAGCGTCGCCGGACTGCACAAGTCCTTCGGGCGCACCCACGCGCTCGACGGCCTCGACCTGACCGTCGAGACCGGCGAGGTCCACGGCTTCCTCGGCCCGAACGGCTCCGGGAAGTCCACCACCATCCGGGTTCTCCTCGGCCTCCTGCGCCCCGACTCCGGCACCACCCGGCTGCTCGGGAAGGACCCCTGGCAGGACGCCGTCGAGCTGCACCGCCGCATCGCGTACGTCCCCGGCGACGTGACCCTCTGGCGCAACCTCTCCGGCGGCGAGGTCATCGACCTCCTCGGCAGGCTCCGGGGCGGCCTCGACAAGACCCGGCGCGCCGAACTGACCGAGCGCTTCGAGCTCGACCCCACGAAGAAGGGCCGCACCTATTCCAAGGGCAACCGGCAGAAGGTCGCCCTCGTCGCCGCCTTCGCCTCCGACGCCGAACTGTTCGTCCTCGACGAGCCGACCAGCGGCCTCGACCCGCTGATGGAGGAGGTCTTCCAGAGCTGTGTGGAGGAGGCCCGCGACCGGGGCCGGACCGTCCTGCTGTCCAGCCACATCCTCAGCGAGGTCGAGAGCCTCTGCGACCGGGTCAGCATCATCCGCAAGGGCCGCACGGTCGAGTCGGGTTCGCTCGTCGAGCTGCGGCACCTGACCCGCACCAGCGTCACCGCCGAACTCGCCTCCCCGCCCGACGGCCTCGCCCACCTCCCCGGCGTCCACGACCTCGACGTGCAGGGCCTCCGGGTGAAGCTCCAGGTCGACACCGACAAGCTCGACGCCGTCCTGCGCTCCCTGACCGCCTCGGGCGTCCGCAGCCTCATGAGCACCCCGCCCACCCTGGAGGAGCTGTTCCTCCGGCACTACGCGGCCGAGGTGACCGCGTCATGAGCGCCGTCCTCACCGGCACCGGCACCCTCACCCGGCTCGCCCTGCGCCGCGACCGGCTGATGATCCCGGTCTGGGCGCTCGTCACCGGCGGCATGGTCGCCAGCGGCGTCGGCTCGCTCGAAGGGCTCTACGGCACCGCCGCCCAACGCGCCGACCTCGCCGCCTCCATGACCGCGAACAGCTCGATGCGCGCGCTCTACGGCCCCGTCTTCGACGACTCCCTCGGCGGGCTCGTCGCCTGGCGGTTCGGCACCTTCGCCGCCGTCCTCGCCGCCGTCGCGAGCCTGATCGTGGTCGTCCGGCACACCCGCGAGGAGGAGGAGACCGGCCGTCAGGAGATGCTGTCCGCAGGTGCGGTCGGCCGCCGGGCCCCGCTCACCGCCGCCCTGCTCGCCGCGCTCGTCGTCAACGCCGCCGTCGCGCTCCTCGTCACCGCCGGGCTCGCCGGACAGGGGGCGGCCGGGGCGCTCGCCCTCGGCCTGGCCATCGGCGGCACCGGCATGGTGTTCGCGACCACGGCCGCGCTCGCCGCCCAGCTCACCGAGAGCGCCCGGCTCTCCAAGGGGCTCACCGGCGCCGCCCTCGGCCTCGCGTTCGTGCTGCGCGCGGCCGGCGACTCCGGGAGCGCGGACGGCGGCAGCTTCCTGACCTGGCTCTCCCCGATCGGCTGGGCCGAGAACGTCCGCGCCTTCGCCGGTGAACGCTGGTGGGTGCTGCTGCTGATCGCCGCGGCCGTCCTGGTCCAGGCGGCGGCGGCCTACGCGCTGACCGGCCGCCGGGACGTCGGCGCGAGCTTCCTCGCGACCCGGCCGGGCCCGGCGGAGGGACGGCTCGCGACGGCGGGGGCGCTCGCCTGGCGGCTCCAGCGCGGCACCCTCCTCGGCTGGTCGCTGGGCTACCTGGTCGGCGGGCTCGTCTTCGGCGGGATCGTCGTGGGCGCGGCCGATATCGTCGGCGACAACGAACAGGCCCGGGAGATCTTCGAGCGGATGGGCGGCCAGACCGCCCTGACCAGCGCCTTCCTCGCCACCATGGTGTCCCTGTTCGGGATGGTCGCGGCCCTCTTCGCGGTCGGCTCGGTGCTCCGGGCGCACGGCGAGGAGACCTCGGGACGGGCCGAACCCCTCCTCGGATGCGCTCTCGGCAGGCTCCGCTGGGCCGCCGGCCATCTGGTGATCGCCTTCGGCGGCTCCGCCCTGATCCTGCTCCTCAGCGGCCTCGGCCTGGCCCTCGGGTACGGGCACGACCTCAGCGCGGTCCTGGGCGCCTCGCTCGTCCAGCTCCCCGCGGTGTGGACCCTCGCGGCCCTCGCGGTCCTCCTCTGGGGCGCCGTCCCCAGGGCGGCCACCGCCGCGTGGGGCGTGGCCGGTCTCTGTCTGGCCCTCGGCTGGATCGGCCCGGCCCTCGGCCTGCCGCAGGCGGTCCTGGACCTCTCCCCCTTCGGCCATCTGCCGAAGCTTCCCGGCCAGGAGATGGCCTGGACCCCGGTGCTGCTCCTGACGGCCCTGGCGGTGGCGCTGACGGCGGCGGGTCTCACGGGGCTGCGGCGCAGGGACATGGTGGGCTGACGCCGCCGGCCGGCACCGTCGGCGGCCGGGCCCCTGCCAGGGCCCGGCCGCCCGCTCACTCGGTGTCGGTGTCGGTGTCGGTGTCGGAGCGCAGAAGTTTTTCCACAGCTGTGGACAACTTTTCGGGTTCCGGACGGACGCCCCACGCGGGTGGAGATCATCTCCTTGGCCGCCGCGCCTCAGCCTCCGACGCGCACCAGCCCCGCCTCGTACGCGAACACCGCCGCCTGCGTCCGGTCCCGCAGCCCCAGCTTCACCAGGATGCGGCTCACATGCGTCTTGATCGTCGACTCCGCGACGACGAGGTGGTCCGCGATCTCGGCGTTCGACAGGCCCTGCGCGATGAGCACCAGGACCTCCGTCTCCCGCTCCGTCAGCTCACCGATCCGCGCCATCGCCGGCGGGCGCGGGGAGTTCCCCGGCGCCTTCGCGAACTCGGTGATCAGCCGCTTCGTCACGGTCGGCGCGAGCAGCGCCTCCCCCGCCGCGACCACCCGCACCCCGTCCGCGAGCTGCCGCGCCGACGCGTCCTTCAGCAGGAAGCCGGAGGCCCCGGCGCGCAGCGCCTGGTACACGTACTCGTCCAGGTCGAAGGTGGTCAGGACGAGCACCTTCGCGTCCGCGTCGGCGGCGACGATCTCCCGTGTGGCGTCGATGCCGTTCAGCTCGGGCATCCGGATGTCCATCAGGACCACGTCCGGGTGGAGGGCCGCGACCTGGGAGATCGCCTCCCGGCCGTTGACGGCCTCCCCGACGACCTCGATGTCCGGCATCGCGCCGAGCAGCACCGAGAAGCCCTCCCGGACCATCACCTGGTCGTCGACGATCAGTACGCGGATCACAGCTCGGCCTCCTCACGGCTCACGGGGACGAAGGCCGCCACCTCGTAGCCACCGTCCTCGGTGGCCCCGGCCGTCATCTCCCCGCCGAGCATCGTCACACGCTCCCGCATGCCGGTGATGCCGTGGCCCGCGCCCGGCGAGGGCTTGACCAGGCCGCGCGCGGGACCGTTGGCGATCCGTAGGCCGAGGCCGCCGAGCACATAGCTGACCTCGACCTTCGCCGCCGCGCCCGGCGCGTGCCGCAGCACGTTCGACAGGGCTTCCTGGACGATCCGGTACGCCGAGAGCTCCACGCCCTGCGGCAGTTCCCGTACCGCTCCGGTCACCGTCTTCTCGACGACGAGACCGGCGTCGGCGACGTTCCCGACCAGCGTGTCCAGATCGGCCAGGGTCGGCTGCGGGGCGTCGGGGGCCTCGTAGTCCTCGGCGCGTACGACTCCGAGGATGCGGCGCAGCTCGGTCAGCGCGGCGACGGCGTTCTCCCGGATGGTGAGGAAGGCCTGCTCCAGCTCCGGCGGCGGGTTCTCGACCCGGTACGGGGCGGCCTCCGCCTGGATCGCGACCACCGACATGTGGTGGGCGACGACGTCGTGCAGCTCACGGGCGATGGTGGTCCGCTCCTCCAGGAGGGTCCGCTTGGAGCGTTCCTGCGCGGTGACGGTCTGCTGGGCGGTGACCTCGCGGTCGGCCTGTCGGCGGACCTGGAAGACGGTCACGGTGAGCAGGACCAGGGCCGAGACGAACACCATCGGGATGGCGTCGGTGCCGCCGCCCATCCCGAGGAACGTCTCGGCGAAGACCGCGTAGCCCGCCGTCCCGAGCCACATCCACACCGCGGTACGGGGCCGGGAGCGGGCGGCGACCACGGCGAGGACCACCAGGTGGGCGGCGAAGGAGTTCGCCGCCCAGGGCCAGCCGGTCCCGAAGCCGGCGATGTACCCGATGAACGGTGTCGTGCCGAGCGACGCCCAGAAGGCGAGGACCGGCCGGACCAGGGTGAGCAGCACGACCCCGGCCGGCGCGAGGGTGGCCACGAGCCCGATCGGGCCGACGACGCCGTTGTAGCGCTGCGTCCCGATGATGAAGACGATCACCGCCGCGAAGGCGACGACGGCGTGCGGCAGCAGCCCCGCGTACACGCGTATCCGCCGTGGCAGGAAGCGGGGCGGCCTGCTCTCCACGTCCATCCGCGGCAGCGGCCGGTAGGCGAAGGCGTCGTGGAAGAGTTCCTGGTGCAGCCCGCCGAGCGCCGCCTGCACCAGGCGGAACTCGGGGCTGCGGCTCGTCTCGGAGGTCTGTGTCTGGGTCACACCGAAACGGTACGGGCGGCGGGGGACCCGGTCGTCCCGCTGGATGCGGATCCTTCCGGGTCCCCCTTGAGGACTAGCGCGGTCCGGCCGGGGGCGCGCCTCAGGAGACGTTGCCGTACCTGAGGCCGTCGTACCTGAAGAGGTCCGTCGTCTGACGGGCTCGGAAGGGGCCGGTGACGGTGCCCGTCGAGCGGTAGACGTACGCGCCGTACTCGCCGCTCGTGCCGTAGGCGATCAGGTCGGGGCGGCCGTCGTTGTCGAGGTCGTCGGCGCCGACGAACTGGGAGTAGGCGCCCCAGCCGCCGCCGACCTTCACGCCGGGGGCGAAGCCGCCGCGGCCGTTGCCCTGGTACAGCCAGAGGACGCCGGAGGTGTCGCGGGCGACCAGGTCCCCGGCGGCCGTGCCGGCGATGTTCCCGACGGCGGTGATCTGGTTGAAGACCTGCCAGCCCCCGCCGACCCGGACCCGGGGCGCGTACGGCTTCGCGTAGTTGCCGGTCCCCTTGTAGAACCACAGGACGCCGGAGGTGTCCGCGGCCACCGCGTCGGGGCGGTTGTCGCCGTCGAGGTCCGAACCGCCGGCGACCTTGTTGTAGACCTGCCAGCCGGTGCCCACCTTCACCCGGGGGGCGAACGTGCCGTCGCCCTTGCCCAGGTAGAGCCACTGCACGCCGGAGCCGTCGACCGCGATCACGTCGCCGGTGGCGGCGCCGCCGGCGTTGCCGACGGCCTCGATCGTCTTGTAGATCCCCCAGCCCGAGCCGATACGGGTGGTCTTGGCGGTCCTGACCTCGCCGTAGAGCGGGGTGCGGTCCCTCAGGTCCTCGCGCCACAGCACACCGGCGGCGTCCCGGAAGAGGACGTCGGTGGATCCGTTGTCGTTGAAGTCGTGCGGGTTGTACGTCCGGGCGAGGTTCGTCATCCAGCCCTGGTAGGCGGGCTCGCCGGTGCCGTCGAGCAGCGTCGCCTCGGCCTCCACGGCGTACTTGCCGTTCGGCGCGTCCACGAACCCGGTCTCGTCCGGCGTCGACTCCTCGATGACGCCGTCCCAGCTGAGGGAGAACGTGGTGCCCTTCGCGGGGGCGTCCACCCGCGCCTTGAACTCCTTGCCCGTGGCGATGTGCGTGAGCGTGACGTCCAGGTAGGCGTCGGCACGCGACAGCGTCCAGGACAGGTTCACCCTGCCGCTGGTCGTGTCGGGGTTCACCGTGTCGGGGACGTGGACCTCCTGGATCGCCAGCGGGACGACCCGAACGCCCGTCTCCGCCACCTTGGTGACCGCCAGGGTGCCGTCCTGCGCCGTCGCGACCCGGAAGAGCCCGTCGCCCTCGTCGCCCCGGCTGCCCTGCAGCACCGCGCTGCCGTCGGAGGAGGACGCCGAGGCCGCGGTGGTGACGCCGAGGTCCTGGGACTCGCCGCTGCTGAGGGAGACGGCCCGGGCGGTCGACCAGCGGGCGCCGTACACCAGCCGGTCGCCCACGAGTTCGCAGAACCACGGTTCGGTGCGGGAGCCCAGCGCGGTCTTCTTCTCCTCGCGCGTCTTCCGGTCCACGGACGTGACGTACAGCCCGTCCTCGTCCGAGTAGTCGAGCCAGGCCACGTGCGAGGCGGAGAACATCAGCTGGGTGTAGTCGTACCCGGAGTCCACGGAGGCGTAGGTCTCGGTCACCGTCCCGGCCGCCGTGTCGACCAGGGCCCGGCCGCCGGTCCGCGCGTTCGCGGGTCCGGTCGCGTACCCGACGAGGACGGAGCCGTCACGGGCTGTCGAGCCGGTGAACTCGGTGGCGTCCGCGGGCAGTCCCGCGACCTTGCGGGTGGTCGTCGTGGCGCCGTTCCTGGTCACGACGTGCAGTTCCGCCGTGCCGTCGGCCTTCGTGATCTGCGCCAGGACGCTCGTCGGGCTCAGCACGGCCACGTAGTTGCCGTTCAGCGCGCCGAGGTCGATGTCCACGCCCGGGGCGGCCGGGTCGGCCATGTTCCGCAGGGTGAGCGACCGCATCTGCACGGTCCAGCTCTCGTCGCCGATGACGGCCAGGTCATTGCCCGCCAGGGCGAACCCGCCGCCCTCGGGGCGGTGGAGCCTGGTCGAGGGTCCCCCGTCGTACGGCGTCCAGATCAGGGACATGACCCCGTCGGCGTAGTCGTACGAGAAGAACCCGCTGGTGCCCACGCCCGCCAGGTTGTCGCCCTTGGGGAAGACGGGAAGGCCCGAGGCCTGGCCGGCCGCGGCCGAGGTGGCCGCGAACGCGGCCGGCGCGGTGGCGAGCGTGCCCGCGCCGACGGCCGTGACGGCGAGGACGGCCGTGACGGCGGCGGCGAGGCGGGTGCCGGTGGAGCGGAGCTGCAAGGTGAAACCCCCACGAGGAAGATCGGACACGGACGTCCTTGCCCGATCAGACCCGCGACCGGCTCGCATGGTTGTACGGGAGATCCGGGAAGTCCCCGGTCACCAGGCCAGCTGCGCGAGTTCCTCCGCCACCACCGCGCAGGCGTCCGCCGCCGGGTCGATCAGCGGGAAGTGGCCGACGCCTTCGAGGAGGGTGAAGCCGACCTCCTCGCCGGCCTTCGCCGCCGCCTCCGCGTACGCCTCCGCGACCGCGTACGGCACGTCGACGTCCTCGCGGCCCTGCACGACCGTGGTCGCGATCCCCGTCGGCAGCAGCGCCGACGGGTCGGTGGAGGCCACCCGCTCCCCGTACGCGGCCGGGCCGCCCAGCAGTTCGGTGACCGCGCCGCCGCACACGCCCAGCTCGACCGCCCGGTCGAAGTGGGCGATCGGGGCGAGCGCGACGACCCCGCGGAGCGCGGGCGCGGCGGGCAGCCGCCACGGGGACCCGGCGGGCAGGACGTGCCGGGCGGCGGCCCACAGGGCGAGCGTGCCGCCCGCCGAGTGGCCGGTGAGCACGATCTTGCCGATGTCCGCCGATGGCAGGTGCGCGGTGGCCAGTTCCGGTACGGCGTCCAGAGCGGCGGCCACGTCGTCGAAGGTCTCCGGCCAGCGCCCGGCGACGGGGGCGGCACCACCCTGCCGGGGGATGTCGCTGCCGCGCCGGTACTCGACGCTGGCCACGGCGAAGCCCCGGCGGGCCAGGAAGTCCGCGAAGGGAGTCAGGTGGACGCGGTCGTACGGTGCCCGCCACGCCCCGCCGTGCAGGGCGACGACGAGCGGCGCCCGGGTGCGGCCGTCGCGGGGGGCGTAGAAGTCGATGACCTGGTCCGGGTGGTCGCCGTACGCGGCGGTGGCGTCCGGGGCGACGGCCGGGTGCGAGAAGGCGGACGCCTCTTCGGCGGCGGCGCGCGCGGCGGGGTCCGGCATGCTGTTCCAACCTCTCGGGTACGGGGCCGAATTGGCCTGACCTGCGGGGACGGTACCAGCACCGGAGCCCCCGCAGATCAGGCGATCATCGGACCTTCATGCCTCAGGAGGCGAGATCGGCCAGGACCTCCCCGAGGACCCGCGCCGCCTTCTCCGCGTCCGCGAAGCCGACGTACAGCGGGGTGAAGCCGAACCGCAGGACGTCCGGGCGGCGCAGATCGCCGACGACCCCGCGCTTGATCAGCTCGGCCATCACCGCGGGCGCGTTCTCGCAGCTCAGCGCCACCTGGCTGCCGCGCTCGCCGTGCGCCGCGGGCGTCACGGACGTGACGCGGCCCCCGGGGACGTACGCCTCGACGCACTCCAGGAAGAAGTCCGTCAGCGCCAGCGACTTCGCCCGTACGTCCTCGACATCGACCCCGTCCCACACGTCGAGCGCCGCTTCGAGCGCCAGCATGGAGAGGATGTCCGGGGTGCCGACCCGGCCGCGCACGGCGCCCGTGGCCGCCTCGTACCCGGGGGTCATCGCGAACGGATCGGCGTGCGAGTTCCAGCCGGGCAGCGGCGAGTCGAAGGCGCCCTGGTGCCGCTCGGCGACATACAGGTAGGCCGGCGAACCGGGCCCGCCGTTCAGGTACTTGTAGGTGCAGCCGACGGCCAGGTCGACCCCGTGCTCGTCGAGCCCGACGGGCAGCGCGCCCGCGCTGTGACACAGGTCCCAGACGGCCAGCGCGCCCGCCCCGTGGAGCGCGGCGGTGATGCCGGGCAGGTCCTGGAGCCGGCCGCTGCGGTAGTCGACGTGGTTGACGAGCGCCGCGGCCGTACGGTCGCTCACCGCGTCCGCCATGTCGGCCGGGTCGCAGGGCACGATCTCGTGACCCGTCATCCGCGCCGCGGACCGCGCGATGTACCCGTCCGTGGGAAAGGTCGTCGCGTCGACGAGGATCTGGTCCCGGTCGTCACCGGCTCGACGGGCCGCCGCGACGACCGCCTTGAAGACGTTCACGCTCGTCGAGTCGCCGACGACGACCTGCCCGGCGGCGGCGCCGACGATCGGCGCGATCCGGTCGCCGATCCGCTCGGGCGCGGTCCACCAGCCCGACTCGTCCCAGGAGCGGATGCGCAGCTCGCCCCACTCGCGGGTGATGACATCGGCCATCCGGGCGGGGACGTGCGCGGGCAGCGCGCCCAGCGAGTTGCCGTCGAGGTAGACGGTCCCCTCGTCGAGGGCGAACTTCTTCCGGTGCTCCGCCAGGGCGTCGGCGGCGTCGAGACCCGCGGCCCTCTTCTCGTACGGCTCAGACATGGCTGCGCGCCGTCCACAGCTCGGGGAACACGTTCTTCTGGGCCCGCTTCTCCAGCCAGGCCACGCCCGCCGAACCGCCGGTGCCGGTCTTCGCGCCCATCGCGCGCCGGGTCGCCACCAGGTGGTCGTTGCGCCATCGCCAGACGAGTTCGGCGACGTCGCTCAGGGCCTCGCCGAGCCGGACCAGCTCGCCGTTCTGGTCGGCCTCCGCGTAGATCCCGGCCCAGACGGCCTCGACCTCGGTGGAGGGCTCGTACCGCTGCGCCAGGTCACGGTCGAGGACGGCGGCCGGGACGGGCAGGCCGCGCCGGGCCAGCAGCCCGAGGACCTCGTCGTACAGGCTCGGCTCGTGCAGCGCCTTCTCCAGCTCCGCGTGGACGCGGGGCGCGCCCCGGTGCGGGACGAGCATGGACGCGGCCTTGTCGCCGAGCAGGAACTCCATCCGGCGGTACATCGCGGACTGGAAGCCGGAGCCCTCGCCCAGGGCGGCCCGGTAGGAGTTGAACTGGGCGGGGGTGAGCTGCGCCAGCGGACGCCAGGAGTGGTTCAGAGCCTCCAGCTGGCGGACCGAACGCTTGAGCGCGTCCATGGCGACGGGGACGCGGTCCTCGCGCAGGGCGCGGCTCGCGGTCTCCCACTCGTGGACGATCACCGTGAACCACAGCTCCATGACCTGGGTGGTGACCAGGAAGACCATCTCGCCCGGGTCGTCCGAGCGGAGGTGCTGGAGGTGGGTCAGGACGTCCGCCTGGACGTAGTCCTCGTACGGCGTCGTCCCCGCGAAGTCGAGGTTCGGGGCGTCGGCGGCCGAACCGGATCCGGCGAGGTCGGGAGAGGCGGGAAGGGATGACATCTCTGTCTCCTCGATGCGTACTACCGGGTAGCGGTCTGCTCCACCGTGTCCGCGTCGATGCGTGCGGCACGGGAGCCCCGGTCCCCTCGGGAGACGTGCTCCGTCGCACGCCGTCCCAAGCGCATCATGACACGATCGGCCCGGTGATGTAGCTCCCGTCTTCGCTGTACGGAAACGCGTTCGAGCGGCATCCGTTCAGACCCTTGATCTGCTGCATCATCGCGGGCGCGAGCCTGCCCGGACCCGGGCAGCCCATGTGCTGCCGGATGCCGATCTCGTGCCCCACCTCGTGGTTGATGATCAGATGCCGGTACTCGACGGCCTCGCCCGCGAAGGTGGGCGAGCCGAGCATCCAGCGCTTGAGGTTCACCACGACGCCGTCGGAGGTCTCGCAGTTCAGCTCGCCGTGGGTGTTGAGGCCCTGCTTGGCGCAGAGGGTGTCGGCGGTGTCCGGGGTGGCGATGCGGATGACGAAGTCGGCGTTCTGCGAGACCAGCTGGAACCGGCCCCGGCCGTGCGCGGCCCAGCCGCGCGGATGGGACAGGATGCGCTGGATCTCGGCGGCCGTCTCGCGCGCCGACAGATCGACGCCGTCCTCGACCTGGACCCGGTAGCGGCGCAGGACCCCGCTCTTGCCGACCGGTTCGCCGGAGGCCTGCGCGGTGGTGAAGGTACCGGCGCCGGACTGCGGCACGGTCGTCTTCTTCGGGGTGGGCTTCGGTTTCGGCTTCGCCGTGGTGGGCCGGGGTGTGGGCGTGGTCGTCGTGGGCGCCGGGGCGGGGGCCTCGGTCGTCGCCTCCGTCGTGGTGGGCGCCGGGGCGGCGCTCCCGCCGGACGCCCGGCCGTTGTAGTGGGCGAGGGCGGCGCCCGCGCCGAGCGCGACCGTCATCAGGACCAGCGCGGGAAGGGCGAGCCGGGCTATGGGGCCGCGTCTGTCTCCGCCGCGCCGCCGGCTCCGTGCTCGTCGCCGTCCTGCGGTTGAGGCACGCTTGCCCACGACAGACTTCTCCCCTGCGTCGGCCGGCGGTGGGGGAAGAGGAAGTGAGGCCTCGGAACCGGCGTCTTCGGTGCTTCGGTCCCGGGGATCGTACCGGCCGTCTCGAACACCCTCGAACGGCCCGGAGAGTCTGTCCGGTTTTCCCCCTGTCCGTCGAGACAGGGGGAAAACCGGACAATGTCACCTGTGCGCGGCCGAGCGCTCCCGGCCGCGCGTCACGCGTCGTGCCTGCTCAGCCGAGGGTCTCCGCCGCGGTCTCCGAGGAGTCGCGCAGGAAGGTCGAGCAGCGCTCGTACTCCTCCTTCTCGCCGATCTCGCCGGCCGCGCGGGCCAGTGAGTGCAGCGCGCGCAGGAAGCCGCGGTTCGGCTCGTGCTCCCACGGCACCGGGCCGTGGCCCTTCCAGCCGTTGCGGCGCAGCGCGTCGAGGCCGCGGTGGTAGCCGGTACGGGCGTACGCGTACGACTCGACGACCGCACCGCGCTCGTACGCGTCGTCGGCGAGCTGGGCCCAGGCGAGCGAGGAGGTCGGGTACTTCGCGGCGACGTCCGCCGGAGCCGTACCGTTCGCGAGCAGCTCGCGCGGACCGGGATCGTCGGGCAGGTGGGTGGGGGCCGGTCCCCCCAGGAGGTTCTCATGGATGGCCATGGGGCCAGTCTGCCTCAGACCCGGCGGCGGAAGGCCGACACGGCCCTGCCCGCCCCCCCGGACCACCGTGTCCCGCTCGCGCCGCCGTGTCCCGCTCAGACCGCCGTGTCCCGCTGCCCCGGGTCCAGCGGCGGGGACGACACCCCGCAGTGCACCTTGCACTCCGGGTGGCAGCCCGCCCGCACCGGGGCCCGCATCGTCGTCCAGGCGATCACCGCGCCCACCACCAGGATCCCCGCGCACATCGGCATCGCCCGCCGGAACGTCGCCCCGAACTCCTCCGCCGAGCGGTACGCCTCCGGCCCCATCCCGGCGAGCAGCGGCAGCGCGGCCACCGCGAGCAGCCCGGCCGCCCGCGCCGCCGCGTTGTTGATGCCGCTCGCCAGGCCCGCCCTGGACACGTCCACCGAGGCGAGCACCGTCGCGGTCAGCGGCGCGACCAGCGTGGTCATCCCGAGTCCGAGCACCAGCAGGGCGGGCAGCACGTCCTGTACGTACGCGGCGTTCTCCCCGACCCGCAGCATCAGCAGCATGCCCGCCGCGCACAGCAGCGGCCCCACCGTGAGCGGGATGCGGGGCCCGATCCGCTCCCCCAGCTCCCCGGACCGCGCCGAGAGCAGCAGCATCAGGACGGTCGTCGGCAGCAGGGCCGTACCGGCGCCGAGCGCCGAGTAGCCAGCCACCACCTGGAGCTGGAGGGCGGCCAGGAAGAAGAAGCCGCCGAAGGCCGCGTACACACAGAGGGTGACCAGGTTGACCGCGGTGAACATCCGGGACGCGAAGATCGAGGGCGGTACCATCGCCGCCTCGCCGCGCCGCCGCTCGACCAGGACGAACCCGGCGCCGACGGCCACCCCGGCGACCCCGGCCCACCAGGCCGCACCGATCAGCGCGTACGTCACGAGCGCGAGCGCCGCCGCGCCGAGGACCGCGCCGAGCACGTCGAACCGGCCGTGCGCGACCTCGTCCCGCGACTCCGGCACGTGCCGCAGGGCGACGGGGACGCAGAGCGCGGCGAGCGGCACGTTCAGCAGGAACACCCACCGCCAGCCGGGACCGTCCACCAGCCAGCCGCCCACGAACGGCCCGATCGCCGCCCCCACACCCCCGAATCCCGACCACAGGCCGACCGCCCTGGCCCGGTCGTCCTCGTGGAAGCTCGCCTGGATCAGCGCCAGCGAACCGGGGGTGAGCAGCGCCCCGCCCACGCCCTGGAAGGCGCGCGCGGCGATCAGCACCCCGGCGTTCGGGGCGAGCCCGCACAGCAGCGAGGCGAGCGCGAACCACACCACCCCGATCACGAAGACCCGGCGCCGCCCGAAGCGGTCGCCGAGCGCCCCGCCGAGCAGGATCAGTCCGGCCAGGGTCAGCATGTAGGCGTTGACCGTCCACTGGAGGACGGCGAGGTCGGCGCCCAGGTCCTCGCCGATGTGCGGCAGTGCGACGTTGACGACGGTCGAATCGAGGAGCGCCATCCCGGAGCCCAGGACGGTCGTGAAAACGATCCAGCGCCCGGTCCCGGAGCTCAGCCGGATGTCCATGCCTGCATGGTCCCGCGAACGACGGAGCCCCGCCCGCCGGAATCCGAGGAGAACGGCGGACGGGGCTGCGGTGGCCTTCGGGTCAGCGGGTGAAGTTGAAGTACTTCCACGCGCCGTAGACCGTGGTGTTCACGTTGTCGCCGGAGGTGCCGTCCACGTACGCCGTGCGGACCCGGGCCCGGATGCCCGCGGCCCCGTCCCCGTCGAACGCGATGTACGCCATGCCGCCGCTGGTCAGCGGGACCAGGTCCGAGGCGCCGTAGCGCCAGGCGCCGTCGTACCAGACCTGGAGGTCGTACTGGGTCTTGCGGCCCGGGTACGGGTTGTTCCAGGCGGTGACCAGCGGGTCCGAGGTCTGGTGGTACGTCTGGTACCAGATGGTGCCGATCTTCGACCACTTGTAGTGCCGGGACAGCGCGGTCGTCAGACCGGCCCGCGTGTACACGGTGGACCCGGTGTGGGCCCTGCCGGAGCGGGTGTCGGCGGCGAAGTCCGCGGTCACCCAGCTGTCACGGGTCATCCTGACGGTCACCGACAGCTTGCCCGCCGAGTTGACCGTGCCGCGCTTGAGGAGCCGCTTCGGCTCCGGGCCCAGCGGGTCGGACCAGATCTCCACCACGCGGTTGCGGTACGTCCAGCCGAGCGTGGCCGTGTACGTCACGTTGGTGCCGTAGTTGACCGTGCGACGGTTCTGATCGAGCGTCAGCGCGGTCGTGAACGGGGTCACCTTGACGACCGCCGTGCCGCTCGCACCCAGGTGCGTGGCGTCGCCCGCGTACGCCACCTTGTACGTGGCGCTGCCGGCCGCGGTCGGGGTGTCGGTGAACGAGAACGTGCCGTTCGCCCCGAGCGCCCTCGTCCCGAGCGCCTTGCCCTTCGGGAACTCGGGGTCGTACCGCGTCACGGTGAGCGGCGTGCCCGCGGGCAGTCCCAGCGTCGCCGCGACCGTGCCGGAGACGGTGACCGCCTTGGTGACCACCACGGTGGCCGGGACCTTCACGGTGACCGTCGGCAGGGACTTGGTGGGCGTGTCCAGGACCTGCAGGCGGACGCTGCCGCCGCCGACGGCCGTGGTCACCGCGAACAGACGGCTGCCGCCCGGCTCCCAGGCGAGGGCGCTCTCGGCGAGGCTGTCGCCGCCGCTGCCGCCCCCGGTGTTGGGGAAGTCGTACTGCCGCACGGCCTTCATCTCGCCCGGCCGGTAGACGAACACGTCCGGGTCGTACCAGGCGTCGGAGCCCGCCGCCACGGTCCCGTCGGCGGCGACCGCCACGGCGGCGCCGTGGTACTCGCTGGCGTAGGACGGCAGCTCGGCCATGTCGGTGGTCCGCCACACCCGGTGGCGGTTTCCGGCGGTGGCCGTGATGAGCTTGCCGCCGTCCGGGGTGTAGGCGAGGTCGTTGGCCATGCCCACCGAGCCGACGTCGGGGGACGTGCGCGCGGTACGGGTCGCGGTGCCCGTGGACACGTCGTACGCGCCGAGCAGGAAGCGGTGGTAGTACGAGGACATCGCCGCGAAGGCGTTCGGGTCCGTCGGCGAGGAGACGAGCCGCGGGGCGCCCGAGTAGTTCAGCTCGGTGTCCTGGGCCAGGGTCACCACGGGTTCGGCACCGGAGGTGTCGACCGACCCGATGTCGCCGTGGTCGCCGTTGCCGTAGCCGAACCAGATCCTGCCGCCCGCGGCGGCGACGTACTGCGGATCGGTGCCCTCGCCGGTGGCGTACCGGGCCTGCTCGGTCACGGACTGCGGGTCGAGGGCGACGACGACGTCGGCGCCCGGGACCGCCGCGTACAGGCTCCCCGAGTCGGGGGAGAGCGCGAGCCCGGTGACCCCGGGAAGGCCGGTGACGGTGCTCAGCACCGTGCCCGTGTAGTCGGTCGCGACGACCTTGCCGAGGTACGGGTCACTGATGAAGATCTTGCGGTGGACGCCGTCCACCAGCATGTCGCCCACGGACGACAGCGGAAGGGCCTTGCTGCTGTCGGCAGCCGCCTGGCCCGCCGTGCCCGCGACGAGCGCCACGGAGCCGACAAGAACCGCGAACGACGTCGCGGCAGAGAGAGTGCGCTTGCGCACGATGAAGAGACCCCCCAGAAACATGGTCTCCGGCCCTCAGAGCGGGGCACGGTGCACGAAGACTAGAACACGCCTGCGACACCTCGCCTCCCGGTATCGCCGCCGGCCATGACGGGGCCCCACCGCCCCCTCAGGCCTTCCGCAGCCGCGCCGCCGTGCGCACCAGCGCCTCGACGCCCCGCTCCGCCTTCCGCCGGGGGCAGCCCACGTTCAGCCGGACGAAGCCCGGCGTGCCGTACACCCCGCCCGGCATGATCGCGACCTTCTCCACCGACACCAGCTCCTCCTGGAGCCGGGTCTCCTCGATGCCGAGCGGGCGCAGGTCGATCCAGGCCAGGTAGCCGGCCTGCGGGGGCTCCCAGACGAGGTCGGGAAGGCCGGCCGCGAGGCGCTCGCGGACCATGGTCATCGTGCCCGCCACATAGGCGCGCAGCTCGTCCAGCCAGGCCGCGCCGTGGTGGTACGCGGCGATGTGGGCGGTCAGCGAGAGCACGGCGGGCGAGGCGAGGCCCTCGCCGGTCTCCATCCGCCGGACGAAGGCCGTGCGCTCGTCGGGGTCGCCGATGATCCCGTACGAGCCGGAGAGCGCCGGGAAGTTGAAGGCCTTGGTGCCGGAGGTGACCAGGGCCCAGCGGCGGCCCCGGCCGGACTCCGCGATCCGGGCCCACGGCACGTGCCGGTGGCCCTCGGTGGTCAGGTCCGCGTGGATCTCGTCGCTGACGACGGACACCCCGTGGCGCTCGGCCAGCCCGGCGAAGACGGTGAGCTCCGCTTCCGTCCACACCCGGCCGGTCGGGTTGTGCGGGGAGCAGAGCAGCAGCATCCGGCTGTCCGGCCGGGCCAGCTCGCGTTCCAGGGCCTCGGTGTCCCCGACCGGGACCCCGCGCAGCTCGCGCCCGAGTCCGGTGACGGCCTTGCGGAAGCCGTCGTACGTGGGGGTGTGGACGACGACGCCGTCACCGGGCTCGGTCCACATCTGGAGCAGCTGGGAGAGCTGGCTGAGCACGGAGGGCGCGTACACCAGGGCCTCCGGGTCGATCTCGGTGGCGAACCGGCTCGCGTACCAGTGCCGGATCGCCTCCCGGAACTCCCCGAGCCGCCAGTCCGTGTAGCCGAAGACCCCGTGGCCGACGCGCTCGTGGAGGGCCGCCAGGACCTCCGGCGGGGAGGCGAAGTCCATGTCGGAGATGGTGAAGGGGAGCAGGTCGGGCACGCCGAAGCGGTCCGCGATCCCGTCCCACTGCACCGACCAGGTGCCGTGCCGGTCTATCTCCCGGTCGAAGTCGTACATGGGGCCCTCCCGTCGACGCACGAGGACCCGGCGCCTCGGGAGGCGCCGGGTCCTTCGCTCACACGAACACTGCTTCCACCGCTTCTTGCCGCGGTACTTACTTCATCCTGGTGCCGGTGGAGCGGAGCGCGCCACACGCCTCGGTCACACGGGTGGCCATGCCGGCCTCGGCCAGCTTGCCCCAGGTGCGCGGGTCGTAGGTCGACTTGATGCCGACCTCGCCGTCGACCTTGAGGACGCCGTCGTAGTTCTTGAACATGTGGTTCGCCACCGGACGCGTGAAGGCGTACTGGGTGTCGGTGTCCAGGTTCATCTTCACGACGCCGTTCTCCAGCGCGGTGGCGATCTCCTCGGCCGTGGAGCCCGAGCCACCGTGGAAGACGAAGTCGAACGGGGACGCCTTGCCGTACTTCTCGGCGACACCGGCCTGGAGGTCCTTGAGCAGCTCGGGGCGGAGCACGACGTTGCCCGGCTTGTAGACGCCGTGCACGTTGCCGAAGGAGGCGGCGAGCAGGTAGCGGCCCTTCTCGCCCAGGCCCAGGGCCTCGGCGGTGCGGAGCGCGTCGTCGACGGTGGTGTACAGCTCGTCGTTGATCTCGTGGCTGACGCCGTCCTCCTCGCCGCCGGTCGGGGTGATCTCGACCTCAAGGATGATCTTGGCGGCGGCGGCCTTCGCGAGCAGCTCCTGGCCGATGGCCAGGTTGTCCGCGAGGGTCTCGGCGGAGCCGTCCCACATGTGCGACTGGAACAGCGGGTTCAGACCGCGGGCGACGCGCTCGGCGGAGACGTCGAGCAGCGGGCGGACATAGCCGTCCAGCTTGTCCTTCGGGCAGTGGTCGGTGTGCAGCGCGACCGTGATGTCGTACTTCGCGGCGACGATGTGCGCGAATTCGGCCAGGGCAACGGCGCCCGTGACCATGTCCTTGTTGTACTGGCCGCCCAGGAACTCGGCTCCACCGGTCGAGATCTGGATGATGCCGTCGCTCTCGGCCTCCGCGAAGCCGCGCAGAGCAGCGTGCAGGGTCTGGGACGAGGTCACGTTGATGGCCGGGTAGGCGAACTTGCCTGCCTTCGCCCGGTCGAGCATCTCGTTGTAGACCTCGGGGGTTGCGATGGGCATTCGTCCGCTCCTTGTGATGTGCGGGGTGTGTGCTACTGCTGTCCCTGACCTGGGGGCGACGTCATCGTCGAGACCATCTTTCCAGACTCTTGTACGGGCTCCCACGGGCGCGGCACGCCGAAGGGCGGGGTGTTTCACGTGAAACACCCCGCCCTTCGGCAAAAAAGCAGGTCAGGACCGTTCTGGCGGGGGTCCGGGACCTACGTCACGACTTCGCGGCGGTTACGCCAGGTCGAGATCGGCCAGCTGGTAGCCGGTGAGGTACGCCAGGCCCGCCCCGGCGATGGCCTCGGCGGCGCCCCGGTCCACGATCGTGGCCACGGCGACGACCTCGCCGCCGGCCTCACGGACGGCCTCGACGGCGGTCAGCGGCGAGCCACCGGTGGTCGAGGTGTCCTCGACGACCAGGCAGCGACGGCCCTTGACGTCCGTGCCCTCGATCCGGCGCTGCATGCCGTGCGCCTTCTGCGCCTTCCGGACGACGAAGGCGTCGAGGCGCTGCCCGCGCGCGGCGGAGGCGTGCAGCATCGAGGTCGCGACCGGGTCGGCGCCCAGGGTCAGACCGCCGACGCAGTCGAAGTCCAGGTCCGCCGTCAGGTCGAGCATGACCTGCCCCACCATCGGGGCGGCCTCGCCGTCCAGCGTGATCCGGCGCAGGTCGATGTAGTAATCGGCTTCCAGACCCGAGGAGAGGGTCACCTTGCCGTGCACCACGGCCTTGTCCTTGATCTGCTGGAGCAGCTCAGCGCGTACGTCAGTCATGCCCCGAGCTTAGACCGACCGGCAAATGGGGGGTGGAAGAAGGAGCGGGGCTGGGTGCGTGCAGCTGCAAGGTGGAAAATTGAGGCATGGCGGAGCCATGGTGATTGACGACAACGCGGCAGATGTGCGTGCCCAGCCCCGCGACGCCGCCCCCCATGTGCCGGTCGGTCTTTAGAGGGCCGTACTCAGAGGCGGCGCCAGCGCCAGGTGCTCTCGACCTCCAGGGGGTCGATCGGGGTGACCAGGCGCGGGTGGGTGTTGAGGCCGTTCGGGGGGCCGGACTGCGGCTCGACGCAGACGGCGTCCTCGGGCTCGTCGTAGATCACGACCCAGGGGGCGCGGCTCGCGACCTTCAGCTCCAGCTCCTCCGGCCAGGTGAGGGTGACGTCGACGCCGTCGGGCATGCCGAAGCAGTCGTCCCAGGGGCCGGGCAGGGGGTCGATCCGGTGCCCGGTGGGGAGGTGGTCCTCACCGCGCTCCTCCTGCCAGGCGGCGGTGAAGTCCAGCCGCACGTCCTGGCCGCCCCGGCCCAGGTTCCGCAGGAACCAGGGGTGCCAGCCGGCCTGGGCCGGGAAGGAGTCGTCGTAGGTCTCGACGCCGAACCGGAGGGTGAGGGAGTCCTCGGCCAGCTCGAAGATCTGGGTGACCCTGCCCTTGTACGGCCAGGGGTCGCCCAGCTCACAGGTGAGAACCGCCTCGGCCTCGGAGCTCCTGGCGGTCTTCCAGGCCAGGTCCCGGACGGTGCCGTGGATGGCGTGCGGGGGCGCGTTGACCGGCAGCTGATGGGTGGCCGCCCCGTCTCGGAAGCGGCCGTTCCCGGTCCGCCCGCACCAGGGCACCATCGGGAAGCTTCCGAACCGCTCGCCCTGGCGCAGCACCTCGGTGCCGCCGATGCGCAGGCTCTCGATACGGCCGCCGCGCTCGGGGCTGATGGTCAACTCGGCGTCGCCCGCCGTCAGTCGCGTCTGCATGCTCACCCCCCGACCCTAATCGTGCGCGGCACCGGACGCGGACGCCCCTTCCGGCGCCGGTCGTGGCGAACTCGGGCGGGGGCGCGGACGAGGGCGGGGTGTCAGCGACGTCGGCGGAGGGCCCGGCCGACGACGACGGCGGAGGCGATCGCGAGGGCCGCGGCCGGTGCGATCCAGCGCAGGGCGGCCCCGGCGCTGCTCGCCTCGGGAGCGGGCACGGGGGCGTACCGGCCGCGCGGCGGGGCGTGGTCGACCTCCTCGGCGCTCCGCCCGATCATGGTCCGACGGGCGTGGGCGGCCTCGGCGGCGGGCTGCGGGGAGGGGAAGTCGATGGGGGTGTCGCCGAAGCCCTCGACCGGGAGGGGGCCGAAGGAGGGCGGCGGGACCTGCGTGTCGAAGGCGACACCGGGGCGGGGCTCCTCGACGCCGTCGTCGACCCCGTCGTCATCGGTGTCGGCGTCAGCGCCTTCGGTACCGGTGTCGGTGTCGGCATCGGTGTCGGTGTCGGTGTCGGCACCTGCGTCGGCATCGGCCTCGACCGTCCCCGACGACTCCTCCGCGGCCGGCTCTCCCGCGAGCGCGGCCACCGCCGCCACGAACTTGTCGAGCAGCCGGGCGCCCGTCGTGGACCGCGCCTCCTCCGTCGCCTCGGCGAGCCGGCCGTCCGCCGTGAGGGCGCCGGTGAAGCTCAGGCTCGTGCCCTCGGCCACCGGAGTGAGGACGACGGTGAGCGACAGCTCGGCCGAGCCCTTGCCCCGGGCCTCGGTGCCGTGGCCCTCGTAGGTGATGGCGCCGTCGCGCTCGACGACCTTCAGGGCGCCCCGGTAGGTGATCGTGTTGCCGCCGACCCGGACCTTGAGCCGGCCCGTGAGGGGGCCCGCCTCCGCGTCGGCGTCCCGCTGGAGGCCGGGTACGCAGCGCACCACCCGACCCGGGTCCGTGAGCGTCGCGCGCAGGACCTCGGCCGGGACCGGAACGAACACCTCATGCTCCATGGAAGCCGAGCCTACTCAGGCCGGGGCGCGCCGTCGCCTGTTTGCCCCGCCGCCACCGCCCTCACCCTCCGTACCGGGGGTGCACCAGCGTCGAGGGCGGCAGTTCGGCGTCCCGGGCCCGTTCGGCCCGGCGCGCCGCCGCCTCCAGGGAGCCCGCGCCGAGCGAGCGCAGCGGGGGCGCGTCGGCGGCGAGCGCGAGCGGGGGTGGTGGCGCGCCGGGCCCCGCCGCCCGTACGGCCAGGAGGAAGCCCCAGTCGCCGGGCCCCTCGCCCGTACCTCCGGCGCGGTCGGCGCGGTCGGGTCCGGCGGCGAAGCCGGGGGTCCGGCCGCCCGCGCTGTACGGCCGGGTCGCGAAGCCGGCCGCGCGGAGGGTGGCGTCCACGGTCCAGTAGGTGCGGGGCCGGTCGGTGACGGACCCGGCGTGCACGGCGAAGCGCCCGGACGGGCTGATCATCTGCGCCACCAGGCCGTAGAACTCCTCCGAGTACAGCTTGGTGCTGGGGGTGATGCCGGGGTCGGGCAGATCGGAGATCACCACGTCGTACCGTTCCTGCACGCGCGCGGAGGCGCCCCGGAGCCAGCGGAAGGCGTCCGCGTAGACCACGTGGACGCGGGGGTCGCGGAACGCCTGTGCGTTGAGCGCGGCGAGCGCCGGGTCCGTACGGGCGAGGCGGACGACCCCCGGGTCGAGTTCGACGACGGTGACGGAGTCCGCCCCGGGGTAGCGCAGCACCTCGCGGGCGGCCATGCCGTCGCCGCCGCCGACGATGAGCACGCGCGCGTGCGGGCCGTTCATCGCGGGGTGGACGAGTGCCTCGTGGTAGCGGTACTCGTCCTGGCCGGCGACCCGGAGGCGGCCGTCGAGGAACAGGTCGGGCGGCCTCCCGGCCCCGCCCGTCACCACCACCTCCTGGAGCTCGGTGTGGACGGCGACCCGCACCGACTCCCCGTACACGGCGCGGCGGGCCGCCTGCTCGAAGTCGTCGACGAGCACGGTCGCGGTGGCGAGGACGGCGAGCACCGACACGTTCACGGCGACGAGCAGGGCGCGGGACCGGGTGGTCAGGTCGTGGCGGAACACCCAGAGGACGAGGCCGCCGCCCGCCACCACGTTGACCGCGCCGGTGACCAGGGCGCCGGTCAGCTGACCGAGCCAGGGCAGCAGCAGGAAGGGGAAGGCGAGGCCGCCGACCAGCGCGCCGACGTAGTCGGCGGCGAAGAGGTCGGCGACCGTCCCCGCGGCGTCGTCCTGCTCCCCGACCGCGGGCTTCCGCCCGGCCCGCCCGGCCCGGTCCGTGCCCTCCGCCGGGCGCCCGGGGCGCTGTATGAGCGACATGAGCAGCGGGATCTCGGCGCCGATGAGCACCCCGATGGCCAGCGAGAACGCCACGAGCACGTACCGCGATTCGCCGAGCCAGGCGAAGGCCGCGTACAGCACCATCGCCGAGCAGCCGCCGACCAGCGCGAGCCCCGCCTCGACCAGGCCGAAGCCGACGGCGGCGCGGCAGCGCAACCGCTTGGCGAGGAGCGAGCCCACCCCCATGGCGAAGACCATCACGGAGAGCACGACGGAGGCCTGCGTGACCGAGTCGCCGATCAAGTAGGAGGCGAGCGCCACCAGTTCGAGTTCGTAGACCAGCCCGCAGGCGGCGCAGACGAAGACCACCGCGAGCACCGGGAACCGCACCGTCCCGCGCGGCGGCTCGGGCCGCCGCACGGGCGCCCGCCGCACCCTCTTGGGTGGCATGGTCACGGTCGTCTCGATCATGAACGTAACGCTACGTCACGATCAGGATACCCCTTGTCACCCACACGAGTGTATTTGTGACTCCTGGGGGGCACATCAGAGCGTGGCAGGCATACGTACGCCGATCCGGGTCCTGGTCACCACCAACTGCCCTTCCTGCGGGTAGGCGTGCCAGGTGCGCCAGCGCACCTGGCCCTCGTGGCGCTGCGCCAGCATCGCCGTGAAGGCGTGCGGCGAGCCGGGGAAGGTCCCCGCGAGTCCGTGGGGATGGTCGGCGACCAGCGCGAGCAACTCCTGTGCCCGGCCCGCGAAGGAGCCGTGCGAGAGCGTCTCGACGCGTGCGGCGAATTCGTACTCCCAGCCGCCGACGCGCTTGGAGACGCCGAGCGGCAGCGGGGTGCTGCTCCCGGGCATGCAGGCGACGGTCTCCGAGCAGCTGCGGCCCTCCTCTTCCAGGAGGACCTGGTGCGAGGCGCCGAGCAGCCTCAACTGGATTTTCGCGCCGGCGAGTTCGAGGTCGAGCACGGCGAGCGCGGGCAGCGGTTCACGCCCGAGCGCCCAGGCCAGATCGGCCGCGCGCGTGTCGGTGTATGAGGTCTTCAAAGTGGTGAGCATGGGTCGGCTCCGCAAACACGGTTTGACGGGTGGGCCGGGGGCGCCCCGGAGAAGGATTCAACGGGAGTGGGAATCGCCGGCTCGGGTCCACACACGGTCCGAGGGCTGTCTCTGTCAGGAGCGAGAGAACCACGGACGGCGGGCGACTCGCAGCGTTTTTACCCAACTTGCTGTGTTTTCCAACCCCTTCGGGGACCCCACAGTTCAATTGTTCAATCGGAATCGATCGGACTGTGCGCACCGATTGCCCGCGTCACGTGCCGCACGCCTCGTAGGCGCGCACCGGCCCCCCGCTCAACTGCCGCCCCCACAGCCCCCGCCGCACCCGGAACCGCACGAACTTCCGGATCCGCACGAGCTGCCGCCGCCGCAGCCGCCCCCGCCGCCACCGTCGGCCCAGGTGCTGCCGCCGCCGCCCGACCGGCCGCCCCGACGCTTCGGCCGCCGGCGCCGGGAACCGAGCCGGTCCCTGACGGTGGCCGCGAGCCCGACGAGGATCAGGCCCCCCATGAAGATGATGAAGATGTCCATCGGTACTCCCCCGTTCTTCTGTGCGAGGGGGATGCCCGGTGCACCGTCCCGCCAAAGCCGACTTGAGCAAGTCCAGAGCTTGGCCGCGGGACGAGTCCGGCCCCAGGATGGCCGTCATGACACGACCGCTGCTCAACCGCCGCCTCGCCGAGTTCGGGACGACGATCTTCGCCGAGATGTCCGCGCTCGCCGCCAGGACCGGGGCGATCAACCTCGGTCAGGGTTTCCCCGACACCGACGGCCCCGAGGAGATCCGGGAGGCCGCGGTCCGCGCCCTGCGGGACGGCCACGGCAACCAGTACCCGCCCGGCCCCGGCGTCCCCGAACTGCGCTCGGCCGTCGCCGACCACCAGCGCGAACGGTACGGCCTCTCCTACGACCCGGACACCGAGGTGCTGGTCACGGCGGGCGCCACCGAGGCCATCGCCGCCGCGCTGCTCGCCCTGGTCGAGCCGGGCGACGAGGTGATCGCCCTGGAGCCGTACTACGACTCGTACGCCGCCTGCATCGCGATGGCCGGCGGCACCAGGGTCCCCGTCACCCTCCGCCCCCAGCAGGACGACGGGACCGGCGACCCCCGCTTCGTCCTCGACCTGGACGAACTGCGGGCCGCCGTCACCGACCGGACCCGGCTGATCCTCCTCAACACCCCGCACAACCCCACCGG
The DNA here is from genome assembly GCF_040297565.1 of Streptomyces sp. NPDC001728. Taxonomy (NCBI): domain Bacteria; kingdom Bacillati; phylum Actinomycetota; class Actinomycetes; order Kitasatosporales; family Streptomycetaceae; genus Streptomyces; species Streptomyces sp. NPDC001728. The sequence continues at coordinate 151,181 of NZ_JBEOZK010000001.1, forward strand.
AACCGTCCTCACCCGGGCCGAACTCACCGCCGTCGCCGACCTGGCGATCGAGCGGGACCTGCTCGTCGTCACGGACGAGGTGTACGAGCACCTGGTCTTCGAAGGCGCCGCACACGTGCCCCTCGCGAGTCTGCCCGGCATGCGGGAGCGCACCGTCACCATCGGTTCGAGCGGCAAGACCTTCTCGTTCACGGGGTGGAAGGTCGGCTGGATCACCGCGAGCCCTGAGCTGACCTCCGCCGTCCGCTCGGCCAAGCAGTTCCTCACCTATGTGTCCTCGGGCCCCTTCCAGTACGCGATCGCCGAGGCGCTCCGCCTCCCGGACACCTACTTCGACAGCCTCCGCGCCGATCTGGCCGCCAAGCGGGACCTGCTCGCCGACGGGCTCGCGCAGGCGGGCTTCGCGGTCTACCGGCCGGCGGGGACCTACTTCGTCACCACCGACATCCGGCCGCTCGGCGACGGGGACGGCTTCGCCTTCTGCCGCTCGCTGCCCGAGCGCGCCGGGGTCGTCGCCATCCCGAATGCCGTCTTCTACGACCACCGCGAGGCCGGCGCCCCCTTCGTCCGCTTCGCCTTCTGCAAGAAGACCGAGGTCCTGGAGAAGGCCGTCTCCCGGCTCAAGCGGCTGGGCTGACGCGCCGGCGCGGATCACGGGACCCGGCGGACGTTCCCCCGGGCGGGGGTGTGCCCGCGCGCGCCCCCCGGGTGCCGGGCCGATGGTCGGGTAGACCGATTTATCGGCAGTGACCGGTTTCCCGCAGGCCCGGAGGTGCACCCTGTCCGCCGAGACCCTCGACCGGCCGACGACGACCACGGTCCGGGGCACCCCGGACCGTACGGCCCGGCGCCGCGCCCCCCGGTGGCGCGCCGCGCTCCGCCGGGCGGCGCCCGCCCTCGGGCTCTTCGCCGCCGCCCGGCTCACCGGCCTGCTGGTCCTCGCCCTCTGGGCCCGGCACACCGGCCGCTCGCCCCGGGAGCTCCTCGCCACCTCGTGGGACTCCGGCTGGTACGCCGGGATCGCGGCCCACGGCTACGGGCGGACCCTGCACGGCGCCCACGACATGATCCTTTCCGACCTGGCCTTCTTCCCGCTCTACCCGGCGCTCGTACGGGCCGTCACCACCGTGCTGCCGGTCGCCGGGGGCACCGCCGGGCTGCTGCTGTCCTGGCTCGCCGCCGGGGCCGCCGCCTGGGGCGTGTACGCGGTCGGGGAGCGGCTGCGGGGGCGGGCCACCGCCGTCGTGCTCGTCCTGCTGTGGGGGCTGCTGCCGCACTCGATCGTGCTGACCATGGCGTACACGGAGCCGGTCATGACCGCCTTCGCCGCCTGGGCGCTGTACGCGCTCCTGACCCGCCGCTGGCTCTGGGCTGCCTCCCTCGCGAGCCTCGCCGGGCTCACCCGCCCCAACGGGATCGCGGTCGCCGCCGCCGTCCTGACCGCCGTCGCCTGCGAGCTGTGGCGGACCCGGGGCCGGACCGGGCCCCGGGTGTGGGCGGCGGCCTGCCTCGCCCCGGCCGGCTGGCTCGCGTATCTGCTCTGGGTGGGGGCCCGCCGCGGCGACCTGCTCGGCGGCTACTTCGCGGTGCAGTCGGGCTGGACCTCCCGCTTCGACCTCGGGAAGGGCGCCCTGCTGTTCGTACGGGAGATGCTGGGCGGTCCGACCCAGTTCGGCTTCGCGATGGCGCTGCTCATCACCGGCGCGGGGGTACTGCTCTTCGCGCTCGTCGTCTGCGGGGAGCGGCTGCCGCTGCCCGTCCTCGCGTACACGGCGGTCCTCGTGCTCATCACCGTCGGCGGCTCCGGCTTCTTCGAGTCCAAGCCGCGGTTCCTGCTCCCGGCCTTCCCGCTGCTCCTGCCGCTCGCCGGGGCACTGACGAAAGCCCGGCCGAGAGCCGCGATCGTGGTGATCGCGGCCCTGGCCGGGCTGTCGTTCTGCTACGGGACCTACGCCCTGACGCTCGCGCGCATGGCGATCTGAGGCACCGGGGGCCGGTGCGGGACCGGACGGGGAGGATCAGGCCTCCTCGTCGTCACCCGCGCCCTTGTCCTCGGGGGACTCCAGGCCGAACTGCTCGACGATCCACTTGTCGAACTCGATGGAGGCGCGGACCCAGCTGACCGTGGAGGACACGAAGTGCTCCAGGGCGACGCCGGTGCCGATCAGCATCTGCGCCTCACCGATGAGGCGGAGGGTGGCGGAGCCGTCCTCCTCCTCGTGCAGGTGCGTGTAGACCTTCGGCCACAGGGTGCGGCGGTTCCAGTCGTCGATCGCGTCGAGGATCCTGGCGCGGTCGTCGGCGTCGTGCGGGCGGTCGTAGAACGTCCGCACCGAGAAGACCTGCTGCTCGTCCTCGCCGCGGAACATGAAGTACGTGCGGAACTCCTCCCACGGCGCCGCGAGGTCACCCTCGTCGTCGACGACGTACTTCAGCTCCATCTGCTCGAGGAGCTGCTTGACGAGGTCCTGGTCGGGGACGACGGGGCCCGCCGGTCCTGCGGCCTGAGGCTGGGGCTGGCCCCCGAAATTCGGAATCGAGGACGGGTCGATGCTCACCGTGAATTTCCCTTCGTACGGATGCTCGCCATCCTCCCCCATCCCGGGCGGTACGTGGCAAGTCCCACCTCCCGCGATCCGCTGCGAGCTGACAAGATCTGGTGCCCATGGGGGAGAAATCGGGGAAGAAGGCGAAACCGGTGCGCCCACGGCCGCGGACCTGGGTCTGGGTGTCGGCGTCGGTGGCGCTCGTCTGCGGCGCGCCGCTGGCCCTGCTGGTCTGGGGCGCGATGGCCTGGGACGAGATCGGCGAGTCGAAGCCGGTCGACTGCGCCCAGCTGATGGCCTTCGCCCGGGGAAGCCTGCCGATGAGCGCCGAGGACGCCCGCTGCACGGCGGCCCACTGGCAGGACACCCGGGCCGAGGCCGAGTTCCGGATGCCGCGCTCCGAGCTCGGGGGGTGGCTGGACGCGACCTACCCGACGGGCGAGCCGCCGTACTCCTGCGAGGCGGACCGCTGCGTGGACGTGTCGTTCGACGAGACGCTGTACGTGAACCTCCGGGTCACGTACGAGGACGGCGGCACCGCCCTCGTACGTGTGGAGGCCTTCGACACCTGAGTCAGGAGGCCTTCCCGGACAGGGCGTCGCTCTGCGCCCCGACGCTCAGGCCGTCCTCGAAGCGGTCCACCCGGACCGTGTCGCCGTCGGCGACCTCGCCCGCCAGGATCTCCTTGGCGAGCCGGTCCCCGATCGCCGTCTGGATCAGACGGCGCAGCGGCCGGGCGCCGTACGCCGGGTCGTTGCCCTCCTCGGCCAGCCACTCCAGGGCCTCCGGGGTGACGTCCAGGGTGAGCCGCCGCTCGGCGAGCCGCTTCGCGAGCCGGTCGATCTGGAGCCGTGCGATCCGGCCCAGCTCGGCCCGGTCGAGGGCGGAGAAGACCACCAGGTCGTCGAGCCGGTTGAGGAACTCCGGCTTGAAGCTGGCCCGGACCACGTCCAGGACCTGCTGCTTCTTGACGTCCTCGGGGGTCGGGGGATCGACGAGGCTGTGTCCACTCAAGAATTGGCTGCCCAGGTTCGAGGTCAGGATCAGGATGGTGTTGCGGAAGTCCACCGTCCGGCCCTGCCCGTCGGTGAGCCGGCCGTCGTCCAGGACCTGGAGCAGGACGTCGAAGACCTCCGGGTGCGCCTTCTCCACCTCGTCGAGCAGGACCACGCTGTACGGGCGGCGGCGGACCGCCTCCGTGAGCTGGCCGCCCTCCTCGTACCCGACGTAGCCGGGGGGCGCGCCGACCAGCCGGGCGACGCTGTGCTTCTCGCCGTACTCCGACATGTCGATGCGGACCATGGCCCGCTCGTCGTCGAAGAGGAAGTCCGCGAGCGCCTTCGCCAGCTCCGTCTTGCCGACGCCGGTCGGGCCGAGGAAGAGGAAGGAGCCGGTGGGCCGGTCGGGGTCGGCGATGCCCGCGCGGGTGCGGCGCACGGCGTCGGAGACCGCCTGGACGGCCTCGGACTGGCCGATCAGCCGCCTGCCGAGCTCGTCCTCCATCCGGAGCAGCTTCTGCGTCTCGCCCTCCAGGAGGCGGCCGGCGGGGATGCCGGTCCAGGCGCCGACCACGTCCGCGATGTCGTCGGGGCCGACCTCCTCCTTGACCATCGTGTCCTTGGAGCTCTCCTGCTGGGCCTCGGCCTCGCTCGCCTCCTCCAGCTCCCGCTCCAGCGCCGGGATCTCGCCGTAGAGCAGCTTGGACGCGGTGTCGAAGTCGCCGTCGCGCTGGGCACGCTCGGCGCGGCCCCGGGCCTCGTCGAGGCGCTCCTTGAGCTCACCGACCCGGTTGAGGGACTGCTTCTCCTTCTCCCAGCGGGCGGTCAGGCCGCGCAGCTCCTCCTCGCGGTCCGCGAGGTCGCGCCGCAGCTTCTCCAGGCGCTGCCTGCTCCCCGCGTCCGTCTCGTTCTTCAGGGCCAGCTCCTCCATGCGGAGCCGGTCCACCGAGCGCTGGAGCTCGTCGATCTCGACCGGGGACGAGTCGATCTCCATCCGGAGCCGGGAGGCGGCCTCGTCGACGAGGTCGATGGCCTTGTCGGGGAGGAAGCGGGAGGTGATGTACCGGTCGGAGAGGGTCGCGGCGGCCACCAGCGCGGAGTCGTTGATCTGCACCTTGTGGTGGGCCTCGTAGCGGCCCTTGAGGCCGCGGAGGATGGCGATGGTGTCCTCGACGGTCGGCTCGGCGACCAGGACCTGCTGGAAGCGGCGCTCCAGGGCGGGGTCCTTCTCGATCCGCTCGCGGTACTCGTCGAGGGTGGTCGCGCCGACCATCCTCAGCTCGCCGCGGGCCAGCATGGGCTTGAGCATGTTGCCCGCGTCCATGGCGGAGTCTCCTCCGGCGCCCGCGCCGACGACCGTGTGCAGCTCGTCGATGAAGGTGATGATCTGGCCGTCGCTGGCCTTGATCTCGGAGAGGACGGTCTTCAGCCGCTCCTCGAACTCGCCGCGGTACTTGGCTCCCGCGACCATCGCGCCCAGGTCGAGCGAGACCAGCCGCTTGTTCCTGAGCGACTCGGGCACGTCGCCCTTCACGATCCGCTGGGCGAGGCCCTCGACGACGGCGGTCTTGCCGACGCCGGGCTCACCGATGAGGACCGGGTTGTTCTTGGTGCGGCGGGACAGCACCTGCACGACGCGGCGGATCTCGTGGTCCCGGCCGATGACCGGGTCGAGCTTGCCCTCGCGCGCGGCGGCCGTGAAGTCCGTTCCGAACTTCTCCAGCGCCTTGTACTGCCCCTCCGGGTCGGGTGTGGTCACCCGGCGTCCTCCCCTGCTCTTCTCGAACGCGTCGAGCAGCTTGGAAGCGCTCGCGCCCTGCCGGTCGAGGATCTCACCGGCCGGACCGCCCTTGGCGGCGATCGCGATCAGCAGGTGCTCGGTGGACAGGAAGTCGTCACCCAGCTCCTTGGCCTGCTTGTCGGCCTCGGCGATGACCGCGAGGAAGTCGCGGCTCGGCTGCGGCGGCGCGACCGTGGACCCCGTGACGCTCGGCAGGGCGGCGAGCAGCCGCTCCGCGCCGGCGCGCACGACCGCCTGATCGGCCTCGACGGCGGCGATCAGGTCGGTGATGTTCTCGTTTTCCTGACCCGTCAGGAGTGCCAGCAGAAGATGGGCGGGGGTCAGGTCGGCGTGCCCCTCGGACACGGCGCGGCTGCTCGCCGCGTTGATCGCGTCCCGGCTCCGGTTGGTCAGTTCGGCGTCCACGTGCGGTACTCCTCCTGGGGTCTCGTGGGTCCTCTCCCTTTATGACCCCTCCAGGGTACACAAAGTTGAGTCCCATCCGCTCAAGGTATCGGGAGTGTAGTTTCCGGGCATGGCCACAGACCCGAGGAACCCCTCCGACTCGTACCTCAGCTTCTGGCGCGAGTACCACATGTGCACCCTGACCACCCCGCGCCCGGACGGCACCCCCCACGTCGTGGCGGTGGGCGTCACCTACGACCCCGAGCAGGGGTACGCGCGGGTCATCACCAACAAGAACAGCCGGAAGGTCGCCAACGTGCTCGCGGCGGGCGCGGACGGCGCGCGGGTCGCGGTCTGCCAGGTCGACAAGGGGCGCTGGGCCACCCTGGAGGGCGTCGCGCACGTCCGCACGGAGGCGGAGACCGTCGCGGACGCGGTGGCGCGCTACGCGGAGCGCTACGGGCGCACGCCGGCCCCGAACCCGGACCGGGTGGTCATCGAGATCGCCCTCACCCGGGCGATGGGCCGCGCCTGACGGCGGGCGGACGGCAGCCCGCCCGGTCCGGGACAGGGAAAAGCACAGCGGCGCCATCGCGTTTCAGGTCCGCGATGGCGCCGCTGTGTGGGGGAAGTGCCGGAGCGATCTACAACGACGGGGGAATCGCTCAGGCACTGCGGGGGGTGGCGGTGATGGTCTCTGGTTCGATCAGCTGGTGGTCCCGCTGGTCGAGGTTGACGAAGATCATGCCGTACCGGATGGCACAGCGGATCGGTTGTGGGGCGCCGCGCGGGCGGCGGAGGCAGCGGTACGCGCGGACGTCCTCGTCCTGCTCCCGTGCCACCAGGATCGGCTCTCCGAAGAGCGTCACCCGCAACGCGTCACCACGGTGGGGGATGGCCGTGGCGAGGTCGACGAAGTGCCACCCGGACCGGTAGGCCGAAGCCATCTCCCGGCGGAACCTGGGGTCGTCCGGCGGCACGGTCACGCGCCCGCACCCCTGGGAGCGATCTCCCAGGAGGGCTCGTCGGGCGTGTTGCCGTCCCTCGGAGCGACCTCCCACGAGGGCTCCGTCGGTCCCGCCCACACGTCGTGGGACGGAATACTCTCCCACGAGGGCTCGCCCGGCCCTGCCACGGAATGCGCCGGGGTGCTCTCCCACGAGGGCTCGCCGACGGCGAGTGCGCCGAGAGCAGCCGCCGCAACGGCTATGGCGCTAAGTGCACGAACCATCCTGGTCATGGCCGATCTCCACCTCTTTTGATCACTACCTCCCCCCCGCGAGTAAGACGATGGCTCACTCCCGACCCTTTCCACCAGCCAACCCGGGCATCATGTTCCTGTAATTCATGACCCTGAGGGGGGTGCAAATGAGGCGAGAATGCGACGAGTCCGGTCATAAGCACAGTCACGGTGAACTATGCGACGTGGGCAAGGAGCTCTATGCGAGTGCGCTCCGCACCGGCCGCATAGCCCGGGCGGACGCCGAAGCGGCCCCCTGCCTCAAGGAACTGTCCCTCCTCCACCCGGACCCGGACGACGGCGAGTGGCTGCACCCCGTGCCGCCCTCGATCGCACTGAACCAGCTCGTGCATCCCATCGAGCAGGAGATACAGGTCCGCCGGCAGCACGCCATCGCCCTGGCCGACGCGTTCGAGCCGTTCATGGCGATCCACACGCAGGATCCTTCCGGCGCCCAGGCCATCACGGTTCTCGAAGGCCTCAGCGTCATCAACGCCACCCTCGACCGGGTCATCAACGAGTGCACGGTCGAACTCCTCACCATCCAGCCCGGCAGCGGCCGCCGCCCCGAGACACTGGAAGCCGCACTGCGCCGCATGGAACCGCTCCTGGACCGGGGCGTCCGGATGCGCACGCTCTACCAGCACACGGCCCGACACCACCCCGCCACCCTCGCCTACGTCGAACGCGTCGCCCCCTACGGGCTCGAACTGCGCACCCTGGAAGAGATCGTCGACCGGCTGATCATCGTCGACCGCAAGGTCGCCTTCGTGCCCGCGCGCAGCGACCGCCAGGTCGCCCTGGAACTGCGCCACGAGGGCCTCGTCCAGTACCTCGTCGGCGTCTTCGACCAGTTCTGGCTGCACGGCGTGCCCTGGGAGGAGGAGATCCCCTACAGCCCCTCCGTGGACGGCATCGGCGGCGTCCAGCGCTCCATCGCCAAACTGCTCGTCGAGGGCCATGTCGACGAGGCCATCGCCCGCCGCCTCGGCATGAACGTCCGCACCTGCCGCGCCCACATCGCCAAACTCGCCGCCACCCTCGGCAGCGGCAGCCGCGCCCAGCTCGGCTACCTCATCGCCCAGTCGGGCATCCTCGACCGGGCGCCGGACCAGAAGGACGTCTGAGCGGGGAGCCATCCGGCACCCGGCATCCGGCCCCGGCCCCGGCCCCGGCCCACGGCAACGCACGAGGCCCCCTCCACACCCGTGGAGGGGGCCTCGTGACCGTCGTCCTACTCGCCGCGCTTGGGGCGCCAGACCACCAGTGCGCTCGCCTGCTGCACGTCCTGATACGGCACCAGATCGCGCCGGTAGGAGGCGTGCACCTGGGCCTCGCGCTGCCGCATCGCCGCCGCCGCGCCGTCGACGGCCGCCGACAGCTCCGCGATCCGGCTCTGCAGGGCGGCGACCTGGTTCTCCAGTTCGATGATCCGCTTGATCCCGGCCAGGTTGATGCCCTCGTCCTGCGACAGCTGCTGCACCTGGCGGAGCAGCTCGATGTCACGGGCCGAGTAGCGCCGGCCGCGGCCGGCCGTACGGTCCGGGGAGACCAGACCGAGACGGTCGTACTGCCGCAGGGTCTGCGGGTGCAGACCGGAGAGCTGGGCCGCCACCGAGATGACGTACACCGGCGACTCGTCGGTCAGTTCGTACGGATTGCGTCGGCGCCCGTCCACCGGGTCACGCTCCCTTCGCGGCCTGGAACAGCTCCGCCCGGGGGTCCTCCGAGGCGGTCGCCTCGCGGTAGGTCTCCAGGGCATCGCGTGCCTTGTCGTCCAGCTCCTTCGGCACCGCGACCTCGACCGTCACGAGGAGGTCGCCGCGGGTGCCGTCCTTGCGGACCGCGCCCTTGCCCCGGGCACGCATGGTCCGGCCGTTCGGAGTGCCCGCGGGCAGCTTGAGGGTGACCGCGGGGCCGCCGAGGGTCGGCACCTTCACCTCGCCGCCGAGCGCCGCCTCCGTGAAGGAGACCGGCACGGTGACGGTGAGGTTGTCGTCCTTGCGGCCGAAGACCGGGTGGGTGTCGACGTGCACGACGACGTACAGGTCGCCGTTCTGCCCGCCGCGCTCGCCCGGCGCTCCCTTGCCCCGCAGCCGGATCTTCTGGTTGTCGCTGACGCCCGCCGGGATGCGGACCTGCATGGTCCGGGAGGACTTGGCCCGGCCGCTGCCCTTGCAGACCTCGCAGGGGTTCTCCGCGATCAGACCGCGGCCCTTGCAGTCCACGCACGGGTCGGTCAGCGAGAAGCCGCCGCCGCTGCCGCGCGAGACCTGCCCGGTGCCGACACAGGTCGGGCACACCCGGGGGGTGCCGTTCTTGTCGCCGGTCCCCGAACACGCCGTGCACGGCTGCTGGCTGGACATCCGCAGCGGTACGGTCGCGCCCTCGATGGCCTCGGTGAAGCTGAGCGTCACCTCGGACTCGATGTCCTGGCCGCGCCGCGGCTGGGTACGGGTGCCCCCGCCGGAGCCGCGGTTGAACAGGCCGCCGAATACGTCCCCGATGCCGCCACCGCCGCCGAAGCCACCGCCGCCGCCGGGGCCGCCCTGGGCGCCTCCGAAGAGGTCGCCCAGGTCGAAGTTGAACGAGCCGCCGCCGGGTCCTCCCGGCGGCCTGAAGCCCCCGTTCCCGAAGAGGGCGCGGGCCTCGTCGTACTCCTTGCGCTTCTTGGGGTCGCCGAGGATGTCGTTGGCCTCGGAGATCTCCTTGAAGCGCTCCTCGGCCTTGGTGTCGTTCTTGTTGGCGTCCGGGTGGTTCTCGCGGGCGAGCTTCCGGTACGCCTTCTTGATCTCGGCCTCGGTGGCGTCCTTGGGGACGCCGAGAACCTTGTAGTAGTCCTTCTCGACGAAGTCCTTCGTGCTCATCGACGTCCCTCCTTCCGGACTGCTCCGGTGATCGCTGTTACTCGCTGTCCTTCTCGGACTTGTCGGACTTGTCGGCGTCCACCGACTCCTCCGCCTTGGCCGGAGCCGCGCCCGGCTGGGGCTCGGCGACGGCCACACGGGCGGGCCGGATGGTCCGCTCGCCGATCCGGTACCCCGGCTGCAGGATCGCCACGCACGTCGTCTCGGTGACGTCCGGCGCGTACGAGTGCATCAGGGCCTCGTGGATCGTCGGGTCGAAGGGCTCGCCCTCCTTGCCGAACTGCTGGAGGCCCATCTTGGCGACGACGGTCTCCGTCGATTCGGCGACCGACTTGAACCCGCCCACGAGCTCACCGTGGTCCCGGGCCCTGCCGATGTCGTCGAGCACGGGCAGCAGCTCGCTCAGGAGGCTCGCGACGGCGATCTCCTTGACCGTGACCCGGTCCCGCTCCACGCGGCGGCGGTAGTTCTGGTACTCGGCCTGGAGCCGCTGGAGGTCCGCGGTGCGCTCGTCGAGCGCGGTACGGGCCTGGTCCAGCTGCGCCAGGAGGGCTACGTCGGTAGCGTCCCCGGCCGGGGCCGCCCCCTCCGCCTTGTCGGCGGAGGCAGCGGCCTCGGTCTCCTCGGGCGTGCCGTCGGCGGGGACGTCGGGCTTCTCCTCGAAGCCCGGGGTCTCCTTCGACATCAGGCAGCGCCACCCTTCGGCTTGTCCTCGTCGACGATCTCGGCGTCGACGACGTCGTCGTCGGCCGGGGCCTGCTGGCCCGCGTCGCCGCCGGCGGCCTGGGCGCCCTGGGCGTCGGCGTACATCGCCTGGCCGAGCTTCTGGGAGACGGCCGCGACCTTCTCGGTGGCCGTACGGATCTCCGCGGTGTCCTCGCCCTTGAGCTTCTCCTTCAGCTCGACGAGCGCCGTCTCGACCTCGGCCTTGACGTCACCGGGGACCTTGTCCTCGTTGTCCTTGAGGAACTTCTCCGTCTGATAGACGAGCTGCTCGCCCTGGTTGCGGGACTCGGCGGCCTCGCGGCGACGGTGGTCCTCGTCCGCGTACTGCTCGGCCTCCTGGCGCATCCGGTCGACCTCGTCCTTCGGCAGCGAGGAGCCGCCGGTGACGGTCATCTTCTGCTCCTTGCCCGTGCCCAGGTCCTTCGCGGTCACGTGCATGATGCCGTTGGCGTCGATGTCGAAGGCGACCTCGATCTGCGGGACCCCGCGCGGGGCCGGCGGCAGACCGGTCAGCTCGAACATGCCGAGCTTCTTGTTGTACGCCGCGATCTCGCGCTCGCCCTGGTAGACCTGGATCTGGACGGACGGCTGGTTGTCCTCGGCCGTCGTGAAGATCTCGGACCGCTTGGTCGGGATCGTGGTGTTGCGCTCGATGAGCTTGGTCATGATCCCTCCCTTGGTCTCGATGCCGAGGGACAGCGGGGTCACGTCGAGGAGCAGGACGTCCTTGACCTCACCCTTGAGGACACCGGCCTGGAGCGCGGCGCCGATGGCGACGACCTCGTCCGGGTTGACGCCCTTGTTGGCGTCCTGACCGCCGGTCAGCTCCTTGACGAGCTCGGCGACGGCCGGCATACGGGTCGAACCACCGACGAGAACGACGTGGTCGATCTCGGAGAGGTTGATGCCCGCGTCCTTGATGACGTTGTGGAACGGCACCTTGCAGCGGTCGAGCAGGTCCGAGGTCAGCTGCTGGAACTGGGCGCGCGTGAGCTTCTCGTCCAGGTGCAGCGGGCCCTCGGCGGAAGCCGTGATGTAGGGCAGGTTGATCGACGTCTCGGTCGAGGACGACAGCTCGATCTTCGCCTTCTCCGCGGCCTCGCGGAGACGCTGGAGAGCCATCTTGTCCTTGGCCAGGTCGACGCCGTGGCCGTTCTGGAACTGCGTCACCAGGTAGTCGACGACGCGCTGGTCCCAGTCGTCACCACCGAGGTGGTTGTCACCGTTGGTGGCCTTCACCTCGACGACGCCGTCGCCGATCTCCAGGAGGGACACGTCGAAGGTGCCGCCACCGAGGTCGAAGACGAGGATCGTCTGGTCGTCCTTGTCGAGGCCGTACGCGAGGGCCGCGGCGGTCGGCTCGTTGACGATGCGCAGGACGTTGAGGCCCGCGATCTCACCGGCCTCCTTGGTGGCCTGGCGCTCGGAGTCGTTGAAGTACGCCGGCACGGTGATGACCGCGTCGACGACCTTCTCGCCCAGGTAGGCCTCGGCGTCGCGCTTCAGCTTCTGCAGGATGAAGGCGCTCATCTGCTGCGGGTTGAAGTTCTTGCCGTCGATCTCGATCTTCCAGTCGGTGCCCATGTGGCGCTTGACCGACCGGATGGTCCTGTCGACGTTGGTGACGGCCTGACGCTTGGCCACCTCGCCGACGAGCACCTCGCCGTTCTTCGCGAAGGCGACGACGGACGGCGTGGTCCTGGCGCCCTCTGCGTTGGTGATGACGGTGGGCTCGCCGCCTTCGAGAACGCTGACGACGGAGTTAGTCGTGCCCAGGTCGATGCCGACCGCACGTGCCATTTCGATTCCTCCAGCTGACGTACTTGAGTGGATCTGACTCAAGGATGCATGACCGACCGGAGTACGTCAACAGACCTGAGTCGGGTCGACTCAACTCTTCACCCGTAAGGACGCTCACAGGACCACTCGCAGCGCGCGTCCTCCCCCATTCGCCCGGGTTCGCATGAGAGAGTCCGGACATATCCCAGGATTCCCGCCGGAGGGTGTGACCGCATGACGGCGAAGCGCGCGTTCGACCTGGCGGGCGGGATGCTCCTGCTCCTCGCCCTCTCGCCGCTGATCGCCGGCACCGCCCTGTCCGTCACCCTCGGCGGCGGCGGCGCGGTGCTGCGCCGCCGCACCGTGGCGGGTCTCGACGGCCGGCCCTTCACCATGCTGACCTTCCGCACCAGGGGCCCGCTGGCCGCGCTGCCCCTGCTGCTGCACGTGATCGTGGGCCGGATGTCGCTGGTCGGACCGTGTCCGCTGACCCCGGGCCACCGCGAGTGCGCGGGCGAGGGCCGCCGCCGGCTCTCCGTACGCCCGGGGCTGACCGGCCCCTGGCAGATCAGCGGTCGCTCGGACCTGCCGTGGGAGGAGCGTGAGCTGCTCGACCTCCACTACGTGGACCACCACTGGCTGGGGATGGATCTGACGATCCTGGCGCGTACGCTTCCAGCAGTCCGCAGGCGTCGCGCGGCAAGGTTTCCCCGGGTCACACGGACGGTTTCGCCCGTGTCGCGCGGATAGGTCTGCCTGAGCGACACATATCACCGCGAGCGCCGCTACAGCGCGGCGCCGTGACCGGGTAATCTCAGCGGGAACTCAATAAGTTACCGCTTAGTAGGCCCGCCCGAGGAGCCCGTCATGCAACTCGCCGCGATCATCGTGTCGATCGCCATCACGGTGGTGGCCGTCGCGCTGTTCGGCCGCGCCACCGTGCAGATCTACCGCTTCGTGCGGCTCGGTCAGCCGGTACCCGCCGGCACACGCACCGGAGACCCCAAGCAGCGCACCCTCACGCTGGTCAAGGAATTCCTCGGCCACACCCGGATGAACCGCTGGGGCATCGTCGGCTTCGCGCACTGGTTCGTGGCGGTGGGCTTCTTCTCGCTGCTCCTGACGATCGTCAACGCCTTCGGCCAGCTCTTCCAGGCCGACTGGCTGATCCCGATCATCGGCGACTGGCTGCCGTACGAGATCTTCACCGAGTTCCTCGGTCTGATGACGGTCCTCGGCATCGTGACCCTCATCGTGATCCGGCAGCTCAGCAGGCCGACCAAGGCCGGCCGCAAGTCCCGCTTCACGGGATCCAAGACCGGCCAGGCCTACTTCGTCGAGGCCGTCATCCTGATCGTCGGCGTCTGCATCATGACGCTCCGCGCCCTCGAAGGCGTCCAGCACCACGTGACCGGCTGGGAGCCGGGCTTCTTCGCCTCGTACCCGCTGATCGCGCTGCTCGACGGTCTGGACCTGAGCACGATCCAGTACCTCACCTACGGCTTCGCGTGCCTCAAGATCGTCACGTCCTTCACCTGGATGATCGTCGTCTCGCTCAACACCAACATGGGCGTCGCCTGGCACCGCTTCCTCGGCTTCCCGAACATCTGGTTCAAGCGCAACGCCGACGGCTCCACCGCCCTCGGCGCGCTCCAGCCGATGTCCACGGGCGGCCAGGAGATCGACTGGGAGGACCCGGCCGAGGACGCCGTCTTCGGTGTCTCCCAGGTCGAGCAGTTCTCCTGGAAGGGCATCCTCGACTTCTCCACCTGCACCGAGTGCGGCCGCTGCCAGTCGCAGTGCCCCGCCTGGAACACCGGCAAGCCCCTCTCCCCCAAGCTCCTCATCATGTCGCTGCGCGACCACGCGCACGCCAAGGCGCCGTACCTGCTCGCGGGCGGCGGCAAGCTGGATCCATCAGCGCCTGGTGGCGCGGGGTCGGGCAACGAGAAGGCGACCGAGGAGCAGCTCAAGGACGTCCCCGCGTCGGCGATCGCCGAGGCCGAGCGCCCCCTCATCGGCACCGCCGAGGAGAACGGCGTCATCGACCCCGACGTCCTGTGGTCCTGCACCACGTGCGGCGCCTGCGTCGAGCAGTGCCCGGTCGACATCGAGCACATCGACCACATCGTCGACATGCGCCGCTACCAGGTGATGATCGAGAGCGCGTTCCCGTCCGAGGCGGGCACGATGCTCAAGAACCTGGAGAAGAAGGGCAACCCCTGGGGCCTGGCGAAGAAGCAGCGCGTCGAGTGGACCAAGGAGGTCGACTTCGAGGTCCCGATCGTCGGCAAGGACGTCGAGGACCTCACCGAGGTCGACTACCTCTACTGGGTCGGCTGCGCCGGCGCCCTGGAGGACCGCGCCAAGAAGACCACCAAGGCCTTCGCGGAGCTGCTGCACATGGCGGGCGTCAAGTTCGCGATCATGGGCGGCGAGGAGAAGTGCACGGGTGACTCCCCGCGCCGTCTGGGCAACGAGCCGCTGTTCCAGCAGCTGGGCGCGGAGAACGTCGCGATGCTGAACATGGCGTTCGGCGAGGACGACGAGGACGAGTCGACGAAGAAGCCGAAGTCGGCCAAGAAGATCGTCGCGACCTGCCCGCACTGCTTCAACACCATCGCCAACGAGTACCCGCAGCTCGGCGGCGAGTTCGAGGTCATCCACCACACCCAGCTGCTCCAGCACCTCATCGACGAGGGCAAGCTGGTCCCGGTGACCCCGGTCGACGGCCTGATCACCTACCACGACCCCTGCTACCTGGGCCGTCACAACAAGGTGTACACGCCTCCGCGCGAGATCATGTCCGCCGTCCCCGGCCTGCGCCAGCAGGAGATGCACCGCCACAAGGAGCGCGGCTTCTGCTGCGGCGCCGGTGGTGCCCGGATGTGGATGGAGGAGCGGATCGGCAAGCGCATCAACAACGAGCGCGTCGACGAGGCCCTGTCCCTCAACCCGGACATCGTCTCCACCGCCTGCCCGTTCTGCCTGGTCATGCTGACCGACTCGGTCAACGGCAAGAAGAACGAGGGCAAGGCCAAGGAGTCCATCACCGTCGTGGACGTGGCCCAGCTGCTCCTGGACTCGGTGAAGACCCCGGTCGACCCGGAGCCGGAGCGGGAGCCCTCGGAGCCGGAACCGGCCGTCTGAGCCCGAGCCGAGCCTCGGCCGAGAAGGGCCGCCCCGCGTGCGTCGCGGGGCGGCCCTTCTCCGTACTCCCCCGGCCCACCCCCCGAAACCCCTCCAGGACGTCCCTTAGGGGATGTCACAGCTCAGTGGCAAGGCCCGGTCCGGGGAGCGCTCGCACGGCGGAAGCAGGTACGTTCGACGACGTGGCTGGATTCAGGAACGGACGCGGCCGGGACAACCGCCCCCCGCAACAACAACCGCAGCAGGCGCCGTACGGGTACAACGCGGCCCCGCCGCCGCACCCGCAGCAGCAGTGGCCCCAGCAGGGCCCGAACCGGGGCCCTGCTCCGTACGGGCAACAGGACGGGCAGCAGTACGGCGGGCAGCAAGGTGGCCAGCAGTACGGCGGGCAGCAGGGCGGACAGCAGTACGGCGGGCAGCAAGGCGGACAGCAGCCCTACGGCGAGCCCGAGTACTTCGGCGACCCCTACGGGCAGCCGCAGCACCCGCACGCGTCCACGGCGAACAACCCGGGCCACACCCAGATGTTCAGCGTCGACGACCCCTACGGCCAGGCCGGGCCGCCGCCCGCCCCCGTACCCATGGGCCCCCGGCTCCCCTGGAAGGCGCTGCTGAGCGGCATCGTGCTGCGCCCGGCGGATACCTTCCTGCGGATGCGGGACCACGCCGTCTGGGGCCCGGCGCTGATCGTCACCTTCCTCTACGGGCTCCTCGCGATCTTCGGCTTCGACAAGGCCCGCGAAGAGGTGATCAACGCGACCCTGTCGACGGCGATCCCGTACGTGCTGATGACGGCCGTGGGCTTCGTCGTCGGTGGGCTCATCCTGGGCGCGGTCACCCACACCGTCGCGCGCCAGCTGGGCGGCGACGGGGCCTGGCAGCCGACCGTGGGCCTCTCGATGCTGATCATGTCGCTGACGGACACGCCCCGGCTGGTCTTCGCGCTCTTCCTCGGCGGCGAGAACGGCCTGGTCCAGGTCCTCGGCTGGCTGACCTGGCTGGCGGCCGGCGCACTCTTCACCGTGATGGTCAGCCGCTCCCACGACCTGCCGTGGCCGAAGGCGCTGGGCGCGTCGGCGATCCAGCTGGTGGCGCTGCTGAGCCTGATCAAGCTGGGCACCCTGTAGCGACGCGGCACCGTGACCGCGTCACGACGTACGACAAGGCCCCCGCCGGTACACGGTGGGGGCCTTTCCGCTGCCCGGCCGCTCAGCGCGGACGGCCGATGCGCCACCACGCCGTCCGGTCCGCCGGGCCGCCCGCCGGGCCGCCCGCCGTCCGGTCCGCCGGGCGGTCCTCCCAGAACTCCAGGAGGTCGCCCGGCGCGAGACCGAGGGCCCGCTCGATCTCGCCGGGGGTGAGACCGCTCAGCGAGTCCGAGAGCGACCTGGTCAGGTCGTACCAGTAGCCGCGCAGCGTCGACTCGCTCACGAACAGCCGCTTCGCGACCTGGGCGTAGCTCAGCCCCCGGGCCCGGCCGTGCAGGATCTGGCGCTGGCGCTCGCTCAGCAGGGTGATGCAGTCGCGCCGGACGAGCACTTCGAGTATCCCGACGACCGGCTGCGGCACCACGGTGCCTCCGGTGGCGACCTCGTGGAAGAGCCGCTCCGCCCGATCGCACGGCAGGGCCTTGGACACGATGCCGCTCGCGCCCGCCGCGAGGCACGCGGCGAGCACGAAACGTCGCTCCTCCTGGCTGTAGACGCAGACGCGGTAGCCCCGGCGGGTCAGCGCGCGGACGGCGGCGATGCCCTGGCGGACGTCGGGCTGCTGTTCCAGGTTGGCCAGGTGCAGGTCGAGCAGGACGACGTCCACGGCCGGGCCCCGGCGCACCAGCTCCTCCACGTTCGCGGTCGCCGCGACCACGTCGAGGCCGGGCATCAGCAGACCGATCGACTCGCGGATCAGCGAGGCGTCGTCGACGACCGCCACCGTGGGCCTCATGACGCGTCCGCGAGGGCGTCGCGTTCGGCCGGTGGACCGGTCTCCGTCCCCGCCCGGGACCGGACCGTCACGGTCGTCCCCTCCCCCACGGCGGACTCGATCGCCACGCCCAGGCCCCGCCTGCGCAGCTCGCCGACGACGACCTCGCGCAGCCCGACCCCGGCGGTCACCGACGCCGGGTCGAACCCGACGCCGTCGTCGTGCACGCTCAGCGTCCAGCCCTCGCCGCCGTCGAGGTGCACCACCACCTCGTGCGCGCGGGCGTGCGTACGGACGTTCAGCAGCAGGCTGTCGAGGGCGCGCTCCAGGGCCTCGGCCTGCGCGGCGGGGATCCGCAGGTCGGCGCCGAGGTCGAGCAGCGCGACGACCCCCAGGTCGGCGAAGCGGTCGCACGACCGCTCGACCAGGGCGACGAGCCCCGCCGACGGGCCCGCGCCGTCGTCGTACGCCCGCGCCTCGTCGCCCGCGCCGTCGTCGTACGCCCGCGCATCGTCCCCCGCGCGCCCGTCCGGGCCCCGGCCGCGCAGATAGGAGCGCATCCGCCGGAGCTCCACCTCGGCCTGGTCGACGAGCCGGCTGCGCGGGGCGCCGTGGCTCTGCTCGGTCAGCAGGCGCATGACGGCGACGCCGTTGTGCATCATGACCCGGGCCCGCCGCTCCTCCTCGCGCCGGGCCAGCTCCGCGGCCCGCGCGCGCGAGGTGTCGGCGTCGTGCGCGATCCGGCGGGTGTACCCGAAGAACATGCGGGCGACCAGGGCGTACACCACGTAGGTCAGGACGTTGCCGACGGCGGTCGAGATCATGTCGCCGCCCACCTCGCCGCCGAGATAGACCAGGTAGCAGACGGCGACGCCGAGCAGGCTGCCCGCCCAGAGGGCCAGGCCGCGCACGCCGCCCGCCGTGATGACGACGGACAGCGCGTACCCCGGCTGGAAGGCGACCCAGGTACCGAAACGGTCCCCCGGCGCGAGCACCAGGGGACCGAGCACGAGCAGGGCGCAGGCCAGGGCGAAGTCCAGCACGGACACGACCGTCCCCGGCGGCCGTCTGCGCACGAGCGTCACCACGCTCACCGCGACCGCCGCCAGCGCCGCGGCCCCCCAGCACGCTACGTAGGCGGAGGCGTGCGGGGACCTCGCCGCGCCGAGCTGCACCGCAGGGACCATCTGCGCGACGGTGCCGAGCCGGACCCCCGCGGTGAAGTAGGAGAACGCCCTCTCGACGCCGGCCTTCGTCGTGGGCAGGTCCCCGACACGCCGCAGCCCGTTACGGATCCTCATCGTCCTCCTCGGCTCCGGGCGGCCCAGGCCACCGGAAGGTGAGCGGATTCGTCGGGCCGCGGGGCCCTGTGAATGCACGATGAAGATAGTGGAGGAAGGCGTGCGGGGAGGCCGGATCGCGGAGGATGCCCGTCCGGCCCGGCGGTCCCCCGCCCCGCGCCCGCCGGGTGGCCCGCCCGGGGCGGGGCCGGCGGGCGCGGAGGCGGTCAGACGAGGCGGGCGAGCGCCGTCCAGGTGTTGGTCCCCGGGACGCCGTCGACCGGGCCGGTGTAGCCGCCGCCCCGGGCCGTCCTCTGGAGCGCGGAGTACGTGCCCCCACCGGGCGCGCCGTCGAGCGGGCCGGTGTAGCCGTAGCCCCGTACCGCCTGCCGCACACCGAGCCAGGTCCGGCTGCCGGGCACGCCGTCCAGGGGTCCGGTGTAGCCGCCGGCGCCGACGATCTTCTGCAGCGTCAGCCCCTCGCCCTTGACCGGGGGCGGCGTGGACCCGAAGGAGATCGGGTTGCCCCTGACGCCGCTCGGGTTGATGACGTGCCAGTGCAGGTGCGGCCCGGTGGAGTTGCCCGCGCCGTCGGCGCCCGCGGCTCCGCCGGAGAGCCCGACGACCGTCCCGGGGCCCACGGAGGCGCCGTTGGCGAGCAGGAACCTCGACAGGTGCGTGTACTGGCTGCGGTATCCGTCGCTGTGATGGATGGTGACGGTGTGTCCGCCGGTGCCGTTGTACGGGATGTTCTCGATCGATCCGGCGGCGCAGGCGGG
Source organism: Streptomyces sp. NPDC001728 (assembly GCF_040297565.1). Lineage (NCBI taxonomy): Bacteria > Bacillati > Actinomycetota > Actinomycetes > Kitasatosporales > Streptomycetaceae > Streptomyces > Streptomyces sp. NPDC001728. The sequence goes on from NZ_JBEOZK010000001.1 coordinate 170,654, forward strand.
GAGCGAGGTCCCCAAGGCCATGCCGAAGTCGACGCCGTTGTGGTTCGGCGGGTCCCACTGGCCGGTGATGGCGTACGCGGCGAAGGGGTTGTAGATCGCGGGGACCGCGTACGCGGTGGAGGGCAGGATGGGGCCGCCGGCGGCGAGCGCTCCGCCGCCCACGACCGCTCCCCGCAGCAGGGTGCGGCGGCTGACGCCGGTCGGGACGTGGGGGTCGTCGTGGCCGCAGCCACGACGGTGCCGTGCCTCGTTCTCGGTCATCGCTTCTCCCTGAGCTGTGGTCTCGGGTGGGGTCCTCAGCGGGTCTTACGGCGGGTCGGGCAGCGGGTCGTACGTACCGGTCTTCCGACGGGTTCGTACGGACGTTCGCGAGCCCGCTCATCCCATCCGGCCGCCCGGGCGCCGACAACCCGACGAACGCGCGGAACCGGGCCCCGAATCCGCGCTTTCGTTGGGTTGCCCGCGCCCGGGCGATGGGGTGGTCTTGACCGGTCCGAGGCCGGGCGACAGCGCAGGGACTCCAGGAGGTCAGGTGCCGATGCGGGTTGATGGCGAGCGACGTCCGGGGGGGGGCGTTCTCGTCGCCCGGCTCGCAGCCGGCGGGTCGGAGACGATCCTCGCCGCTGCGGGCCTGACCGTCTCCTGACCGGCACCGGACCGGTCGTCCGGCCGGGCCGACGGCTCGGTCTTCGTTCGGCGGCGAGCACGGTGGGTGGCTTCGCCGCACCTGACCAGAGGGGTGCGAGTTGACGAGAACGGTCGCCGGGGCTGAGCGGTGCGCTCGCCCGCACGTCACCGACGGTGGTGACGCCGGCTTCGACAACGGCTACGACGGGTACGGCATGCGCCAGTCGCCCATGTTCCGGTCCTGCGATCCGAACAGCTCGCGCGGCACGGCGTACAACGCGTGGGAGGTGTCCGGGGAAGGGCGTCCGGACTGGTCCAGGCCGGTCGACGGCGCGATCGGCGTCAACGGCTGGCAGTGACAGACCGCGGTCCGCGGCTACGGGTACGGGTACGCCGGACCGGTCGACGGACCGCCCGGCACGAAGACGTACAAGGCCGTCCGGGCCCTCGCCCGGGACGGCGACTGCACGGGCCCGCTGGACGGCGTACCGGGCCTTGGCGAACCTGGTCGCTCGAAGCGGCACGCATGGGCGGCGCCGGAGACCGAGAAGGGCCCCCCCCCGGGGGGGGCCTTCCGGGTCTCGCCGGGGGGCGGCTCAGGCGTCGAGCACCTGACCCTCACGCTTGACGACGGGCGGCTCGACCGACCGTGGCAAATGGACTGAATGACGGTAGCAACCTGCTGCGGTACAGACGGACCAGGTCGCGGGCAGGGGAGGCCCCGATCATGGCGCGCAAGGTGGGCGTCTACCCGCGCATCTCGCGTGACGACGAGGGCGAGGCCCTGGGCGTCGCTCGCCAGCGGACGGACTGCGAGCGCCTGGCAGACCTCCGCACCTGGCAGCCGGTGAGGGCCTACGAGGACAACGACGTGTCCGCGTTCAAGCGGAACGTCGTCCGCGACGAGTTCGAGCTGATGCTCAAGGACTTGAAGACCGGCCTGATCGACGGAGTGGTGTCGTACGACCTCGACCGCCTGGCACGCCAACCCCAAGACCTTGAGCGGTTGATCGAGATCTACGACGCGAGCATCAGGTTCTGTCCGAGGCCGAGCAGGCCACTGTCCGGCAGGCCGTCCTGGATCACACCCCGTCTGGCCTGGGACGGCGTATTCGCTCTCGTCCTCTGCGTACCGCTTGACTCCGGCAGGCTGTGGAAGCGCGCCCAGAGATCCCGGTACGGGTCGCGGAGCTTGTACCCGACCGGAGGACAGTTGGGCCAGTGCTGCCGCCACAGCTCAGTCAGAGCCGTTTGTACGCCTCCCACACTTGCCGCACCCGTCCTCGCGCGATCGGCTCCCGTCGACGACCATGATGCCCGGCACCCATCCACCAGCACGTCCGCTTACTTGCCATGTCTCACTTCCGATCCGGTTGTACCGCCCCGGAAGAACCGGGGTCCTCGACCTCCTGGCCGAGGCGCAGGATGGACCGGAAGTGGACGGCAAGAGCAGATATGCGGGCACCGACACCAGCCGGGGGCTGAACGTCGGCACCTACCACCGCTCCAGGGCTACAGTGCTTCCAGGTTCGGCTTGGGCGGCTCGCCCGACTTGCTTACTGGAGGCAAGACGGACCAGGGGAAGTTGATCCACTCGTCGGTCTTCTTCCACACGTACTCGCACTTCACGAGGGAGTGCGACTTCTCGTAGATGACGGCCGAACGGACCTCGGCGACATGGTCGACGCAGAAGTCGTGGACGAGCTTGAGGGTCTTGCCCGTGTCGGCGACGTCGTCGGCGATGAGCACCTTCTTGTCGCTGAAGTCGATCGCGTTCGGGACGGGCGCGAGCATGACCGGCATCTCCAGGGTCGTGCCGACCCCGGTGTAGAACTCCACGTTGACCAGGTGGATGTTCTTGCAGTCCAGGGCGTAGGCCAGCCCGCCGGCGACGAAGACACCGCCGCGGGCGATCGACAGCACGACGTCCGGCTCGTAACCGTCGTCGGCGACGGCCTGCGCCAGCTCGCGGACGGCGAGCCCGAAACCCTCGTACGTCAGGTTCTCGCGTACTTCACTCATGCCTGCGACCGCCTCACACCTGGGTCCGATGGAAGTTCATGAACGAGCGGGAGGCCGTCGGCCCCCGCTGGCCCTGGTACCGGGAGCCGTACCGCTCGCTCCCGTACGGGAACTCGGCGGGCGTGCTGAGCCGGAACATGCAGAGCTGCCCGATCTTCATACCCGGCCAGAGCTTGATCGGCAGGGTGGCGAGGTTCGACAGCTCCAGGGTCACGTGCCCCGAGAAACCGGGGTCGATGAACCCGGCGGTCGAGTGCGTGACCAGCCCGAGCCGCCCCAGGGAACTCTTCCCCTCGAGGCGCGACGCGATGTCGTCCGGAAGGGTGATGACCTCGTAGGTCGAGGCGAGGACGAACTCGCCGGGGTGGAGGATGAACGCCTCGTCGCCCTCCGGCTCGACCTCACGGGTCAGGTCCAGCTGCTCGACGGCGGGGTCGATGTGGGGGTAGCGGTGGTTCTCGAACACCCGGAAGAAGCGGTCAAGCCTCACGTCGATGCTCGAGGGCTGCACCATGGATTCGTCGTACGGGTCGATGCGCACCCGACCGGCATCGATCTCGGCCCGGATGTCCTTGTCTGAGAGAAGCACGCCCCCACGATACGCAGAGGGCGCGGACCTGCCCCAATCGGCAGCCGCCCGCGCCCCGGCACCTCACGGCTCAGCGCCGCCCGGCCTCCACCGGCACCGCGTGCCGCAGCCGCGCACACCGCGGACACCGGATCAGCCGCCCTGGCCCGATCCGCCCGGCCCCGAGCTGCTGAAGCGGGAACGAAGCGGTACTGAACACGTGCCCCTCGGCACAACGGACGACGGTGCGCTCCATCGAACCCATCAAGTCCCTTCCCCTACACATGCGGTGGACGAGCAGCCACATTAGGGGATGAAGAGGACACCCTCCAGACGGCACTCCGCACACGAAAAGGCGTGAGCTTCGCCTCAAGTGGACCATGGGGTACAGTGTGCAACGATGCGGCAGGGATCATCCAGCCGCTCTGCGGATGTAGTTTAATGGTAGAACATGAGCTTCCCAAGCTTATAGCGCGGGTTCGATTCCCGTCATCCGCTCTTGCGAGAAGGCCCAGGTCAGCGACCTGGGCCTTCTTCGTTGGCAGGCCGGTCTCGTCGCTCGCACACCCTTCAGCCCCGCGAGATGGGGCACGCGGAGGGCATGAACATTGCATTGTTTCGCCGGAGGCGTCGCCTGACCTGCCCTTACGGCGGAGCTACTACCACTGCGACCAGGTAGAAGCTCTGAGCCGGGTGTTACCTGTACCGGAAACACGGGGCCGCCTCGCTCTCCTGCGGAATAATCAAGACATGGCAGCCACACCCAGCGTTCCCGAGCTCCGCCGAGCCAGATTTGCCAGGCGGCTCCCAGCCAAGCTCTCGGAGCTCGGTGGCCCCGCCCGCGGCCACGTCGACCTTCCGCTGCACCTCGCGTGGTCCGGCCTGTCCCGGTTCGACCTCGACCAGCCCCGATTGCGGATGGGCTGCTACCGGATCGTGCTGGCCGAAGGGCAGCACGATGACCTGGTCCATTACCTGAACCGGGAACTGCTCATCGCCATGTGGCCCGTCCTGCGCACACTGATCAGCCGGGACATCCGCGATGTCTGGGAGGACGCCTTCAACGAACTGACGCCCGATGCCCAGGCTGCTGCGTGAATCTCACGGAACTGCACCGGCGGCTCCTCGCGGATGTCCTCGCCGTGGGCGATGTCTACCCGCTCGTGCTCACGGGTGGCTACGCCGTCCAGGCACACGGACTGGTCGATCGGCTCAGCAAGGACCTCGATGTCGCCACCGAGAACCCGGAGCCGATGGAGCAGATCGCCGCCGCCGTGCGCGTCGGGCTGGAACAACGCGGCTGGCAGGTACAAGCGTTGGAAACCGACCCGCTCTCCGCGCGGCTGATCGTCACCGACACCTCCACCGGCGAGGAGTGCGAGGTCGACGTCCTCAAGGAAGCCCTCTGGCGTCCACCCGTGAAGACTCAGCACGGCTTGGTACACAGGTCAGAGACCTGGGGCTTCGTCGTTTTCCAGAAGGTCGACAAGGACGCAGGAGGGGTTCCACGCGGCACGAGCGATGGCCGAGAAGGACCGCTTCCCGATGCTGGTGCCTGCTGCTCAGCTTGGACACCCGCTCCGATCCGAGGGTCGCGGCCGAAGCCTCCGCACAGACTGTCGGTCCGGGTCAGCTCAGTCGCTTGAGTCGGCGCACAGCCGCGGGCAGCGCGAGGCAGAGGGCGAAAGAGGTCGCGAAGCCGCCTCCCCCGGCCAGCACGACATCAGTGGTGTTGGCACCTGATCGAAGTACGAGCAGGCTCACGACGAGGCCGACCACCACCGAGCAGGCAACGCACAGTGCAAGCCACAGCCGCCACGTGCGTCCGGAAGAGGCTGTCTGTTCGGGCATGGGCTCGATCCTTTCGAGGGTCACGGATGAGGGGAGGGCGGTCGGGGGGATCGGCCGCCGGTGCGCCGCCACAGAGGCTCGACCGAGCCGTGCAACAGGTGCTCGGCGAGTTCAGCGCGCAGTCGACCAAGTGCGGAGGTGTACGAGGCATACGCCTCACCGCGTCGGCCGAGCTCACCGAGGAGTTCCACGCACCGGAGCTGCTCGGTCGGCAGCACGCAGCCCGTACTCCCCGACGTCCGAGCACTCCTCTCCATCGAGCCATGGGCGCACCACAGTCGTGATCGCCTCGCGATCCGTGACCCGCAGCACTCGCCGACGCCGCTCCTTCTCCCCCAGCTCCTGAGCGTCGACGAACAGGATGCCTTCGCACACCGGTTGCTCGACCCCTCGTAGCAACCACAGGGAAACCGGCACGGGGGTTGCGGAGAACAGGTGAGGCGGCAGCGTGATGACGCACTCCACAGCTCCGCTGCGGATCAGCGCACGGCGGATCTCGCGTTCGGAGGTATTCACCGAGTTACCTGCCTTCACCGGCATGACCACCGCCGCTCGACCGCCAGGAACCAACGCTTCGAGCACGTACTGCACCCAGGCGAAGTTGTCGTTTCCCCGTGGCGGTGATCCGTACAGCCGGTTCCCCGTTCGGCGACCGGGACCAGGCGCGTCGCTCATGTGGAATGGAGGGTTCGTCAACACGGACCTCCCGAAGGGATCCTCGCCTTCCGGGTGGCGCCCACCTACCCGACGAGGAACCGAAGGATCCCCGGCGGGGTGAGGCGTGAGCGCGATGCATATGCCCGCCTGTCACGCCCTGCATCGGGTGGGGTTTCGCGCCACGACAACCGAACCGGTAAGCCGTTTCCGGTCAACTCACGGCTTACACGCGGTGCACCATTTACTCCATTCGCACCTTTGCTTTTGCCTCCACGGGGGGCCGGGGTTCGACTCAACGTGATGCCGTGGGACCTGGCCAAGTCCACTCTCCGACGCGCCCCACGCATCCGTACAGAACGCAAAGCGGAATAAGCACCTACGGGTGCGCGAGTCGCTTGTCTGGCAGAGCCGACCGTGCGATCTTCCTTCGGGCTTCCCGCCCCGCACTTGGGTCATCACTCTGTGTGGGACGGGTCGCCCGAACAAGACGGTGGGCACAGCACTCGCCATGCCATGCCCACCTGACCTTTCGCAGTCCATCCCGAACAAGGAGAACCTTTATGCGAAGGCGTGCGGGTATCGTAGCGGGCCTGTTTGCCACCTCGGCGGTGCTGATGAGCGCCCCGATGGCCGAGGCCAAGGTGTGCACGTACAACACGTGCTCCTCGGCCATCAACTCCTGGCAGGCCGTGCAGATATGTGACGGCGACGCCGACGGCAACGCTGTCGAGAGCAACTACTACCGCGACAGCGGTGGTCACGGCGCCGTGCAGGAGTACAGCGGCAACGGCAACTGCGAGGCCAGTGGCTCCAGCAGCGACCACGTGTACCGCCACCAGGCTCACCAGATCCGGGACTTCGCGCCCGACTCGTGGTCGAGCTGGGAGTACCGCTACTAGAAGTTGAGGTGGAGGGTGCGGAGTCGCCTGCCGACTCCGCACCCTCCACCGCTTCTTCGTTTCCCGATATCGAGCCGGAGCCGCCCCCATGCAGAAGACCAACATCGCCGGCGTGGACGTCCGTGACCTGAGTTACGACGTCGCCGGACGGGCCATCCTCAGAGGGGTTGACCTGTCAGTCGGCCAGGGTGAGAGCGTCGCCGTCACCGGGCCCAGCGGTTGCGGAAAGAGCACGCTGCTCAGTTGCCTGTCCGGTCTGCTCGAACCCACCGGCGGCAGCATCGCCCTCGACGGCCAGGCGCTCACCGGTGTGTCAGCAGGCCGACGAGCCGCGGTCCGGCTTCGCTCCATCGGCATGGTCTACCAGTTCGGGGAACTCCTTCCCGAACTCAGCCCCCTGGAGAACGTGGCGCTGCCGGCTCTCATGGCCGGCGCCTCAGCAGGCGAGACCTACGCCAGGGCACAGGAACTGCTGGACGAATTGGGCGTAGGCCATGTGGCCGCCGGGGAGACCGGGGTCATCTCCGGCGGTGAGCGCCAGCGCACCGCTGTGGCCCGAGCCTTGATCGGAAACCCTCGGCTGGTCCTCGCCGATGAACCCACAGGAGCGCTGGACGGCGAAGCGGCACTCGCCGTGGCCGACCTCCTGTTCGCTCTGCCGAAGCAGCGCAGCTGTTCACTGGTGGTCGTCACCCACAACCCCGAGATCGCCGCGCGCGCCGACCGCGTGCTGGTCATGCGGGACGGAAAGCTCCACCAGGACGGTGTGGCCGGCTGATGACGAATTCCACGCCTCGTGCGACCAAACCGCCCGGATCTGTCGAGACCGCGCGAGCCACGCCGATGGTCGGGAGATGGGGTGGTCGTACCGGCCTCGCCCTGGCCGTGGGTCGCCGCGGTGGCCGTGGCACAGGCGGCGGTGTACACCGCGCCTCGCTGATGTGTGCCGCGTTCCTCGCCGTGATCACTCTGTGGGCACTCGCAGCCGCCCACTCCGTGTACGCCGAGCGCGATGCCCGAATGACAGCGCGCAACCCGGTCCCCGTGTCCGAGGGGGCCGCCGACACCGCGATCGCACGTTGGTGGGAACGCCCCGACTCCGTCAACGAGCGCGCCGTGTCAGTCATCTACGTCCGCCCGCTGCAGGCACAGGCGGCCCCACCGCCCGGGCTGAATGCCTGGCCGAAGCCCGGACGGGCATATCTGTCGCCCGCGCTCCTCGACGAGGCTCGGGAGATGGGCACCAGGTACGGGAAGCTCGCGGGGACGGTCGCCCCCGGCGGTCTCGCCGACGCCTCCGAACTCATCGCCTACGTGAACCCCGCCCGGGCCGATTTCTTCGACGAGGTCTTCGAGCCCACCTCCAGCATCCGAGGATTCGGCAACCCGGACCGGCGCATGTTCTTCGTGGCCTCCCATCAGTTCGACAGGGGGCTCGCCGAGCTGGATCTGCTTGTGCTGATCATGGCGGCACTGCCCTGCGCCGCACTGATCATGGTCGCCGTTCGCAGCCGAGCGGAGACGCGCGACCGGCGCCTGGCCCTCCTGGACGCCCTCGGAGCGCCCACGACCACACGGGCACTGGTCGTCATAGGTGAAGCCTGGGCGCCGATCGGCATGGGAGTGGCCGTGGCAGGACTGCTCCTGGGCACGGTTGCCTGGACCTCTTCTCCCACCCTGCCCTTCACGGGCTACCAGGTGTGGTCCGCCGATCTGCAGACCGCCCTGCCCCAGCTGCTCTTCGTCGTCCTCGCCGTATTCGCGGCCCTGGTGCTCTTCACGGTGCTGGCCAGCATCCGTCGTCCCGTACGCAAGGGGTCACGCCCCGCCGCGGCCCTCCGGGGCAAGGCCCGCTGGCCCCTCTGGATCTTCCTTCTGGGCTTCCTGGTCACGGCCTGGGGTTCGCAGGAGCGCGGCGCAGGCGGACGTATCGCCTTCGTCGCCGGCGCCGTCCTCACCTTGGCTGCCCTGCCGCATTCCGCAGGTCAGCTGGCCCGACTCATCGGCGGACGCGTGGCAGGGCGCGGCCAGAAGGCGGGCGATCCCGTTCGAATCGTCGCGGGACGATGGCTCCAGGCCCGCCCCGCGACATTGGCGCGGCTCAGCGCGGCCCTGGTCGTCGGCCTGGGCATCGTCACCCTCGGACAGGTCCTCACCACGCAGTTCGCCGGCCCGGTGGAAGCCGCACGAGAGCGGTACCAGGCAGCCGGAGCGGAGCTCGTACAAGTACGGTCCCGGAACATCCCCGCGACCGCTCCGGCGTTCGTCGAAGCGGTCGGACCGAACCGAGTTCTCAGGTACTCACCGGAGTCCCGGCCCAGCCAGGGCGAACCGGGAATCCGGCTGACCGGCACCTGCGAAGCTCTCGCGCACCTCGGCGAGCTGCGCGAATGCCCTGCCACGCCCCAGAAGCCCGCGCAGGTGTTCTCCAGCCTCAGCGCGGCCGGCGTGCAAGTCTTCCGCGCACAGGACCTGACCAGCGCCCCGGTCACCACCGTCTGCCACTGCGCCGCGCCGGAGAACGGGGACAAGGTCATGTACGGATTCCTCGTCATCAACCGGGACGGAGACACCGGACTCAACAGCATCGAGGAGGCCGCGTACGCGCACCTCATCGGCCCCATGACCGCGCTGCCGGGACAGGGTTGGGTCCTCGGCTCCGCCGCACAGGCAGCACAGATCCGCTGGATGCTCGACATCGCTCTGCTCGGACTGGTGGCACTCGCCGCCGCGGGGGCGCTCGGTGCGGCAGGCATCTTCCTCGAGCAGGCCAAGGCTCTGGGGCCGCTCTCGGCATACCGCACCGACCAGGCGTTCTACCGCCGCATCGCCCTGTGGAACCTGGCTCTGCCCCTCAGCGCCGTAGGAGCGATCGGTGTCCTTGTCGCGGCCGCGCTGGGTGGACTGCTGATCAATCTGGGCAAGGGCGGCTGGATGTCCACCACACTATTGGCGGTCGGACTCGGAGCCGTGGCACTGGCCGGGCTGTCCGTGGCATGGGTGTGTGGACGGGTGGCCGGCAAGCAAGCCGTCGTCTGGAGACCTCAAGGCGACTGACGGGTGAGGCATCGAGTACGCACCCCATCCCTGCCCCTTGCCTTCAGCGACGATCGTCAGGGCGCGTGCCACAACGTGCCAGTAGAGACGGTGAACAGCGGTCAACAGCAGGCACAGCAAGGTGGTCGAGTGCTCTGCGTCTGATGACCTTTTCGCAGGTCAGAGGCTGTCAGGTCGCTCAAGTACCGGGTGATTCCCAAGCTTATAGCGCGGGTTCGATTCCCGTCATCCGCTCTCTTGAACGAAGCCCCAGGTCAGAGACCTGGGGCTTCGTCGTCGCCTGCTCACCGGGGCCTCACCCAAGAGGCCCTCCGGGGGCTCCCCGCACTGCGACTTGAGGAGGAGTCAGACCCTGGTCGCCTCCCCCGCCCCGGCCGGTGCGGTCGAGGTCGTCTTCGGTGCCCGGCGTCCGGGCATCCACCAGTTGGCCTTGCCGCACAGTTCCATCACCGCGGGGACGAAGATCATCCGGACGATGGTGGCGTCGATGAGCACGGCGACGGCCATGCCCAGACCGCCCTGCTTCACGGAGACATCGGGGCCGAGCAGCGAGGTGGTGAAGACGGCGATCATGATGGCGGCTGCGGCTGTGATCACCTTCGCGGTCCGCGCCAGCCCGCGGGCGACGGCCGCGCGGGTGTCGCCGGTCCGCTCGTACTCCTCACGAACCCGCGAGATCAGGAAGACCTGGTAGTCCATCGACAGGCCGAACAGGATCGGGAACATCATCATCGGTGTCCACGTCGTGACCGGCATGGCGGCGGGGAACCCGAGGGCCGGGCCGAGCCATCCCCACTGCACGACCGCCACCAGCACACCGTAGGCGGCGCCGATCGACAGCAGGTTCATCACGGCGGCCTGCAGAGCGATCGTGACCGACCGGACCAACGCGATCAGCAGCACCATGGACATCGCGACGACGACCACGATCATCAGGGGCAGGCGCGAGCCGACCTCGTCGGCGACATCGATGGTGCCGGCGTTCGGTCCGCCCACGAGGACCTGTTCGCCGCCCGATGTCCCGGGCAGCACGTCGTCGCGGAGCTTGTGCACCAGGTCCGCGGTCGCCTCGTCCTGGTACCCGGTCACGGGGAAGGCGAGGAAGGTGACGGCCCTCCCGTCCGCGCTGGCCCGGGGCGGCGTGACATAGGCGATGCCCTCGGTCTTGCGGACCGTTTCGACGAGGGGAGCGAGATCAGCGCCCTCGGAGTCGATCTCGGCGGCGAAGACCAGAGGTGCGCCGTAGCCCGGCCCGAAGCCCTCGGAGAGGATCTCGTGCGAGATGTAGCTGCTCCGGTCGCGGGGCTGGACGCTGGCGTCGGGCTGACTCAGCCGCATCGACAGCGTGGGGACGGCCAGCACCAGCAGGGTCCCGCCGGCGAGGAGCCCGGCGACCAGCGGCCTGCGCTGCACCGCACCGGCCCAACGCTCCGCGAGCGTCCGGCGCTCCTGGGACGGTGCACCGACGGACTGGTTCCGGCGGGACGCGCGGCGAGGCAGGCGCAGCGAGTCGATCCTGTTTCCGGTGAAGCCCAGGAGCGCGGGCAGCAGCGTCAGGGCGCCGATCATCGTGACGAGCACCGTGATCGACGTGGCGACGGCCAACCCGGTCATCAGCCGCTGTCCCATGACGAGCAGGCCCATCAGCGCGATCACGACGGTCGTACCGGCGAAGAGCACCGCGTGCCCCGCGGTGGTGATGGCCTTGACCGTGGCGCTCTCGGGGTCGTCACCTTCCTCGAGGCCGTCCTTGTAACGGGTCACGATGAACAGCGCGTAGTCGATGCCGACGCCGAGCCCGATCATCGCGCCGAAAGTGAGAGCGAAGTTCGGCGCGGGAACCAGGTGCCCCACCAGCTTCATCAGGGCGAGACCGCCCACAATGGCCAGGAGGGCGGTCGCGATCGGCAGGCCCATCGCCACCAGTGATCCGAACGCGACGAACAGGATCACGGCCGCTGCCAGGAGGCCCACGCTCTCGGCCGGACCCTGCGGGGGCGTCTCGGCCTTTTCCGCCATGTACCCGCCCAGCGCGAGCGTGACACCGTCGCCGGAGGCGTTCCTGGCCGTGTCCACCAAGGGCTTGACCTCGCTCTTCTCCACCTCCTTGTCGCTGAGCGGGATGGTCATACGGGCGATCCGTCGATCCGCCGTCACCAGGCTCTTGTCCTGATACGGCGAGGTCACCGGTCCGGTCACGGGCGAGTCGGCGAGCTCGGCGATGACCTTCTCGATCTTCTGCTTTGCGGCAGGATCGTCGATCCCCTCTTCGGCCTTGACCGCGAGAGTCAGCCTGTCCCCTTGCTCCTCGGGGAAGTGCTTCTCCATCAGCTGCTGCGCCCTGGCCGACTGCGAGTCTCCTCCGGAGAAGTCGTTGTCGGGGGCGGCGCCGTAGCCGAATCCGGCGAACGCCACGGCGATCACACCGATGATCCAGATCAGGAGGACCAGGCGGCGGCGCCGGAAACAGAAGCGGCCCAGGCCCGCCAGAGTCCCGCCCGTGGGAGCGGTCCCGGTTGCCATCATCGTCTCCTCGTGTCCCTGTCCCGCTCTCACGCGGACACGCGCAAGCGGAGGGGGCGGTCGGCCGGTCGGCCGGTGCGGCGGGAACGGACGAGGGCCGGCCGGCCGATGACCACGCCGGCCGGGGCCACCGGTGCGGCCACGACGCCCACGAGTCGCCCGGTGGTCAGGGCACAGGCATCGGCAGCGAGCGGCTGAACCGAAGCGCGTGCGGCCGCAGGTGCGGCAAGCACGTGACGGACGGACATGAGGTGCTCCTTCTCCTCGTACGACTCCTGCTCCTGGATGTCCCCCCGATCTTGTCCGCCGGACCTGTCGCCGGTCGTCCCGCACACGGACGCACTTCGCGCTGCCGCCGGTGGCGTACGCGGCTACCGCGGACGCGGCAGGAGCCACGCGGATACCGCGGACGCCGTAGGCGGTCGGTCATCCACGAGCCGGACTCCTCCGCGGCAGCATCTGGCTAGGGTGCGCGCATGGGCATACGACGGTTCGGTGTACCGGCTGGTGTCGGGGACTGGGTGATCGCCGTGGGCGTGGCGGCGCTGATGCTGGGCGACGGGTGGTCCGGGGAGCGCCTCGGGACGGGTCCCGATCTGCTCGGCCACGCACTCCTTGCGGTCGGCGGCCTGGCGCTGGCCGCGCGCCGCAGGGCTCCGGTCGTCGTCCTGGCCGTCACCGGGCTGTGCGCGGTGGGCTACCAGGCGGCCGGGTTCGACGTGCTCACCGTCGCGTACCTGGTCGCGGTGTACGGCGCGGTGCGGGCCGGGTGCCGTGCCGTGGCGGTGACGGCGTCTCTGACCCTGCTGGTGGCGATCCAGTTCACGGCGCTGCTCGTCCGCGACGGGCCCGTGGGCGAGGTGCTGGTGCAGGCCCGCGGCACCCTGGAGATCGCCTGGCTCATCGCCGCCTTTGCCGCGGGGGAGGCGGTGCGGCAGGCGGAGCAACGGGCGGAGGAGGCCGAGCGCACCCGGGAGGAGACCGCGCGGCGCCGTGCCGACGAGGAACGGCTGCACATAGCCCGGGAACTGCACGACTCGCTCACCCACCAGATCTCCGTCATCAAGGTGCAGTCCGAGGTCGCCGTCCACGTGGCCCGCAGACGCGGCGAGAGCGTGCCGGAGGCGCTGCTGGCGATCCAGGAGGCCGGGCGGGAGGCGAGCCGGGAGCTGCGCGCGACTCTGGAGGCGCTGCGCGACGACGACACGGCCCCACCGCGCGGGCTCGCCGACGTACCGGAACTGGTGGAGCGGGCCGGCAGGACCGGTCTGGAGGCGACGCTGACGATCGAGGGGCACCGGCACGACGTGCCGGCCGCGGTGGGTAGGACCGCCTATCGGATCGTTCAGGAGTCGTTGACCAACATCGTCCGGCACGCCGCCGCCACCACGGCATCGGTCCGGATCGACTACCGGCCCAACACCCTCGCGCTCCGCATCGACGACGACGGCAAGGCCACGCCGGGCACCACCCCCGTGCCCGGCGTCGGGCTGCTCGGCATGCGCGAACGCGTCACCGCCCTCGGCGGCCTCCTGCGCGCCGAACCGCGCGGCGAGGGGGGCTTCACCGTCCGGGCCGAACTCCCCGTGGAGCGAACATCGTGATCCGGGTCCTGCTGGTCGACGACCAGCCGCTCATCCGCAGCGGATTCCGCGCACTCCTCGGCCTCGAGGCCGACATCGAGGTGGTGGCCGAAGCCGCCGACGGCGAGGAGGGCCTGGAGCTCGCCAGGGAACACCTGCCCGACATCGCGCTCATCGACATCCAGATGCCGGTCGTCGACGGCATCGAGGCGACCCGGCGCATCGCCGCGGACCCCACCCTGGCCGGGGTACACGTCGTCATTCTGACCAACTACGGCATGGACGAGTACGTCTTCGACGCGCTGCGCGCCGGCGCCGCGGGATTTCTCGTCAAGGACATCGTCCCGGACGACTTCCTGCACGCCGTCCGCGTGGCCGCGCGCGGCGACGCCCTGCTCGCACCCTCGATCACCCGCAAGCTGATCGACAGGTACGTGTCCCAGCCGCTCGACACCCATGCCGAGGCGGGGCTCGAAGAGCTGACCGGCCGCGAACGCGAAGCCGTCGCCCTCGTCGCACGCGGCCTGTCCAACGACGAGATCGCCGACCACATGGTGATCAGCCCGATGACCGTGAAAACCCACATCAACCGGGCGATGACCAAGCTCCACGCCCGCGACCGAGCCCAACTCGTGGTCCTCGCCTATGAATCCGGCCTGGTCGTCCCGCGCAACTCCTGACCCCCGGGTCGCGGCCGAGCGTGCCCCATCCGTGCCCTTCGGGGTCGGGGCGGTGAACGGCGGTCGGCACGAGTGTCTCCGCGACCGCCTCAACCGCCACATCAGAGGACGTCTTCGCGGCCGGACACCGAATGATCTGTCTGAGCGACGGTGATTCCCGAGCTTGTGGCGCGGGTTCGATTCCCGTGATCGGCTCTCTTGAACGAAGCCCCAGGTCAGAGACCTGGGGCTTCGTCGTTGTCCGGACCTGCCTATGCGTCTTGCACGACCGCTGCACCACCTGCCCCGAGGTTCCTACCTGCCCGCCGGGCCCGGGGCGGCCTTCAGCGTCTCCCGCATGATGCGCGCGCCTTGCTCGACCATCTCGCTGATGGGGGCGGCGAGTTCGTCCGGCGTCACGTCGGTCGTCCAGACGAACCGGCTGCGCCCTTCGGTGTCGGCGAAGACCCGCATCGAGGCGTGATGGTGCTTCGGCTCCATCGAACCGCCGACCACCGCGTAGGCCACCCGGCGGGCCGCTTCGTCGATGTCGACGATCAGCTCGTGCACGACCACACCGTTCGCGAAGGTCACGATCCTGGTGTCCGCCTCCATACGGGTGTCCGTGACGAAGCCCGGCACCAGACGCCGGTGCACCGCGCCGACGTCACGCAGGGCCTCCCAGACGCTCTCCGGGGAGTTGTCGACCAGGAATTCCTTGTGGATGTGAGCCATGTGCCCCTCTCCTGTCGGGTGACGTGTCAGGGGACGTGTCAGGCGTCGGCGATGAGGCAGAACGGATGCCCCTCGGGGTCGGTGAGGACGACCCACTGGTCCTTGCCGGGCTGGAACCCGGGCCTCGACGCTCCGAGGGCGAGGATCCGGCCGGCCGCCTCCTCCAGGTCGGTGACCGTGAGGTCGAGGTGGGCGTGCTTGGCATCGTCGGGCCAGCCCGGGGCCTGGTAACCCTCGATCCGTACGAAGGCCAGGCCGGGCTGGTCCCCGCCGGCCAGAGCGGCGTAGTCCTCGCCGCTGTCGGTGATCTCCCATCCGGTGACCTTGCTGTAGAACTCGGCGAGCCGGACCGGGTCACCACAATCGACGACCACGGTGCTGATCTTCGCGAGAACGGACATGACGGCAACTCCTAGAGCGCGATACGGGACGACGTGCGATGCCGCTCAGCCTGCTCGCCACGTCCCGTCCCGGTCTTGAACATCCTTGCGGCGGGCCGTTGTCAGACCCCCGGCGTAGCGTCGAAGGGTGCTCACCACCACCGCCCTCGCCACCCGGCCCGACTTCCGCATCACCGCGGTGAGCTGCCGGGACGACCACACCCGCTGGTCGCAGACGGAGGTGCGCGAGGACTACCGGGTGGTGATCGTGCGGCGCGGCCGGTTCCGCAGGCGGGTGGCGGGCGCCCCCGTCGAGGTCGACCCGACGACGGCCTATCTCGGCGTGCCGGGTGAGGAGGAGCATTTCGCACACCCGGCAGCCGGGGGCGACGAGTGCACCTCGATCAGCCTGACGCCCACGCTGTGGCGGGCCGTGGCCGGCGAGGACGCCCGCCCGGCCCGGCAGAGTGTGTACGTGGACGCCCGCCTCGATCTGACCCACCGCCGCGTCCTCGCGTCCGCCCGCACCGGAGACGTGGACCACGCGGTGACCGAGGAACTCCTCGGACTGCTCTCCGCCACCGTCGGACAGGCCGTCGACGGAGCCGTCCCGACGGGGGTGCGCCCCGGCCGGGACGAGGCGCCGCTCGTCGCCGCGGCACGGCGGGCGATCGGCGAGGCCCACCCCGCCTCCGAGGGACTGCTGCCCCTCGCGGAGCTCCTCGGCGTCTCGCCCTACCGTCTGAGCCGCGCCTTCACCCACGAGCTGGGAGTCTCCCTGACCCGCTACCGCAACCGGGTCCGTGTCGGCCGCGCCCTCGACCGTCTGGACGCGGGCGAGGAAAGCCTCGCCACCCTCGCCGCCGACCTGGGCTTCTCCGACCAGGCCCACCTCACCCGCACGATGCGCCACTACCTCGGCCACACACCCACGGCACTGCGGCGGCTCCTCGCCCCGAGTCCGTAGTCGACCGATCGCACAGGCCGATCGCATGCGAGCTGACTGGGCCGCTTTCGGTCCGGGCCACCTGGCCCGCTGTGAGCAGCTCCATGTTCCGTACCGGCGTCCGTACCGGCGTCCGTACCGGCGTCCGGCGGCGAGGGACCGTTCACGGAACCGAGGCCGTCTCCTTCAAAGGGAGGCACCCGCACCACGGTGCGACGTACGGACGCGGCACGGTCCCCCTCGCGGCGCGTCGAGCATCTCTCCGCGCCACGTACGGGAGGGAATCAATTTTCCCAGGTCAGGCACCAGGTAGCCGAGACAGGTGGCGGTGGTTCCCGATCCTGTGGCGCGGTTCGATCCCCGTCATCCGCTCTTCGGCGAAGCCTCGGGTCAGAGAACTGGAGCTTCGGTCGCAGGTCGGCGGGCCGTCGTCCGGCGGGCCGCCCGTTCCGGGTGCGCTTCCGAAATACCGCATTCGAAGTACGCGAATACCTGTGTTCGCGCACTGAGATTTTGACGGCCGTCGCAGACAGAGTTTTTACCGGCGACACACAGGGAGAAATATCCGCGACGCACCGGCCACAGTGACGTGCTACTGTCGAAACCAGTTGCAGTTTTGGTACCCAAAGACTTCAAGCGCCTCCCGTCGGCCGCGTGCCGCAGGAAGCGCTTTGTATTTCCGGTCATTTTCATTTTCCGGGCAGGGCATCATCGCGGCGACACGGCGTCCGTAAAGTGCGGATTCCGTCGTACTGCCCAGAGGAGAATTGACATGGCTACTGGCACCGTGAAGTGGTTCAACGCGGAAAAGGGTTTCGGCTTCATCGAGCAGGACGGTGGCGGCCCTGACGTGTTCGCCCACTTCTCGAACATCGCCGCGCAGGGCTTCCGCGAGCTCCAGGAGGGCCAGAAGGTCTCCTTCGACATCGCGCAGGGCCAGAAGGGCCCGACGGCCGAGAACATCGTCTCCGCCTGACGCTCGCGCTTCATACACAGCTGGGGCCCGCATCCCTCGGGGTGCGGGCCCCAGCTGTTTCGTTTCGCGGGGTCCCCACCCGCACCCGCATCACCCGCATTTCTTTCGCCGGCCTGCTTGCGCGTCGACAATTCCTTGTCCCGGCCAAGCCGCCTGCTCTCTCATTCGACTCGGCCGTTCCTGTGATTCCCCAAGCTGTTCATCCGCTGCTGGAATTCTTCGATACGCGCCGTATCCAGGAAGGTTCTGAATGAACCCCACACGCACGAACGGCCGTTCCTCCCGCACCCGCCGCAACGGCGGCCACACGTACGACTCCTCCGCCGGAACGGGCCGGGCCGGTCGCCCCGCTTCGTCCGCCGCGAGCCGATCGGGAGGTCCGAGCCGGTCGGGCGGATACGGCAGGCGTCCCGCCGCCGTGCAGGGGGAGTTCGCCCCGCCGAAGACGATCACTCCGGCGCTGCCCGCCGTCGAGGCCTTCGCCGACCTGGCTCTGGACCGGCGCCTGCTGGCCGCGCTCACCGCGCAGGGCGTGTCCGTCCCGTTCCCCATCCAGGGCGCGACGCTGCCGAACTCCCTGGCCGGCCGTGACGTCCTCGGCCGCGGCCGGACCGGCTCCGGCAAGACCCTCGCCTTCGGTCTGGCCCTGCTGGCCCGCACCGCAGGACAGCTCGCCGAGCCCCGGAAGCCGCTGGCGCTGGTGCTGGTCCCCACCCGGGAACTCGCCCAGCAGGTCACCGACGCCCTCACCCCCTACGCCCGCGCCGTGAAACTGCGCCTGGCCACCGTCGTCGGCGGGATGCCGATCGGCCGGCAGGCGAGCGCGCTGCGCGGTGGCGCCGAAGTCGTCGTGGCCACCCCCGGCCGCCTCAAGGACCTCATCGACCGCGGCGACTGCCGGCTGGACCAGGTGACGATCACCGTCCTGGACGAGGCCGACCAGATGGCCGACATGGGCTTCATGCCGCAGGTCACCGCGCTTCTGGACCAGGTCCGCCCCGAGGGCCAGCGCATGCTGTTCTCCGCGACCCTGGACCGCAACGTCGACCTCCTGGTCCGCCGCTACCTCGCCGACCCCGTCGTCCACTCCGTCGACCCCTCCCAGGGCGCGGTCACCACGATGGAGCACCACGTCCTGCACGTGCACGGCGCCGACAAGCAGCGGCTGACGACGGAGATCGCGGCACGCGACGGTCGAGTGATCATGTTCCTGGACACCAAGCACGCCGTGGACCGCCTCACCGAGGACCTCCTCCACTCCGGTGTGCGGGCCGCCGCCCTGCACGGCGGGAAGACGCAGCCGCAGCGCACCCGCACCCTCGCGCGCTTCAAGACGGGGCACGTCACCGTCCTGGTGGCGACGAACGTCGCCGCGCGCGGCATCCACGTCGACAACCTCGACCTCGTCGTCAACGTGGACCCGCCGACGGACCACAAGGACTACCTCCACCGCGGCGGCCGTACCGCGCGGGCCGGCGAGTCCGGCACCGTCGTCACCCTGGTCACCGCCAACCAGCGGCGCGGGATGACCCGGCTCCTGCAGGACGCCGGCATCGTGCCGAAGACCACCCAGGTCCGCTCCGGCGAGGAGACGCTCCGCAGGATCACCGGCGCCCAGGCCCCGTCGGGCGTGCCCGTGACGATCACCGCGCCGCCGGCCGAGCTGCGTAAGCGCGGGGCGACCTCCCGCGGTCGGCGCAGTTCCGCTTCGGCCGTCCGGCGCGCGGGCGTGCGACGGCCCGCCGCCGACACGGCGGCCTGAGCCGCCACGTGATCCGGAAGCCGCCCCATCTCCCCAGGAGGCACGTCGTGACATCGGCCCAGACGCAGCCCGGCTCGGTCCAGACGCAGTCCCCCTCGGCCCGGACCTCTCCCGCGCTCAGGACCGTGAGGGACCGGGACTCCCTGGACCCGGCGGAACTCCGGGTCGGCGACGACATGACCGTCGAGGTGGCGCTGGCCGTGATGGCAGGCGCCCGGACCGGCCACCTGCTCGTCTGCGACGACGACGGGCTCGCCACCGGCCTCGTCACCCTGGCCCGGCTCACCGCCGTCCGCGAAAGCTCCGCCTACACGGACCGGCTTCGGCTGCGCGACCTCTGCGGCGACGGCGAGCCGCTCACCTCGTCCACCGTCCTCACGGCCGGGCGGGCGATACGTCTCCGCCGGCTCGGCACCCCGTCCGTCATGGGCGGGCAGGACGGCCCCTCAGACGTACCCACGCCCGCTCTCGCCCTCGCGTGACCCGCCTCACCACGGCGGACCCATCCCCTTCCTCTTCCTGTGAGGCATCGTGCGCTGTGTCATCGCCCGCTTCCCGTTCGAGCTCACCAAGAGCGGAGTCCTGGACTCCATGAAGGGCGTCAAGCCCGAGGAGGCCACCGGTGAGTCCGTGATCATCGGCCGCCGCACCTACCCCGCCAAGCAGGTCGGCCAGGTCCTCACGGGCCAGGACCGCCGCGATTTCAGCGTCGGCGAAGTCGTCCGGGCCATGACCAAGCTCGGCTTCACCTGCCGCTCCCTTCCCCGGGCCGTCGAGCCCGCGCACGGGCTCGACCCCTTCCAGCACGCCTCGGCGCAGCTCGGCACTTCGGCTGCGGCCTGACCGCGATCCGCGAGCGAACGTGGGCTGACTCAGATCAGCCGAGAGGGCCCGACCGGCACACGCCGGTCGGGCCCTCTCGCGTATCGAGCGAGTGACCCGCGCCATGGGCGGCGGCGTGGTGGTCAAGCCGGCGACGAACGCTCCACCACTCTCCGCATCGCTCGTCGAGGTCGATTACCTGCCCACCGGACACGCGAAAATCTATCTCGGCCAGAGTAGACATTGAGTGGTGGCCTGGTTATGGTTTCTCTCGTAGCCCAGAGAGACAAGAGGGCCTGGCAGAGACGAACTGCCGGCAAGCAGTACCAGCGGTACGAGGAAGTCGCAGGACGGTGCGGCGGTGGAGTCTCGAAGCCAGGGCTTTCGCAGGACGGCGACGGGACTGACGGCCGGACCGGGTGGCCCGCAGTGATCAGGGGCCGCCACGAGCGGGACCGTGGGCATGGCAGATACGGACCCGCGATGGCAGTGCGCAGTACCCGGCAGTGACGAGGAGTGGCGCTGACACAGGCCACTGAGCAGACCGAGGGAAGAACGGAGGAACGCAGCGCCATCAGGATCGCCCGGCCGGAGGTCTCGAGTCCGGGTACCGCAGGACATCGATAGTGAGGTGGTCTCCGGTCAAGCAACCACGATCCCCGCGAACCCGACAGTCACTGGGTCGAGTCGGCGGACACAGTAGGCCGGCGCAGTATCAAGGCCGGCAGGTGGTGTAGTAGTTCCTTCGGGGCCCTGGTGCCGTACGGCACCAGGGCCCCTCTACGCGTTTCACAGAGAGGTGCAAATGACAGCAGACGACTCGTACGGGCGTCTCGACGACGACGACTACCCCGCCTACACCATGGGCAGGGCTGCCGAAATGCTCGGCACCACCCAGGGTTTCCTGCGCGCCATCGGCGAAGCCCGCCTCATCACCCCGCTCCGCTCCGAGGGCGGCCACCGCCGCTACTCCCGCTACCAGCTGCGCATCGCGGCACGCGCCCGGGAACTCGTCGATCAGGGCACCCCCATCGAGGCCGCCTGCCGCATCATCATCCTCGAAGACCAACTCGAAGAGGCCCAGCGCATCAACGCCGAGTACCGCCGCGCCGCGGAATCGGACGCGGACTCGGACACGCCTCCGGCCTCGGACTGAGGTGGGCTCGCCCGTCGTCGATTCCGGAGGGGCTTGACGGAGAACCACTCGAGCGCGAGGGCGCGCGCGAGGCCCTCTTCGGCATCAGCGCCGCGCGGCCCGGACCGTCCCTTCGGGCGCCGAGTGATGCGCCGGCTCGCAGCAGTGACGCGCGGGCTTGCGGCGCGGGTTCGATTCCCGTCATCCGCTCTTGGACGAAGGCCCTGGTCGGAGACCAGGGCCTTCGTCGTACGTCATGCCGCCGGGTCCGACGGCGAGGACAGGCTCGCACGGGCCGCGGTCATGAACGCGGCCTTGTGCTCCTCCAGGTGCTCGTTGACCTCGGTGTCGCCGATCTCGCGCCATACCGCTTGGTTGAGCGAGCGGCCGTACGCATGGACAGGGGCGTGCAGGTTCGGATCGCAGAGCAGTACGAGGTGCCGTTCAGCGACCCAGAGTGCGGTCATGGCGGCGCCGGCGGTTCCCCTCCAGCCGTCGTCACCGCCCCATGCGTCGGGGCGGCTGTAGGCCGCTCTTTCGGCTTCCTGGGCGCACACGAGGAAGTCCTTGATCGCCTGGAGCTGTTCCGCCCGGCGCGCCTCGTCGCCGGCCGCCCTCCGTCGCCGTTCCTCCGAGCGTTCGGCGGACCGCTGGGTGGCCCGCTGGGAGAACGCCGTCAGCCCACCGCCGAGCGCGACACCCGTGAGCGAAAGGACCGAAGTCCACACCTCCAGGGCCATGGCCCTCCCCCTAAGCCAAGTCCTTGCGCATCAGCGTGCACATCGTCTCGTACCGACGCAGCGAACCGTCCGGCGCCTCCACGTCCCAGGCATCGGGCTCCCGGCCGTACGCCACATACCCCAGACGCTCGTACAGGGCCCGAGCCCGTGGATTGCTCTCCTCCACCCCGAGCTCCGCACGGCGCAGGCCGCGTGACCTGACGCGGTCCTCCGCGGCCCGGACGAGGACGGTGCCCAGACCGCACGACTGCAGGGCGGGAAGCACCCCGAGCTGCGACAGCGTGCCCGCACCGACCGCGACCCGATAGTCGACACAGCCGATCGCCACCGGGAGCCCGGCGGGGGCACAGACAGCCAGGTAGTCCACCTCGCCGGCAGCGGCGCGCTCCAACTCCCGCGCCACCCGCACCAGATGGGCCGCCGAACCGGACCAGGCACAGTCCGGCAGATCGGCGACCGTCAGATCGCGCACGAGAACGGGGACGACGACCTCGGCCGCCCCGGCAGGTAGGAGACTCATGCCTCCATCCCAGCAGTCCGAAGAGAATCCGCACAGGGGATTCCGGCGCGGGGCGCCAGCCCTCGCAGTGAGGTCAGCGACTGCCCCGGGGTCGTGTCTCCATGGCCTGGCACGCCGAGAGCGGCTGCACCGCCTACAGCCGGCCGATGCGCAGTCAGGACTGCCCGAACGGGGCACCGACAGTGGCCGGCGGCGGCGAACGTGGCATCGCGGGCCACGCCGCTGCCCGCCGCGCCGCACCGACTGTGGTTCGCTGCCGGGATGGCTGAGGACTTGGAGATCGTCGCGTTCGCGTCCGCCGGGGAGTTCGAGAGGTGGCTCGGGGAGCACCACGCCCAGTCCCCCGGCATCTGGCTCAAGCTGCGGAAGAAGGCGCCCGGGATCGTCGCGCTCGACTACGCGCAGGCGTTGGACGTGGCGCTCTGCCACGGGTGGATCGACGGGCAGAAGGCGAAGTTCGACGACGAGTGGTGGCTCCAGCGGTTCAGTCCGCGCAGCTCGCGCAGCCGGTGGTCGAAGATCAACCGGGACAAGGTGGCCGTCCTGATCGCCCAGGGCCGGATGCGCCCGGCCGGCCAGGCCGAGATCGACCGCGCCAAGGCCGACGGCCGCTGGGAGGCCGCCTACGACAGCGCGAGGACCGCCACCGTGCCGGACGACCTCGCCGCCGCCCTGGCCGCCGTACCGGCCGCGGCAGCCGCGTTCGAGACCCTCGACCGCCCGAACCGCTACGCGATCCTCTACCGCGTCCAGGACGCCAAGAGGCCCGAGACCCGGGCCCGCCGCATCGAGAAGTTCGTGACGATGCTCGCGAACGGCGAGAAGCCGCACCCGTAGAGGAAGGGGAGGCGGCAGCCGGGCACTGCTTGTACGAGTGCCGCGATGCCGAAGCAGCCCCACCGGCGGTCCGAGACCGGCGGGACTACCTCGGCGGTGTCACTGAGAGGCCCACCAGGTCGCGGACGCCGCGGCGGTGTAGCCCAGCGACTCGTACAGCGGCCTGCCCAGCTTCGAGGCGGTGAGCGTGACCGGCAGGTCAGCCAGGTGGGCGAGGGAGCCGAGCATGACGGCCCGCCCCACGCCGCGCGACCGGAAGGCCGGCGAAGTGCCGACCCAGTAGTGGCTGCCGATGCCGTCGTCCACGACGGTGACACCCGCTCCCGCGGGCACGCCGTCGCACATGGCGACGAACACGTCCACGCCGGGCTGCTCGATCAGCGCCGCCGGGAACAGCTCGCCGGGGCGGTGGGGCTGGAACCCGGCCAGCTCGAAGCCCTCGATCGCGATCCGCTCGGCCGCCTGGAGGTCCTCGGTCCGCCGCACCCGGATCACATCCAGCCCCGGTTCGCCGACGGGACCGGGCGGGCGCAGCATGACGGGCATCTGCCAGCCGCGCATGCCCATCCGGCTCAGGTCGGTCGAGCTGAACGGATCCTCGGCGTTCACCGCGCCCGGGGCTCGGCGTACCAGCTCGCCCAACTCGGCCAGTTCCCGCGGGTCGAGGTCCGGCTCCTGGATCAGGATCCGCAGGCCGGCACGCGCGTCGCCGTCGACCGCGAGGAATCCACGACGCCGGACGACCTCGTGCCCCCGGCACCGGCCGGTAGCGGTCCACAAGGCGGCGGAGTTACGGGCCTGCCGCGTCGGCACCTCGGCCGGGGCCACGGACACGGGCTGTTCGGCCGACGTAGATCGTGTGGTCATGGCACCAACGGTACTGAGCAATTGCCCGGTCACGGGGGCCAATTCGATCCGGGATGACCGGGCCACCTGGCGGGCGCACCCTCCCGCCTTCCGCCCTTCCGCCCTTCCCCCTCCCCCTTCCCCCTTCCGGCGTCGGACCGTCCCGCGGAATTCGTCAGGAACAGAGAAGCACCGGAGGTATCGCCCAACTAGCGTGGTGGGCATGGACATCACCATTCACACCACCGTTCTCCCGCACGACGATCCCGACGCCTCCCTGCGGTTCTACCGGGACGCCCTCGGGTTCGAGGTGCGCAGTGACGTCGGGCAGGGGCGGACCCGGTGGATCACCGTCGGGCCCGCCGGGCAGCCCGGTACGTCGATCCTGCTCGCGCCGCCCGGGGCCGACCCCGGGATCACCGAGGCCGAGCGGCGGACCATCGCCGAGATGATGGCCAAGGGCACGTACGGCTGGATCCTGCTGGCCACCCCCGACCTCGACGCGGTCTTCGAGAAGGTGCAGGCCGGGGACGCCGAGGTCGTGCAGGAGCCGACCCGGCAGCCGTACGGGGTCCGCGACTGCGCCTTCCGCGACCCCGCCGGCAACCTCGTCCGCTTCCAGGAAGTCCGCTGAGCCGTACGACGCCACCGGCGTCGCGCCGAGCCGTCCGGCGCCCCCGGCGCCACGCCGAGCCGTACGACTCCCGGCGTCGCGCCGAGCCGTCCAGCTCCCGGCCCCCGCCGAGCCGTCCGCTCCCGGGAATCCGCCGGCCGTCCCCTTCCCGGAAGTCCGCCGAAAGGATTCCTCCCATGTGTCATCCTGCGTGGATGAGCGCACTGACCGAGGCGCAGCGCCTGAGTGATCTGGCGCGGTTGCGCCGTGTGCGTGACCGGATCGACCGGGAGTACGCCCAGCCCCTCGACGTCGAGGCCCTCGCCAGGGGCGTCAGCATGTCGGCGGGCCACCTCAGCCGCCAGTTCCGGCAGGCCTACGGCGAATCCCCGTACTCGTACCTCATGACGCGGCGCATCGAGCGCGCGATGGCCCTGCTCCAGCAGGACGAGCTGAGCGTCACCGACGTCTGTTTCACCGTCGGCTGCTCCTCGCTCGGCACCTTCAGCACCCGCTTCACCGAGCTCGTCGGCGTCCCGCC
This sequence comes from Streptomyces sp. NPDC001728, assembly GCF_040297565.1. NCBI lineage: Bacteria > Bacillati > Actinomycetota > Actinomycetes > Kitasatosporales > Streptomycetaceae > Streptomyces > Streptomyces sp. NPDC001728. The sequence goes on from NZ_JBEOZK010000001.1 coordinate 195,953, forward strand.
CAGCGTCTACCGGCGCCAGGTCGCGGACGGCGACGCGGGCATGCCGTCCTGCGTCGCCAAGCAGGTCACCCGACCGGTCAGGAATCGAGAAGCACCGGTGGCCGCCCGCGCCTAGCGTGAACGGCATGAACACCATCGCCTCCGTCACCGTCGAGGTGGCCGACCTCCCGGCCGCCGACCGCTTCTACACCGCCTCCGGTCTGGGCTCCTGGGTCCGGCTGCGGGCCTCGTCCGCACCGACCTCCGGTTTCCGCGGGATATCGCTCTCGCTGACCGTCTCCCAGCCGGCCGACGTCCGGTACCTGGTCGACGCCGCCCTCGACGCGGGCGCCACCGTCCTCAAGCCCGTCTCGAAGTCCTTCTGGGGGTACGGCGGCGTCTTCCAGGCCCCCGACGGGACCGTCTGGAAGGTCGCGACCTCCGCGAAGAAGGACACCGGCCCCGCGACCGGGCACGTCGAAGGGTTCGTCGTCCTCCTCGGCGCCGCGGACGTGGCCGAGACCCGGAAGTTCTACGTCGAGCACGGCCTGACCGTCGCGAAGAGCTTCGGCCGCAAGTACGTCGAGTTCGACGCCGGGGACAGCCCCGTGAAGCTCGCCCTGTACGGGCGCCGCGCCCTCGCCAAGGACGTCGGCCTCCCCGCCGACGGCGAGGGTTCGCACCGGATCGCCCTCGGCGCGGCCGACGGCACCGCCTTCACGGACCCGGACGGCTTCGCCTGGGAGACCGCCACGGCCCCGGCCTCCGCCGACGCCCGCAGCTGACGGAGGCCGGGACCCGGAGTGGATGGAGGGCGGATCGGGGCCGGTCCGTCCTCCCTCCGCTCCGGAAATTCGAAGCGACGTACGGTGGAATTTGTCATGTAAACGCATGGGATGACAGGGGGTGAAATCTTCACCCCGCAGACGTCGGCCCACCGTGCTACTGTCGATAACAGTTGCAGTTGTGGGTCCCGAACGTACGAGTGCCCTCTTCCGGTTTCTCCGGCGCTGGGCACCCTTTTTCATTTCCGGACTTTTTGGAGCAGTGACATGGCAACCGGCACCGTGAAGTGGTTCAACTCGGAAAAGGGTTTCGGCTTCATCGAGCAGGACGGTGGCGGCCCCGACGTGTTCGCCCACTACTCGAACATCGCCGCCCAGGGCTTCCGTGAGCTGCTGGAGGGCCAGAAGGTGACCTTCGACGTCGTGCAGGGCCAGCGGGGCCTGCAGGCCGAGAACATCGTCCCTTCCTGAAACCGAAGCGTCGTACGCGTCGCGAGAACTGGGGCCCGCACCTTCGGGGTGCGGGTCCCAGTCCTTTGCACCGTTCTTTTTCGCACCACTGATCGGCCGCGGGAATTTCCTGCCCGGATCACCTCTGGAACCACCTCTCCGCAGGAGTCACCATGCGCTGTGTCATCGCCCGCTTCCCCTTCGAGCTGACCAAGGCCGGAGTGATCGATTCGATGAAGGGCGTCAAGCCCGAGCCGGCCGTCGGCGATGTCGTCGTCATCGGCCGCCGTCAGTTCCCCGTGAAGCAGGTGGGTGAGGTCGTCACCCGCCAGGACCGCCGCGACTTCAGCGCCGGCGAGGTCACGCGGGCCATGACCAAGCTCGGCTTCACCTGCCTCACCGTGCCGGCCGCCGGCACCACCGACCCGGTGGCCGGAGAGCCCTCCGAGACGTTCTGACGGTACGGACCCGGCACCCGGGCCCCGGCGGTACCCCGTAGGGGCCTCCGCCGGGGCCCGTACGCCCTCAGGGGCCTGCCCGGTCCATACGGGTCCCAGTGCCCTCAGTGGTCGAAGTAGCTGAAGTCGCCCACCGTCCAGGCGCTCACGTCCGCCAGGGCCACCCGGTACATCCCGCCGGTCTCCGGGATGCCCACCGTGCCCTGGAGGATCCGGGCGAGGTGGAAGTGCAGGTGGGTCGGGGGACTTTCCCTGGGTTCGGAGGGGCTGAACACCCCGGAGAACTCACCGAGGCGGGCGGAGTCCGTCAGGACCTCCGACACGCGCTGTCTCCACAGGGCTTCCGGGGCGAGCCGGCCGGTGAGAACCACGCCTCCCGCGACCACTGTCAGGGACATCTGATTGCTCTGCCCGGACTCCACCGTTGCGGCGATCTCGACGAGCAGCTCGTCAGGCTTCGACATGGAAGCCCATTCTAGGCGCCCTCCCTGGCATGGGGACCCTGGCTCGGGGGTTCCTTCGCCCGGCCCTCCGGCGTCTCCTCCGCCAGGAACGCCGTCACCGCCAGGGCGAAGAGCAGGGCGAGCGCGAGGCCCACGACGACCCAGCCCGTGGGGTGCGGCCAGAACACGCAGGCCGCTGCCGCCGCCGCGACGAGCAGCCAGGTGATCCACCGCCGGTACCGGCGCACGAAGGGGCCCACCGGTCCGGTGCGCAGGCCCGCCCGGTCCGCGGTGCCGCGGGTGGCGGAGATGCCGTCGTCCCAGAGCTTCCGGGTCAGTACGGCGGGGCGGCTCGGGCCGGAGAGCCAGGCCGCGAGGGCGAGCAGGACGCCCAGCGTCGCGTACACCCGTACCGAGGTGCGGAGGTAGCGGATCAGGGTGTCGTAGAGGGAGCCCGCGGCGGCCGGGGAGACGGTGGCCGGGAGGGCGTTCAGATAGACCGTACGGAACACCGTGAGGGCCACCCCGAGGATCACCGCCGCCACCGCCACGCCGAGCGCCGCCGCGACCAGGGTGCGGCGCCGGCCCACCGCGAGCAGCACGCCACCGACGACGAGCAGCACCGCGATCACCGGCAGCCACATGCCCATCTTCTGGAGCAGCCCGAAGGCCGTCTTCACCTTCCCGATGTCCTTGGACTGCACGACGGTGAAGTTGGTGTGGATCTCGGGGATCTTGCCCGCGACCGTGAGGCCGGACTCGACGAGCCGCTGCTTGACCCGGTCGATCACGGGCGCCAGGTCGATGGTGACCGTGTCCGTGCTGATCTTCACGGCCCCGTCGTCGCTGCCGGTCAGGGCGCGGTCGAGGGAGGTGTGGACGGCACGGTTGGCGTCGGTCCAGATCGTCTCGAAGGCCGAGGAGGCGACCACGTCCTGGGCGCGGTCGTGGACGAAGCTGCCGACCGCGCTCTCCAGGGAGCCGCCCAGCTTGCCGAGCGCCTTCTCCACCAGGGGCCGCTGGTCGGGCGCGACGCCCTCCAGGAGGGAGGCCAGGTCGATGTGGTCCATGACGGCGTTCGTCACCCGGTTCGCGACGGCGGCCTGGATGTCCGGGTCCGAGGCGAGCGGGGCGACCGTCTTCACGTACCGGTCGGTGTTCCCGACGATGTCCGAGGTCCAGGAAGCGACGATCCCGAGGGGGATGAGCACGCAGCCGATGACGATCAGCAGGGCGGAGAAGAACGACCGGAGGCGGTGGTGGGGCGGGCGCACCGGGGCGGGCGTCCTCGCCTCCTCCTCAAGGGCGGCCACGCGGGCGCGGAGCCTCGCGAGTTCGTCGGCACCGGCATTGCCGCCGGCGGCACCACCGGCTTCGGCATCATCGGCATCCATGGCGCCCACTCCTCGTCACCGCTTCTCGATACGGGGCAATTCAGCGCAATTCTGTGAGACGGGGGCGGTCCTGTCGCCCTGGGCGGGGCACCAGGGGGACACGAACGCACCGCGCACCCTCCCGCCGTACGCGATCATGCGGGCATGAAGCTGCGCTGCGCCGTCCTCGACGACTACCAGGGGGCCGCCCTGGCCTCCGCCGACTGGAGCCCGCTCGCCGACCGGGTCGACGTACGCGTCCTGCGGGAGCACCTCACCGACCGGGACGCGCTGGCCGAGGCCCTGGCGGACTGCGAGATCCTCGTCGTCATGCGGGAGCGGACCCCCGTCGACGCCGCACTTCTGGCCCGGCTCCCCCGGCTCCGCCTCCTGGTGACCTCCGGGATGCGCAACGCCTCCGTCGACGTGGCCGCCGCACGCGCGCGCGGGATCACCGTCTGCGGCACCGCCAGCGGCTCCGAACCGCCCACCGAACTCACCTGGGCGCTCCTCCTCGGCCTGGCGCGCCACGTACCCGCCGAGGCCCGGTCCCTGCGCGAGGGCGGCCCCTGGCAGTCCACGGTCGGCGCCGACCTGGCCGGCCGGACCCTGGGACTCGTCGGGCTCGGCAAGATCGGCGGCCGGGTGGCCCGGATCGGGCTCGCCTTCGGGATGCACGTGCGCGCGTGGAGCCCGAACCTGACGGAGGAACGGGCGGCCGAACACGGCGTCGGGTACGCGAGGGACCGGCGGGAGCTGCTCGCGGAGAGTGATTTCGTCTCGCTCCACATGGTGCTCTCGGACCGGACGCGCGGGCTGATCGGGGAGCCGGAACTACGGGCGATGCGCCCGCACGCGTACCTCGTCAACACCTCGCGTGCGGGGCTCGTCGACGGCGGGGCGCTGCTGCGGGCGCTGCGCGAGGGGTGGATCGCGGGGGCCGGGCTGGACGTCTTCGAGACCGAACCGCTGCCCCTGGACGACCCCCTGCGGTCCCTGCCGAACGTCCTGGCGCTGCCGCACCTCGGTTATGTGACGGAGGGGAACTACGGCCGGTACTTCGGGCAGGCGGTGGAGGACATCGAGGCGTTCCTCGCGGGGGCTCCGGTACGGGAACTGGGCTGAGCCGCGCTGCCCCCCGTACGGGAGCCGCGCTGCCCCCCCGTACGGGAGCCGCGCCGATCCCCGTACTAGAGCGGGTCTCAGCCCAGGCTCGTGCGGGCCAGTTCCATGAACTCCTGGTCCGTCAGGCCGAGTTCGCGGGCGTCCGCCGCCGCCTCGCGGAGCCGGGAGACCAGGCGGGCGCGGTCGGGGGCGGTGGCGCCGGGGACGATGACGGCGCCCCTGCCCCGGCGGAGTTCGATCAGACCCTCCTCGCGGAGCCGCTGGTAGCCGCGGAGGACGGTGTGGACGTTGACGCCGAGGGAGTCGGCGAGCTCCCGGGCGGCCGGGAGGCGTTCGCCGGGTGCGGCGGAGCCGTCGGCGAGGGCGCCCCGGACACAGGCGGCGATCTGGTCGCCGAGGGGCGCGGCGGAGGCCGGGTCGACACGGAAGAGCACGGTCAGACCTTCCCATGGCGCTCGACGAGCGTGTTGAGGAGGGCGGCGGCGGTGCCCGCGTCGGGCACGGTGACGGCGAACTCGCGCCCGCTGTCCCGCCGTACGACCAGGGTCTCCCCGGTCCGGACGATCACGCCCGTACGGTGGGCCCTGACGCGGTAGCCCCAGCCGCCGAACTCGCCGAGGACGGCGGCCGTGTCGAGTTCTCTGACGCTCGCCCCCGCGATCTCTTCGAGCGGAACCCGGACGCGGGGCCGGGCAGCCAGTGAGGGCCGTACGGTGACGCCCCGGCGGTCGACGGTGACCCGGACCCGGGCGAGGGCGAGCCCCGGCACCCCGATGACGAGGCCGAGCAGTGCGAGCAGCGCGCCGGGCCAGGGGGCGAGGATCAGCCCGACGGGGACGGCGGCGAGGGCGAGGACCCCGAGGACGGTCAGCGGCCCCGAGGCGGCGGCGTGGGACCAGCCGGCGACCTCGCTCGCACCGAGCGGGAGCCGGGGGGCGTCGGGGGCGTCGCGGACGGAGGCCGTCGCGTCCTCGGGGACGAACCGTGTCAGGCCCCATCCGGCGAGCCCGAGCAGCCCGGCGGTCGCCGCGGCGAGGGTGAGGTTCACGAGGGGGGAGGAGACCTGCGACGGGTCGGTGACGTCCAGGTTGTCCCGTAGGAGGAGGACGAGCAGCGCGCCCGCGAAACCGGCCGTTGCCCAGGCGCCCCAGAGGGAGGAGCGGCTGACGAGGGCCGTCCAGCCGGCGCCGAGGGCGACGAGGAGGGCGACGCCCACGACGGCGAAGGCGGTGCGGCCGGTGAAGCCGTCGGGGTGGCCGTCGAGGCCGAAGTGGGTGGCGAGGGTATCGGGGAGCCGGTCGTACCGGAGCACGAGGAGCGGGACGTACACGAGGAGCGTGAGGACGAACGGGAGCGCGGCGAGGGCGCGGAGACGGGGCATGGATCGGTTCATGGAGCCTCCCTTGTTCGCACCAGGATAGAACAAGTTGTTCGCGCTTGGCTAGAACAACTAGATCTCGGGGCTCGGGAACGTCGACGCGGCGGCGGCCGTGAGGGCCGCCGCCGCGAGGGTCGCCGCAGGAAAGGTCGCCGCAGGGAGGAAAGCGCCGCTGGGCGGACGGGCCCGCCGGACGCCAGGTCCCGACGGACGCCAGGTCCCGACGAGCGCCGGGTCCCGACGCGCGGAGCGGCGCCGGGACGTCAGCCCGGCGCTCCGTCCGTGTCAGTCCCGGCCGTCGCCGTCCAGGGCCGCCCGCAGCGCCTCGGCGAACTCCGCCGGGGCGCCCTGCTGGCCGAACTCGCCGCCCAGGAAGCCGCCGTGGTGGCTCGGGAAGACGGCGAGCGGGGTGCCGACGCCCTCGGCGACGGCCGCCGCCGCGCGGGCGGCGAGCTCGCCCTCCGACTCCTTGCCCGCCGCGACGACGATCCGGGTCGGCGCGGCGCGCAGGGCGGTGAAGTCGGGACGGTAGGAGGTGCAGCCCGGCATGTTCTGGCCGAGCAGCGGGTCCCCGCGCGAGCCGTCGTCCTCGACGGGCAGGCCGAAGGTCGCCGGGTCGGGCGCGGGCTCCTCCGCCCAGTTCGCCGGGAACGGGCCCTTCCGGCCCGTCAGCGCCAGGAACTTCGCCATCGCGGGCCCCCAGCCCTCCCGCAGATAGGTCGCGTGGACGTCCGCGCACGCACCGAGGGCCGCCTCGCGGTCCGGCAGGACCTGGGCCGTCGGCGGCTCGTGCGCGACGAGGGTGTGCACGAGGTCGCCGCGGGCGGCGACGAGGGCGAGGGAGTTGACGGCGCCGCCGCTGCTCCCGAAGACGTCGACCGGGCCGACGCCGAGCGCCTCGATCAGCCGGGCCAGGTCGTCGGCGTGCTCCTCGGGAAGCGACGCCGTCGCGCCGTCGGTGCGCTCGCTGCGGCCCACCCCGCGCGGGTCGTACGTGACGACGGTCCGGTCGGTGAAGTGGGAGGCGAGCGTGGTGAAGCCGGTCGCGTCCATGGGGGAACCGATCAGCAGCAGGGGGCGCGCCTCGGTCCCCGTGCCGGGGCGCACGTCGTAGCGCAGGGTCGCGCCGGCGGTGTCCAGCGTCCGGGTGCCGGTCTCGGCCATGGTGATCTCCTCGGTGGTGAGTCAGTCATGGGGGTAGACCGCCGGGGGCGCCGGAACTCATCGCCGGGCGGAGAAATATCCGGGGCGGGGAGGGAAAGCGGTTCGGCCCGCCGCTCGGCGCCGGGGTCGTGGGCGGCCGGGTCCACGACGACCCGGTCCAACAGGCCGCGCGGCAGGACCTGTTGGGCTTCGGTCAGGTCGCCGAACAGTTCGCGCTCCGCCGCGCTCACCGCCGCGTCGACCCGCTCCAGGGCGGTCGCGCCCGCGTCCGTGATCTCCACGATGTGACGGCGCCGGTCGTGGTGCTCACCCCGCTCCCCATGGCCGCGCTGTTCCTGCGCGTCGCCTCCGCCTGAGCGGACACGCCACTCGCGACGAGACGAAACGTCTTGCGAAGGGGTCGCCCCTGGCGTACCGTCGACGACATGAGACGAGACGTCTCGTATTGCTTTGTCGTCGACGCAACGGAGGCCGCCCTTGTTCCGTGTCCAACTCACCGAGGTCAGCAAGCGCTACGACGCCGGAGCCACGCACGACGGAACCGCGCACGACCGAGCCGCGCAGGACCGGACCGTGCTCGACCGGGTCTCCCTCGCGCTTCGGGCCGGTGAGCGGCTCGGGGTCGTCGGGGACAACGGCTCCGGGAAGTCCACCCTCCTCCGGCTCATCGCCGGCCTGGAGACCCCAGACAACGGCACCGTGACCGCCGAGGTCCCCGGCGGGCTCGGTCATCTCGCCCAGACCCTCGACCTGCCGCCCGCCGCCACCGTCGGCGACGCCGTCGACCACGCGCTCGCGGAGGTCAGGGAACTGGAGCGGGCCATCCGCGCCGCGGAGGCCGCGCTCGCCGTGACCGGTGACCTCGCCGGGTACGCAGGACTGCTCGCCGCCCACGAGGCCCGGGGCGGCGCCGGGGCCGACCGGCGGGTCGAGACCACCCTCCGGCGGCTCGGGGAGCCCGGCCCGCTGGACCGCGCCCGGCCGCTCGGGACGCTCTCCGGCGGACAGCGGTCCCGGCTCGCGCTCGCCGCCGTCCTCGCCGCCGAGCCGGAACTGCTGCTGCTCGACGAGCCGACCAACGACCTCGATGACGAGGCCGTGGCCTGGCTGGAGGAGCGACTGCGCGCCCACCGGGGCACGGTCGTCGCCGTCTCCCACGACCGGGTCTTCCTCGACCGGGTCACCACCGACATCCTGGAGGTCGACGAGGACCGGCACACCGTCCGCCGGTACGGCAACGGCTACGCCGGCTACCTCACCGGACGCGCCGCCGAACGGGCCCGCAGACAGCGGGAGTACGAGGAGTGGAAGGACGAACTGGCCCGGCACCGGGCACTCGCCGACACGAACATCGACCGTTTCACCGCGATCCCCCGCAAGGCGCCGGCGGCGTTCAGCGGGGCGGGGGCCTTCCGGGCCAGGTCACGGGCGCACGGCGCCGCGAGCCGGATCCGGGCCGCCCGCGAGCGGCTCGCCCGGCTCGCCGGCCATCCGGTGGCCGCGCCGCCGGAGCCGCTGCGGTTCCGCGCGGAGCTGACCGGCCGGGGCGGGCCCGTCGGCCTCGCCGGGGTGCGGGTGGACGGCCGGCTCCGGCTGGACGCCCTCCACCTCGACGCGGGCGAGCGGCTCCTGGTCACCGGGCCGAACGGCGCGGGGAAGACCACCCTGCTGAGAGTCCTCGCGGGCGAACTCGCCCCCGACGCGGGCACGGTGGACGCACCCGCGCGGGTCGGACTGCTCCGTCAGGAGACGGCCCCACCCGCCGACCCCCGTACGGTGGGCGAGGCCTTCGGAGCCGACCGCACGGACGAACTGCTCGCCCTCGGTCTCTTCTCCGCCGGGGACCTGAAAACCCCGGTACGGCACCTGTCGACAGGACAGCGCCGGAAACTGGAACTGGCACGGCTCGTCACCGAGCCCGCCGATCTGCTCCTCCTCGACGAGCCGACCAACCATCTGGCCCCGGCGCTCGTGGAGGAGATCGAGGCGGCGCTCGCGGAGTACCGGGGCACGCTGGTCGTGGTCTCCCACGACCGCCGGCTCAGGGCGGGCTTCCGGGGCCGCCGCCTGGAACTGGCCCCGGCCGACGCCTTCGTGACGGCCTGGCCGTCACGACACGCCCCGGCCCCCGCCCCCGCCCCGATGAGGACCTAGTCCTCGGAGGAGCCTTCGAGGTCGCCCTCGGTCTCCAGGAACACCTGGCGCAGGGCGGCCAGGGTCTCCGGGTCCGGCTTCTCCCACATGCCGCGCGACTCGGCTTCGAGGAGGCGCTCCGCGATGCCGTGCAGGGCCCAGGGGTTGGCCTCCTTCAGGAAGGCCTGGTTCTCCGGGTCGAGCACGTACTCCTGCGTCAGCTTGTCGTACATCCAGTCGGCCACGACGCCCGTCGTGGCGTCGTACCCGAAGAGGTAGTCGACGGTCGCCGCCAGCTCGAACGCGCCCTTGTAGCCGTGGCGGCGCATCGCCTCGATCCAGCGCGGGTTGACCACGCGGGCGCGGAAGACCCGGGAGGTCTCCTCGACGAGCGTGCGGGTGCGGACGGTCTCGGGGCGGGTCGAGTCGCCGATGTACGCCTCGGGGGCCGTGCCCCTGAGCGCGCGGACGGTCGCGACCATGCCGCCGTGGTACTGGAAGTAGTCGTCGGAGTCGGCGATGTCGTGCTCGCGGGTGTCCGTGTTCTTCGCGGCGACCGCGATCCGCTTGTACGCGGTCTCCATCTCGGCGCGCGCCGGGCGGCCTTCGAGCCCGCGCCCGTACGCGTAACCGCCCCAGACCGTGTACACCTCGGCGAGGTCCGCGTCCGTGCGCCAGTCGCGCGAGTCGATCAGCTGGAGGATGCCCGCGCCGTACGTCCCCGGCCGCGAGCCGAAGATACGGGTGGTGGCGCGCCGTTCGTCGCCGTGCTCCGCGAGGTCGGCCTGCGCGTGCGCCCGGACGTAGTTCTCCTCTGCCGACTCGCCCTCCAGACCCGCGACCAGCCGGACGGCGTCGTCGAGAAGCCCGATGACGTGCGGGAACGCGTCCCGGAAGAAGCCCGAGATGCGCAGGGTGACATCGACGCGCGGACGGCCCAGCTCCGCGAGCGGGATCGGCTCCAGGCCGTTGACGCGGCGGGAGGCCTCGTCCCACAGCGGGCGGACGCCGAGCAGGGCGAGCGCCTCGGCCACGTCGTCGCCGGCGGTCCGCATCGCGCTCGTCCCCCACAGGGAGAGACCGACGGAGGTCGGCCATTCGCCGTTGTCGGTGCGGTAGCGCTCAAGGAGCGAGTCCGCGAGCGCCTGCCCGGTCTCCCAGGCGAGCCGGGAGGGCACGGCCTTCGGGTCGACCGAGTAGAAGTTCCGGCCGGTCGGCAGGACGTTGACCAGACCGCGCAGCGGCGAGCCCGAGGGGCCGGCCGGGACGAAGCCGCCGTTCAGCGCGTGGACGGCGTGGGTGAGTTCGTCGGTGGTGTCGGCCAGGCGCGGCACGACCTGCTCGCAGGCGAACCGCAGTACGGCGTGCACCTCGGAGCCGTACGCGGCGGCCACGGCCGGGATCGCGTCCACGGACCAGTCCGCCGCCTCCATGCCCTCGACCAGCTCGCGGGCCCTGGCCTCCGCCTCGTCGGCGGTGGTGCGGGTCGCGGCCGACTCGTCCAGGCCGAGCGCCTCGCGCAGACCCGGCAGCGCCTGCGTGCCGCCCCAGATCTGGCGGGCGCGCAGGATGGAGAGGACCAGGTTGACCCGGGCCTCGCCCTCCGGGGCGCCGCCGAGGACATGCAGACCGTCGCGGATCTGGGCGTCCTTGACCTCGCACAGCCAGCCGTCGACGTGCAGCAGGAAGTCGTCGAAGCCGTCGTCCTCCGGGCGCTCCTGGAGGCCCAGATCGTGGTCGAGCTTCGCGGCCTGGATCAGCGTCCAGATCTGGGCGCGGATCGCGGGCAGCTTCGCCGGGTCCATGGAGGAGATCTGCGCGTACTCGTCGAGCAGCTGCTCCAGGCGCGCGATGTCGCCGTACGAGTCGGCGCGGGCCATCGGCGGCACCAGGTGGTCGACGAGGGTGGCGTGGACGCGGCGCTTGGCCTGGGTGCCCTCGCCCGGGTCGTTGACCAGGAAGGGGTAGATCAGCGGGATGTCGCCGAGGGCGGCGTCGGGGCCGCAGGCGGCGGACAGACCGGCGTTCTTGCCGGGCAGCCACTCCAGGTTGCCGTGCTTGCCGAGGTGGACCATGGCGTCGGCGCCGAAGCCGCCGTCCTCGGCGCGGGCGGCGATCCAGCGGTAGGCGGCCAGGTAGTGGTGGGACGGCGGGAGATCGGGGTCGTGGTAGATCGCGATCGGGTTCTCGCCGAAGCCGCGCGGCGGCTGGATGAGGATCAGGAGGTTCCCGCGCCGCAGGGCCGCGAGGACGATGTCGCCGTCCGGGTTGCGGGAGCGGTCGAGGAACATCTCGCCGGGCGCCGGGCCCCAGTGCTCCTCGACGTGGGTGCGCAGCTCCTCGGGGAGCGTCGCGTACCAGCGCTTGTAGTCGGCGGCAGGGATGCGGACCGGGTTCTTCGCGAGCTGCTCCTCGGTCAGCCAGTCCTGGTCGTGGCCGCCGGCCTCGATGAGGGCGTAGATCAGCTCGTCGCCGTCGCCGGAGAGCAGACCGGGAAGGTCGGCCTCGGGCCCGAAGTCGTACCCCTCGGCGATCAGCCGGCGCAGCAGGGAGACGGCGGAGGCGGGGGTGTCCAGGCCGACGGCGTTGCCGATGCGGGAGTGCTTCGTCGGGTACGCGGAGAGGACGAGCGCCAGCCGCTTCTCGGCGTTCGGGATGTGGCGGAGGCGGGCGTGCCGGACGGCGATCCCGGCGACGCGGGCGGCGCGCTCGGCGTCGGCGACGTACGCGGGCAGGCCGTCCTCGTCGATCTCCTTGAAGGAGAACGGGACGGTGATGAGCCGGCCGTCGAACTCGGGCACGGCGACCTGGCTCGCGGCGTCCAGCGGGGAGAGGCCCTCGTCGTTCTCCTCCCAGGCGGCGCGCGAACCAGTCAGGCAGAGCGCTTGGAGGATCGGCACGTCGAGCGACGCGAGCGCGCCCGCGTCCCAGGCCTCCTCGCCCGCCCGTCGCCCACCACCGCCCTTGTCCGAGGCGCCTTGCGCCACCCCCATTTCCGCGGCCTGCGCCTCGGCGGGCTTGGTGCCACCCGCCGCGAGCACGGTGGTGACGATGGCGTCGGCGGTACGCAGGCGGTCGAGCAGCTCCGGTTCGGGGGCGCGCAGGGAGGCCACGTACAACGGGAGGGCCCGGGCGCCGGCGTCCTCGACGGCCTCGCAGAGGGCGCCGACGAAGGCGGTGTTCCCGCTCATGTGGTGGGCGCGGTAGTAGAGCACGGCGATCGTCGGACCGTCGGTCGTCCGGGGCGTGCGCTCCAGGGGCCCCCAGGTGGGGGCGGCGGCCGGGGCCTCGAAGCCGTGACCGGTGAGGAGCACCGTGTCGGACAGGAAGCGGGCGAGCTGCTCCAGGTTCGCGGGGCCGCCGTGCGCCAGGTAGGCGTGCGCCTCGGTGGCGACGCCGACGGGGACGGTGGACGCCTCCATCAGCTGGGCGTCGGGGGCCTGTTCGCCGCTGAGGACGACCATCGGCTTTCCGGCGGCGCGGACCGCGTCGAGCCCGTCCTCCCAGGAGCGGAGCCCGCCGAGGAGCCGTACGACGACCAGGTCGGCGCCGTCGAGCAGGGCCGGGAGACCGGCGAGCGGCAGCCGGGAGGGGTTGGCGAAGCGGTACTCGACCGGACCGCCGCCGGAGCCGGCGGTCGCCGCGCGGGCGCTGAGCAGATCGGTGTCGGAGTGCGACAGCAGCAGAAGCATGGCGAGCGCAGGCCTTCCTCGGGGTTGTCCGCGCCCCGGGTGGTCGTATGGATGGCAGGAGTTCCTGACTCACCCGCACCATCGCTGGTACGGGCTCACAGTGGCGGGACCGCGCCGGATTCTCACCGGGCTTCCTCCCCGGGGTCCTGGGACCCCATGCCGATCTGCATCCTAGATCGTGCGGTCTCCGCGCCGGAGGGAGCCGGGGAGTCGGCCGGATCACACTCGGTGGCCGCCCGGTTCCCCGTGGGTATGCTCGCCGCCATGCCGCCCACCCCACCCCCGCCGCCCGAACCGGGCGAAGCTCGCATACGGGACCGTGGCGACGCCTGCCCCGGGGCGCTGCGCCTGCATCCCGCCGATGACGGCCGGCTCGCCCGACTGCGCCTGCCCGGCGGGCGGTTGACCGCACGTCAGGCCGAGGCGCTCGCCCACGCCGCCGAGACGCTCGGTGACGGGCGGATCAGCATCACCTCGCGGGGCAACGCGGAGCTGCGCGGGCTCGACGACGGCTGTGGGGCGGAGCTCGCGGCGCTTCTCGCCGGGGCGGGGCTGCTGCCCTCCCCCACCCATGAACGCGTCCGCAACATCGTGGCCTCCCCGGCCTCCGGACTCGACGGACTCGGTTACGCGGACGTGCAGTTGTGGGCGCGCGCCCTGGACACCGCCCTGTGCGCCGAACCCCGGGCCGCGTCCCTTTCGGGACGGTTCCTGTTCCTCCTCGACGACGGGCGCGGAGACGTCGCCGGGCTCGGCGGCGATGTGAGCTTGGTCGCAGGAGAAGGCGGGACCGTCCTGCTGTGGCTCGGCGCGCAGGTCTTCCGGCTCGCCGCCGACGACGCCGTCCGCGCCGCCCTCACCGCCGCCCTCGCCTTCCTCGACGCCGCCGAGGCCGCCGGGAACGGCGCCTGGCGGCCCCGCGAACTGCCCGAAGGGCACGTACCCGACTGGGCGGGAGCCCTCGCACGGGCCGGGATCCCGGCGGAGCCCGTACCGGTATCGCCGCTTCCCGCGTCCCCGCCCCCCGCACCCGGGCCGCTCGGCGAGCACGCCCTGCACGTCCTCGCCCCGCTCGGCCGGCTGACCGCCGCCCAGCTGCGGGCCCTGCTGCCCGCCGGCGAGGTCCGGCTCACGCCCTGGCGCGGGGCGGTCGTCACCACCGACCCCGCGAGACTCCCCGAGCTGGAGTCGCACGGCCTGATCACCCGCCCCGACGCCCCCGGCGCCGGGGTCACCGCCTGCACCGGACGCCCCGGGTGCGCCAAGTCCCTCGCCGACGTCCGGGCGGACGCCCTCGCCGCGCCCCCCGGGCCGCTGCCCGTGCACTTCTCCGGGTGCGCGCGCCGCTGCGGGCACCCGTACGGCGCCTGGACCGGCGTCCTCGCCACCGGCGACGACACCTATCTGGTGGACGGCGCCCCCACCCCCCGTACCTCCCTGACCGCGGCAGTCGCGGCGGCCCGCGCCCTGCCGACCCACACGAGATGAGCGAGAGCACCAGGATGTTCGACTACGAGAAGGACGGGGCGGAGATCTACCGCCGGTCCTTTGCCACCATCCGCGCCGAGGCGGATCTGGCGGGCCTGCCCGCCGACATCGCCCAGGTGGCGGTCCGGATGATCCACGCCTGCGGCATGACCGACCTCGTGCAGGACATCGCGTACTCCCCCGGGGTGGTCGCGGACGCCCGCGCCGCGCTGCGCGCCGGTGCGCCGATCCTCTGCGACGCGCAGATGGTCGCGAGCGGCGTCACCCGCAAGCGGCTGCCCGCCGACAACGAGGTGATCTGCGCGCTCTCGGACCCGGCCGTGCCCGGCCTGGCCGCCGAACTCGGCACCACCCGCTCCGCCGCCGCCCTCGAACTCTGGCGGGACCGCCTCGAAGGCTCCGTCGTCGCCATCGGCAACGCGCCCACCGCCCTCTTCCACCTCCTGGAGATGGTCGCGAAGGGCGGCCCCCGCCCGGCGGCCGTCCTCGGCATACCGGTCGGCTTCATCGGCGCCGCCGAGTCCAAGGACGCCCTGGCCGCCCAGGAACTCGGCCTCGAATACCTCGTCGTACGGGGCCGGCGCGGCGGCAGCGCGATGACGGCCGCCGCGATCAACGCCATCGCTCACGAAGCGGAGATCCAGGCATGAGCGGGACCGAGGGCATGAGCGGGACCGAGGGCATGAGGGTGAAGGGCGACGGGGGCACGACCGTGACCGGCAAGCTGTACGGCGTCGGGCTCGGGCCCGGCGATCCGGATCTGATGACCGTGGCCGCCGTGAAGGCCATCGCCGCCGCCGACGTCGTCGCCTACCACTCGGCCCGCCACGGCCGTTCCATCGCCCGCTCGATCGCCGCCGAGCACCTCCGCGAGGACCACGTCGAGGAGCGGCTGATGTACCCGCTCACGGTGGAGACCACCGACCACCCCGGCGGCTACCGGGGCGCCCTCGACGACTTCTACGAGGAGGCCGCGGCCCGCCTCGCCGCCCACCTCGACGCGGGCCGCACGGTCGCCGTCCTCGCCGAGGGCGACCCGCTGTTCTACGGCTCGTACCAGCACATGCACAAGCGGCTCGCCGACCGCTACGACACCACCGTCATCCCCGGTGTCACCTCGGTCAGCGCCGCCGCCGCCCGGCTCGGCGAGCCGCTGTGCGAGGCCGAGGAAGTCCTCACGATCATCCCCGGCACCCTGCCCGAGGACGAGCTGACGGCCCGTCTCGCGGGCACCGACTCGGCGGTCGTGATGAAGCTCGGCCGCACCTTCCCCACCGTGCGGCGGGCCCTCGAACGGTCCGGCCGGCTCGACGACGCCCGCTATGTGGAGCGCGCCTTCATGGCGGGCGAGCGCACCGGCGAACTCGCGGCCGTCGACCCCGAGTCCGTCCCCTACTTCTCGGTGGCCGTCCTGCCCTCCCGGATCGACGCCACGCCTCCCGTGCGGGACCGGGGCGAGGTCGTCGTCGTCGGCACCGGCCCTGCCGGGGCACCCTGGCTCACCCCCGAGTCGCGCGGCGCGCTCGTCAACGCCGACGTCCTCGTCGGCTACACCACCTACCTGGACCGGGTGCCGGTGCTGCGCCCCGGGCAGATCCGGCACGGCTCCGACAACAAGGTCGAGTCCGAGCGCGCGGAGTTCGCCCTCGACCTGGCCCGCCGCGGCCGGAAGGTCGCGGTCGTCTCCGGCGGCGACCCGGGTGTCTTCGCGATGGCCACGGCCGTCCTCGAGGTCGCCTGCGAGCCGGAGTACGCGGACGTTCCCGTACGGGTCCTCCCGGGGGTGACCGCCGCCAACGCCGCAGCCGCGGCGGCGGGCGCCCCGCTCGGCCACGACTACGCCACGATCTCCCTCTCCGACCGGCTCAAGCCCTGGGACGTCATCGAGGCCCGGCTGCGCGCCGCCGCCGGCGCCGATCTGGTCCTCGCCCTCTACAACCCGGGCTCCAAGTCCCGTACGCACCAGGTGGCCGCGGCCCGCGACCTCCTCCTGGAACTGCGTCCCCCGGAGACCCCGGTGGTCGTCGCCCGGGACGTCGGCGGCCCCGAGCAGTCCGTACGGGTGGTCACCCTGAAGACCCTGGAGCCGTCCGAGGTCGACATGCGCACGCTGCTGCTCGTCGGCTCCTCGCAGACGCGCGCGGTGGAACGGGCGGACGGCCGCACGATCACCTGGACACCGCGCCGGTACGGGTGACCCGGGCCCAACCCGCCGTCGGCTAGGAGGCGGTGCGGGTGAAGGTGCCCAGGCCCTCCTGGTCCAGGTACTCCACGCGGACCGTCTTCCCGTCCGGGGAGAACGTGACACCGGTCGGGCCGACGGCGTTCTCCCCGCGCGTGGGGAAGCTGAACGTGTCGCCGTCGTAGTGCGTCAGCCGGTACGACTGACGCTCCGTCTCCGGCCCCAGCCGGAGCACCAGACCGCCGTCCTCGCCCTTGGCCACCGCCAGCCGGCCGTAGTAGGCGCTGGTGTACGTGCCCGTGTAGGCGCTGTCGGCCTTCGCGGGCTTGGCGTGGGCGGGCGCCTTCGCGTAGTTCGTGGGCGAGACGCCGGCGTCGGCCTCCTGCTCGTAGAGCGCGTTGACGAGCGGCAGCCAGTCCCGGCTGGGCTTCCCCTCCTGCGCGGTGTCGAAGAAGTCGAGGGCGACGGTGTCCGCGACACCGGCCGGGGCGCCGTTGGTGAGGACGACGATGCCGAGCTGCTCGCCCGGCAGCATCGTGACGTTGGTGTGCGCGCCCTGCGCGAACGCGCCGGTGTGCGAGAGGCGCAGCCGGCCCCGGTCGTCGTACGACACGTTCCAGCCGAGGCCGTAGAAGCCGGTCCGGGCGGCCGGGGCGGGCGCCGGGTTGGCGACGGCCTCGGGGTGGTGGGTGAGGTCCAGGGCGTCCTCGGCGACGATCCGGCGGCCGTCGAGGCTGCCGTCGGCGAGCTGGAGACGCAGCCAGGTCGCCATGTCACGGGCCGAGGAGCTGACACCGCCGGCGGGGGACTGGGCGTCGGGGTCGCGTACGTACAGCGCCTTCCAGGTCCCGTCGGCCTGCTTGACGTGGCCGTGGGCGCGGTCGGGGTTGGAGACGAAGTCCTCGAAGCGGGAGCTGGTGTGGTTCATCCCGGCCGGCTTGTAGAGGGTGTCCTCGGCGAGCTTCGCCCAGGGGACGCCCTTCTCGGCGGCGACGGACTCGGCCGCCGCCGTCAGGCCGAAGTTGGTGTAGGCGTAGCTCGCGCGGAACGGCGCCAGGGGCTCGTACCGCAGGTGGGACAGGATGTAGTCCTGGTCGTAGCCGAGGTCCTCCAGGAGGTCGCCCGCGTGGTCGGGCAGGCCGCTGCGGTGCGAGAACAGGTCGGCGACCGTCACATGGGACGTCACCCACGGGTCCTTGAGCCGGAATTCGGGCAGTGCGGGGTTGACCGGCTTCTGCCAGCCGTCCACGCCGACCGCTCCGGAGACGATGGTGGAGGCGATCGGCTTGGACACGGAGGCCAGTTGGAAGACGGTGTCGGCGTCGATCCGGGCGGACTTGCCGACCTCGCGCACCCCGTAGCCCTTGATGTGGACGACCTTGTCGCGGTAGACGACGGCGACCGAGACCCCGGGGACTCCGGTCCGCTTCATCAGCTCCGCGACACTCCCGTCGAGCCGGCCGACGGCCCGGTCCACGTCGGCCCGGTCGAGGGACGGCGGGGGCTGGGCGGGAGGCGGCTCGGGTGGGGGCGTGGGCGTGGGCGTGGGTCCGGTCGCGGCGAGCGAGCCCACGCCCAGCACGGCCGCTGCCCCCGCGGTGACCAGCCATCGGACGGTAATCACGCTTCCATTGAACGCCCGGGGAGGAGGGTTGTCGCGCGGGGGACCGGGCGCGCTCGGGGCTCATGGCAGGCGCGACCGCACCCAGGCGACGGCCTCCTCCGGGGTCGTCGCCACCGGGACGCCGTCCGGGACCGGGGGGCGGCGGACCACCACGACCGGGATGCGCGCCTCGCGGGCCGCCGTCAGTTTCGGGGCGGTCGCCGCGGCGCCGCTGTCCTTCGTCACCAGTACGTCGATCCGGTGCCGGGCCAGCAGCTCCCGCTCGCCGTCCAGGGTGAACGGGCCCCGGTCGAGCAGCACTTCGGCGCGGGCCGGCATCGGGGCCTCCGGGGCGTCCACCGAGCGGACCAGGAACCGGTGCGGGAGGGCCGCGAAGGCCGCCAGGCCCATCCGGCCCGTCGTCAGGAACACCCGCTCCCCCAGGCCGTCGAGCGCGTCCGCCGCCGCCGCCAGGGACGGCACCGACAGCCAGCGGTCCCCGGCCGCCGGGACCCAGCCGGGACGGCGCAGCGCCAGCAGGGGAACATGGGCGGTGACGGCCGCCCCGGCCGCGTTGAAGCTGATCCGCTCGGCGAAGGGATGCGTGGCATCGATGACCGCGTCCACCGCGTGTGCGCCGATCCACTCGGCGAGCCCCTGGGCCCCGCCGAACCCGCCGATCCGCACCTCGCCCTCGGGGAGCCGGGGGCTCGCCACCCGCCCCGCGAGGGAGCTGGTGGCCCTGACCCCGCCGCCGTGCAGCAGCCCGGCCAGGGCGCGGGCCTCGGTGGTCCCCCCGAGAATGAGTATGTGCACAGGAGCCTCTTCGTGACTTCAGGCGGCGGGCGTGAGGCCCAACTCAAGCACACCGGCCTCAGGCCGGGCTGGACGACGGGCGCCTGCGCGACCGCGGCGACCGCGGCCGCGTACACGGCCCTGCTGACCGGCGAGTTCCCCGACCCGGTGACCGTCACCCTGCCCAAGGGACAGACGCCGTCCTTCGCGCTCACCGCGGAGCGGCTCGCCGGCGGGACGGCCATGGCGGCCGTCACCAAGGACGCGGGCGACGACCCGGACGTCACCCACGGGGCCGTGATCCGCTCGACGGTACGGCTCCTCCCGCCGGGCTCCGGCGTGGTCTTCCGGGCGGGTGAGGGCGTCGGTACGGTCACCCTGCCGGGACTCCCCCTGGAGGTCGGCGAACCGGCGATCAACCCCGTGCCCCGGCAGCTCATGCGCGAGCACGTGGCGGAGGTCGCGGCGCGGCACGGCGGCGCCGGCGACGTCGAGATCACCGTCTCCGTCGACGGCGGCGCCGAGATCGCCCGGTCCACGTGGAACCCCAGGATCGGCATCCTGGGCGGCCTGTCGATCCTCGGCACGACGGGGATCGTCGTCCCCTACTCGTGCTCCGCCTGGATCGACTCGATCCGCCGTGGCGTGGACGTGGCCCGCGCGGGCGGCCTCACCCACGTGGCCGGGTGCACCGGCTCCACCTCGGAGCGGACGGTGGCGACGCTCTACGACCTGCCGGAGATCGCGCTCCTCGACATGGGCGACTTCGCGGGCGCGGTCCTCAAGTACGTACGCCGCCACCCGGTCGACCGGCTCACGGTCTGCGGCGGTTTCGCGAAGCTCTCCAAGCTCGCGGCCGGCCATCTGGACCTGCACTCGGCGCGCTCCCAGGTCGACAGGGCGTTCCTCGCGGACCTGGCCGTCACGGGCGGCGCCTCGGAGTCCCTGGCGGCGGAGATCACCGCGGCGAACACGGGCCTGGCCGCGCTCCGCCTCTGCGAGGCGGCCGGCGTCCCCCTCGGCGACCTGGTCGCCGCACGCGCCCGCGACGAGGCCCTGGCGGTCCTCAGGGGCGCACCGGTGGCGGTGGACGTGATCTGCATCGACCGGGCGGGTGTGGTGGTGGGACGGTCGGAGGTCGCGGGTCCGGGCCCGGGGTCGGGGTCGGGGTCGGGGTCGGGGTCGGGGTCGGCGTAGGCCTCGGGGGCGTAAAGCCGGCGACACATGCCCCCCGCCTGCCCGAGAATCCCCCGATGACCGATTTCTCGCACAAGCCCACACTCACCGGTGACCTCGTGGTGCTCCGGCCCGTCACCGTGGACGACGTGCCCTCGCTGCTGCCCATGTTCGAGGACCCGGAGATCGCGCGTCTCACCGGAAACCACACCGTCTTCGACGTCCCCGCGCTCCGGAAGTGGTACGGGTCCCGGGGCGAGCGGGGCGACCGGCTCGACCTCGCCGTGGTCGAGCGCGCGACCGGCGCCGTGGTCGGTGAGGCGGTGCTCAACGAGTGGGACGAAAGCAACGAGAGCTGTTCGTTCCGGATCTGTTTCACCCCGGCCGGGGTGGGGCGCGGGCTCGGCACGGAGGCGACCCGGCTGATCGTCGGGCACGCCTTCGAGGCCCTGGGGCTCCATCGCGTCTGGCTGGAGGTCTACGCCTTCAACCCGCGCGCCCGCCGCGCCTACGAGAAGGCCGGCTTCACGGCCGAGGGCGTGCTGCGCGGGGCGCTGCTGTGGGAGGGCGAGCGGGTGGACGCGACGGTGATGTCGGTCCTGGCGCCGGAGTGGACGGGCGCCAGGGGGTAGGACGGGGGCAGGGCGAGCACGCGCCGGGCCGGGGCTCGGGCCACCGGGCACCGGCCCCCCACCCTTCAGCCCGCCGGGTAGCCGATCTCCGCGATGTCCTCCGCCAGCTCGGCGAGCTCCGTCTCCGGGTTCAGGGCCGCCACGAGCTCCTCCGTCAGCGGGCGCAGCGCCAGCACGCGCCGGACCGCCTCGATGTCCACCGTGCGCTCGTAGTAGTCCGAGGCCCACTCCGCGTACGCCTCCGCCGTGCGGTTCGTCAGGAGGCGGAGAAGGGTGACCGAGCCGTCCGGGTCCGGGTGGTCCTCCAGGTCCGGGTAGGCGACCTCGCCCGTGTGCCAGGCCGTGTCAGCGGTCTCGCGCCACAGGCAGGCGGTCGTCACGTGCACGTCGTCCTCGTCCATGAACGCGGGCTCCGTCAGGTACTCCCGGAAGGCCTCGGGCACCCCGTCGAGCACCCCCGGCCACGTCTCCCCGTCCGCGAGCGGCCCGTACGGGCTCAGCGGCGACTCGTGGTCGAAGACGCGGGCGTACGCCCCCGCGGGGGAGAGGACGATCGTGTACTCGCCGCCCGAGCCGTCCCGCATGGACGCCAGCTGCTCGTCCTCCGACCACTGGGCGTTGAAGGAGTAGTACCGGCCTTCCCAGGCCGGGCTCAGGATCGCGTCCAGCATCGCGAGCCCCTGGGAGTGGTCGCGCAGTTCCTCGATGCCCGGCAGTGCCCGGGCCACGTCGTAGACAGTCACGTCTCCATGAGACCGCACGGCCCCGGCGGCCGACATGCGGGCCCCCCGCACCGAACCTAGGCTGGCCGGGACACGCCCCCCGAGCGAGAGGGAGTCCCATGGCCAAGCGAGGCAACAAGCGGCGCGCGCGGAAGAAGAAGAACGCCAATCACGGCAAGCGGCCGAACGCCTGACGTCCACGCGGCGGGGCCCCGGGGATCGGACTTCCCGGGGCCCCGCCGCGCGCCGCCCCGGGGGCGGCTCAGCAGGTGTGCCGGTCCCTGGCCGGGCCGGCTCAGCAGGTGTGGCGGTCCCTGGCCGGGCCGGCTCAGCAGGTGTGGCGGTCCCTGGCCGGGTCGTACAGGTGGCTGTCGCGGAACTCCGAGGCCGCGAGCGTGCGGCCCACCAGGATCACCGCCGTCTTCGTGATGCCCGCCGCCTTCGTCTGCGCGGCGATGTCGTCGAGCGTCCCCCGCAGGACGACCTCGTCGGGGCGGCTGGCCATCGCGACCACCGCGGCGGGGCAGTCGGTGCCGTAGTGGGGGACGAGTTCGGCCACGACCCGGTCGACATAGCGAGCGGCGAGGTGGAGGACGAGCAGCGCCCCGCTGCGGCCGAGGGTCGCCAGGTCCTCGCCCTCGGGCATCGGGGTGGCCCGCTGTGCGATCCGGGTGAGGACGACCGTCTGGCCGACCGTGGGGACGGTCAGCTCCCGCTTGAGCGCGGCGGCGGCGGCGGCGAAGGCCGGGACGCCGGGCACGACCTCGTACGGGATGCCCGCCGCGTCCAGCCGCCGCATCTGCTCGGCCATCGCGCTGAAGACGGACGGGTCGCCGGAGTGCAGCCGCGCCACGTCCTGTCCGGCCTCGTGGGCCGCGGCGATCTCGGCGACGATCTGGTCGAGGTCCATCCGGGCGGTGTCGACGCGCTTGGTGTCCGGCGGGCACTCGGCGAGCAGCTCGGTGGGGACGAGGGAGCCGGCGTAGAGGCAGACCCCGCACTTCGCGAGGGTCCTCGCGCCGCGCACCGTGATGAGGTCGGCGGCGCCGGGGCCCGCGCCGATGAAGTAGACGGTCATTCCTCTGTACAACCCTTCGTTACGGACCACTGGGTGACGGGCATGGCCTGGCGCCAGCCGGTGAAGCCGCCGACGGGGACGGCGGTGGCGACGGCGAGCCGGACGAGTTCGCCGCCGTGGCGGCGGTAGCGGTCGGCGAGCAGCGCCTCGGATTCCAGCGTCACGGTGTTGGCGACGAGCCGGCCGCCGGGCGGCAGGGCCTCCCAGCAGGTGTCGAGGAGGCCGGGGGCGGTGAGGCCGCCGCCGATGAAGACCGCGTCGGGGGTGGGCAGGGCGGCGAGGCCCTCGGGCGCGGGGGCGGTCACGACGCGCAGGGCGGGTACGCCGAGGGCGTCGGCGTTGCGGGCGATGCGGGCGGCCCGCTCGGGGGACTTCTCGACGGTGACCGCCCGGCAGGTGCGGTGGGTCCGCATCCATTCGATGCCGATGGAGCCGGAGCCGCCGCCGATGTCCCAGAGGAGTTCGCCGGGCGCGGGGGCGAGCGCGGCGAGGGTGGCGGCGCGCACGTACCGCTTGGTGAGCTGCCCGTCGTGCTCGTACGCCTCATCGGGGAGTCCGGGGGCGGCGCCGAGCCGGAGCGTGTCCGGGTCGCGTACGCAGTCGAGGGCGAGGACGTTGAGGGGGTCGGTCCGCTCGTGCGGCCAGTGGGCGGCGGTCCCGTCGAGGAGGCGCTCGGCGGGGCCGCCGAGCTGTTCGAGGACGCGGAGGCGGGTGCCGCCCCAGCCGGTGTCCCGGAGCAGCGCCGCGACCCGGGCGGGGGTGTCGGCGCCCTCGCTGAGGACGAGGAGGCGGCGGCCGTCATGGAGGGCGGCGGAGAGCGCGGCGAGCGGGCGGGCGACGAGGGAGACGGTCTCGACGGCTTCCAGGGGCCAGCCGAGGCGGGCGCAGGCGTAGGAGACGGAGGAGGGGTGCGGGTGGACGCGGAGGCGGTCGGCGCCCGCGACGTCGGCGAGGGTGCGGGCGATGCCGTGGAAGCTGGGGTCGCCGCTGGCGAGGACGGCGAGGGCGCGGCCCTCGTGGGCGGCGAGCAGGCCGGGGACGGCGGGGCGGAGCGGCGAGGGCCAGGTGATCCGTTCGCCGGGGCAGTCGCCGGCCGGGAGGAGGGCGAGCTGGCGGGGGGCGCCGAGCAGGACCTCGGCGGTGCGCAGGGGGCGGCGGGAGCTCTCGGGGAGTCCGTCCCAGCCGTCCGCGCCGATTCCGACGACCGCTATCGCACCGTTCACGACCGGGACTCTACGTGAGGGGCACGGGCCCCTACCGCCGGGTCACTTCTGGGCGTTCTGCCCGACGTGGAAGAGCAGCCAGACGAAGCCCGCGAAGGCGTGGGTGGCGAAGACGTACACGAAGACGCGGAGCATCACGCCCCGCTCCTTCCAGCGTTCGTTGTCGTACGTCTTCTCCTCGGCCACGCGCTCCAGGGTACGGGCCGGAATAGACGGCGGGGTGGCACCGTTGGACGTGATAGTTTAAGCTTCAACCAATACATCAGGAACCGCGAGAGGTGAGCACGATGCAGTTCGGGATCTTCACCGTCGGCGACGTGACGGCCGACCCCACCACCGGCCGCACCCCCACCGAGCACGAGCGCATCAAGAACACCGTCGCCATCGCGCTCAAGGCCGAGGAGGTCGGGCTCGACGTCTTCGCGACCGGCGAGCACCACAACCCGCCGTTCGTCCCGTCCTCCCCCACCACCCTCCTCGGGCACATCGCCGCCCGCACCGAGAACCTGATCCTGTCCACCTCCACGACCCTGATCACCACCAACGACCCGGTGAAGATCGCCGAGGACTACGCGACCCTCCAGCACCTCGCCGACGGCCGCGTGGACCTGATGATGGGCCGCGGCAACACCGGCCCCGTCTACCCGTGGTTCGGCCAGGACATCCGCCAGGGCATCCCGCTCGCCATCGAGCACTACGCGCTCCTCCACAAGCTGTGGAGGGAGGACGTGGTCGACTGGGAGGGCAAGTTCCGCAGCGCCCTCCAGGGCTTCACGTCCACCCCGCGCCCGCTCGACGGCGTCCCGCCGTTCGTCTGGCACGGCTCCATCCGCTCCCCCGAGATCGCCGAGCAGGCCGCGTACTACGGCGACGGCTTCTTCGCGAACCACATCTTCTGGCCCAAGCAGCACACCGAGAAGATGGTCAGGCTCTACCGCCAGCGCTACGCCCACTACGGGCACGGCACCCCCGAGCAGGCGATCGTCGGCCTCGGCGGCCAGGTGTTCATGCGCAAGAACTCGCAGGACGCGGTACGGGACTTCCGTCCGTACTTCGACAACGCGCCGGTCTACGGCCACGGCCCCTCCCTGGAGGAGTTCAGCCGCGAGACCCCGCTGACCGTCGGCTCGCCGCAGGAGGTCATCGAGCGCACCCTGTCCTTCCGCGACTACGTGGGCGACTACCAGCGCCAGCTGTTCCTGGTCGACCACGCCGGGCTGCCCCTCAAGACGGTCCTGGAGCAGCTCGACCTGCTCGGCGAGGAGGTCGTCCCGGTGCTCCGCAAGGAGTTCGCGAGCCTGCGCCCGGCCGGCGTGCCGGACTCCGCCCCGCTGCACCCCGCCGTTCAGAAGAAGCAGGAGGTCTGAGGTCATGCAGACGTTGAAGCTGGTCGCCGTGTCCGCCGGACTCAGCGCCCCGTCCTCCACCCGGCTGCTCGCCGACCGGCTCCTCCAGGCCGCGCGGTACCGGCTGGCCGAGCAGGAGTACGCCGTCGACGTCCAGGTCGTCGAACTGCGCGACCTGGCCGTGGACATCGCGAAGAACCTCGTCACCGGCTTCCCCTCGGAGAGGCTCCAGGAGGCGATCGACACGGTGACGGGCGCGGACGGCGTCATCGCCGTCACCCCCGTCTTCACGGCCTCGTACAGCGGCCTGTTCAAGTCGTTCTTCGACCTGATCGACCCGGCCGCTCTGACCGGCACCCCGGTGCTGATCGGGGCGACCGGCGGCACCGCCCGGCACTCCCTGGTCCTCGACCACGCGCTGCGACCGCTCTTCGCCTATCTGCGGGCCCTCGTCGTCCCGACCGCCGTCTACGCGGCCTCGGAGGACTGGGGTTCGGGCGGGGGCGAGGCCTCCCCGACGGGATGGGGGGAGGGCCTGCCCAGCCGGATCACCCGCGCGGGCAACGAGTTCGCGGACACGGTCGCGGCGCGCCCCGCCCGCCGGGAGGACGAGGACGAGATCGTCCCGTTCGAGAAGCAGTTGGCCGACCTCCGCCTCGATTGATCGGTTTGTTACGTTGTGGGGGAGGCCCTTCCCGGGGTTCCCGACAGCGAAACGGAGGTCGGCGATGGCCGGCGGCAGGATCGTGGTGGGCGTGGACGGATCGGCGCCCGCTCTGAAGGCGTTGAAGTGGGCGGCCGGGCAGGCCGCCCTGACCGGGGACTCCCTCCAGACGGTGATCAGCTGGGAGTACCCGGCCTCGTGGGCGACGCTCATGCCCGGCATGCCGGCGGAGTTCGACCCCGAGCGGCTCGCGAAGCAGATCCTCGACGAGTCGATCGACCAGACCCTCACCCCGCAGGAGGCCGCCGCCACCACCCGTACGGTGGTCGGCGGCAACGCCCCGCAGGCCCTGCTCGACGCCGCGAAGGGCGCGTCCCTGCTCGTCGTCGGCGACCGCGGGTACAGCGGCTTCAAGGCGGCGATGCTCGGCTCGGTCTCCTCGCACGTCACCCAGCACGCGCCGTGCCCGGTGGTCGTGGTCCGGGGCGAGACGGGGGAGTAGACGGGTCCCGGCGTCATGTGCCCGGCCCGGGCGGCGGCGTGCACGGCATGCCGTGCGCCCGGCCCGGGCCGGGCGCATGATGCCCCCATGGACATCAAGCTGGAACTCGTCGCGGTCCCCGTCACCGATGTCGACCGCGCCAAGGCCTTCTACGAGCGGGTCGGCTTCCACGCCGACCACGACGTGCCCGTCAACGACGACATCCGGTTCGTCCAGATGACCCCGCCGGGCTCGGCCTGCTCGATCGCCTTCGGCAAGGGGCTCACCGAGATGGCCCCGGGCTCCCTCGACAACATGCAGGTCGTCGTCACCGACATCGAGGAGGCCCACCGCGAGCTGACCGCGCGCGGGGTCGGGGTCAGCGAGATCTCGGACATGCCGTGGGGCTCGTTCGTCTTCTTCGCCGACCCCGACGGCAACCGCTGGGCGGTCCAGCAGACGACACCGCGCGGGCGGTAGCGTCGGGCGGGCGGGGACGACCGCGCCCGGAGGCTGGTGACAACCCCTGGTTGTCGGAGTGACCACCTGAGGTTGTGGCCCGGCGTCGTGTCCGGCAGCCCCACTCGCCTCCCGGACGACCCCCCTCTCCCCCGCGTGGCGGAGACGGACGGGTCGTCGGGGCGACGTGCGGGGCCGGGGGCGGCGGAAGGCTGGAGCCATGATGAAGCTCAAGGCCCTTCCGGACGTGCCCCGTTGGGCCGTCCTCGCCGCCCACGCCGTCCCGCTCGTCACGCTCCCCTCCGGCCTGTGGCGGATCGCCCTGGTCGCCGGACTGCCCGTCACGCAGGACTCCGGGCTCGGACCCCTCGGCCCCGGGGAGTCGCTGTACGTGGTCTCCCTCAGCGTCGTGTCCGAGCTGCTGGCCTTCCTGACCCTGGGGCTGGTCCGCCGCTGGGGCGAGGTCTTCCCCCGCTGGATGCCGTTCCTCGGCGGGCGCCGGGTGAATCCGGCCGCCGCGACGGGCGCGGCCCTCGCCGGGGTGGCGGGGCTGTGCGCCATCGCGGGCTGGGGCGCGTACGCCTCGTACGCGGACCTGGGGCCGGGCGTCCCGGCCTCGACGGCCCAGGCCGCCCTGCTGATCGCCTGCTACGCGCCGCTGCTCGCCTGGCCGGTGCTGCTGGCCGCCGTCGCGGTCGCGTACCACCGGCGCCGCGGCCACGGCGGGAAGGGCGGGCGCGGTCAGTACGGCGCGGGCCGGCCCGCCGCGTCCTCGTGCGTGTAGAAGAGGTAGTACGCGCCGGCGCCCGCGACCCCGGCGATGGTGAGCCCGAGACCGCTCGACGACAGGACGCTGGCGCCGGAGAGGCTGAAGAGGAAGCCGACCGCGATGCCCGTCAGGCTGCCCCAGGCGGCGGCCCGCAGCTCGCGCGGCAGCCGGTGGCCGTGGCGCCGGAGGGCGTACAGACCTCCGGCGAGGACCACGGCCGACACGATGCCGAGCCACAGCTGCCCGAGGGTGGTGGGGCCGCCCTGGCGGGCGACGGTCGCCGCGTAGAGGCCGTACAGGACACCGGTCGCGACCGGGAACCCCCAGCCGTGCGTACTGAAATGGCGCCTCGTGGGCACCGCTGCGTGTGCGGCCATGGCAGGAGCTCCTTCGCTCTCGCCCCCCTGCTGCTTCCCGCACCCTCCAGAGCACACCCGGCCCCCGCCCGCCGCAAGTGGATCAGCCGGTGGCCGCCGGGAGGGACCCGGGCGGCTCGGCGGCCAGCGCCGCCAGTCGCCGCAGGGCCCCGTCGAGGACCTCGTGCGGTGGGGTGGCCAGGCCGATCCTGATCGCGTCGGGGGCGGTGCCCGTACCCACCGCGAAGGCGCTCCCCGGGGTGACCGCCACGCCCGCGCGGGCGACGGCCGCCGCCGTGAAGGTCTCCGCCCGCCAGGGCGCGGGCAGCTGCCACCAGCAGTAGTACGCGTGCGGGGAGGTCCGCAGCGCCTGCCCGGCGAGCCGCCGCCGGACGAGGGCGTGCCGGGCCGCCGTGTCCGCCCGCTTCGCCGCGACCGCCTCGGCGACCGTGCCGTCCCCGGTCCAGCGGGTGGCGGCGGCGACCGCGAGCCCGCCCGCCGTCCAGGCCCCCGAGCGCAGGGCGTCCGCCGCCGCCGCGCGCAGGCGTCCGGGCACCACGAGGTAGCCGACGGTCAGGCCGGGGGCGAGCCGCTTGGAGAGGCTGTCGACGAGGAGGACCCGCTCGGGGGCGTGCGCGGCGAGCGGGGCGGGCGCGTCCGGTACGAGGAAGGCCCAGGTGGTGTCCTCGACGGCCGTCAGGTCCAGGCGGCGGAGCAGCTCGGCGAGTTCGGCCCTGCGGCCCTCCCCCGCCGTCGAGGAGAGCGGGTTGTGCAGGGTCGGCTGGAGGTAGACGGCGGACAGCGGCGCCGCCCGGTGGGCCGCCGCGAGCGCCTCGGGCCGTACCCCTTCGGCGTCCAGGGCGAGCGGTACGAGCCGGATGCGGAGCCGCTCGGCCACCGCTTTGACCAGGGGGTACGTGAGCGCCTCGACGCCCAGCCGGCCGCCGGGCGGGACGAGCGCGGAAAGCGCGGCGGCGATGGCCTGCCGGCCGTTCCCGGCGAAGAGGACGCCGTCGGGGTCGGGGGCCCAGCCGGGCCGGGCGAGCACGGCCGCCGCCGCCTCGCGGGCCTCCGGGGTGCCGGTGGCGGCGGCGGGCCGTGAGACGGCCTCGGCCAGGACGTCGGGCCGGGCGAGGGCCGCGAGCGCGCGGGCCATCAGCTCCGACTGGCCTTCCGCGACGGGGTAGTTGAGCTGGAGGTCGACGGGCGCGGCGCCGGTCGCCTCGGCGAGCGCGGGCCCCGGCAGCGGGGGCGCGGCCCGTACGAAGGTGCCGCGCCCGACCTCCCCGACGACCAGGCCCCGCCGCGCCAGCTCTCCGTACACGCGGATCGCCGTGGAGTTGGCGATGGCGTGACGGCGGGCGAAGACCCGCTGCGGAGGCAGCCGGTCGCCGGGGCTCAGCCGCCCGTCCCGTACGGCCGCCTCGACCCGGTCGGCGATCCTCCGGTACTCCTCCACCACGCACCCCTCTCCCTCGCACCGAGATCCCCGATGACCGAGATCCGTCATTGCACCGAGAGCAAAGATCTTATTGCACCGAGCAGTTGCGGCTGCCTAGCCTGCGGTCATGTTCACCGCCCGCACCGCCGACGCCGAGACCGCCTACGAGGACCGGGGCGAGGGCCCCGCCCTGCTCCTCGTCCACGGCCACCCCTTCGACCACACCATGTGGCAGCCGCAGACCGACCGCTTCTCCCGCACCCACCGGGTGATCGCCCCCGACCTGCGCGGCTACGGCCGCACGCCCCTCGGCGCGAAGCCGGAGGCGGCCACCCCCGACCGCACCCTCCTCGGGGACTTCGCCGAGGACCTCGTCGCCCTCCTCGACGAGCTGGACATCGACGAGTGCGTCCTCGCCGGACTCTCCATGGGCGGCCAGATCGCCATGGAGCTGTACCGCAGCCACCCCGGGCGCGTCCGTGGCCTCGTCCTCGCCGACACCTTCCCCGCCGCCGAGACCGAGGGCGGCAGGACCGCCCGCAACGCCATGGCCGACCGGCTGCTCGCCGGCGGCGCGGAGGCCATGCGGGAGTACGCCGACGAGGTACTGGACCGGATGGTCGCCCCGTACAACACCCACGCCGCCCCGCACGTCCACCGCATGATGCGCTCCACCGACCCGGCCGGCGCCGCCGCCGCCCTGCGCGGCCGGGCCGAACGCCCCGACTACCGCGAGCTGCTCACCACCGTCGCCGTGCCCGCGCTCGTCGTCGTCGGCCGGGACGACTCCTACACCCCCGTCACGGACGCCGAGGACATGCACGCGCTGCTCCCCGACTCCACGCTCGCCGTGATCGAGCGGGCCGCGCACCTGCCCAACCTGGAGCGGCCGGAGGAGTTCAACGATGTACTGGAGCGCTATCTCCACTCACTCGTCCGGCCCAACTGAAAGTTCGCAACCGTACGAACGCTCCGACGATGGGGGCATGAGCCAGAACACGGCACCACCGCGCAAACCGGCCCCCTCCACCTCCGGCGCCTGGGCCTCCGGCGGCACCCTCTTCGCCGGTGTCCTCATGCTCGTCACCGGCTGCATGGACGTCTTCCAGGGCATCGCCGGCATCGCCAAGGACGACGTCTACACCCGCATCGGCGACTACGTCTTCAAGTTCAACCTCACCACCTGGGGATGGATCCACCTGATCCTCGGCGTCGTGGTCGCCATCGCGGGCTTCGGCATCCTCAGGGGCGCCGAGTGGGGCCGGATCGCCGGTATCTGCCTCGCCTCCCTGAACCTCCTCGTCCAGTTCCTCTTCCTGCCGTACCAGCCCTGGTGGGCGCTCTTCTCGATGGCCATCTCGGTGTTCGTGATCTGGGCCCTGGCCACCGACGAGGCGTACGGCCCCGACAAGAAGTACTGAGGGGGCGGCCCCATGAGACGCCTCGCGGGCATCGCCCTGGGACTCACCGCCACCACGGCGCTCGCCCTCACCGGATGCGACCAGGTCAAGCAGAAGACGGGCGACGTCATCTCCTCCGCCACGGCCGCCGCCGCGTCGGCCGCCCAG
This sequence comes from Streptomyces sp. NPDC001728, assembly GCF_040297565.1. Classification (NCBI taxonomy): domain Bacteria; kingdom Bacillati; phylum Actinomycetota; class Actinomycetes; order Kitasatosporales; family Streptomycetaceae; genus Streptomyces; species Streptomyces sp. NPDC001728. Next base: position 226,916 of record NZ_JBEOZK010000001.1, read on the forward strand.
GAGAAGATGAAGGAGGTCAAGGACGGGGTGAACGCCACCGGCGACGTCACCGCCGGACCGACCAGCACCGACGGCGACCGCACGGTCGCCCGGATCACCGCCACCAACCCCCAGGACAAGGAAGCCTCCTACACCGTCCTGGTCACCTTCCGGGACACCCAGGGGAACTTCCTCGACTCGGTCGTCCTGAACATCGACGGCGTCCCCGCCGGAAAGTCCAAGACCGGTACCGCCCGCAGCAACCGCACCCTCTCCGGCGATACCAAGGCGGAGATCGGACAGGCCCTGCGACACTGACGGCGTGGACCGAGCCCCCGCCGCCGAGCGCGTGATGAGCCCCGCCCCACCCCGCCCCACGCCGCCCCTCCGACCCAGGCGCCGCGTCACCGTCTGGGTCGCCGGGCTGCTCCTGGCCGCACCGGCGGTGCTCACCGCCTGCCGCCTGCTGGACACCGACGCGGTGACCCCGGTCCCCCAACTGCTCTCCTTCCTCCCCTGGTTCGCGGTCCCCGCCGCCCTCGGGCTGCTGCTCGCCACCCTCGCCCGCCGGCGGATCCTCGCGGCGGTCGCCGCCGTGGTCCTCGCGGCCACCGTCTGGACGGTGCTGCCGTACGGGCCCGACCGCACCACCGCACGCGGCCCGGTGGTGGCCAGGCTCCGGGTCCTCGCCTCGAACGTCGAGTTCAGCGGGGCGACCGGCTCGCTCGTCACCGCCGTCCGGCGGGAGCGGCCCCAGCTCGTGTTCGTCTCGGAGTGCGACCGCGCCTGCGGGCGCGCCGTCACCCGGGCCTTCGCCGCCGAACTCCCCCACTACGCCTCCGTCGAGGAGGACGGCTCGGCCGGCTCCGTGATCCTCAGCGCCTACCCGCTCCGCGACTGGCACATGATCCCGGCGACCATGGGCATGCCGGGCGCCACGGCGGAGATCGGCGGCCGGACCGTACGGCTCCAGCTCGCGCACCCGATGCCGCCGCTGCCGGGACAGGTGCACCTGTGGAAGCGGGAACTGGGACGGGTACGGGACGCCACCGCGCCCGACGGCCCCCAGATCGTCGCCGGGGACTTCAACGCCTCCCAGGACCACGCCGCCTTCCGCGCCGTCCTCGACGGCGGCGGGCTCCACGACGCGGCCCGTCTCTCGGGCGCGAGCCGCACCCCCAGCTGGCCCATGGAGGGCCCCCTCCCGCCGTACGTCCAGATCGACCACGTCCTGGTCACCGACGACTTCACCGTCAGGGGCACCCGCTTCCTCGACCTCGCGGGCACGGACCACCGGGCGCTCCTGGCCGATCTCGACCTGCACGCCGGGCGCTGATCGGCCACGCTTGAGGACATGGACAACGAGGAGATCCTTGACGACATCGGCGCCCTCGTCGAAGAGGAACGCGCCCTGAGACAGCGCACGGGCGGCCTCCTCCCCGAGGAACGGGCCCGCCTCTCCGACCTGGAGGTCCGCCTGGACCAGTGCTGGGACCTGCTGCGCCAGCGACGCGCGAAAGCAGAGTTCGGCGAGGACCCGGACACGGCGGCGGTCCGCCCGGCGACGGAGGTCGAGTCCTACCGCAACTGAGCCGCCGTGACCGAACCGCCGCGAAGGGAAGCGCCGCGACGGACCGGTGCCGGAAGTGCGGGCGGCCGGGCCACGACGGACCCGGCAGCCGCGCCCCGTCTCCCCCCTCCACCGGCCAGTACGTTAGGGACATGGCACGACCCGCAGGCCCCGGTACCGTTCGGCTCAATCCGCCCGCCTGGCTCACCGCCGGGCTCCGGCCCGCCCCCGCGCCGATCCCCCGGGCCGCCGTCCTCCGCGCGTCCGTCGCCCTGTCCACACCGCTCGCCGTCGGCCTCGCCGCCGGACAGCCCGCCTACGGCGCCCTCGTCTCCATGGGCGCCCTCTCCGGGGTCATCGGCGACACCGCCGACGCCTACCGGATGCGGATCCTCAACATCGCCGTGCCGCAGCTCTTCGGGGCCGTCGGCGTCACCCTCGGCACCCTCGTCTTCGGTCAGGGCTGGCTCACCGTCGGCGTCCTCACCCTCGTCGCGCTGGTCTCCGGGATGATCTCCTCGATCGGCGCCGTCGCCTCCGTCTCCGGGCTGCTCCTGCTCCTCAACGCCGTCGTCGGCGCCGGACTCCCCATGCCCGACCCCTGGTGGAAGGCGCCCCTGCTCCTCACCCTCGGCGGGCTCTTCGTCCTCCTCCTCACCCTGCTCGGCTGGCCGCTGCGCCGCGCCGCCCCCGAACGCGCCGCCGTCGCCGCCACCTACCGGGCCGTCGCCGAGCTGTACGAGGCCACCGGGACCGCCGCGTACGACGAGAAGCGGCACGCCGTCACCGCCTCCCTCAACCAGTCCTACGACCTCGTCCTCGCCCGCCGCGCCCGCCAGCACGGCCGCGCGCCCTCCCTGGTCCGGCTGCTCGCCCAGCTCAACGTCGTCATCCCGCTCGTCGAGGCCGCCCCCGCCGCCCAACTGCGCGCCCAGCTCTACGGCCCGCTGCCGCCCTCGGTCGCGGCGGCCGTCCGGGAGCTCGCCGACGCCGTCGAGGAAGGCCGCACCGGGGACCCCGTACTGGAGCTGCCGACCCCCGAACGTCCCGCCGAGAAGGCCGTCGACCACGCCCTGCGGTACGCCGCCGCCGTCGTCCACAAACCCGAGCCCGACCCCTACAACGTGGACGACCGCCTCGGCCGCCCCGCCGCGCTCCGGGTCCGCGCCCGCCGCACCTCCCGCGCCGTCCTGCTCTCCGAGGCCTCCTGGCGGTACGGACTCCGCCTCGCCCTCTGCGTCGGCCTCGCCCAGGCACTGGTCTCGCTGATCGCCGTACCCCGTTCGTACTGGGTCGCGCTGACCGTCACCTTCGTCATGAAGCCCGACTTCGGCTCGGTGTTCTCCCGCGCCGTGCTCCGCGCCCTCGGCACCGCCGCGGGGCTCCTCCTCGCCGCCCTGGTCCTCGCCGAAGTCCCCCGCGGCTGGTGGGACGTGCCCGTGATGTGCGTGCTCGCCGCCCTCATCCCGGCCTTCTCCGCGAAGGGGTACGCCTTCCAGACCGCGGCCATCACCCCGGTCATCCTGCTGCTCTCCGACACCCTCAACCAGCAGGGCTTCGACCTGGTCATGCCCCGCCTGTACGACTCCCTCATCGGCTGCGGCATCGCCCTGATCGCCGGCTATCTGCTCTGGCCCGAGTCCTGGCACACCCGCGTCGGGGACCGGCTCGCGGACGCCGTCGCCGACACCGCCGCCTATGTGGCCAGGGCCTTCGCCGGAGACCCCGCCGACCAGAGCGGACGGCTCCGGGCCCGACGGAAGCTCTACCGGGACCTGTCCACCGTCCGCAGCGAGTTCCAGCGCGCCCTGACCGAACCACCGCCCACCGGCCCCCGCGCCGCCGCCTGGTGGCCACTGGTCGTCGCCGTCGAACGGATCGTGGACGCCACCACCGCCGCCCGCATCCGCGTCGACCACGGCGCACCCGCCCCCGACCCGGCGGAGGTCGGCGCCGTCGAGCGGGAGCTGCGCGAACTCGGCGACGGACTCCGCGGCGCCGACACCCTCGTGGAGGTCCGCACCGAGCTGCCCGGCGACGAGAACGGAGTCCTCGCACCGCTCCGTCAGGAGGTCCGCGCCGCACGCGCCATCGCCGGTCCCGACCTGCGGTAAACCTTCCCCGGGGGGCGTACGGGAGGACTTACCGGCGGTCACTGAACGGAACCCTCCCCACCGCCGTTACCGCGGCCCACCCGGGCGACTACGATGCGCTCGATTCACCCTGATCCGTGCCGACCGCCGCCCGGCAACCGGCCCGGCGGACGGGCCACTTCGCCCTGCCTCACCCCCGCGCCCCGAGGACCCCGCCATGCGCACCACGACGAACAGAGGGCTCCAGCCCAATGTGCTCGGTACCTTCGACACGATCGTCATGGCCGTCGCCGGCAGCGCGCCCGCCTACTCGCTCGCCGCGACCACCGCCGTCCTCTTCGGCGCCGTCGGCCTCGCGGGGCCCGCCGCACTGCTCTACTGCGCGATACCGATGCTCGGCATCGGTATCGCCTACGCCCGCCTCGGGCGGATCGACGTCAACGCCGGGGCCGGCTACTCCTGGGTGGGCCGCACCCTCCACCCCTTCCTCGGCTTCCTCTCCGGCTGGGCGCTCGTCTTCGCCGCCACCGTCTTCATGGTGGCAGGATCGCTGCCCGCCGGATCGCTCACGCTCTCCCTGATCGACCCGGAGCTGGCGGAGCACACCCCGCTCGCGGCGGCCGTCGGCGCCGGCTGGTTCCTGATGATGCTGCTGGTCGTCCTGGGCGGCGCCCGGCTCACCGTCCGGGCCCAACTGATCATGTCCGGCGCCGAGATGCTGATCCTCGTCGGCTTCGTCCTCGCCGCCGTGGCCCACCGGGGCCGGGCCACCGCCTTCGACTGGTCCTGGTTCGGGATCGACGGCTTCGACGGCAGCCACGGCTTCGCCGCCGGGGCCCTCATCGCCGCCTTCTACTACTGGGGCTGGGACGTCACCAGCAACCTCAGCGAGGAGACCCGCGACAGCCGGCGCACCGCCGGGCTCGCCGCGCTCATCGGCGTCGGCTTCGTCTTCCTCCTCTTCGAGGCCTTCACCGTCGCCGTGAACGTGCTGCTCACCGCCGAGGAGATCCGTACCGCCGGACCCAACGTCCTCGCCGTACTCGGCCAGGAGATCTGGCCCGGCGTCGGCGGGAAACTCCTGGTCGTCGCCGTCGTCCTGTCCACCGTCGCCACCCTGGAGACCACCCTCCTCCAGGTCACCCGCTCGCTCTTCGCGATGGGCCGCGACCGGACCCTGCCCGCCGCGCTCGGCCTGGTGCACCGCCGCTGGAACACTCCCTGGGTCGCCGTCGTCACCGTCGGCGGCGCCGCCCTCGTCATGTTCGGCGCCGCGGCTGCCGCCGGGTCCGTGCAGCAGATCCTCAGGGACGCCGTCTCCGCGATCGGACTCCAGATCGCCTTCTACTACGGCCTCGCCGGCATCGCCGCCGTCGTCGCGTACAAGTCGCTCCTCTTCCGCTCCGTTCGGAACCTGCTGCTCGGCGGCGTCTGGCCACTGCTCGGCTCCGCGTTCATGCTGTGGGCCTTCGTCCAATCGCTCGGCGAACTCTCCACGACCGCCCTCACCATCGGCCTCGGCGGCCTGCTCCTCGGCGTCGTCCCGCTGATCGTGTACTGGCGGAAGGGCAGCGACTACTACCGCCCGGCCCGGCTGGACGCGGTCGCCGCGATGGCGGCGGCGGAGGGCTCGGGCCCGGCCACGCGCGCGCGTTCGGCGACACGGGACAAGAACTACGCGACGGACTTCTGACGACCACCCGCCCCCGACCCCCGGACAGCGCGGACAGCACGGACAGCGCGACTCGACTTCTGACGGCAGCCGACCCCGAAGGAGGCCCCCGATGGCCGTACGCCGCCGCTCCACGCGCCCGGCGCGTCCGGGGCGCTTCGCGACCGACTTCGACCCGGACTTCGGGGACCGCGCGCTGACCGACGCCCGCCACGACATCGTCATCGGCCGCTGGCAGGGCGTACGGGACCTGCTCGCCGCCACCGGGGACCGCTGGGCGCGCCGCACCCACCGGCTGCGGCTGCTCTCGCACGCCGCCGCGGGCAGTTCCACCGTGGAGACGTGGCGGGCCGCCGAACCCCGCAACCCCGACGCGGCCGTGCTGCGGGCGGCGACCGAGGTGGTACGGGTCTTCGACGCGGCCATCGCGGCCGGCCGGGGCGCGGCGATCGACCGCGGCCGGATCGACGCCGCCGTCGACGCCTGCCGGGGCGCGGCGGAGGCGGCGCCCGCCGACCCGATGCCGTGGGTGTCGCTGCTCTCGGTCGCGCGCCTCTACGAGGGCGGGGTGGCGCGCCGTGAACTGCGGCAGTGGTTCGACGAGTTGCGGCGCAGGGACCCGTACAACACCGAGGGTCACATCCAGGTGCTGCGCTACTGGTCGGCACGGTGGCACGGGACGCACGGCAGCATGTACGACTTCGCCCGCGACGCGGCGGGCGTGGCGCCGCCCGGCTCCTCGCTGCCGGTGCTCGTGCAGGTGGCGCGGGTGGAGGAGTACCGGTACATCGCGGACGGCGCGCTCGGACGCGGCCCGGTGCGCGGCTTCGACCAGCACTGGAAGCACGAGCTGGCGGTGACCGAACTGCGGCGCACCCACGCGCGCTGGATCGGCGGCCGGGAGCCGGGGGCCCCGGTGACACCGGAGGAGGTCGGAGACATCAACTTCCTCGCGCACGCGGCGTGTTACGCGGGCCAGCTGGAGATCGCGCGGGAGCTGATGGGGATGCTGGGAACGCGGGCCGCGTGGGTGCCGTGGGCGTACACGGGGGACCCGGAGGAGCAGTTCGTACGGTTCAGGGAGGGCCTGGGGGTGGAGTGAGGCCCGGGGGCCGCCGGTGCGGCCCGGGGGTGGAGTGAGGCTCTCCACCCCCGGGCGCTGCCGGATCAGACGCCGATGTCCTCGCCGTCCGTACGCCAGACCGCGACGACCGACGGGCGGACGATGCGGCCGGGTCCGTCGGGCCAGACCGAGGCGGGCTTCTCGACGGAGGCGCCGTCGATCTCGCCCGGGTGCTGCACGGCGACCAGGACGCGGCGGTCCTGGACGATCGGGCCGCAGGTCTCGGCGCCGGTCGGGACGGTCAGGAACTGCTTGAGCTCACCGCGCCGCTCGCCGCGGGTGGCGACACCGAACAGGCCGTCGTGCGAGCCGAGCTGGTTGCCGTCCGTGGAGATCCACAGGTTGCCGTGCGGGTCGAAGGCGACGTTGTCCGGGCAGGAGATCGGGGAGACCTTCTCCTTGGGGAAGCCGGCGAAGTAGGTGGCCGGGTCGTTCGGGTCGCCCGCGACGAGGAAGAGCCGCCAGGCGAAACCGTCCGAGGACGGGTCGTCCCAGTGCTCGGCCAGTTCGAGGATCTGCCCGTGCTTGTTGAGGTTGCGCGGGTTGGCCTCGTCCGCGGGGGCCTTGCCGGCCTTGCCGCGGTCGGAGTTGTTGGTGAGCGCGACGTAGACGCGGCCCGAACGGGGGCTCGGCTCGACGTCCTCGGGGCGGTCCATCTTCGTGGCCCCGACCTTGTCACCGGCGAGGCGGGTGAAGACGTACACCTCCTCGGCGGTCATGCCGGGGACGTGCGAGACGGCGCCGTCGGGGCCGGCCGTGGCGAGCGGGAGCCACACGCCTGAGCCGTCGAACTCGCCGTCGTTCGGGAGCTTGCCGGTGCCGTCGATCTCGGCGGCCGGGGAGTCGCCGGTGAGCTTGGCGACGTACAGCGTGCCCTCGTCGAGCAGCGTGAGGTTGTGCTCGTGGGCGGACCGCGAGCCGCCCTTCCTCATCCGCTTGCCCGACACGAACTTGTAGAAGTAGTCGAAGCGCTCGTCGTCGCCCATGTAGACGACCGGACGGCCGTCCTCGGTGAGCCGGGGCTGCGCGGCCTCGTGCTTGAAGCGGCCGAGCGCGGTGCGCTTGCGGGGGGTGGAGTCGGGGTCGTACGGGTCGAGCTCGACGACCCAGCCGAAGCGGTGCGCCTCGTTCGGCTCCTGCTTCAGGTCGAAGCGCTTGTCGAAGCGCTCCCACTTGCGCTCGGTGGCGCCGGTGCCGATGCCGTAGCGCTTGTCGGTGGCGCTGGAGCCGTTGGCGAAGTACTGGTTGAAGTTCTCCTCGCCGTGGAGGGTGGTGCCCCACGGAGTGGTGCCGCCGGCGCAGTTGTTGAGCGTGCCGAGGACCTTGCGGCCGGTCGGGTCGGCGGAGGTCTTCAGCAGGGCGCTGCCCGCCGCGGGCCCGGTGACCTCGAACTCGCTCGTCGTGTGCAGACGGCGGTTGAGGTGGTGGCGGGTGACCGGCGTCAGCTTGCCGGTGCGGCGCTCCTCCTGGACGACGACGACCGAGAGGCCGTGCGCGGCCCAGGCGGTCTCGACCTGCTCGCGGGTCGGGTTCGCGGGGTCGTAGCCGCGGAACATCAGGACCTCGTCGGTGTACTCGTGGTTGGCCACGAGCACCTGACGGCCGTGCTCCCCGCGCAGCGGCAGCAGAGAGAGGAAGTCGTTGTTGTAACCGAACTGGCCGGCCTGGGCCTTCGCCGACTGCTTCTCGGAGTCGAAGGCGGGGGCGCCGCGCAGGATGGGCTCGCCCCAGCGGATGACGACGTTCTGGGAGTAGCCGGCGGGCACGGTGACCTGGTCGGCGTTGTTGGGCGCGACGGGGGCGAAGCGGAGGCCGCGGGCGCCGTCGGTCTTGCCGTTGCCGTGGCCGGGCTTCGGGGAGTGGGCCTCGGCGGCGGGGGCGTTGCCGAGGGTGAGGGCCCCGCCGGCGGCGGAGGCGACCGTCACGACGGCGGCGGCGCGGAGGGCGGAACGGCGCGAGAGGACACCGGCTATGACGTCGCCGACGTACTCGTTGTCGCTGGTGTTGGGCACCTCGTGGAAGCAGGCGTCACCACAGCGGTAGCGGCAGGTGAGAGCGGAACGGCCGCCTCCGTGGGGGTTGGTGCTCAGCAGCGGCAACAGTTTGCGCACTTCGTCCTCCTCCGGCGCACACTGCGCCGACATGGTGTCGGGATGGCTTCGGCCGCGACGCTATGTGCGCACCTCTGCACAGGGACGGCGACGGAGTGAACGCCGAATGAATGCACGGCATCCGTGGGCGACCGGGTCACCGAGGAGGGAGGGGGTGGCCGCTAACCTTACGTGTCCGCCCTGGCCAGGGATGAAAGTCCCGAAACGCCCAGCACGGACATTCACACGCACCCCACTCATGCGAAAGGGTTCGCTCATGGGTATTCGGAGCATGCTGCGCAAGGTGTTCGGCCGAGACCGCGAGGACTCCCCGGCGACCTCCGTCCCGTCCCAGACGCGTGAGACCACGTCCCCGGAACCCCCGGAGGCCGCGGAATCGGCGGCCCGCCGGGCGGCGGACGACCTGGTGGCGGCGTCGTTCGACAACCCGCAGATCCCTCGGGCGCGGGCGGGAGCGGTTGCGCCTGCGGAGGCGCCTGCGGCTGGGGCTGAGGTTGTTGCGGCTGAGGCGGAGGCGCCTGCGGCCGAGACGGAGGCTGTTGCCGTCGAGGCGGAGGCGCCTGCGGCCGAGACGGAGGCTGTTGACGCTGACGCGGAGACGCCTGCCGTTGTGGCTGAGGTTGCCGCTGAGACGGAGGCTGTTGACGCTGACGCGGAGACGCCCGCGGCCGAGGCTGAGGTTGCCGCTGAGGCGGAAGCGCCTGCGGCCGAGACGGAGGCTGTTGACGCTGACGCGGAGACGCCCGCGGCCGAGGCTGAGGTTGCCGCTGACGCGGAGACGCCTGCGGCCGAGACGGAGGCTGTTGCCGCTGAGGCGGAGGAGACGCCTGCGGAGGCGGTTGCCGTTGAGGCGGAGGTCGTTGCCGCTGACGCGGAGACGCCTGCCGCCGACGCGGAGGTTGCCGCTGAGGCCGACGCGCCTTCGGAGCCGTCGGTTACGGAGCCGGTGGAGGCGCCGGTTACGGATGCGGCGGAGCCGGAGGCCGAGGCGTCGGTGGTGACGCCGGAGGCCGAGGCCGCCACGGCGGAGACGCCGGACGCCACTGGCGCTGTGGCGGAGGAGCCGGCCACCGAGCCCGAGGCCGCCGAGGCGGCGGAAGCCGCGACGGCTGCCGTCACGGACGCGCCCGCGTCCGAACCCGCTCCGGAGGAGCAGGAGGAGGAGGAGGCGGCGGCGGAGCCCGCCGCCGAGGCCGCCGAGGCCGCCGACACGACGGTGACGCCGCAGGCGGACGCCGTCGCGGACGACGCGACCGACGTCGAAGCCGCTCCGGAGGAGCAGGACATCGCCCCCGCCGCCGTCGCGGCGGAGCCCGAGGCCGAGCCGGAGGCCGAGGCCGCCGCCACCGAGCCGGAGGCCGAGACGCAGCCCGAGGCTCAGGAGGCCGCCGAGGCCCCGGCCGAGCCCGAGCCGCTGGCCGCCGAGGCCGACGCCGAGACGCAGCCCGAGGCCCCGGCCGACACCGAGCCGGAAGCCGAGCCGCTGGCCGCCGAGGCCCCGGCCGACTCCGAGCCGGAGGCCGAGGCACAGCCCGAGCCGCTGGCCGCCGAGGCCCCGGCCGCCCACCTCTCCGACGCCCACGACGCCGCTGGTGCGCAGCTCCGGGCGCAGGGGCTGGGTGGGAGTCGGGCCGCCGTGTACCTGGTGGTCGACCGTTCCGGGTCGATGCGCGGGTACTTCAAGGACGGCTCCGTGCAGCGGCTCGCCGAGCAGGTCACCGCGCTCGCGGCGCACCTCGACGAGGACGCCACCGTCACGACCGTGTTCTTCTCCACGGACATCGACGGCACGGTCGAGCTGACCCCGGCCACCCTCACGCCCACCCGCATCGAGGAGGTCAACGCCACCCTCGGCAGGCTGGGCCGTACCAACTACCACCGCGCCGTGGAGGAGGTCCTCGCCCACCACGGGAAGGCGGACCCGGCCCGCCCCGCGCTGGTCGTGTTCCAGACGGACGGCGCGCCGGAGTCGAAGACGGCCGCCACGCAGGCCCTGGCCGAGGCGGCGGAGCGCCCGCTGCACTGGCGGTTCGTGGCCTGGGGCGAGGAGGACAACAAGGCCTTCGACTTCGTCCGGAAGCTCGACGGCACCCCTCGTACCGGCACGTACTTCGCGGGTGCGACCCCCGTGGAGACGGAGCACGCCGCGTTCTACCGGGGCCTGCTCGCCGGCCTGGAGCTCTAGGAACGGGAGGCGGTGGCGGTGACCGGCAGGGTCACCGCCACCGCCAGCCCGCCGCCCTCCGCCGCGCCGCGCGCCACGGCCCGTACCCCACCCCCGTGCGCGACGGCGATCGACCGCACGATGGAGAGTCCGAGCCCCGCGCCGGGCCCCGTGCGGTCCCGGCCCTCGCCCCGCCGGAAGGGCTCGAAGAGCGCTTCGACCTGGTCGGCGGGGACGACCGGCCCGGTGTTGACCACGGTCAGCACCCCGCCGTCGACCCGTACGTCCACGGTCCCGCCGGGCACGTTGTACGCGACCGCGTTCGCGACGAGGTTCCGTACGAGCTGCCCGAGCAGCACCCGGCTCCCCCGGACGACCCCGCCGCCGTCGATCACGCACGCGCGCGCGTACTCCTCCGTGACGACCTCTCCCAGCCGTACGTCGTCCCGCTCCGCGAGCCCCCGTTCGCTGCGGGCGAGGAGCAGCAGCCCGTCGATGAGGCGTTCGCTGCGCCGGTTGGCGTCGAGGAGCACCTGCCGTACGTCGCAGTCCTCGTCGAGGCCCACCTGGATCGCGACGCGCTGGGTGGCGAGCGGGGTGCGCAGCTCGTGGGAGGCGTTGGCGATGAAGCGGCGCTGGCTGTCGAAGGCGGTCTCCAGACGGCCGAGGAGCGCGTCGATGGTGTCGCCGAGTTCCTTGAGCTCGTCGTCGGGCCCGCGTACGGCGATCCGGTCGTGCAGGGTGCGCTCGGAGAGGCGGCGCGCGCGGGCGGTCATCTCGTGGACGGGCCTCAGCACGCGCCCGGCGGTCCACCAGCCGACGACGACGGCGCAGCAGGCCATGACGAGCAGTGCGAGCCCGGACCAGATGAGCATCTGTTCGCCGGCGGCGCGGCTGATGTCGTCGCCCAGCCGGTACGCCTCCACGACGGCGGCGCCGTTCGCCGCCCCGTTCGCGCGGGCCACGATCGCGTCGGTCTCGTCGTCCGTACCGGCGAGGACGAGCAGGTTCACCACGAGCAGCAGCACCGTGCCGAGCACCAGGAAGGCACCCCCGTAGACGAGTGCGATCCGCGTGCGGATGGTGGACCCGGAGCCCAGATATCCCTGGTCCGGCGTCACAGCTGGTACCCCACGCCCTGCACGGTCCGGATCAGCCCCGGCTCGCCGATCTTCGCGCGGAGTTTGCTCATGCAGACGCGGACGGCGCCGGTGAAGGGGTCGGTGTGGGCGTCCCAGGCGCGGTCGAGGAGGGTTTCGGCGGAGACGGCCGCGCCTTCGGCCTCCAGGAGGATCTGGAGGACGGAGAACTCCTTCGGGGAGAGGTCGAGGTCCTGCCCGTCGCGGGTGGCGGTCCGCCGGACGGTGTCGACGCGGAGCCCGTACCGCTCCAGGAGCGGGGGCAGCGGCGGGCGGGCGGAGCGCCGGCGCAGGGCCCGGACGCGGGAGACCAGCTCGGGGAACTCGAAGGGCTTGCCGAGGTAGTCGTCGGCGCCGAGGTCGAGGCCGTCGACCCGGTCCTCGACGGAGGTGGCGGCGGTCAGCATGAGGATCCGCGTACGGGATCCGGCGGCGACGAGCCGGCGGGCGACGTCGTCGCCGTGGACGCGCGGCAGGTCGCGGTCGAGGACGAGCACGTCGTACGGATGGAGGGCCAGGTGGTCCAGGGCGGCGTCGCCGCTGTGGACGGTGTCGACGGCGAATCCGGCCCGCCGCAGGCCGGTGGCGACGAGCGCGGCGAGGTCCCGCTCGTCCTCGGCTACCAGTACGCGCATGGGTCCATCCTCCCCACCTGGTCCCCGCCGCCGGCCCCGGGGTTTATCGATGTGAGTGGATCTTCGTACGACGGTTAGGATTTCGACCATGGCGGCCACTGGATCCGAGAAGCAGGGGGCGAAGGCGTTCTACGTCACGACCCCCATTTACTACGTCAACGACGCTCCTCACCTGGGCCACGCCTATACGACCGTCGCAGGCGACGTGCTCACGCGCTGGCACCGTCAGCGCGGCGAGAAGGTGTGGTTCCTCACCGGCACGGACGAGCACGGTCAGAAGATCATGCGTACGGCCGAGGCGAACGACGTCACGCCCCAGGCCTGGTGCGACAAGCTCGTGGAAGAGGCGTGGAAGCCCCTCTGGGAGCACCTGAACATCGCGAACGACGACTTCATCCGTACGACGCAGAAGCGCCACACGGATCGCGTCCAGGAGTTCGTGCAGGACCTGTACGACAAGGACGAGATCTACAAGGGCGGGTACGAAGGCCCGTACTGCGTGGGCTGTGAGGAGTACAAGCTCCCCGGCGACCTCATCGAGGCCGAGGACGGCACGAAGCTGTGCGCCGTCCACAAGAAGCCGGTGGAGATCCTCAAGGAGGAGAACTACTTCTTCAAGCTGAGCGAGTACGGCCCGAAGCTCCTGGAGTTCTACGAGGCGAACCCGGGCTTCATCCAGCCGGAGTCGGCCCGCAACGAGGTCGTGAACTTCGTCAAGCAGGGTCTTGAGGACCTTTCGATCTCCCGCTCGACCTTCGACTGGGGCGTCCCGGTGCCGTGGGACGAGAAGCACGTCATCTACGTGTGGATCGACGCGCTGCTCAACTACGCGACGGCCGTCGGCTACAACGAGAACCCGGCGAAGTTCGACGAGACCTTCCCGGCGAACGTCCACCTCATCGGCAAGGACATCCTGCGCTTCCACGCGGTGATCTGGCCGGCGATGCTGATGGCGCAGGGCCTGCCGGTCCCCGGCCGGGTCGCGGCCAACGGCTGGCTGATGGTCGGCGGCGAGAAGATGTCGAAGTCGAACCTGACCGGCATCAAGCCGCAGGACCTGACCTCGCACTTCGGCGTGGACGCGTACCGCTGGTACTTCCTGCGGGCGATCGCCTTCGGCCAGGACGGCTCGTTCTCGTGGGAGGACTTCTCCGCCCGCTACACCTCCGAGCTGGCCAACGACTACGGCAACCTCGCCTCGCGCGTGGCGGCCATGGTCGGCAAGTACTTCGGCGGCGAGCTGCCGGCCTCGGCGGCCGACGGCGACGCGGAGAAGGCGATCCAGGACGGCCTGGCCAAGGCGGCCCTGACGGCCGACGCGAAGATCGGCGAGGAGCTGGACTTCCAGGCCGGCATCCTGGCGATCTTCGACTTCGTGAAGCAGGTCAACGGCTACATCACGGAGCAGGAGCCGTGGAAGGTGGCCAAGGACGAGTCGGAGGAGGGCCGGGCCCGCCTGGCGACGATCCTCTACACGGCCGCCGAGTCCCTCCGCGCGGTCGCGGTGCTGCTGAACCCGATCATGCCGGAGACCTCGCAGGCTCTCTGGGAGTCCCTGGGCGCCGAACCGTCCCTGGGCGCCCTGGCGGCCCAGCCGGTCCAGACCTCGGCGACGTGGGGCCGGCTCCCGGCGGGCGCGACGGTGACGAAGGGCGCGGTGCTGTTCCCCCGCCTGGAGGAGAAGAAGGACTGACGTACGGCCTCTCGCGTACGAAGAAGGCCGCCGCCCCCGGTACGACTCCGGGGCGGCGGCCTTCTCCGTACGGTCGTCACCAGGTGTGACGGCCCGCGCGGATGAACTCCCGTGCCCCCCGTTCTCCAGGACCTCAGTGAACCCAGTTCTTCAGCGGCTCCGTGTCCAGCTCCATCCCCACCGGCTCCGGCAGCGACACCGTCTTGCCGAAGGAAACGGTCGCCACCATCTCGTACCGGTCCCCGTCCGGCTGCGAATGGACCTTGACCTCACCCATGGTCCTGTCGATCAGCAGGTACACGGGGATACCGGTCTCGGCGTAGGCCCGCGGCTTCTCGACGCGGTCGCGGTGGCCGGTGTCGGAGTCGCCGGAGGTGACTTCGACGACCATCAGGACACCGTCGGCACTCGCCCACTCACCTTGGCCGACGAACGTGCCGCTCGGTGCGAGACAGCCGTCGGGACGGGCGTTGCCCTTGCGGTACTTCTCGATCCTCAGGCCCTGATCGGGGTAGAGCCACCAGTCCGTGTCAGCCTGAATGCACAGTCGAGTCAGCCACTCGATGATCCGCCCGTGGTCGCCGTCCGGCACTGCCTTCTCCCAGATCGTCCCGTCGATGAACTCAAGGCGCAGAGATTCGTCCACGCGTTCGCCGGCACGAGCGAGCTCTTCGAACCCCTCCTGGGTCAGAACGCTCACGGCAGACTCCTCCCGGATCGGTGGTGCCTTCCACGGTACGGGTTTCCCGGCCCGCGTGGCCGGGTTCGTCGCTGTCGCCATGCCAGACACGCTGGCATATGCCAGCGTCCTGGGATCGGGGAATTCTCGTGCTTCGCCCGCGCGGGTGACGACATTCGTACAAGACCGAAGGTCGGCACCCCCCACATCATCACTCGCATGAATGCGTACGACGTAGAGCACGCACAGGGAATGCATGTGGTCCACGACGGCCCCCGGCAGGCGTCACCGCTGCTGCTCATCCACGGATCGGGGGCCTCCGGTGCCTCCTGGAGCCCGGTCGTCCCGGCACTCGCCGGCCGCCATCACGTCCTCCGGGTCGATCTCCCCGGCTGCGGCCAGTCACCGCCCGCGGCCTCCTCCGACGTGCCCGAGCAGGCGGTCCGGGTAGCGGCACACCTCGACCGCCTCGGCCTCGGCCCCCTCACCGTGGCCGGACACTCCAGTGGCGGCTACGTCGCCACCGCGCTCGCCGAACAGCGCCCCGACCTGGTGCGGTCGATCGCGCTGATCAGCACCGGCCCGAGCCTCGGCGCGCTGCTCCCGCAGCCGCTCGTCCTTCGCGTCCTGCTGGGCCCGCCGCTTGGCCCTCTCCTGTGGCCGAGGCGTTCGGACGCGATGATCCGCAAAGGGCTCAGGGCGACGGCCGCGCGTCCGGTGGACATCCCGGACGACATGGTCGCCGAGATGCGGGGCACCACGTACCGCGCGTTCAGGACGGCGCTGCGCCGGAGCACGGAGTACCTCGCCGAGCGGAGCGTGCCCGAGCGTCTCACCTCCCTCGACCTGCCCGTACTGGCCGTCTTCGGCGCCGCCGACCCCCGATGGGAGCCGTCGTCGGTGCACCAGTACGACGTCGTGCCGAACGCGCGGGTCGAGCAACTGCCCGGCGTCGGGCACCTGCCCATGCTCGAAGCTCCCGAGGCGACCGGCAGACTGCTCCTCGACTTCGCGGCGGCAGACCGCTGACGTACCACCCTCGACGAGGCCTAGGCTGGGCACATGCTGCCGACAGGGGCACCACTCGACTGGTCGCTCGTGGACATCGCCGTCCCCCGCCCGTCAGGTCGACTCCCGGGGATCAGCATGGCCGGGTTCAGTCACCGCGCTCCGGAATCCGTGGACATCGCGATGGTCGCGCATCCCTCCGTCACCCTGCTCATCGACCTGAGCGGAGGGGAAGGCCTGGTCCACCGCACCCATGGCCGGGAAGTCCTCGGCAGCGCCGTCGTCGGCCTCCTGCCCGGCGGTCTCCGGGCAGGAGGCCGAGCGAGCGAGTGCCTCCAGATCCGGCTGGATCCGGCCGCGGCGGCCGAGGTGCTCGGGATGACGACCGAGCTCACCGGGGACGTGGTGTCCCTCGCGGACATCTGGAGCCGCGACGCCGCACGAACCGAGGACAGGCTGCGCGCCGCCGCGTCATGGGACGAACGGTTCACGATCGCGGCGGACCTCCTCGCCCGACGGCTGGGCACCCGCCGGCCGGTCGCCCCGGAGGTCGCCTTCGCCTGGCGGCAGATGCGCACCAGCCAGGGGCTGGCACGGGTCGAAAGCCTTGCGGACGAGGTCGGCTGGAGCCGGAAGCACCTGTCGGCCCGCTTCCGTTCCCAACTCGGCATCACACCCAAACGCGCCGCACAACTGGTGCGGTTCGACCATGCCGCGCGCCTTCTCGCGGCGGGTCACGCCGTCGCAGGCGTCGCCGCCGAGAGCGGCTACGCCGACCAGTCCCACCTTCACCGCGAGGTCAGGTCGTTCACCGGGCTCACTCCCACGGCGGTGGCCGCCGCACCGTGGCTGGCGATCGACGACATCGCGTGGCCGGCCTCGTCGCCGCCGCGGTTCCTGTGACGGGTGGCGGACCCGTCCCCGCCCTTCGCTGAACAGCCTGCCCCCGACCGACCGCCTCCCGCTCTCAGTTGCGGACGGCGTACGAGACGAAGCCCGCCCAGGCGGTGGGCGTGAGCGCGAGCTGGGGGCCGCCGACGCACTTGGAGTCGCGGACGTGGACGGTGCCCGGGGCGGTGGCGATCTCGATGCAGGAGTCGCCCTCGTTGCCGTCGCTGCTCTTGCGCCAGGCGACCTCGATGCAGGACTCGCCGTTGTTGCCGCTGCTGTAGCTGCTCTTGAACCATGCCAGTTCGGAGGCGTCCCCGGCGGAGATGTTGCGGATCATGTCTCTCCCAGCAATTGCTCGATGAGGGCGAACGACTCCCGTGGAGGGAGTGCCTGCGCTCGGATGGTGCCATATTGCAGCTCAAGGATGCGGAGCTGTTTCGGGTCGGAGACAGGCCGACCGTTGAACGCGCCCTCGGAGCGTCCCACCGCCGTACCGTCCGCGAACTTCAGCAGCTCGATCCTGCCGTCCAGACCGGAATGGACCTCGCTGTGCGTCGGCATCACCTGAAGCGTGACGTGACGCATGCGGCCCACCACCAGAAGGCGTTCGAGCTGGCTCCGCCACACCATTGTGCCCCCGAGGGGGCGCCTCAGCGCAGCCTCTTCCAGCACGAAACCGAGCGCGGGTGCGGGGTCCCGCTCAAAGATGGACTGCCGCGACACACGACCGGCCACCATCCGCTCCACATCACTCTGCGAGTACGGAGGTTGTGCCGCCTCGATGGCGGCTCGGGCGTGCTCCGGGGTCTGCAACAGCCCGTGGATGCTGTTGCACTCGTACACCCCGATCTCAACCGCCCGCTCCTCCATCTTCGCCAAGGCCCGCACCTTCTTCGGGTACCGGACCTTCGCCACGTCCTCCTTCATCGCCGAGATCAGCCCACCCGCCCCAAGCACCTCGTCCGCCTTGTCCAGGAACTCGGGACGGGGAATCCGCTTCCCGCCCTCGATCTTGTAGACCATGTCCTCGCCGTAGCCTGTGGCCGTCCCGAGCTCGGCGGCCCGCATCCCCACCGCTTCTCTCCTCAGCCGCAACTGCCGCCCCACGGTGGCGACGACGGCCACACCCCAGTCATCATCCGGGTCGGCCTCCCACCCCGGCTCGTCCGCTTCGGTCTTGAGCCGCTGCGCCCCGCCGTCCACCGACATACCCGCACCCTTCCCTCGCCCCTCAGTGGCGCGACACCTCCCCCGGAAGCACTCTGGACAGCCCGGACAGCAGTGGACAAGCCCCGGACAGTCACCCTACGCATCGGCATCGTCACTATTCACGGTAAGCGAGGACGGCCACGCTCGGTGACGTGAATCTGAAGAGCACCACCCAAGTACCAGTACCGGGCCACGACTTCCGGGTACTGCTGTCGCCCACCCCGCGCGGCGCGCGGCTCGCCCGGCTCCTCGCCGTCGAGTGGATGCGGGATCACGAGGTGCCGTACGGCGTGACGGAGGCGGCCACGCAACTCGTCGCCGAACTCGCCACGAACGCGGCGACGCACGGCCGGGTGGCCGGCCGGAGCTTCCGGCTCGCGCTCCTCGACCGGGAGGGGGTTCTGCGGATCGAGGTCACCGACACCCGGGGCGAGCGACTGCCGCGAGCCCAACCGGCCTCCTCCGAGGGCGAGTCCGGGCGCGGGCTGCTCCTGGTCGAGGTGCTGGCCGACCGCTGGGGCGTCGAACTGGGACCCGTACCGGGGAAGACCGTATGGGCGGAACTCGATCTTCCGCGCCCCTGACCTGCGAAAACGACTCAGGCACCGGATTCCAGGAACGTGGACTTCGGTGAGGTGGACGGTCTCCCAAGACAACAACGAAAGAGAAAGAAACCCACCAAGCCCCACCCCTCCCCCCGCTCGGGCAGGCACTCACTCACTCGGGTGAAAAACACCAACACAGCTGGCTTTTGGGTGGGTTGCCTGTCTTACGCTCCGCCTGACTGGCATATGCCCACAGACATACGTCGGCCCTCGCCGGGACGGCAATCCCAAAAGGCGAGGGCCTGACCACCAAGGAATCAGCACTTCCCGATGGATACCCAGCACACTAACGCGCACCCGTACGCCCCGTCCCGTAACGACGGGAAACTTCGCCCTTCTCGGCGAGCCGGAACGGCCACGCGCTGCGGCGGCGTCACCCACGACAACGCCCGCCACACCACCCGCTTCACGGTGATCGGCAACCACCTCGCGCAGCACGCCGAGCTGTCGCTGCTGGCCATCGGCCTGGCCGTGCACATCCAGTCGCTCCCCAGCGGCGCCGCCATCGGCATCCGAAGCATCGCCGCCCGCTTCCCCGAGGGGACGACGCGGATCGCCGCCGGCCTGCGCGAGCTGGAGGTCCACGGCTATCTGCGCCGTACTCGTGAACGCACCGAGGACGGGCACATCGTCACCCGCACGGTGTCCTGCAACCAGCCGGGCCGGACCGGCGCCATGGAGGACGAGCCCGCCACAACGGACGACGAGCCCTGCCCCATGGACGACTGGACCACCGCCGCGAACGACGAGCCCCACCTCACCGACGACCCGATGCCCCCGGCGCAGCCGAAGTCCCGGACGCAGCCGACGCCCCCGGCGCGACCGACGCAGCCGACATCCCCGGCGCAGCCCAATCAGCCCGCACAACCCCAGCGGCCCGCACAGCCCCAGCGGCCCGCCCGTCAGGAGAACAAGCCGCCGCGACGCGCCCTGCCCGCCGTACCGCAGCCCTCGTATCCCTACCCCGACCTGCTCCAGACCGCCCTCGGGGTCCTTTCCGGCCTCCGCCGTACGGACCCCCGGCTCCTGATCTCCGCCACGGACGCCGAACACCTCGTCCCGGGCGTCGCCGCCTGGCTGGAGCGGGACCTCACCCCCGAGGCCGTACACCGCGCCCTGACCGCAGACCTCCCCCGGGACCCCCTGCGTCGCCCGGCCGCCCTCCTGGCCCACCGCCTGGACGCCCGGCTCCCGCCCCTGCCGCCGTTCCGCCCGGAGAAGCCGACGCCGACCCACCCCCTCCAGAACTGCGACACCTGCGACCGCGCCCACCGCGCCCCCGAACCCGGAGCCTGCGGCAGCTGCCGCAGCTGACCAACCCCCGGACCCGGCCCAGCACCCCTAGGAACCCCATGGTCAACCCACCACATGAAGCGATGCACCACATCTTCCGACACGACCTCCACCTCTTCAGCCGCCTGAAAGACGTGCTGGAGCTCCCGCTCCCGGCCGTCGTCGAGGCGGTCGTCCTACCCAACGACCTCACCGAGACGAGGCCCGTCGAGCGCCGCGTCGACACCCTCCTGCGGCTCGACAGCGCCAAGGACGGCTCCCTCCTCCTCGCCATCGAGGCGCAGGGCAAGAAGGACCCGGCCAAGCCGGCGAGCTGGGCGTACTACGTCTCGTACCTGTGGACGAAGTACGGACTGCCGACCGCCCCGCTTGTCGCCTGCCAGGACCGCGCCACGGCGGAATGGGCCGCACGGCCCGTGGCCAGCGGACCGCCTACATGCCCACCCTCAGCATCCGGCCGATCGTCGTGGGCCCGCACAACATGCCCGTCATCACCGACCCGGCCAAGGCCGCCGAGGACCTGGGGTCGGCCGCCCTGGCGGCCATCACACACGCAAGCGATCCGGACATCGGCGCCATCCTGAAAGCACTGTCCACCGCGCTGCAGGACGTTCCCGAGAACGTCGCCGACCCGATCATCGAATTCACCGCACAGGGGCTGGGCAAGCGTCCGGCCCAAGACATCTGGAGGACTCTGGTGGCCGTGGACCTCTCCTTCTACAAGTCGTACCTCTCCGAAGAGCTCCGGGAGGAAGGCCGCTCCAAGGGCAAGGCCGAAGGACGCGCCCAGGCCAGCGCCGACGCCATACTGGTCGTCCTGGAGCAGCGCGGCCTCGACGTGCCGGACGCCGTCCGCGCCCGCGTCACCGGCTGCGACGACCCCGAGCTGCTGCACCGCTGGCTCACTCGTGCCGTCACGGCGGCCTCCGCCGAGGACATCTTCACGGACGAGTAGTCCCCGCCACACATGCCGAAGGGGCCCGGACCGTATTGATCGACAAGCTGGAGAACTGGCCGTGACCGGCGCCGAATTCCTCGCCTCGTTCATCACCACCGGAGAGCTGCATGGCCTCCGCATCGGCTCGACGCTCGACGGGGTCGACCGGGCATTCCGTCATCCCTTCGTCGATGTCCTCGGCGAGGAAAGGGCGTGGCTGCGGCGGGACTACGGACTCGTCGAGTTCGCCTTCAACCCGGAGCCGGAGCCGGAGTGGGTCATGGCCACCGCGACGATCCAGCTGCACCGCCTCGCATCCGACGACGGCCTGGCTCGGGCCTGGGCAGGGAGCATGGGCGTCGAGTTTCCCCGGTACACCTCCTGGGAGGAGTTGCGCGACAAGCTCTCCCGGACGCAAGGCGTCCCCGAACTGAAGATCACCGACCAGGGTGGATTCCTCCAGTACCGGGCCGCCTCCTCGAACGTCTCCGTGCTCGTCGTGGACGCTGAGGACGAGGAGCGCGGATACCGCGTCGGCAACGGCGACGTGTGGAGTCTCGATCTGTGGGCGCCGTTCCGGGCGGGCTGATGAGAAGGGCACCCGGACGGCAGAAAGCGAAAGGGCCCGGAACCTTCGTCAGGTTCCGGGCCCCTCTCAGTCAGCCGTAAGGCTTAGCGTGCCGCGTCCGGGTGGACCGACTCCGTCACCGGGCGGTCCTCCGACGGCTTCGGGGCCGACTTCTCGACCGGCTTTCGGCGAACGGGGCGGACGACGCCGGGCGGTACGCCGAGCACGTGGTCGTACGACGCGGCGGGCCGCCGTACGGAACTGACGTCCTCGGGCCGGACACTTTCCTTCACCCACGACGCCCTGGGCCATGAAACCACCCGTCACGTATCCGATTTCGCCGTCTTGAGCTCCTCGTTCGACGCGATGGGCCGCGTCACCGCGCAGGAGGTCAGCGCCGGTTCGGGTCGCCGCCTTCAGCACCGGGCGTACACCTATCGCGCGGACGGCGGACTCATCGGCGTCACCGACGCGCTCTCCGGCACACGCCGCTTCGACCTGGACGTGGCGGGACGGGTGACGGCGGTCCACGCCGACGACTGGACCGAGCGGTACGCCTACGACGACGCCGGCAACCAGACGGAGGCCTTCTGGCCGTCCACGCACCCGGCCCAGTCCTCGACGGGCACACGCGCCTACGAGGGCACACGCATCACCAGCGCGGGGTCCGTCCGCTACGAACACGACGGCCAGGGCCGCATGGTCCTACGCCAGAAGACCCGCCTCTCCCGCAAACCCGACACCTGGCGCTACGAGTGGGACGCGGAAGACCGCCTGACGTCGGTGACGACGCCGGACGGCACGGTGTGGCGGTACGCGTATGACCCCCTGGGCCGCCGCACATCGAAGCAGTCCCCGCTGGAGACAGTCCACTTCACCTGGGACGGGGCCACGCTCTGCGAGCAGACGACTGAGGACATCACCCTCACCTGGGACCACGCGGGCCTGCGCCCCCTGGCCCAGACGGAACGCCGCACGGACACGGACTCCACCGACGAGCGCTTCTTCGCCATCGTCACCGACCTGATCGGGACCCCGACGGAACTCGTCGACGAGTCGGGCGACGTGGCCTGGCGCACCCGGACCACCCTCTGGGGCACCACCACGTGGATCCGCGACGCCACCGCCTACACCCCGCTCCGCTTCCCGGGCCAGTACTTCGACCCCGAAACGGGCCTTCACTACAACTACTTCCGCTATTACGACCCGGAATGCGCCCGCTACCTCTCCCCGGACCCCTTGGGCCTCGCCCCGGCCCCCAACCCGGCGACCTACGTCCACAATCCGCATACGTGGGGTGACCCTGTTGGGCTTGCGCCGGAGGGGTGTCCCTCCCGCGTGGACGGCGGCGGGTGGGATCTGCGGGATCGAAATCCGCTGGACATCGTTCCGGACGGCGCCGAAATGCGCCATTTGACCCCAGATGCCAATGGCGGGGCTCAAAAGGGTGTCGAGTACAAGTGGACAGACCCTGTTACGGGAAACGTTGCCCGACTTCGCGTGCACGACGCTGACGGAACCGCACCCCCCGGATCCAACGCCGCCAACGGTGATGTGTACCGGATCTCGATCGGCGGCCGATACCAGGACGAGTCAGGAACGCTCTATCATCGCAATGTTCACAAACCGGCGAGTCCCCATTACGACCCCGATGCCGCGAACGACACACATATCCCGTGGCCAAGCGCCTATCCACTGCCCTATTGACCCGAGAGGTGATCTCCATGCAGATTTCCGCTCCTCAACTCCTTGAATTCGTACGGAACATCGCGGCCCCCGATCCAAAGGTCCGAGAATTGGCGGCGGACCAGGTGACTGACCTGGTATCCAGCTATTCGCTGGCTGACGGGCGAATCCTTACTGGTGTGCTCGCCGCAGCCGCAGTGTGTGAAAGCGACCCCGGCGCGTTGGAAGCCCAGTTGAACGCGATCATCCAGCTCGGTTCGCTGGCCGAGCCGGAAATGGTTGCGATCCTGCGAACCCTCGACGTCGAGAAGCTTCCCGGAGGGCTCGGCGAATACGTGACGGACATCCTCGAAGGCTGAGAAAACTGAAGGGGCCCGGAACCTTCGTCAGGTTCCGGGCCCCTCTCAGCCAGCCGTGAGGCTTAGCGTGCCGCGTCCGGGTGGACCGACTCCGTCACCGGGCGGTCCTCCGACGGCTTCGGGGCCGTCTTCTCGACCGGCTTGCGGAGCTGGATGTTCAGTTCGCGCAGGCGGGACTCGTCGAGTTCCGTCGGGGCGCCCATCAGGAGGTCCTGGGCGTTGCCGTTGAGCGGGAAGGCGATCGTCTCGCGGATGTTGGGCTCGTCCGCGAGGAGCATCACGATGCGGTCGACGCCCGGGGCGATGCCGCCGTGCGGCGGGGCGCCGTACTCGAAGGCGCGGAGCATGCCCGCGAACTCGTGCTCGACCGTCTCGCGCGAGTAGCCCGCGATCTCGAAGGCCTTGAACATGATCTCGGGCTCGTGGTTCCGGATCGCGCCCGAGGACAGCTCGATGCCGTTGCAGACGATGTCGTACTGCCAGCCGAGGACGTCCAGCGGGTCCTGGGTCTCCAGGGCCTCAAGGCCGCCCTGCGGCATCGAGAAGGGGTTGTGCGAGAAGTCGATCTTGCCGGTCTCCTCGTCCTTCTCGTACATCGGGAAGTCGACGATCCACGCGAAGCGGAAGACGTTCTCCTCGAACTGGCCGGCGCGCTTGGCGGCCTCGACCCGGACCGGGCCCATGATCTTGGAGACCTCGTCGAACTCGCCCGCGCCGAAGAAGATCGCGTGGCCGGGCTCCAGACCGAGGCGCTCGGTCAGGACCTTGACGTTCTCCTCGGTGAGGAACTTGGCGATGGGGCCGGTCAGGGCGTTCCCTTCGCCGACGCGGACCCAGGCCAGGCCCTTCGCGCCGAGGGAGACCGCGAAGTCGCCCAGCTGGTCGAAGAACTTGCGCGGCTGCTCGCCCGTGTTCGGGACGGCGAGCGCGCGGACGTGCTTGCCGGCGAAGGCCTTGAACTCCGAGTTCTCGAAGACGTCGGAGATGTCGACGAGTTCGAGGGCGGTGCGCAGGTCGGGCTTGTCGTTGCCGTACTTGAGCATCGACTCGCGGAACGGGATCCGCGGGAACGGGGACGTGACGTGGCGTCCGTTGCCGAACTCCTCGAAGATCTCCGTCATCAGCTTCTCGATCGGCTGGAAGACGTCTTCCTGCTCGACGAAGCTCATCTCGACGTCGAGCTGGTAGAACTCGCCCGGCGAGCGGTCCGCACGGGCGTCCTCGTCGCGGAAGCAGGGCGCGATCTGGAAGTACCGGTCGAAGCCGGAGATCATCAGCAGCTGCTTGAACTGCTGCGGCGCCTGCGGCAGCGCGTAGAACTTGCCCGGGTTCAGACGGGACGGGACGACGAAGTCGCGGGCGCCCTCGGGGGAGGTCGCGGCGAGGATCGGCGTCGCCATCTCGTTGAAGCCGAGGGCCACCATCTTGGAGCGGATGGAGGCGATGACGGCGGACCGCAGCATGATGTTGCGGTGCATGCGCTCGCGGCGCAGGTCGAGGAAGCGGTACTCCAGGCGCCGCTCCTCGTTGACGCCGTCGTCGGCGTTGATGGTGAAGGGGATCTGCTTCGCGGCGCCCAGGACCTCGACCTCGGCGGCCTCGATCTCGATCTCGCCGGTCGACAGCTCGGGGTTGACGTTCTCCGCGCCACGCGAGACGACCTTGCCGTCGACGCGGACGACGGTCTCCTTCGTCAGCTTGTCGAGGACCTCCGCGGCGGCGGTGCCGGGCCGGGCGACGAGCTGCGTGATGCCGTAGTGGTCGCGCAGATCGATGAAGAGGATGCCGCCCAGGTCGCGCCGATTGTGCAGCCAGCCGCTGAGCCGGACGTCGGTGCCGACGTCAGAGGCGCGGAGCTCGCCGCAGGTGTGGGACCTGTACCGATGCATCGTCGTTTCATCCAGTCTTAGGGATCTTGGGGTCGGCGGCTGCCTTGTGGCCCCTGTCACGGATGTCACAGGACACGAGGGCAGACCCACCCAGAGTACCGGCCGGGCCAAGATCGCTTTTCGAATACTCTCAGTGGCGATCTGGTGTCCGATATTCATAAAGTGGGGCAATGCGCACCGAGGACGTCCTGGCCGCGATCGCGACCGGCCTGTGGCGCTGGGACAACGCGTCCGGGATCGTCTCGCTCGACGCCGAGGCCGCCCGGCTGCTCGGGCTGCCCGCCGACTCCGTCCAGCTCACCGAGGCGGCCGTACGGTCCCGTTTCCACCCGGTCGACTGGAACGAGATCGACGGCGTCGTCAACCTCGCCGTCGCCGAGGGCACCCTCGCCGAGGCCCGGCTGCGGATCATGGACGAGCACGGGCGGGTGATCCGTACCGTACGGAGCCGGTCGAAGCCGCTCATCGAGGGCACGGACTACCTGCTGGTCGGCACCCTCCAGGAGGTCGCCGAGCAGCAGCCGGGGACCGCCGCCCGCACCCCCGTCACCGGCGACTGGCGCCGCTCCCGCGAGGCGTTCCTGCTCGACGCGGGACGCGCGCTCGCCGAGGCGCGCTCGACGGCCGAGGTGCTGCGCGTCGCGGCCTCGCTGTCGATGCCCGGCTTCTCCCCCGACGGGCTCGCCGTCTTCGGCGTGGCGGGCGACCGGCTGACGGTCATCGGCCACCACGGGCACAGCGAGGGCGACGAGGGCCCCTTCTCGTCGATGTCCCTGGACACCGACTACCCGGCGGCGGAGGTCGCCCGCACGGGCCGCGCGATCTACCTCCCGACCCCCGACGAGTACCTGCGCCGCTTCCCGGTGACCTGGCCGCTCGCCCAGCGGTTCGGGCGCCGCTCCTGGGCCTTCGTGCCGCTGGTCGTCGCCGGGCGGACCATGGGCGCCTGGATGGCCGCCTTCAAGCACCCGGTGGCGTTCACCCCCGACGAGCGGTCGGTCCTGACGACGGTGGCCCGGATGCTCGCCCAGGCCCTGGCACGCGCGGGCGTGGCCGAGTCCGAGCGCGAGCTGTCCCTCGGCCTCCAGCGGACGATGATGCCGGTCCTCGGGCCCGGCATCCCAGGCATCCAGGTCGCCGCCCGGTACGTGCCCACCGGCGGCGGGCTCCAGGTCGGCGGCGACTGGTACGACATGATCCGGCTGCCCGGCGGCACCTCCCGGACCGGTGGGCACGGCTCCGGCCGCATCGCACTCGTCATCGGGGACGTCCAGGGGCACGACGTACGGGCCGCGGGCCTGATGGGGCAGCTGCGGATCGCCCTGCGCGCGTACGCCTCCGAGGGGCACCGACCCGACGCGGTCCTCGCCCGCGCCTCCCGCTTCCTCTACGGGATCACCGACGGCGACGACGGCGAGGGCGACGCCGGTCCGCGCTTCGCGACCTGCCTCTACCTGGAGGTCGACCTGGAGACCGGGACGGTCGACATCGCCCGTGCCGGGCATCCGGACCCGGCGGTACGGATGAACGACGGAACGGTTCTTCTGAGGCCCACCGCCGGCGGCCTGCCCCTCGGCATCGACCCCGACACCGACTACCCCACCACCCGGCTCACCCTTGACCCCGGCGAGACCCTGATGATCTGCACCGACGGTCTCCTGGAGACCGGCGGGCACGACCTGGACAGCGGCTGGGAGCGGGTCCGCGCGCTCCTGGAGTCCCACGACGGCCAGGACCTGGAACAGCTCGCCGACGGGCTCGTCGAGGCCGTCCACGGGCCGGGCTCGCACCACACGACCGGGCCGCTCGCCGACCGCCGCGAGGACGACATCGCCGTCCTGCTGCTCTCCCGCCGCCCCGCCGGAGCGCTGCCGGAGGCCCCGCGCCGCACCCTGATGACGATCGCCCAGGCCGAACCGGAGCGGATCGCCGAGGCGCGGGAGCAGGTGCGGCAGCTGCTGCACGACTGGGCGGACGGGGAGCAGCTCGACTCGGCCGTCCTCATGGTCTCCGAGATGGTCACCAACGTCCTCGTCCACACGGACGGCGACGCGCTCCTCATCGCCGAGGTGGCCTGCGCGGAGAAGTCCCGGCGGCTGCGCGTCGAGGTCTCCGACACCAGCGACGAGCTGCCGCACAAGCGGCACCCGGGCGAGATGGCGTCGAGCGGGCGCGGTCTCGTCCTGATGGAGATGCTGGCCGACGCGTGGGGCGTCGACCCGCGCGGCGAGGGCAAGGCGATCTGGTTCGAACTGAACGAACCGGAGTCGGGACGGGGCTGCTGCGGGTAGCCCTGGCGGGCGGCGGGGCGGGACCTCGGCCGGGCGGGACCCGTACGGCGTCGGTCGCCGCCGGTCCGTGAGCAGCGAGCGGGACCGCACGCCCCCGGTCACTCCCGGTCCGTGAGCAGCGAGCGGGACCGCACGCCCCCGGTCGCCGCCGAACCGGGGGCACGCGCGCGTCGGCGGCTCCGAACGGCATGGCACCCGCCCGTGGTTCCCCCGCCCGTCGGCGGCTCCCGCCCGCCCTTGGTTCCCCCGCGCGGGCCTCACCCGTACGGCGCAGACTGGTGTCGTACGGCCGCCCAGGGGGACCACGGAGTTCGCCATGGACATCCACAAGGTCGGCAGCGACACCACCGTGCTGGCCGACAGCCTCGAAGTGCCCGGGATCGGGCACGTCCCGGCCAACGCGTACGTCCTCACCGCCGCCGAACCCGTCGTCGTCGACACCGGGCTCTCCCTGGCCGACCGGAACTTCGTCGACACCCTCCGCTCCGTCGTCGAACCCGCCGACATCCTCTGGATCTGGCTCACCCACCCCGACCGCGACCACACCGGCGGCATCTTCGACCTGCTCGTGGCCGCGCCCCGGGCGAAGGTCGTCACCACCTTCATCGGCGCCGGGATCATGACCACGGAACGCCCGCTGCCGATGGACCGGGTGTACTTCCTCAACCCCGGCCAGTCCCTCGACGTGGGCGACCGCGAGCTCCACGCCTTCAGGCCCCCGCTGTTCGACAACCCCGCCACGGTCGGCTTCTACGACGACAAGTCCCGGATCTGCTTCAGCTCCGACTGCTTCGGCGGGCCCATGCCGACCGCCGAACTCGCGGAGAGCGGCCACGCGAACGACCTCAAGCCCGAGGAACTGCGGCAGGCCCAGCTGCTGTGGGCGAGCGTGGACAGCCCGTGGGTGCAGATGGTGGACCCGGCCAAGTACCGGGCGACGATCGACCCGCTGCGGGAGATGGCCCCGGAGATCGTGCTCTCCAGCCATCTGCCGCCCGCCGTACAGATGACGGCCTCGATGATCGACACGATCACGATGGCCCCGCACTCGGACCCCTTCGTCGGTCCCGACCAGGCCGCCCTGGAACAGATGCTGGCCTCCTTCGAACCGGGCGGGCAGCCGGCGGCGACCTGAGAGGGCCCGAAGGACGGAAGCTCACCCGCCCGGCGCGGCGTCCGGCCCCTCCGCGCCTCCCCTCGGCGCGTACCGCCTCCGCAGCTCGCTGAGGACCCCCGTCGCCGCGGCCGTCAGCGGTACGGCGAGCAGCATCCCCAGGATGCCCGCGACGGACGCCCCCGCCGTGATCGCCAGCAGCACCGCCGCCGGGTGCATCTGCACGGTCCGGCTCTGCACCATCGGCTGGAGCACGTTCCCCTCGATGACCTGGACGGCCAGGACGATGCCGAGCACCCACAGGGCGATGACGAAGCCCCGGTCGGCGAGGGCGACCAGGACGGCGATGGCCCCGGAGAGGAAGGCGCCGAGGTACGGGATGTAGGCGGTGACGAAGACCAGCGCGGCGAGCCCCACCGCGCCGGGCACGTCGAGGACGACGAGCCCGATGCCGATGAGGACGGCGTCGACGAAGGCGACGAGGGTGGTGCCGCGCATGAAGCCCTCGACGGCCTCGAAGGCGCGGCGGGCCATCGCCTCGGTCATGTCGCCGGTGGCGCGGGGGGCGAGCGAGCGCAGGGCACCCGCGGCCCGGTCGGAGTCCTTCAGGAAGAAGAAGATGAGGAGCAGCGCGAGGGCGGCGGTGGTGAGCATCTGGCCGACGACGCTGATGCCGCTGATGACCCCGGAGGCGGCGGTGCCGCCGAACTTCTCCAGGAGGCTCTTGGCGTTCTTGGCCAGGTCGTCGAGGGAGGTCCCGGCCGCGCCGAAGTGCTTGGCGATGTCGTTGGCGGCCTGCCGCAGCGAGTCGATGATCTGGTCGCCGGTGTCGATGAGCGCGGCGACGACGATGTACGTGGCTCCGCCGACGACGACGAGTACGGCGACGACGGTGAGCGCGGCGGCGAGCGACTTGCGGACCTTCATCAGGAGCAGGCGCCGGTAGAGCGGCCCGAGGAGGGCGGTGCCGAGGATCGCGAGCAGGACGGGGGTGACGGCCGTCTTGAAGACGATGCAGAGCCAGATGAAGACGGCGACGACCCCGGCGGCCAGCAGGAAGACGACGCACCAGGCGGCGAACCGGCGGGCGGGTTCGGGAAGGAGCGCTCTCGTCGTCTGCACCCGACCACCGGACCACGCCCGTCGGCGTGTCGTCGCGCGCTGACGGCCGTACGGGTGACGGGCCGTCAGCACGACAGGGCTCGCGCATACGGGTACGGGTACGGGGCAGAGCTCGCGCCCCGCCCCGTACCCGTACTGGGACCCGTACTGGAACCCGTACTGGAACCCGTACTGGGACCCGTACTGGGACCCGTACTGGAACCCGTACTGGAACCCGTGCCCGTGCCCCAGCTGGGACCCGTACGGTCTCCCCTACTCGCCCATCCCGTGCACCGCCGGGATCGTCCCCAGCCGGCCCGCCTGGAAGTCCTCGAAGGCCTGGCGGAGTTCGGCCTGGGTGTTCATGACGAACGGGCCGTAGTGGGCCATCGGCTCGCGGATCGGCTGGCCGCCGAGGAGGGCGATCTCCAGGTCGGGGGTGTTCCCGTCCTGCTTCTCGTCGGCGCGGATGGTGAGGGAGCCGCCCTTGCCGAAGACGGCGGTCTGGCCCATGTGGACCGGTCGCCGTTCGACGCCGACGCTGCCGCGCCCGGCGAGCACGTACGCGAGGCCGTTGAAGTCCTCGCGCCACGGCAGGGTGATCTCGGCGCCCGGCCGCAGGGTCGCGTGGAGCATCGTGATCGGGGTGTGGGTGATGCCGGGACCCTCGTGCCCGTCCAGCTCTCCGGCGATGACGCGGAGCAGCGCGCCGCCGTCGGGGGAGGTGAGCAGCTGGACCTGGCCGCCGCGGATGTCCTGGTAGCGGGGGGCCATCATCTTGTCGGCGGCGGGCAGGTTCACCCACAGCTGGAGGCCGTGGAAGAGGCCGCCGCTGACGACGAGGGACTCCGGCGGGGCCTCGATGTGGAGGAGGCCGGCACCGGCGGTCATCCACTGGGTGTCGCCGTTGGTGATGGTGCCGCCGCCGCCGTTGGAGTCCTGGTGGTCGAAGACGCCGTCGATGATGTAGGTGACGGTCTCGAAGCCCCGGTGGGGGTGCCAGGGGGTGCCCTTGGGCTCGCCCGGCGCGTACTCCACCTCACCCATCTGGTCCATCATGATGAACGGGTCGAGGTACTGGTAGTTGATCCCGGCGAACGCGCGGCGTACCGGGAAGCCTTCGCCCTCGAACCCCGAGGGTGCCGTGGTGACGGCGAGCACGGGACGCGGGACGGCGTCGGCCGGAGCCGCGACGCGCGGCAGGGTGAGCGGGTTCTCGACAGTCACGGCGGGCATGACGGGACCTCCTAGTGCGGCGGCCTGATTCGACCTCGTGGCGTCCACTTTAGTTGAACAGTGAACTTCTTGCCACCCAGAACGCGGAACGCCCGGGAGGAATTCCTCCCGGGCGCTCTCCCTGTCTCCAGGCTGCGTCAGCCGTACATCCGCCGCATCGCGAAATCGACCATCTGCTCCACGGCCTTCGCGTCGAAGACCATCCGGTGGTCACCCTCCATGTCGAGCACGAAGCCGTAGCCGGTGGGCAGCAGGTCGATCACCTCGGCGCCGGTGATGACGAAGTACTTCGACTCCTTGCCCGCGTACCGCCGCAGCTCCTTGAGCGAGGTGAACATCGGGATGACCGGCTGCTGGGTGTTGTGCAGCGCCAGGAAGCCGGGGTTGTCGCCGCGCGGGCAGTAGACCTTGGAGGTCGCGAAGATCTGCTGGAAGTCCTCGGGCGCGAGCGTGCCCGTGGTGAAGGCGCGCACGGCGTCGGCGAGGGAGGGCGGCGAGGGCTCCGGGTAGAGCGGGGGCTGCTGCCCGTAACCGCCCTGCATGCCGTCCTGCATGCCGGCACCCGGCATCCCACCGGGCATCCCACCGGGCATTCCAGCCTGCATACCGCCCGGCATCCCGCCCTGCTGGGGCGGCGCGTACTGCTGCTGGGCACCCGGATTCTGCTCGTAGCCGTACATGGACCATGAGCCTACTGCGTCACAGATGGCCCGAGAGGGGTTGCTCTTATTACCGGTGGGTAGCATCATCGGAGAGAACGCTTTGCTACTTGCTGGTACGTGTACGAGGAACCTGCCTCCCCGAGCCTTACGGAGCCGTCGCCATGGGGCACTACAAGTCGAATCTCCGCGACATCGAGTTCAACCTCTTCGAGGTCCTCGGCCGCGACAAGGTGTACGGCTCCGGGCCGTTCGAGGAGATGGACGTCGAGACCGCCAAGAGCATCCTCGACGAGATCCGCCGTCTCGCCGAGAACGAGCTCGCGGAGTCCTTCGCCGACGCCGACCGCAACCCGCCGGTCTTCGACCCGGAGACCAACACCGCCCCGCTCCCGGCCACCTTCAAGAAGTCGTACAACGCCTTCATGGAGTCCGAGTACTGGCGCCTCGGCATCCCCGAGGAGATCGGCGGCACCGTCTCCCCGCGCTCCCTGATCTGGGCGTACGCGGAGCTGCTCCTCGGCGCGAACCCGGCCATCTGGATGTACTCCTCCGGCCCGGCCTTCGCCGGCATCCTCTACAACGAGGGCAACGACGCGCAGAAGAAGGTCGCGCGGATCGCCGTCGAGCGCCGCTGGGGCTCCACGATGGTCCTGACCGAGCCCGACGCCGGCTCGGACGTCGGCGCCGGCCGCACCAAGGCCACCCAGCAGGAGGACGGCTCCTGGCACATCGAGGGCGTGAAGCGCTTCATCACGTCCGGTGAGCACGACATGGAGGAGAACATCCTCCACTACGTCCTCGCCCGCCCCGAGGGTGCCGGCCCCGGCACCAAGGGCCTCTCCCTCTTCCTCGTCCCGAAGTACGAGTTCGACTGGGAGACCGGCGAGCTGGGCGAGCGCAACGGCGTCTACGCCACCAACGTCGAGCACAAGATGGGCCTCAAGGCCTCCAACACGTGCGAGATGACCTTCGGCGACCAGCACCCCGCCAAGGGCTGGCTGATCGGCGACAAGCACGACGGCATCCGCCAGATGTTCCTCATCATCGAGTTCGCCCGCATGATGGTCGGCACGAAGGCGATCTCCACCCTCTCCACGGGCTACCTCAACGCCCTGGAGTACGCCAAGGAGCGCGTCCAGGGCACCGACCTGGCCAACTTCATGGACAAGGCCGCGCCCAAGGTCACCATCACCCACCACCCCGACGTCCGCCGCTCGCTGATGACGCAGAAGGCGTACGCCGAGGGCATGCGCACCCTCGTCCTCTACACGGCCTCCGTGCAGGACGAGATCGCGGTCAAGGAAGCGGCCGGCGAGGACGCCAAGGCGCTGCACGGCCTGAACGACCTGCTGCTCCCGATCGTCAAGGGCTACGGCTCCGAGAAGGGCTACGAGCAGCTCGCGCAGTCGCTCCAGACCTTCGGCGGCTCCGGGTTCCTCCAGGAGTACCCGATCGAGCAGTACATCCGCGACGCCAAGATCGACACCCTCTACGAGGGCACCACGGCCATCCAGGGCCAGGACTTCTTCTTCCGCAAGATCGTCCGCGACCAGGGCGCGTCCCTGAACGCCCTCGCCGAGGAGATCAAGAAGTTCCTCGCGGTCGGCACCGGCGGCGAGGACCTGGCCGGCGCCCGCGACGCGCTCGCCAAGGCCGCGGTCGACCTGGAGGGCATCGTCGGCGTCATGCTGACCGACCTCACCGCGACCGGCGAGGACGTCAAGAACATCTACAAGGTGGGCCTCAACACCACCCGCCTGCTCCTCGCCTCCGGCGACGTCGTCGTCGGCTACCTGCTGATCCGCGGCGCGGCCGTCGCCGCGGAGAAGCTGGCCGCCGGCGCGACCGGCAAGGACGTCGCCTTCTACCAGGGCAAGATCGCGGCCGCGAAGTTCTTCGCCGCCAACGTCCTGCCGGGCGTCACCGCCGAGCGCACGCTCGCCGAGGCGGTCGACGGCTCGCTGATGGACCTGGACGAGGCCGCGTTCTAAGACGCGCTTCGTCCTGAGGAACGGCCCGTCCCCGGGGAGGGGGGCGGGCCGTTCCGTCTTTTCAGGGGCTCGGTTCTCCCCCTCGCTCCGCCGGGGGGACCCCCACCGGGGGCGCCGGAGCCGGGCTCACGGACCCGACCGTGCTCGGGTCCCTGGTTCCTCGGGAGGCTCCGCGCGCTCGGGTCCGTTCCCCCGGCGCGCCCCTTCGGCTCACTCACCGGTCCCGGGCGGTCCCGAGGCGCCCCTTCCCCGCCCCATCCCCCGTCCCGTCCCGGGGCCCCGGATCCCTTCTCGCGGCCCTGCGTAAGGTGAACCCATGAGCAGCGCAGCTTCCCGTCCCACCGCCGGCCCCTTCGACCGCGGACACACCGACGACCTGATGGCCTTCCTGACGGCCTCGCCCTCGCCGTACCACGCGGTCGCGACGGCCGCCGAGCGGCTGGAGAAGGCGGGCTTCCGGCAGGTGGAGGAGACCGCGTCCTGGGACGGGACCAGCGGCGGCAAGTACGTCATCCGCGGCGGCGCGATCATCGCCTGGTACGTGCCGGAGGGTGCCTCCGCCCACACCCCGTTCCGCATCGTCGGCGCCCACACCGACTCCCCCAACCTGCGCGTGAAGCCGCAGCCCGATCTCGGCTCGCAGGGCTGGCGGCAGGTCGCCGTGGAGGTCTACGGCGGCACCCTCCTCAACACCTGGCTCGACCGCGACCTCGGCCTCGCCGGCCGCCTCACGCTCCGCGACGGCAGCCACCGCCTCGTCAACGTCGACCGGCCGCTGCTGCGCGTCCCGCAGCTCGCCATCCACCTCGACCGGGGCGTCAACGACGGCCTCAAGCTCGACCGCCAGCGGCACATGCAGCCCGTCTGGGGCATCGGCGAGGTCCACGAGGGCGACCTGATCTCCTTCGTCGCCGCCGAGGCCGGCGTGGACGCCGAGGACGTGAGCGGCTGGGACCTGATGGTCCACGCCGTGGAGGCCCCCGCCTACCTGGGCCGCGACCGCGAACTGCTCGCCGGACCCCGTATGGACAACCTGATCTCCGTGCACGCCTCCGTCGCCGCGCTCGCCTCCCTCGCGGGCCGCGAGGACCTCACGTACATCCCGGTCCTCGCCGCCTTCGACCACGAGGAGAACGGCTCCGAGGCCGACACCGGCGCCCAGGGCCCGCTGCTCGGGAACGTCCTCGAACGTTCCGTGTACGCGCGCGGCGGCTCCTACGAGGACCGGGCCCGCGCCTTCGCCGGCACCGTCTGCCTGTCCTCGGACACCGGCCACGCCGTCCACCCGAACTACGCGGAGCGCCACGACCCGACGCACCACCCGCGCGTCAACGGCGGCCCGATCCTCAAGGTGAACGTCAACCAGCGGTACGCCACCGACGGCAGCGGCCGTGCGGTCTTCGCCGCCGCGTGCGAGAAGGCGGGCGTGCCCTGGCAGTCCTTCGTCTCCAACAACGACATGCCCTGCGGCACGACGATCGGCCCGATCACCGCCGCCCGCCACGGCATCAAGACCGTCGACATCGGCGTCGCGATCCTCTCCATGCACAGCGCCCGCGAGCTGTGCGGCGCGAAGGACCCGTACCTCCTCGCCAACGCGCTGGTCGCGTTCCTGGAGGGCTGACCCCACCAGGGGCCCGCGGACCGCGAAACATCCGCGAAAGGCCCCGCCTGGCAGCGTCGCCCCCATGCATCGTCATGAGGGCCCCTCACGGGGGAAGTTCGCCGCCGGTACCGCCGCCGCCGTCGTGCTCGCCACGGCGGCGGCGGCGATTCTGATCGGCGAGTACAACGAACGGCCGCCGTGGGGCACGGACATCGCCTACGAGGGCGGCTTCGTCCAGGCCTCCCGCATCCGCGGCTACGACGTGGACGGCTCGCGCACGAAGGCCCTGCTCGACGGGGAGTGCGCGAGCATGGAACGGCAGGGGATGGGCGGCGACCGGGCCGTCCACGACCCGGCGGCCTGGGTGGCCGGATGCCTGGACGCGGCTGCGGGGCGGCCGTCCAGGAACCAGGGGATCGTGCGTTAGGCCGCCGGGCGCGCCGGATCCCGGGTGCGTCAGTGACCGGGGGACGACCGGGTGACCGGGGTACGGGGTACGGGGTTCGGCATCGGAGCCGGGGCCGTTGCCGGGGCCGGCCGCCGGGCTGATCGAGCGGCTCTTGACGATCACGAGGACGATCAGGACGACCTGGAGCAGGATCGGCAGCGCCACGCCCGGGGACGACTCGGGGTCTGCGGACACCGGGGGCTCCTTCGGCGCGGCGGACGACGACAGCGCCCGCCGGCGCGGATGGGACACCCGCCCACAGGCCGTCAGCCGTCCATGCCCGCCAGGATCAGCGGGAGGCGGGCCGTGCCGTCCGCCGTGATCTTCACCGGGACGCCCCAGTCCTGCTGGTGGACGTGGCAGGCCGGGTACTCGTTGGCGGGGTCGTCGTCGCAGGAGGCCGCCATCGCGGAGACGTGCAGGACGCCTTCGGTCAGCTCCGGGTTGAGGTTCAGGTCACGGAACAGGTCCGTGCCCTTGCCCTCGCCGCCGAGCAGCAGTTCCGGCGGGGTCGAGGAGACCAGGAGGCGGGTCGACGGACCGTACCGCTCGTCGAGCTTCTGGCCCGTGGGGGCCCGGAACACCACGTCGAGCCGGAGCAGGCCGGGGGCGACCTCGGTGGCCTCGCGGCGCGTGCGGTGGGCGACCGCCTCGACCTGGACTGCCTCCTCGGGGAGCCGGAGCCGGGTGAGCCGGTGCCGGGCGGACTCGACGACCACGATGTCCCCGTCGACGAGGACCGCGTCGCTGGGCTCGCGCAGGTCGGTGGCGAGGGTGGTGACCTCACCGCTCGCCGGGTCGTAGCGGCGCAGGGCGTGGTTGTACGTGTCGCTGACGGCGACCGAGCCGTCGGGCAGGGCGGTGACGCCCAGCGGGTGCTGGAGGAGGGCCTGCCCGGCCGCGCCGTCGCGGTGCCCGAAGTCGAAGAGGCCGGTGCCGACGGCGGTGCGGACGGCGTAACCGTCGGCCTCCCGCTCCACCCAGCGCAGGGAGCTGGTCTCGGAGTCGGCGACCCAGAGGCGGTCCTCGGTGGCGGCGAGCCCGGAGGGCTGCGCGAACCAGGCCTCGGCGGCGGGGCCGTCGACGAGCCCCTCGTTGGTGGTGCCGGCCGCGACCTCGACGGTCCCGGTGGCCGGGTCGTACGTCCACAGCTGGTGGACACCGGCCATGGCGATCCACACCTTGCCCTGCCACCAGGCCACGTCCCACGGCGAGGACAGGTCGACGTCCAGGGCGGGCCCGGAGGTCGGGGAGCCCTGCCACCACTGCGTGCCGGTGCCGGCGATCCGCTCGATCGCGCCGGTCTCCGGGTCGTACGCGCGCAGGGCGTGGTTCACGGTGTCGGCGACGACGATCCTGCCGTCCGGGAGCCGCACGAGACCCTGCGGCTCCCGGAAGACACCCTCGCCGATGCGGCGGACGACGGTCTCGCCGTCGGCCGCCAGCTCGACGAGCTGGTGCCGGGTGGTGTCGGAGACCAGGAGGTTCCCGGAGGGCAGCAGGATCGCCTTGCCGGGGAAGCGGAGGTCGGTGGCGACGGGCTCGGGGGCCACGTAGGGGCCGTCGCCGCGCCGCAGCGTGCCCTTGGCGCCGTGCTCGGCCTCCAGTTCCTCGACGAGCGTACGGAGCGCGTTGGCGTGCCCCTCGCCGGCGTGCTGGGCGACGACGTACCCCTCGGGGTCGATCACGACGAGCGTCGGCCAGGCCCGCACGGCGTACTGCTTCCAGGTGGCCAGCTCGGGGTCGTCCAGTACGGGGTGGTGCACCTGGTACCGCTCCACGGCGTCGACGACGGCCTGATGCTCGGCCTCGTGCACGAACTTCGGTGAGTGCACCCCGACGATCACCAGGGTGTCCCGATGCTTCTCCTCCAGCTCACGCAGCTCATCGAGCACGTGCAGGCAGTTCACACAGCAAAATGTCCAAAAATCAACTACTACACACTTGCCTCGGAGGTCGGCGAGGGTGAGCTCCTTGCCTCCGGTGTTGAGCCAGCCGCCCTTGCCGATCAGCTCGGGGGCGCGGACACGGGCACGGCGGGGCGCGGGCGCGGCGGTGGGCACGGAGTCGTTCATGGTTCAAGGGTGCCGTACGGGTGGAAAGTCAGGGCCGGGTGGGGGGTGGGGGCGTGTCCCGGGCGGGGGGCGCTCCCGGGCGGGCGGTGGCATGGGGCTCATGACGCGCGTGGGCAGATCATCGGACTATTGCCACCGTCGGGTGAGGGGCGGGCTTCTGGTGGTGGTGCTCGCGCTGACCGGGGCGGTGGTGCCCGGAGCCGTGCTGCCCGGGTCCGTCGCCCGGGCCGGTGGCGTCGGGGAGGGGGCCCTGACCGTGAGCGTGCGCGTGAACGGGCGGGACCACAGCGGCGTCCGGCCGCCGGACCTGCGGGCCGGCGGGCCGGTCGTCAAACGGTACCGGCTCGTGAACCGAAGCGAGGCCCACCTCTACGGGGTGCGGATCGCCGACCCCGAGGTCCCCTCCGGGTCCGTGCGCTGCCCCGCCCGCCCGCTCCCCGCGCTCGGGGAGCTGGAGTGCGTCGCCCGCTTCAGCGCCGCGTCCGGGACACATCGGGGCACCGTACGGGCGGAAGGCTCCGTCCCCTCGCTGGGCCGGGTGCTGACGGCCACCGCCCGCGCCGGGTACACCGGGGTCGCAGGCGCCCTCCGCCTCACCGAACGGATCGCGGTCGGGCCCCCCGGCCTCGGCACGGCCACCGTCACGTACACCGTGACCAACCACGGCAACAGGCCCCTGCACACCGTCCGGATCAGCGACACCGCGCTCGGCCTGCCCGCCGTCCAGGCCGGGGTCACCGGGCCCGGTCGGCGTGCGGGCGCCGTGGACTGCGCGGGGCGGCCCGGGAACGTGCCCCTGCTCGCCCCGGGCGCCTCGGCCCGCTGCACGGGCACCGTACGACGGCCCCCCGGCACCCACCGGAGCACCGGCCTCGCCTCCGGGAGCGACCGGGTGACCACCTACGGGCCCGGGGGCGGCCGGGTCCCCGCGCCGACGCTCGTCGCCCGGTCCGCCGGCGTCTTCACGGTGCCGGGTCCTGCGGCGCGGGGGGCCGCGCGACCGGGAGCGGGGATGCCGTCGACCGCCGGGCGGGAGCCCGTACGGAATCCGGTGGGCAATCCGGTGGGCAGTCCCGTAGGTCCCCCAGGTCCCGTACAGGGTCCCGGCCGGGATTCCCTGGGGAATCCCCTAGGAGGGAACCGTGGGGCGCCCCGCGCTCCCGGGGGGCCCTTGGCCGGGGGCGGGGTGCCCGTTCCGGGGGCCGCCGGGGCCGGGGCCGTACCCGTACCCGGGGCCGGGGCCGGGGCCGTACCCGAGTCCGGGGCCGGAGCTGGGGCCGTACCCGTACCCGTACCCGTACCCGGGTCCGGAGCCGGAGCCGGAGCCGGACTCGGACCCGGACCCGAACCCGGACCCGAACCCGAACCCGGACCCGAACCCGGACCCGGACTCGGACTCGGACCGGTCAACCCGCCCGGAGCCGCGCCCGGCGACGGGGGCGGCTCCGGGGTCGGTGAAGGGGTCGGCGCCGGTGCCGGTGACGCGGGCGCCGTGGGCCCCGCCCCGGAGGGCGTACCCCCGGGCTCCGTACCGACCGCCCCCGACGCCGTACCCGTTCCCGTACCCCGCGACGAGGCCTCCGTCCCCGCCCGCCGTGCCGCCGCCCTCGGCCACGAAGGGTTCCTCGGGCGGCTGCGGCGCCGGAGCCGGGAGGCGGACGAGCTCGGGGTCGTCTCGATGCTGCTGCTCCTCCTGATCCCGGCGGCCGTCGCCGCCGCCCTCCTCGGCAACCGGAGAAGCTGACCGTGGCCCTGTTCGAAACGCTCGTCGTCGTCCTCGGCGTCGCGCTCGTCGCCGCCCTCGCCGTCGTCGCCAAGACCAGGCTCTTCCCGGTCGGCGAGGACGAGGAGCCGCGCGAGGACGTCGCCGAGTACATCGCCATGATGGTCTCGGTGCTCTACGCGATCGTGCTCGGCCTGTGCCTGGTGTCCGTCTGGGACACCCGGTCCGCCGCCGCCGACAACGTCCAGGCCGAGGCCAGCGCCCTGCACCAGACGTATCTGCTCGCGGACGCCCTCCCCGCCGACCGCCGGGAGCCGCTGCGCGACGCGGCCCGGACGTACGCCGATCACGTCGTCGGCGTCGAATGGCCCGTGATGGAGGCGCGCGAACCGCTCGACACCTCCGGCTGGCGGCTGCTCGAACAGCTGCGGAAGGCCGGCGAGGTGTCGGACTCCGCGAAGGTCCCCGAGCAGATCGCCGCCCAGGAGGTACTGGCCCAGCTCAGCTACGTCGACGACGCCCGCCGGGGCCGGGAGGCGGCGGCGCAGGAACGTCTCTCCCCCGTCCTGTGGGCGGGACTCCTCATCGGCGGCACGCTCACCCTCGCCTTCATGTTCCTCTTCGGGATCAGACGGAGCACCACCCATGTGGTGATGGTGATGGGCCTGGCCGGCTTCATCGCCTTCACGGTGCTGCTGATCCATCAGCTCGACTCGCCCTTCGGCGAGATGTTCGGGGCGACCCCGGACGCGTTCGTCCGCTACTTCGGGTGAACCCGCCCCCCACGGGGCAGGCATAGCGCCATGAAATATCTCGTACGGGACAAGATCTTCGCGATCGGCGACGACTACTGGATCGAGGACGAGCAGGGCCGCCACGCCTTCCTCGTCGACGGCAAGGCGCTGCGGCTGCGCGACACCCTGGAGCTGAAGGACCCCGACGGGCAGGTCCTCGTGACCCTGCGGCAGAAGATGTTCAGCCTGCGGGACGCCATGACGATCGAGCGGGACGAGCGCCCGCTCGCGACCGTCCGCCGCAAACGGCTCTCGCTGCTCCGCAACCACTACCGGGTGACCCTCGTCGAGGGCACCGAACTGGACGTCAGCGGCCGGATCCTGGACCGGGAGTTCACCGTCGAGTACGAGGGCGAACTCCTGGCCCACATCTCCCGGCGGTGGTTCCACGTCCGCGAGACCTACGCGGTCGACGTGGTCCGCGAGGACGCCGACGCGGCGCTCCAGATCGCGGTGGCGGTGTGCGTGATCCGGATGGCCGAGCGGGAGCGGGGGGACGACTAGCGGAAGCGCGGGCGGGGCTAGTGGGTGCCGGCCTTGCCCAGCGCCTGTTCCAGGTCCTCCCACAGGTCCTCCACGTGCTCGATGCCCACCGAGATCCTGACCGTGCCGGGACCGATCCCCGCCGCCGCCAGGGCCGCCGCGTCGAGCTGGTGGTGCGAGGTGGAGGCCGGGTGCATCACCAGGGTCTTCACATCGCCGAGGGAGACGCTGAGGGACGCGAGCCGTACCGCCTCGACGAAGGCACGGCCCGCCTCCCGGCCGCCCGCGAGATCCACCGAGATCACCCCGCCGCCCCCGGCGGGCAGCAGCCGGGCCGCGACGGCCCGGTCCGGGTGGCTCGCCAGGGCCGGGTGGCGGACGGCCGCGACCGCCGGGTGCGCGGACAGCCGGGCCGCGAGGTCTGCGGCGCTCGCGCACTGGCGCTCCATCCGCAGGGACAGGGTCTGCATCCCGCGCAGGGTCAGCCAGGCGGCGAACGGGTCGGTGGACGCGCCCTGTTCGACGGAGTGGTGGCGGACCCGGTGGTACAGCTCGGCGTCCTTGAAGACGACGACGCCGCCGAGGACGTCCGCGTGCCCGGACAGGTACTTCGTCGCGGAGTGCACGACGATGTCCGCGCCGTGGTCGATCGGGCGGCAGAGCAGCGGCGAGGCGAAGGTGTTGTCGACGGCGACGGGCACCCCCGCCTCGGCGGCGACGGCGGCGAGCGCGGGCAGGTCGGAGACCCGGGTGGTGGGGTTGGCGACGGTCTCCAGGTGGAGGAGCCGGGTCTCCGGGCGCAGGGCCGCCCGCACCTCCTCCGGGTCGGTGCCGGAGACGTAGGTGACGTCGACGCCCCAGCGGGTGGCGAGGTCGGTCAGGACCGCGTACGTACCGCCGTACAGGCAGGTCTGGGCGATGACGTGATCGCCGGAGCCGAGCAGACCGAGGAGGACGGCGTTCACCGCGCCCATGCCGGAGGCGAAGGAGAGGCCGGCGGCGCCGCCTTCGAGGCGGGCTACGGCGTCCTCAAGGGTGCGGACGGTGGGGTTGCCGTGACGGCTGTACATGAACGCGTCGGTGGTGGTGAAGGCGGCGGCGAGCGCGTCGGCCGAGTCGAAGGCGAAGACGTGCCCCTGGTGGAGAGGGACGCCGAGCGGCCTGCTGCCGGTGATCTCGACGTGCGGCGGATGGACGGCGAGGGTCCCGGGACGGGGGGAGGCGGAGCCTCCCAGGGGCGAGGCGGCGGGTTCGGCGGGCGGCGCGGAGTCGGCAGGGCTCATGGGCCCAGTCTGTGGACCGGCGGTTTGCCTTCCCAGGTCCAATCCCGGCAGATTGGTTCGGCGATGGAGCCAATCGAACGCCTTCCCCACCCGGCCGACGACCTGGTCGCCCGGCTCGGCCGCTGGTCGGCCGGGCGCGGGCCGCTGTACCTGCTGCTCGCGGCCCGGCTGCGCCGGCTGATCGACGAGGGCGCGCTGCCGCCGGGCACGCCGCTGCCGCCGGACCGGCGGCTGGCGCGGGCCCTGGCCGTGGGCCGGACGACGGTGGTCGCCGCGTACGACGTACTGCGGCAGGAGGGCCGGCTGGTACGGCGGCAGGGCAGCGGGACCCGGGTGACACGGGCGGCGCTGGCGCCCGAGCCCGAGGAGGAGACCCGGACGGGCCCGGGGGCGCCGCCCCGGGTGGCCGAGACCTCGAACCCGCTGTTCCTGCACCTCCTGGAGGCGCCGGACGACGTGCTCCTGCTGAGCTGCGCCGCCCCCACCGGGCCGCCGCCCGAGCTGGCGGAGGCGTACCGCTCGCTGGTCCTGCCCGACGGCGACCTCGGCTACCACCCGGCCGGCCTCGGGGCGCTGCGGACGGCCGTCGCGGCCCGCTACTCGGCACGCGGAGTGCCGACCGGGCCCGGCCAGATCCTGGTCACGACCGGCGCCCAGCAGGGACTTTCGCTGCTCACCCGGCTGCTGCTCGCGCCCGGCGACGGGGTGCT
Source organism: Streptomyces sp. NPDC001728 (assembly GCF_040297565.1). Classification (NCBI taxonomy): domain Bacteria; kingdom Bacillati; phylum Actinomycetota; class Actinomycetes; order Kitasatosporales; family Streptomycetaceae; genus Streptomyces; species Streptomyces sp. NPDC001728. The sequence continues at coordinate 269,736 of NZ_JBEOZK010000001.1, forward strand.
CATCGAAGCGCCGACGTACCCGGGGGCGCTCGACCTGGTCCGGGAGGCCGCCGCCATGCCGCTGCCGGTGGCGGTCGGGCCCGACGGACTGGACGTGGCGGAGGCGATCCGTGTGATGGAACGCCACCGTCCTGCCCTGGCCTATGTGGTGGCCCGCTTCCAGAACCCGACGGGCACGGTCCTGCCGCCGCTCGCCGGGCGGCGTCTCGTGGAGGCGGCGAACGCGCTCGGAGTGCCGCTGGTGGACGACGAGGTACTGGGCGACCTGGCGTTCGCCCCGCACCCGGAGGACCGTTCCCTCTCCTCGTACGGCGAGGTCGTCTCGGTCGGCTCGCTCTCCAAGGTCGTGTGGGGCGGCCTCCGGATCGGCTGGGTGCGCGGCCCCGCGCCCCTGATCGCCCGGCTCGCCCGGCTGAAGGCCCTGCACGACCTGGGCTGCGACGTGCCGTCCCAACTCGCGGCGGCCCGGCTCCTCGACGACTTCGCACCGGTCCTCGCCGCCCGCCTGGACACGATCCGTGCGGGCCACGCGCATCTGCGCGGCGAGCTGGCCCGGCTGCTCCCGTCCTGGTCCTGCGCCCCGGCGACCGGCGGCCAGACGCTGTGGGTACGCCTCCCGCACGGCGACGGCGTCTCGTTCGCGCAGCTCGCCCTGCGCCACGGGGTGGCGGTCCTGCCGGGCGTGACGACCGACGCCCTCGGCGGCAGCGTCCGCCATCTGCGGCTGCACTTCCTGCTGCCTCCGGAGCAGTTGTCGGAGGCGGTACGGAGACTGGCGGCGGCGTGGGAGGAGTACGGGCGCGGGCCGGGGATCCCGTACGAGCCGGGGTCGGGGATCCCGTACGAGCCGGGGTCGGGGATCCCGTACGGGCCCGTCCGGGCCTCCCTGCGCGCGGTCACCCTCTGACCTCAGGTCCCTCCCCGACCGACGCCGAGCCCCTCGACCCCTCTCCCGAGAAGGAGCGACATGCACACCGCCGTCTCCCCCTTCGTCCTCCAGCCGTGGCAGGAGGGCGACCGGCACGCGCGCCGGGCCGGTTGGCGGGGCGTCTCGCGGGAGTTCGGCGAGATCACGCTGACCTGCCCGCTGCCCCGTACCGCGCCGGAGACCGTCGTCTCGGAGGCGCGCGGCGGGCTGATACCCGTCGTCACCTTCGAGGCCCGGGGCGTCCACACCGACGGCATCCGGCTGCCGACCCTGAACCGGTCCACGCTCCGGGTCGGCGACCGCATGGTGTGCATGACGCGGAACCGCTGGGGCGCCACGGCGGCGCGGCGCGCCCTCGCGCTGCGGTACGCGGGCGACCGCTACCGGCTCTCGGCGCTCGACAAGCGGGCGTACGTCCTGACCCGCGAGCCCGACGAGGAGGACCCCGGCCTCACGGTCACCGTCCGCGCTTCGGGGCGCGGCAGGAAGCGGCAGCTGGCCGTGCGGGTCGGCGGCCGGGCGGAGGGCGGCGATCTGGCGCTCGCGCTGGTCTTCGCGGGTGTCGACCGCTCGGCCCTCACCCGGATGGGGGCGGTCCGCGCGGGCGTCTCGCGGATCACCGACCTGTGGGCGGAGAGCCAGTACTAGAGCGGGACCGGGGCCCCGGAGCGGCGCTCAGCCCCCGGCGGCCCGGCGGCCCGGCGGTCGGGTGGGGGTCGGTCGGGCAGTCGGGTGGGGGTCGGCCGGGCGGGCGACCCCCAGCCCCGGCCACCGCGCCCCGGACCCCCCTCAGCCCCGGCGCCCGGCCTCCGGCGCCGCGATGCCGAGCACCCGGTCCTTCAGCGCCGGGAACTGTTCGCGGGTCGTCGTGACCTTCGCCGGGTCGAGGACGACCCGCAGGATCTCCTCGTCGGGGCCCGCCTCGGCGAGGGTCTCCCCCCAGGGGTCGACGACGATCGAGTGGCCGGCCTGCTCCACGCCGGCGTGCGTGCCCGCCGTACCGCAGGCGAGGACGTACGCCTGGTTCTCGACGGCGCGGGCGCGGGCGAGCAGGCTCCAATGGGCGCGGCGGAGGGCGGGCCAGCCGGCCGGGACGACGAAGGCCTGCGCGCCGGCGTCGACGAGACCGCGGAAGAGTTCCGGGAAGCGCAGGTCGTAGCAGGTGCCGACGCCGACGGTGAGGTGCGGAAGGTCGACGGTGACGAGGTCCTCCCCTGCGGCCATCATCACCGCCTCGCCCTTGTCGAAGCCGAAGCGGTGGATCTTGCGGTAGGAGGCGGCGAGTTCGCCGTCGGGGGAGAGGACGAGCGAGGTGTTGTAGAGGGCGCCGCCCTCCGCCTCGACGAAGGAGCCGGCGTGCAGCCAGACCCCGGCCTCGCGGGCGGCGTCCGCCATCGCCCGCTGCGTCGGGCCGTTCAGCGGCTCGGACTCGGCGGCGAAGAGGTCGGAGGCGAAGGCTCCGACGGTCCACAGTTCGGGCAGGACGACAAGGTCGGCGTGGCCGGATTCCGCCCTTACGAGGCGGCCCACGCGGGCACGACGGGCGTCGACCGGTTCGTCCGGGTCTACCGCGATCTGGATCAGCGAGGCGCGCACACTACCACCGTCCTGGCATTCGAGCCGTCAACACCGGCCTACGATCGTCACACGAAAGCACTGCCGGGGTGCCTTCGGGCAGCGTAACTTAGCGTCCGAGCCTCCCACCCAGTCGTGTTTTGAGCCCGCGCACCGAAGAACCGCCGAGGGGTCCCGTGACCGTCCATCCCAGCCTCCAGAACTACGCCGACGCCTGGACCCATTCCATCGAGGCGATAGCCGAGCTGGTGCAGCCGCTCATGGAGGGCGATTGGAACCGGCCGACCCCGTGCCCCGGCTGGTCGGTGCGGGACATCGTGTCCCATGTCATCGGCATGGAGACCGAGATACTCGGCGACCCGCGGCCGATCCACTCCCTGCCCCGCGACCTGTACCACGTACGCAGTGACTTCGCGCGCTACATGGAGGTCCAGGTCGATGTGCGGCGGCACCACACCGCGCCGGAGATGACCTCGGAGCTGGAGTACATCCTGATCCGCCGGGCCCGGCAGCTGCGCAACGAGAACCGCTCCCCCGACCGCCTGATCCGCGCCCCCCTGGGCGCCGAGCAGTCCCTGGAACTGGCTTACCGGATGCGCGCCTTCGACGTGTGGGTGCACGAGCAGGACCTGCGGGTCGCGCTCGGCAAGCCGGGCAACCTGGACTCGGCGGGTGCGCACGTCACGCGGGACGTGCTGCTGGAGGCGCTGCCGAAGGTGGTCGCCAAGGACGCCGGGGCGCCCGCGCCCTCGGCGGTGGTGATCGACGTGAGCGGCCCGGTGGAGTTCCTGCGGACCGTACGGGTCGACGCGGAGGGCCGGGGTTCGATCGACGGCGCGCCCTCGCTGGGCCCCGCGGTGACGCTCGCGACGGACTGGGAGACGTTCGTACGGCTCGCCTGCGGCCGGGTCCGGCCGGCCGAGGTGGCCGACCGGGTCAAGACGGAGGGTGACGAGGAGCTGGCGCAGGCCATCCTCGACAACTTCGCGGTGACGCCCCGGTAGTGCTCCCGTGGTCCCGACCTCTAGACCGGGACGTGCACGGCCTCGACACGGCTGGCGACGAGCCGTTCCCGTTCCCTGCGGTGGGTGCGGGCCTTGAGGCGCAGGATCTGCACGATTCCCAGGGCCTCCAGGACGAAGACCGAGGAGAACGCGATCCGGTAGTTGCCGCCGGTCGCGTCGAGCAGCACGCCCACGGCGAGCAGCGTGGTCATCGAGGCCACGAAACCACCCATGTTGACGATGCCGGAGGCGGTGCCCTGACGCTCCGGCGGGTTGGCCGGACGGGCGAAGTCGAAGCCGATCATCGAGGCCGGCCCGCAGGCGCCCAGGACCAGACAGAGGGTGACGAGCAGCCACATCGGGGCGTGGTCGCCGGGGTAGGCGAGGGTGGTCGCCCACATCAGCGCGGTGGCGGCGACGGTCCCGAGGGCCAGCGGGGCGCGGGCCGCGTGGTGGCGGGCGATGATCTGCCCGTACGCGAGGCCGACGGCCATGTTCGACAGGACGACCAGGGTGAGCAGGGTTCCGGCGGTCGACCGGGACAGGCCCTGCGCCTCGACGAGGTACGGCAGCCCCCACAGGAGCAGGAAGACCATCGCGGGGAACTGGGTGGTGAAGTGCACCCACATGCCGAGCCGGGTGCCGGGTTCCCGCCAGGACTCGGCGATCTGCCGGCGCACGAACGCGGCGCCCGCGTGGGTGGAGGGCTGGGGTTCGTAGCCCTCGGGGTGGTCCTTGAGGAAGAGCAGCAGCAGGACGAGGACGACGACGCCGGCCAGCGAGCTGCCGACGAAGGTGGTCGTCCAGCCGAGGCCGTGCAGGGCGCGGGCGATGAAGACGGTGGAGACGAGGTTGCCGGCCATGCCGAAGAGGGCGGCGACCTGGCCGATGAGCGGGCCGCGCCGGGCGGGGAACCAGCGGCTGCCGAGCCGCAGGACGCTGATGAAGGTCATGGCGTCGCCGCAGCCCAGGAGGGCGCGGGAGGCGAGCGCCGTGCCGTACGACGGAGAGAGCGCGAAACCCAGCTGGCCGAGGGTGAAGAGGACGACGCCGAGGGCGAGGACCTTCTTGGTGCCGAGCCGGTCGACCATCAGGCCGACGGGTATCTGCATGCCGGCGTAGACGAGCAGCTGGAGTATAGAGAAGGTGGAGAGCGCGGAGGCGTTGACGTGGAAGCGGTCGGCGGCGTCGAGTCCGGCGACGCCGAGGGACGTGCGGAAGATGACGGCGACGAAGTAGACGGCGACGCCGACGCCCCAGACGAGGGCGGCGCGACGGCCGCCGGGCGGGTCGCCGGGGAGGGTGACGGCGGAGCCGTATCCGTTGCGGCTGCGGTCACGGCGGATGCGGTCGCGGTCCCGGCCGTCACGGCGGTTGGGGTCACGGTCCCGGCCGTCACGGTCGCGGTTGCGGCGGTCGCTCACCGGTCGTCACCCCGGACCAGGACCTTGACCCAGCTGAGGTGCTGGCGGACGCAGGCGGCGGCGCCCTCGGCGTCCCCGGCCTTGATCCGGTCGAGGATCTCGGCGTGCTCGGTGATGTTCTTGGCGACGCGGTCGGGCTGGGACTGCATCACGGCGACGCCCATGCGGAGCTGGCGGTCGCGGAGCTGGTCGTAGAGGCGGGAGAGGATCTGGTTGCCCGCGTGGCGGACGATCTCGGCGTGGAAGCACCGGTCGGTGACCGCGACCTCCGCCAGGTCGCCGGCCTCGGCGCGCCGCTGCTGCTCGTCGAGGAGTTCTTCGAGGCGGGCGATCAGCGGGGCGGGGGCGGGGACGGCCCGCCGGACGGCGAACTCCTCGACGAGCAGCCGGGTCTCGACGACATCGGCGATCTCCTGCGCGGAGACGGCGAGAACGAGGGCGCCCTTCTTCGGGTAGAGCTTGAGCAGCCCTTCCATCTCCAGCTTGAGCAGCGCCTCGCGCACCGGCGTCCTGGACACTCCGACGGCCGTGGCGAGTTCGCCCTCGGTGAGGAGGGTGCCTCCCTCGTAGCGCCGGTCGAGTACGGCCTGCTTGACGTGCGTGTAGACGCGGTCGGCGGCGGGGGGCTGCTTGGTGGGCAGCGGGGCCGGACCGGTGGGCGCTGATGGCATGCGCACAGCATAGATACAACAGAGGTGCAACAGGCGGGCCCGTCCGCGATACGGACGGGCCGGGTCAGACGTCCGCGGCCCCGACGATCTCGCGGACCCTCCGTGCCGACGCCCGCCGGTTCGGCAGGGGCGCCACCTGCTCGACGACCGCGCCGAGCCATCGCGGATCGCCCAGCCGGTGCATCAGCTTCGCCTCGGAGACCGCCTCGAAGAGATGGCCGACCAGGTACACGTGCGCCCCCGTGTACGCGCGCCGATGGTGGCTGTAGCGCGCGAACCAGTCGTCGTACGGATGGCGCACGAGCGCGTGTACGGAGCAGGCATCGCGGCCCATGTCGACGGCGTTCGACTGGCCGGCCCAGCTGAGCGCGGTCCCCCCGCGCGTGGCCATCCAGGCCCGGTAGGTCGTACGGATGCCCAGCTCCATGACCCTGGACCACGGCACGACCTCAAGCGGCTCCGAGGTCCCGTTCGCACAGTGCTCCAAGCCTTCGGCCGTCAGGACCAGGCACGTTCCGCCCGGCCGCTTGACATCACCGATCACCCACCGGTCCCCGACCGGCTCCAGCGGCCCCAGATACGCGCTCACGATCCCCCTCTACGGCACGACGACGAAAACACCCGGCCGAGGAGGGGTGTTCCCCCCTCCTCGGCCGGGTGTTTCACGTGAAACATGGCAACTCGGGCGTCACGCCCAGGTGATGAGCCGCTTCGGCTGCTCCAGGATCGCGGCGACGTCCGCCAGGAACTTGGAGCCGAGCTCGCCGTCGATCAGCCGGTGATCGAAGGAGAGGGCCAGCGTCGTGACCTGGCGCGGCTTCACCTTGCCCTTGTGGACCCACGGCTGGAGCTTGATCGAGCCGACCGCGAGGATCGCGGACTCGCCGAGGTTCAGGATGGGCGTACCGGTGTCGACGCCGAAGACGCCCACGTTGGTGATGGTGAAGGTGCCGCCCTGCATTGCCGCCGGGGTCGTCTTCCCCTCGCGCGCGGTGGAGACCAGCTCGCTCAGGGAGGCCGACAGCTCGGGCAGGGTCTGGGCGTGCGCGTCCTTGATGTTGGGGACGAGCAGACCGCGCGGGGTGGCCGCGGCGATGCCCAGGTTCACATAGTGCTTGACGACGATCTCCTGCGCCGCCTCGTCCCAGGCCGCGTTGATCTCCGGGTTGCGCCGGACGGCGACCAGGACGGCCTTGGCGATGAGGAGGAGCGAGTTGACCCGCAGGCCCGCCATGTCCGTACCGGACCTGAGCTCGTCGACCAGCTTCATCGTGCGCGTGATGTCGAAGGTCACGAACTCGGTGACGTGCGGCGCGGTGAAGGCCGAGCCGACCATCGCCGCCGCCGTGGCCTTCCGTACGCCCTTGACGGGGACACGGGTCTCCCGGGCGTCGGCCGGCACGACGGACACGGGCGCCACGGCCGGGGCCGGGGCGGCCACGGGCGCCGGGGCCGGAGCCTCGACGGCCGGCGCGGACACCGGAGCGGCAGCCGCGTGGACGTCCTCACGGGTGATGACGCCGTCCGGACCGGTCGGGGTGACCGTGGCCAGGTCGACACCGAGGTCCTTGGCGAGCTTCCGGACCGGCGGCTTGGCCAGCGGCCGGGCACCGGCCGGCGCGTGCCCGTTGAGCTGCTCCGGTACGGAGACGGCGACGGGCGCCGCCGGGACCGGGGCGGCCGGTGCCACCGGGGCGGCCTGGACCGCACCAGGGGCCGCCTTGCGGGCGCGGCGCTTGGTGGAGCTGACGGCCACGCCGTAGCCGACGAGGACCGGCTGACGGACCTGCGGCTCGTCCTCCTCCTCGTCCGCGACGGGCGCGGGAGCGGCGGGCGCGGGAGCGGCGGGCGCGGGAGCGGCGGGCGCGGGAGCGGCGGGCGCGGGAGCGGCCTCGGCCACCGGGGCCGCCGGGGCCTCGGGTGCCGCACCGCCGCCGACGTTCACCGAGATGATGACCTGGCCGACATCGACCGTGGTCCCCTCGGGGAAGCACAGCTCGTGGACCGTGCCGTCGAAGGGGATCGGCAGCTCGACGGCGGCCTTGGCCGTCTCGACCTCGCACACGATCTGGCCGTCCTCGACCGTGTCACCGGCCTTGACGTACCACTTGAGGATCTCGGCCTCGGTCAGGCCCTCGCCCACGTCGGGCATCTTGAATTCGCGGATCGTCACGGTGCTCTCCTCAGTACGCCAGCGAGCGGTCGACGGCGTCGAGCACGCGATCGAGGCCCGGCAGGTACTCCTCCTCCAGGCGCGCCGGCGGATACGGCGCGTGGTAGCCGCCGACCCGCAGGACGGGGGCTTCCAGGTGGTAGAAGCAGCGCTCGGTGATCCGGGCGGCGATCTCCGCACCGGAGCCGTAGAACACCGGGGCCTCGTGGACGACGACGAGGTGACGGGTCTTCTCGACGGACCGCTGGATCGCGTCGAAATCGATCGGGGACATCGACCGCAGGTCCAGGACCTCGACCGACTTGCCCTCCTCCTGGGCGGCCGCGGCGGCCTCCAGGCAGACCTTCACCATCGGGCCGTACGCGGCGAGCGTGAGGTCACTGCCCTCGCGCGCCACCCGGGCCTTGTGGAGCTCGCCCGGGATGGCCTCGGTGTCGACCTCGCCCTTGTCCCAGTAGCGGCGCTTGGGCTCGAAGAAGATGACCGGGTCGTCGCTCTGGATGGCCTGCTGGAGCATCCAGTAGGCGTCCGAGGAGTTGGACGGCGAGACGACCTTGAGGCCCGCGACGTGCGCGAAGAGCGCCTCGGGGGACTCGGAGTGGTGCTCGACCGCGCCGATGCCGCCGCCGTACGGGATGCGGATGACGACCGGCATCTTGACCTTGCCGAGCGCACGGGCGTGCATCTTGGCGAGCTGCGTGACGATCTGGTCGTACGCGGGGAAGACGAAGCCGTCGAACTGGATCTCCACGACCGGCCGGTAGCCGCGCAGGGCCAGGCCGATCGCGGTGCCGACGATGCCCGACTCGGCGAGCGGCGAGTCGATGACCCGGTCCTCGCCGAAGTCCTTCTGCAGACCGTCGGTGACCCGGAAGACACCGCCGAGCTTGCCGACGTCCTCGCCCATGATCAGGACCTTGGGGTCGGTCTCCAGCGCCTTGCGGAGCGACTCGTTGAGCGCCTTGGCGAGGGGGAGCTTCTGTACAGCCATGATTACTTGACCTCGCCATCCGCGAAGGACGCCTGGTAGGCGGCGAACTGCGCGCGCTCCTCGTCGACGAGCGCGTGCCCGTCCGCGTAGACATTCTCGAAGATCGCCATGTGGTCCGGGTCGGGCATGTTGCGGACGCCCTCGCGGACACGCTTGCCGAGCGCCTCGCTCTCCGCCTCCAGGGCCTCGAAGAAGGCCTCGTCGGCGTTGCCCTCGCGCTCCAGGTACGCCTTGAGGCGCAGGATCGGGTCCTTGGCCTCCCAGGCCTCCCGCTCCTCGTCGGCCCGGTACTTCGTCGGGTCGTCGGAGGTGGTGTGGGCGCCCATGCGGTAGGTGAAGGCCTCCACGAGGGTGGGGCCCTCGCCGCGGCGGGCGCGCTCCAGGGCGGACTTCGTCACGGCCAGGCAGGCCAGGACGTCGTTGCCGTCGACGCGGACGCCGGGGAAGCCGAAGCCGCGGGCGCGCTGGTAGAGCGGGACGCGGGTCTGCTTCTCGGTGGGCTCGGAGATCGCCCACTGGTTGTTCTGGCAGAAGAACACCACGGGCGCGTTGTAGACCGCGGAGAAGGTGAAGGCCTCGTTGACGTCGCCCTGGCTGGAGGCGCCGTCACCGAAGTACGCGATCACGGCGGAATCCGCGCCGTCCTTGGTGATGCCCATCGCATAACCGGTGGCGTGCAGGGTCTGCGAGCCGATGACGATCGTGTACAGGTGGAAATTGTTGCTGTTGGGATCCCAGCCACCGTGGTTCACACCGCGGAACATTCCCAGCAGATTCGTCGGGTCGACACCACGGACCCAGGCCACACCGTGCTCACGGTAGGTCGGGAAGACGTAGTCGTCGTCCCGCAGCGCACGGCCGGAACCGATCTGCGCCGCCTCCTGGCCGAGCAGCGAGGCCCACAGGCCCAGCTCGCCCTGACGCTGGAGCGAGGTGGCCTCGGCGTCGAAGCGACGGGTGAGGACCATGTCGCGATAGAGACCGCGCAGTTCCTCGGCGCTGAGGTCGATGTCGTAATCGGGGTGCTGGACGCGCTCTCCCTCGGGCGTCAGCAGCTGGACGAGCTCGGGCTCCACAGCCCCCGCCTCGGCGCGCGTGCTCGTCTTCTTGGTGGTGCTCGTGCTCGCGCTTGCGGTGCGCTTGGTGCCGCTGCTGCGTCGCGTCGTCTTGCGCGCGGCAGTGCTCTCCACGGTCACGTGCGTGCTCCTCCGTCGGTCCGGCCCCCGGGTTCGCCGGGCAAGGCCAGTGCGGCTCTCCGCCTTATCCGTACCCTTCGCACGGGGTGGGTGCGACGCGGCCGGGGTCGGGCGTGACAGGTGCCCCGGCGAGCGCCCTGTCATAGGCACGTTACCCACAGCGCGGCATTCCCGCGAAACCCCACTTGACCTGCGATTTTGCTTGGATTTCCAAGTAAATCGAGAAAACGGGGAACAGCGGCTGGTCAGCGCGTCGGCAGCGGCTTCGAAGGGCCGCCGGAACATCCGGCACGTTATCCCGCGCACCCCGGGCGCGGGAAGAGCCAATATGTGAGACTGGCTGCGTGCGCGAAGAAGGAAAAATCCGGGTATTTCTGCTGGACGACCACGAAGTCGTCCGGCGCGGCGTCCACGAGCTGCTCTCCGTGGAGGACGACATCGAGGTGGTCGGGGAGGCCGGGACGGCTGCGGACGCGCTGGTCAGGATCCCCGCGACCCGCCCCGACGTCGCGGTGCTCGACGTCCGGCTGCCGGACGGCAGCGGCGTCGAGGTGTGCCGTGAGATCCGCTCCCAGGACGAGGGCATCAATTGTCTGATGCTGACCTCGTACGCGGACGACGAGGCACTCTTCGACGCCATCATGGCCGGGGCCTCGGGTTACGTCCTGAAGGCCATCCGCGGCAACGAGCTGCTGAACGCGGTGCGGGACGTGGCGGCCGGCAAGTCGCTGCTCGACCCGGTGGCGACGGCGCGTGTCCTGGAGCGGCTGCGCGACGGCAACAACCCGAAGCGTGACGACAAGCTCGCCAACCTGACGGACCAGGAGCGCAAGATCCTGGACCTGATCGGCGAGGGCCTGACCAACCGGGTCATCGGCGAGCGGCTCCACCTCGCCGAGAAGACCATCAAGAACTACGTCTCCAGCCTGCTGTCGAAGCTGGGCATGGAGCGGCGCTCGCAGGCCGCGGCGTACGTGGCGCGGCTGCAGGCCGAGCGTCACTGACGTACCGGCGGGCCCCGCTCTCACCCGTACGGATGAGAGCGGGGCCGACGGCGCCGTTTCGGGACCTACGTCCTCGTGAAAGCGGGGCAGGGGCCCCTTTTCCGACCCGGTGCCGGTGGCGGAGAGTGGAAGCCATGTCCACCGACGAGATCCGTGCCATCGAGTTGCTCAGCCGTGTGTCCTACGGCCGGGTGGCGACGAGCATGCGGGCGATGCCGTTCGTCGCCCCCGCCCGGCACATCGTGTCCGACGGCCGTGTCCTGCTCCGGATGCACCGGGGGCTCGGCTACCACCGCGCCTGCAACGGCAGCGTCGTCGCCTACGGCGCGGACAACTTCCACTCGGGCTCCGAGCATCTGTGGTCCGTGCAGTTCACCGGCACCGCCGAGATCGTCGAGCCGACCGAGGAGGAGCTCGCGGCCTTCGGGCCGGAGCCGGAGGCCGTGGACGACGAGGCCTTCACCCCGGTCTTCATGCGGATCGAACCGCAGTTCGTGACGGTGCACGCGCTCGACTACGCGAGCGAGACCCCGGGGACCCGCCCCACCCCCCGTTCCGTACGGCGACACCTCCACCACGTAGCGTGATCTAACATCTGGCGAGTGCCGCGCTCATCTGAAACGCTCACTCCGCCGGGTACGTCGCCGACGGCCCGGCCCGGCGCATCCCCGGGCAGGCCCGGAGCATCCCCCGGCAGGCCTTCCCCCGGCAGACCCGGGGCATCCCCCGGCAGGCCCGGAGCATCCCCCGGCAGGCCCGTGGGCGCGCCGCCCGTCGGGGCGCTGCTGCGCCGCCACCGTCACGCCGGCGAGCCGCTCTCCTGCGTGCCCGTCGCCGAAGGGCTGCTCAACCGCGGCTTCCGCCTCTCCACCACCCGGGGCACCTACTTCCTCAAGCAGCACCTGGACGCCCCCACCGCCGACCGCGCCACCATCACCCGCCAGCACCGTGCCACCCAGCGGCTGCACGCCCTCGGCCTGCCCGTCGCCCCGCCGCTCGCCGACGCCGCCGGCCGCACGGTCGCCGTCGTCGACGGCCGCTGCTACGCCCTGCACCCCTGGATCGACGGCCGCCACCGCGACGGCGCCCAGCTCTCCACCGGCTGTTCCAGGCGCCTCGGCACCCTGCTCGGGCAGGTCCACACCGCCCTGGACCGTGTGATGGGCCCCGCCGGAACCGACGGGACCCCGGGCGCCCCCGACGACGGCGTCTGCGCGAGCGCCGACCTCCTGGACACCTTCCGGGCCATCGAGGAACTGATCCGCCTCGCCCGCGCCCACCGCCCCCGCGACAGCTTCGACGCGCTCGCCGAGCACCGGCTGAGGGAACGGCGCCGGCTCCTCGCCCAGCACGCGCACCACCGCCCGCCGCCCGCCGCGGCGGCCGGCTGGGTGCACGGCGACTTCCACCCGCTGAACCTGCTCTACCGGGGCGCCGAGCCCGCCGCGATCGTCGACTGGGACCGGCTCGGGGTGCGCCCCCGGGCCGAGGAGGCGGTCAGGGCTGCGGCGATCTTCTTCGTACGGCCGGAAGGAGAGCTGGCTCTGGAGAAGGTGCGGGCGTACGCGCGCGCGTACCGGCGGGCGACGGGCGCCGACCGGGCCGAGCTGGCGGCGGCTGCGCACCGGGTGTGGTGGGAGCGGCTCAACGACTTCTGGACCCTGCGCTGGCGCTACCAGCTGCACGACCGAAGGGCCGACCCGCAGTTTCCCGCGGTGTCGGCCCTGGCGGTCTGGTGGACGCGCGAGTACGAGGCGGTACGCGACGCGTTCACGGGGTGACGGCGGTGACGGCGACGCGGGCGATGACGCCCGAGGTGGCCGCTGCCGCCGGCGGGGTCAGCCCGTCTCGGCGCCGTTGCCCGTCGGGGGCGTGTCCGTGTTGCCCCCGGTGGGGTCGGGCGAGGAGGTCGTCGGCTCGCCGGTGGCCTGCGTCGGCGGGGCCGTCGTCTTCGTCGGCTCACCGGAGGGATCGGTCGGTGGCGCCGTCGTCTTCGTCGGCTCGTCCGTGGGCTCCAGCGTCTTCGACGGCTCGTCCGTCGGCTGCCGCGTGGTCGGCGGCGGCCACGGCTGCTGCGTCGAGCCGCCGCCCGAGCCGCCCTGGTCCTGCGAGGGCTCCTGGGAGGGCTCCTCCGTGGGCGGGGGCTCCGAGGTGGCCGAGGACGGCGAATCGGTGACGGTCGGCTTGGGGCCGCTCGTGGGATTGTCCTTCTGGGCCGCCTGGATCGCGAAGACGACACCGGTCACGACCGCGATCACCGCGAGCGCGGCGAACAGCCACACCTTGCCCCGGCGGCCGTTGCCGCCGCCCTGCGGACCGTAGCCGCCGTCCTGGCCGTAGCCCCCGGTGCCGCCCGTACCGCCGTCGTAGCCGCCGTACCCGCCGACACCGCCGTCCTCCGGGTTCCGCGGGGGAAGGATCGGGCCCTGCGCGGTCTCGCCGTGCATCGGGTGACCCATCGCGGTCGTCGCGGCCATGCCGCCGACCGGGGTGTGACCGCCCTCGTGCATCTCGACCGGGCCGGTGTTCCACGTGCCGGTGTGGCCGCCCTGCTGCTGGAGCATCTGCAGGCCGTACTGGATGAGGCCGCGCATCTCCTCGGCGCTCTGGAACCGGTCGTCCGGGTCCTTCGCGAGCGAGCGCATCACCAGGCCGTCGAGCTCCGGCGGCACGGAGTGCGTGACGTCGGACGGCGGGACCGGGATGTCCTGCACGTGCTGGTACACCACGGACAGCGGGGTCTCGCCGGTGAACGGGGGCCGCAGCGCGAGAAGTTCGTAGAGCAGGCAGCCCGTCGCGTACAGGTCGGAGCGGTGGTCCACCGCCTTGCCGAGCGCCTGCTCGGGGGAGAGGTACTGGGGGGTGCCCATGACCATGCCGGTCTGCGTCATCGTCGACTGCGCGCCGTGCAGGGCGCGGGCGATGCCGAAGTCCATGACCTTCACGGCGCCACCGTGGGTGATGATCACGTTGGCCGGCTTGATGTCGCGGTGCACGATGCCGTGCTGGTGCGAATAGGCCAGCGCCTCCAGGACTCCGGAGACGATGATCAGAGCCTGCTCGGGACCCGGCGCCTCGGCGCTGAGCAGCAGGTCACGGATGGTGCGGCCCTCGACCAGCTCCATCACGATGTACGGCACGGGCCGGCCGGCCACCAGGTCCTCGCCGGAGTCGTACACGGCGACGATGGCGTGGTGGTTGAGCCCGGCGACGGACTGCGCCTCGCGGGTGAAACGGGCCTTGGAGACCGGGTCCTCGGCGAGATCGGCGCGGAGCAGCTTGACGGCGACGGTACGGCCGAGCCGTACGTCCTCTGCGGCGAAGACCTCCGCCATGCCGCCGCGGCCCAGACGGTGCGTCAGGCGGTAGCGCCCGTCACCGACGACTCCGCCGACGCCCCAGGACTCCGCTGCCGCGTCCGGCACACCGCCACCTGATCCGGATTCGGGTGCCATCAGTCCTCGCCGTCGTCTGTCGTGCCGTGTCCAGTCGTCACGCTACAGGCTCCGTACGACATCACGGTTCGAGATGGACCGGCCATCCAACCCCTTCCACGTACACCTGTGCAAATTCGCCGGGTTTCCCCCACCCGTGCGGAAACCGTTCCCCGGGCCTCTTCCGGAACCCGCCGGGGGACCTTCCTGTGCGGAGGGTCACGGAACGGGCACCTGGCTTGACGTGTCACTGCCCTCGGGCAGACTTGGCCAGGAAAATCCGGATCGACGCCGCCTCGTGCGCGTAGGGGGAAGCACAGATGAGCCAGGACGGCGCACAGGGCCGCTATGCGGGCGGTTCGGTCGCGGGCGGCCGGTACCAGCTGCGCGACCTTCTCGGCGAGGGTGGCATGGCGTCGGTCTACCTGGCCTACGACAGCGCGCTCGACCGGCAGGTCGCCATCAAGACGCTGCACACCGAGCTGGGCCGGGAGCAGTCGTTCCGCGAGCGGTTCCGGCGCGAGGCGCAGGCGGTCGCGAAGCTGTCGCACACGAACATCGTCTCGGTCTTCGACACCGGCGAGGACACCCTCGACGGCGCCGTCATGCCGTACATCGTCATGGAGTACGTGGAGGGGCAGCCGCTCGGCTCGGTCCTCGCCGCCGACGTCCAGCAGTACGGCGCGATGCCCGCCGACAAGGCGCTCAAGGTCACGGCCGACGTGCTCGCCGCCCTCGAGGTCAGCCACGAGATGGGCCTGGTCCACCGCGACATCAAGCCCGGCAACGTGATGACGACCAAGCGCGGCGTCGTCAAGGTCATGGACTTCGGCATCGCGCGGGCCATGCAGTCCGGGGTCACCTCGATGACCCAGACCGGCATGGTCGTCGGCACCCCCCAGTACCTCTCCCCCGAGCAGGCCCTCGGGCGCGCGGTCGACGCCCGCTCCGACCTCTACTCGGTCGGCATCATGCTCTTCCAGCTCCTCACCGGCCGGCTGCCCTTCGACGCCGACTCCCCGCTCGCCATCGCGTACGCGCACGTGCAGGAGGAGCCGGTCGCCCCGTCCACCGTCAACCGTTCGGTGACGCCCGCGATGGACGCACTCGTCGCCCGCGCGCTGCGAAAGAACCCGAACGAGCGGTTCCCGAGCGCGGCGGCCATGCGCGACGAGTGCCTGCGGGTGCTCTCGGCGGGTCAGACGGGCGCGCCGATGATCGTCCAGGGCGGTCCGGTCACCAGCGGCGCGGGCGTCGGCTCGGCGGTCTTCCCGCCCATCGGCCAGACCCCGCCGCCCGGCCCCCACTCCGGGCCGCACGGCGTACAGCAGCCCTACCTGCCGCCGACGCCGCAGCCCGGCCCGTACGGCCCCGCGACCCCGGCGCCCGCCCCCTCGTACGGCTACCCGCAGCAGGCGCCGACGCCCGCCCCGGTGTACCAGCACCAGCAGGCGCCGACGCCCGCGCCCTACGCGCCGGCGCACACGCCGGCCCCGGCGGGCGGCGGCTCCCGGCGGAACACTCCGGTGATCGTGGGCGCGGTCGTCGTCGCCCTGCTCGCGGTCGGCGGCCTGGTCTTCGCGCTCAGCCAGAAGGACGACCCGGGCAACCAGGCGGCCGACGGCGGCACCAGCAGCAGCGCCGGCGGCACCGGGGGCACGGAGCAGCCGACGGTCGCGCCCGGCCACAAGGGTCCGGACCTGACCAAGAGCATCGACCCGAAGAAGTGCCTGCAGCCGACCGAGTCGAGCGACGACCCCGAGAAGTTCGAGGTCCCCAACTTCACCTACAAGAACATCCAGTCGGTGAAGGACTGCGTCCAGGCCGCCGGGTGGAAGATCATGGTCCAGACCCCGGTCGACGAGTCGACCTACGGCGAGGGAACGGTCCTGGAGCAGTACCCGCCGGCCGGCGAGGACATCGCCGACAAGGACGCCGAGTTCACCCTCAAGATCTCGACGGGCAACCCGCCGCAATAAGGGCGAGCGTCAGCTTCGACGCCCCTCATGGCCGCTGACGCCCTCTCAGAGGTCCTGACGGCCCCCTACGCCCACTGACCCTGTCCCGGATGCCGGAAATGTTCCGACATGCCTACGCTGAGTCGACCATCTCGGCGGCTCGGTACGGGAGGGGGTCACCCGGTGACTCCAGCACTCCGCAGGACACGCGTGCGGGCCCTCGGCCCCGCACTCACCTGCGCGTTCGCCTGCGCGTGCACGGTGTACGCGGCACCGGCGGGGCACGGGGCGAGCTCTGGATACGGGGCGGGCCTCGGGTACGGGGCGGGCCTCGGGTACGGGGCCGCCTCCGCGCACGGGGGGTTCGTCGCGCGCGGGGCTCCCGCCGGGCACCGGGCCTTCGCCGGGCACGGCGCCTTCGTCGGGGACGGGGCCTTCGCCGGGCACGGCGCCTTCATCGGGGCCTTCGTCCCGCCCTGGGCGCCCGGCGTCATGGTGGAGGCCGCCGGTCCGGGCACCCCCGTGGTGCCGCCCCCGGCCGGCACCACCCCCGCCGCGCCCCCTTCTTCCACCGCGCTCCCCTCATCCGCCGCGCCCCCCTCATCCCCGGCCGCCACGGTCTCGCCGGGGCGCACCGGGGGCGCCGGTACGCCCGCGCCCCCCGCGCCCGCGCCGAGCGGGACCGGGGCGCCCGGCACCGGGGGACCCGCCACGGGGGCGCCCGCCGCCTCCGGAACCGCCGTCGCCGAGCCCAGCGACGCCCCCGCGCCCAGCGGCTCCGCGTCCCTCGCCGGGCGCCCCGCCGGGGAAGGGCGGCCCCGGCCGGGCCGGTCCCTGGGCCCGAGCGCGTCGGCGGGCGCCGCGAGACCGTCGCCCGGCCCTTCCCGTACCGAAACCGCTACAGAGCCGCAGGACCCCGGGGACGTGGGGGCGGAGGACGAGGCGGTACGCGAGGAGGACGCGACCCTCCCGCCCACGCCGCCCGCCAGCCGGCGGGCCGCCGCGCCCCGTCTCGCGTCGGAAGGCGCGTCATCCCTCGCTGACCAGCGGGTTCCCGTCCTCACACTGGGGGTGGGGCTCGCCCTGATGGGGCTCGGGATCGGTTTTCTCGGGCTGCGGATGCGCCGCCGCTGAGCCGTCCAAAGCGCCCGGGTCCCCCTTGAGGCGGACCACCCGCTTCCCCCTCAGGACGGTTGTCGTCCTCGGCATACCCGGTATACATACTGAGTATGTCGATCCGCCACGGGCTCCTCGCCCTTCTCGAACGCGGCCCTCGCTACGGCTCCCAGCTCCGTACGGAGTTCGAGTCCCGCACCGGCTCCACCTGGCCGCTCAACGTCGGCCAGGTCTACACGACCCTCAGCCGTCTCGAGCGCGACGGCATGGTCGCCCAGGACGGCGAGGACACGGCCGGGCACGCGCTCTACGCGATCACCGACAGCGGTCGCGCCGAGCTGAGGACCTGGTTCGCGAGGCCGGTGGACCGCACCAGCCCGGCCCGTGACGAGCTGGCCATCAAGCTCGCCATGGCGGTGGGCGCCCCCGGCGTCGACATCCGCCACGTCATCCAGTCCCAGCGCCGGCACACCGTGCAGGCGATGCAGGACTACACCCGGCTCAAGGCCCAGGCACTCGTCGCCGTCGAGAGCGGCGGAGCACGGGAACGGGACGACGTGGCCTGGCTGCTCGTCCTGGAGCAGCTGATCTTCCAGACCGAGGCCGAGGCGCGCTGGCTGGACCACTGCGAGGCCCGGCTGATCCGCCTGTCGACGCTCGACGGGCACACGGCCACGGACACGGCCCTGGGCTCGGACACGGACACAGGCACAGGCACAGGCCTGGGCACGAACGCCGGTGGTCGCGCAGACCTCGGCACCGGCACCGGTACGACCACCGGTGCCACCGGATCGGCCGCCCCCGTGTCCGCCGTGTCCCCACCGCCCGTCGCCGCGGCCGCCCCACCCATGGGCGGGGCGCGCTGACCGCACCTCGCGCCTCACCCCGTACTTCTTCCGCACCACCTTCCACCGCTCGCTCCCGTACCCGGCAGCCCGCCGCGTACGCCCAAGGGGGGACCCCTTTCATGTCCGCACAGCAGCCCGTGCTGCAACTCAAGAACCTGACCCGCGTCCATGGCGCGGGTGCCACCGAGGTGCATGCCCTGCGCGGCATCGACCTCGCCGTGTACCCGGGTGAACTCGTCGCCGTCATGGGCCCGTCCGGCTCCGGCAAGTCCACGCTGCTCACCATCGCGGGCGGCCTCGACACCCCCACCTCGGGCCAGGTGATCGTCGAGGACACCGACATCACCACCGCGAGCGTCAAGCAGCTCGCCGCCCTGCGCCGCCGCAGCATCGGCTACGTCTTCCAGGACTACAACCTCATCCCGGCCCTCACCGCCGCCGAGAACGTCGCCCTGCCCCGCGAGCTGGACGGCACCTCCGCCCGCAAGGCCCGCGTCGAGGCCGTGAAGGCCCTGGAGGAGATGGGGCTCGGCCACCTCGCCGACCGCTTCCCCGACGAGATGTCCGGCGGTCAGCAGCAGCGCGTCGCCATCGCCCGCGCCCTGGTCGGCGACCGCCGCCTGGTGCTCGCCGACGAGCCGACCGGCGCCCTGGACTCCGAGACCGGCGAGTCCGTGCTCGCCCTCCTCCGCACCCGCTGCGACGCGGGCGCCGCCGGCGTCCTCGTCACCCACGAGCCGCGGTTCGCCGCCTGGGCGGACCGGGTCGTGTTCCTGCGGGACGGCGCCATCGTCGACCAGACCGTGCGCAGCGAAGCCGATTCCCTGCTGTCGGGCCAGGTGGCCGAAGCGTGAAGACCTGGTTCCACTCCTGGCGGGCCGCGATCCGCATCGCCCGTCGTGACGCCTGGCGTTCCAAGGGCCGCAGCGCCCTCGTCCTCGCCATGATCGCCCTGCCCATCCTGGGCGTCAGCGCCCTCGATCTGACCTACCGCAGCTCCGAGCTGTCCCCCACCGAGCGCGCGGACCGCCTGATCGGTGCGGCCGACGCCCTGTTCAAGGACCCCGAGTACGACGGGGTGCCGATCTTCCAGGACCCGCTCGGCGAGATGAGCACGCCGGCCAAGGACTACGGCGACATGGCCTGGCCCAGCGGCCCGACCGATATCACCAAGACCTTCCCCGCGGGTTCCACCGTCCTCACGGACCGCACCGGTTCCGCCAAGCTGACGACGACCCACGGTCTGCTCGTGACCGAGGTCCGTGAGCTCAAGGCGGGCGACCCGATCGCCCGCGGCATCACGACCCTCCTCGAAGGACGGTTCCCGGAGAAGAACGACGAGGTCATGGCGACCTCGCACTTCCTGGAGGCCAGCGGCCTGTCGGTCGGCTCGACCGTTTCCGCCCGCAACTTCGACCACCCGTACCGGATCGTCGGCTCCTACGAAATTCCGGACGCGCTCAAGACGGACCAGATCAACGCGCTGCCCGGCGCCTTCCTCGCGCCGTACACGAAGGCCGCCGAGAAGGCCGGTCTGTCCGCTCCCGGGGGCTCCACCAGCTATCTGGTGCACAAGCCCGGTGGTTTCACGTGGAACATGGTCAAGGAGATCAACACCAAGGGTGTGACCGTCGCCTCGCGCGCCGTGCTCCTCGACCCGCCGGCCGACTCCGAGGTCCCGCTCTACCAGAAGGACGACTGGGGTTTCCGCGACGGTTCGACGGGCGGCGCCGCCGAACTCGCCTCCGTCGTCACCGTCGTCGCCCTGGCGATGCTGGAGATCTGCCTGCTCGCCGGGCCCGCCTTCGCGGTCGGCGCCCGCCGCTCGCGCCGCCAGCTCGGGCTCGTCGGCGCCAACGGCGGTGCCCGTAGCCACATCCGGGCCATCGTGCTGAGCGGCGGTCTGGTCATCGGTGTCGCCGCGGCGGTCACCGGCACGGTCCTCGCCGTCATCCTCACCCTGCTGCTCCAGCCGGTCCTCGAGCAGACCATGGGCCAGCGGTTCGGCGCCTTCGACGTCCGGCCGCTCGAACTCCTCGGCATCGCGCTGCTCGCCGTCCTGACCGGTCTGCTCGCCGCGATCGTCCCGGCGATCACGGCCTCCCGGCAGACCGTCCTCGCCTCGCTCACCGGCCGGCGCGGAGTCCGCCGCTCCAGCCGGGTCCTGCCGCTGATCGGCCTCGGGGCCGTTCTTCTCGGCGGTGCCATCGCCCTCTTCGGCTCGCTGGTCAGCGGGCAGGTCGCCATCGTCGCGGGCGGCTCGGCCCTCGCCGAGCTGGGCGTCGTCGCCATGACCCCGGCCCTGGTCGGCCTGTTCGGGCGCACCGGGCGCTGGCTGCCCCTGTCGCCGCGGCTCGCGCTGCGGGACGCCGTACGCAACCGGGGCCGTACGGCACCGGCCGTGGCCGCCGTCCTCGCCGCCGTCGCGGGCACGGTCGCCGTCTCCACGTACATGGCCAGCCGTGAGGCCGAGAGCAAGGCCTCGTACGAGGCGCGACTGCCGTACGGCGCGGTCTCCGCCGTCGTCATGGAGGAGGGCGGCCGGGACGTCCCCGCGGTCCGCGACGCACTCCAGCGCTACCTGCCGGTCGACGTCCGCGCCGATGTCGAGCGGGTCTCCGTCGGCAAGCCCAGCTGTGACCCCTGGGGCCGCGGCGCGGGCTGCGGCCGCTACGAGGTCGTCGTCCCCCCGGCGAACGAGTGCCCGCTGTACAAGGCGATCCCGGGCGGCGGTGACCCGTCGGAGAAGTTCACCCCCGAACAGCGCCGGAAGCTGCTCGCCGACGACTGGCGCTGCGACCAGTCCTCCGGCGGCGGCTGGAGCTACACCGAGGGCGGTCTCCTCGTCGGAGACGCCAAGCTCCTCCAGGTCCTCGGCATCAAGGACGCCGGAGCCGTGAAGGCCCTCGACGAGGGGAAGATCGTCAGCTTCTCCCGCGCGCAGATCGACAAGAACGGCACCGTCGGGATCAAGCAGATCACCGACCTCGCCGCCGCCGACAAGGCGCTCGACGCGAACCGTCCCGCACCGGGGAAGGTCAGCTCCGTCCCCGCCTACCGCGTGCCCGGCAACCCGGAGACCTACGGCCTCCAGGGCCTGATCACCCCGGCCACCGCCAAGGCCGCCGGACTGTCGACCGTGCCGCTCGGCACGTACGTCACCACCGACCGGATGCCCGACACCGAGGCCCGCCAGAAGCTCGACGGCGAACTCGCCGAGCTCGGCAGCAACGTCGAACTCCACCTGGAGGAAGGCTTCGTCAACGGCAACAGCCTCATCCTCCTGTCGCTGTCCATCTTCGCGGGCCTCGTCACCATCGGCGCCGCGGGCATCGCGACCGGGCTCGCCCAGGCCGACGCCGAGGCCGACCTGAAGACGCTCGCCGCCGTCGGCGCCCCGCCCCGTGTCCGCCGCACCCTCAGCGGATTCCAGTGCGGAGTCGTCGCCGCGATGGGCGTGATACTCGGCTCGGCGGCCGGAATGCTGCCGGCCATGGGGCTCAGGCTCACCGAGGAGCGCGACCAGATCGCCATGTACAAGCAGAGCCTGGCCGAGGGCTGGGGCGGCGACATGTCCGAGCCGTTCGTCCCGATCGTCATCCCCTGGGAGACGCTCGGCGGCCTGCTCGTCGCCGTACCGCTCGGCGCCGCCCTGCTCGCCGCCCTCGTGACCCGCTCGCGCGGCGCGGTGGCCCGGCGCGCGGCGACCTGACGGTCTTCGTTGCCGTCCTGTGCCCCTGTACGAGGGTGGATCACCCTCGTACAGGGGCACACCCCGTGGTGACGCTTGGGTACGAGAGAATGGCGGCATGGAGATGCCGAGGAATGACAGGTCGCAGGAGAGCCCCCAGGTCCTCATCGTGGGACAGGACGGGATGGCGCTCGGCGGCACTCAGGGCGACGACGAACCCCGCGAGGTCCCGGTGACGGAAATGGTCGAGCAGCCTGCCAAGGTCATGCGGATCGGCAGCATGATCAAGCAGCTCCTGGAGGAAGTACGTGCGGCACCTCTCGACGAGGCCAGCCGGGTCAGGCTCAAGGACATCCATGCCAGCTCCGTGAAGGAGCTGGAGGACGGGCTCGCGCCCGAGCTGGTGGAAGAACTGGAGCGTCTCTCCCTGCCGTTCACGGACGAGGCGATCCCCTCCGAGGCCGAGCTGCGGATCGCGCAGGCCCAGC
This sequence comes from Streptomyces sp. NPDC001728, assembly GCF_040297565.1. Classification (NCBI taxonomy): domain Bacteria; kingdom Bacillati; phylum Actinomycetota; class Actinomycetes; order Kitasatosporales; family Streptomycetaceae; genus Streptomyces; species Streptomyces sp. NPDC001728. The sequence continues at coordinate 292,237 of NZ_JBEOZK010000001.1, forward strand.
TGGTGGGCTGGCTGGAGGGCCTCTTCCACGGCATCCAGACGGCGCTGTTCGCCCAGCAGATGGCGGCGCGTGCCCAGCTGGAGCAGATGCGCAGGGCGCTCCCGCCGGGTGCGGGTCACGACGATGACGACGACGACCGCGGCCACGGCCACGCGGTCCGCTCAGGCCCGTACCTGTAGGGGTCTCCCGGAGACCTTGACCGTACGGAGGAGGGGCCCGGCACCTTGTGTGCCGGGCCCCTCCCGCGTCCGCGCCTCAGCCCTGGGGCGAGAGCAGCAGCACCTTGCCCACGTGGCCGCCGGCCTCCAGCACGCGGTGCCCCTCGGCGGCCTCCGCCAGCGGCAGCGCCCGGTCGACGACCGGCCGGACCGTACCCGCGGCGATCAGCGGCCAGACGTGCTCCCGGACGGCGGCGACGATCGCCGCCTTCTCGTCCGCGGGACGGGCCCGCAGTGTGGTCGCCATCACCGCGGCGCGCTTCGCGAGCAGCGCACCGAGGTTCAGCTCGGCCTTCACCCCGCCCTGGAGACCGATGACGACGAGGCGGCCGTTGACGGCCAGCGCCTTCACGTTCCGGTCCAGGTACTTGGCCCCCACGATGTCCAGGACGACGTCCGCGCCCGCCCCGTCCGTCGCCTTCGCCAGTTCCTCGACGAAGTCCTGCTCCCGGTAGTCGATGAGGATGTCCGCGCCGAGTTCGGCGCAGCGCGCCAGCTTCTCGGGGCCTCCGGCGGTCACCGCGACCCGCGCCCCGACCGCCTTCGCCAGCTGGATCGCCATCGTGCCGATCCCGCTCGCGCCACCGTGCACGAGCAGCGTCTCACCCGGCCGCAGGTGCGCGATCATGAAGATGTTGGACCAGACGGTGCAGGCGACCTCGGGGAGCGCGGCGGCCGTGGCCAGGTCGACGCCCTCCGGTACGGGAAGCAGCTGCCCGGCCGGTACGACGACCTTCTGGGCGTAACCGCCGCCGGCGAGCAGCGCGCACACCTCGTCGCCGACGGCCCAGCCGGCCACACCGGAACCGAGCGCGACGATCCGGCCCGAGCACTCCAGACCGGGATACGGGGACGTGCCCGGCGGCGGGTCGTAGAAGCCCTGCCGCTGGAGCAGATCGGCACGGTTGACGGCGCTCGCCACCACCTCGACGAGCACCTCACCCTCGCCGGGTACGGGATCGGGCACCTCGGCCCAGACGAGGGCCTCGGGACCGCCGGGTTCCGGAATCGTGATCGCATACATGGCGGCGAGGCTACTCCCGCCGCCGCCGCACCGGGGCCCGGTGCCGCGTGCTCAGTCCTCCGGCGGCGTGCTGAGCGGGGTGACCGCCGTGGCACGCACGATGGTGATCACCCGGTCGGTGAGCTGGAGCGGGCTGGCGGCGGGGTCGTCGTAACCGAGCAGCCGGTGGCCACGCAGCACGCTCACCACCAGGTCGCCCGTCTCCCGCACGCTCTTGCCGACCTCGCTCTTGGTCACCGGGCGTTCCACCAGGTCGAGGCCCGAGCCCTGCTGGATCAGGTCCTCCATGACGGTGCCCGCGCTGGGGCTCAGCACGGAGAGGCCGAGCAGCCGCCCGGCGGCGCTGGCGCTGGTGATGACCGCGTCCGCACCGGACTGGCGCAGCAGCGGCGCGTTCTCCTCCTCGCGGACCGCAGCGACGATCTTCGCGCCCCGGTTGAGCTGGCGTGCCGTGAGGGTGACCAGGACGGCCGTGTCGTCGCGCTGGGTGGCGATGACGATCTGGCGCGCCCGCTGCACCTCGGCACGGAGCAGCACGTCACTGCGGGTCGCGTCGCCGACGACCCCGACGAACCCGTCCGCGTTGGCCGTCTCGATGACCTTGCTGGAAGGATCGACGATGACGATCTGGTCCTTGCGGAGGCCGGTCGCGCAGAGGGTCTGGATCGCGGACCGCCCCTTGGTGCCGAAGCCGACGATGACGGTGTGGTCGCGCAAGGTGGACCTCCAGCGGTTCAGCCGGAACTCCTCGCGGGTCCGCTCGGTGAGGACTTCGAGGGTGGTGCCGACCAGGATGATCAGAAACAGCACGCGCAGGGGCGTGACGAGCAGGATGTTGGCGAGCCGCGCCGAGTCGCTGTACGGCACGATGTCGCCGTAGCCGGTGGTGGAGAGGGTCACGGTCGCGTAGTAGGCGCAGTCGAGGAAGTCGAGCGTGCCGTTGGCGTTGTCGTGGTAGCCGGCCCGGTCGACGTAGACGATGAGGATGGTCACGGCGAGCACGGCCATCGCCATGAGCAGTCGCTTGCCGACCTGGCGCAGCGGACGCTCGACGACCCGGCGGGGGAGCCGGATGCTCGGGCTCGCGATCCGCTCGTCCGCCTGGCGGGCCATCACGTCGCGGCTGGGAAGTTTCACGTGAAACACGCTCCTTGGGCCGGTACGGCCCCCTCGGCCGTGGGCCAGGGAAGATCGAGGATGTCGAGCTCCTGGCCGGGGCGCGCGCCGCCGGGCGGAACGACGGCCAGACCGTCGGCGGCGGCGATGCCACGGAGCATGGCCGGTCCGTTGTAGTGCAGCGGCAGGACCCGTCCGCCCCGGCGGACGACCGGGACGAGACGCGTGTCGTACGGGTGCCCCTGCACTTCGCCCTGCAGGGCGAGGCGGGCTTCCCCGGCTGCGCCGGGGGCGGGCTCGGGAGCGTCGGCGCGGGTCCTGACGTCTGCCTCGGCGTCGGCGTCGGCCTCGGTGTCGGTGTCGGCTTCCGCTTCCGCTTCCGCTTCCGCGAGGGCCCTGAGGAGCGGCTCCGCGAGGGTGATCAGGCCCGAGACGGCCGCGAGCGGGTTGCCGGGGAGCCCGACGAGATGGCGGACGTGCTCCGGACGGCCGGGATCGGCCGCGAGGCGGGCAAGCAGCATCGGGTGGCCGGGCCGGACCTTCACGCCGTCGACGAGGAGGGTGGCGCCCGCCTTGTCGAGCACGCCGTGGACGTGGTCCACGGGCCCGGCGGCCGTGCCGCCGGTCGTCACGATCAGGTCGGCGGTGGAACCGGTGACGGCGGTGCCCAGCTCCTCGGCGTCGTCACCGATGCGGCGGGTGGCGAGGACGTCGGCGCCGAGCGCCGTCAGCCAGGGGCCGAGCATCGGGCCGAGGGCGTCGCGGATGAGCCCCTCGTGCGGGAGTCCGGCCGTGAGCAGTTCGTCGCCGAGGACCAGGATCTCCACCCGGGGGCGGGGCGGTACGGGGAGCGCGTCGTAGCCGGCGGCGGCGGCGAGACCGAGGACGGCGGGGGTCACGAGGGTGCCCGCGGGGAGGAGTTCGTCGCCGGAGCGGCACTCCTGGCCCCGGGGGCGGATGTCCTGACCGGGCACGACCTCGCGGAGCGCGTGCAGCAGAAGGGCGTCGGGGCCGGCGGCGGCAGCGGGGTCGCCGGCCGGGCGCTCGGTACGCGCGTGCTCGGTGCGGACGACGGCGGTGGTGCCGGCGGGTACGCGCGCGCCGGTGGCGATCCGTACCGCCTCACCGTCGGCCGGCTGCCGCTCCGTCCCGGTCGCGGGCGCGTGACCGGCGAGGACGGCGCCCTCCTCGATCACCGTCCAGGGTCCGGGACCCGTGACCGCCCAGCCGTCCATGGCGGAGGTGTCGAAGGACGGCAGGTCGGTGAGGGCCGTCAGCGGCTCCGTCAGGACCCGGCCGAGCGCCTGCCCCAGCGGTACGCTGGACGCCGCCCGGCCGGCCCGGGCGGAGGCCCCGGCGCGGACGGCGGCGGCCCGTGCCTCGGGCCAGGCGGTGGCACGGTGCGGGCGCTCCGCGTGCGCACCGCCGTCGGTTCCCGGGGCCACCGGGACGGTCTCCCTCAGACTCATCCGGCCTCGTCCTGCTCGGCGGCCCAGCGCTGCGCCAGCGCGGCGGCCTTCCTGGCGGCCTCGGCGACCGCCTCGGGCCCGCCGTCGGTACCCGCGCGCGCCGCCGCGTAGCCCACCAGGAAGGTGGTCAGGGGCGCGGCGGGACGGGCCACCCCGTGGGCGGCGTCGCGGGCCAGGTCCAGCAGTACGCCGGTGTCGACGTCCAGCTCGATACCCAGTTCGTCCTTGACTGCGGTGATCCATTCATCCAGCACGCCCCCATGCTCCCTGATCCGCGCCCGCGCCGTGGCGATGTCCTCCCAGGTGTCGCAGTCGAAGGAGGCCAGCGGCCCCGCGGCGACCCGGGTGAGCTTCAACGCCCCGGTGAGCAGGCGCAGCGGGCCGCCCGCGAGGGTGCCGCGGTATTCGGCGGCGAGTACCAGTTCGCGGCGGAGCGGGGCGGCCCGGTAGGCGGCGACGAGCGGCTGGTCCCGCCCCTCGGCGTCGGTGAGGAGCGCGGCTTCGGCGGCGGGGTCCTCGGCGAGTGCGCCGAGCAGCAGCCGGACGGTGTCCTCGTCGAGGAAGGGCAGGTCGGCGGAGAGCACGAGCAGGACTTCGGCCCGGGTCTCCCGTACCCCCGCGTCGAGGGCGGCCAGCGGGCCCCCGCCGGGCGGGTCCTCGCGGGTCCAGCGGACGGGGCGGACGGTCGGGCGGGGACCGCCGACGACCACGGTCCGGTCCGCGCCGGCGCAGGCCGTGAGGACCCGGTCGAGGAGGGCCCGGCCTCCGACCCGTACTCCGGGCTTGTCGGCGCCGCCGAGGCGCGTGGCGGCGCCTCCGGCGAGCACGACGGCGTCATGTGCTGTGGTCACCCCAGCAGTATGGGCCGCCGACGGCCGCCGCCGTCCGGCGCGTCTCCAGGTTGAGACGGCACGGACGGCGGGAACGGCACGGGCCCCTTGCGGAGGCCGGTCGTCAGAGCGTGCGGAGCAGGACCGCGGGCTGCTCGACGCAGTCAGCCACGTACCGCAGGAAGCCGCCCGCCGTACCGCCGTCGCAGACGCGGTGGTCGAAGGTGAACGACAGCTGCACGACCTGACGGACGGCCAGTTCGCCCTGGTGCACCCAGGGTTTCGGGATGATCCGGCCGACGCCGAGCATCGCGGCCTCGGGGTGGTTGATGATCGGTGTGGACCCGTCGACCCCGAACACCCCGTAGTTGTTCAGGGTGAACGTGCCGCCGGTGAGGTCGGCCGGGGTCAGCGCGGACTGCCGGGCGGCCTCTGTCAGCCGGGCGAACTCGGCCGCGAGCGACTCCGCCGTGCGGGACCCGGCGTCCTTGACCACGGGTACGACCAGGCCGCGCGGGGTCTGGGCGGCGAAGCCGAGGTGCACGGCCGGCAACCGGACGATCTCCCGGGCTGTGGTGTCCACGGTTGAGTTGAGCTCGGGGAACCGGCTCAGGGCGTGGACGCAGATCCGGGCGAGGAGCGCGAGCAGGGAGATCTTCGGCCCGCCCGCCGCGTTCATCGCGGTCCGCGCGGCCATCAGCTCGGTCGCGTCGGCGTCGACCCAGCAGGTCGCGTCCGGGATCTCCGTACGGCTGCGGGACAGCTTGTCCGCGACGGCGCCGCGCACCCCGCGCAGCGGAATCCGCTCGGCGACGGCGGACGTTCCCACCGACGCGGGCGCGGTGACGGCGGGCGCGGTGACGGCCGGCGCGGGCGTCTCTCCGGCGGTCGGCCGCTCCAGGGCCGCGAGGGCGAACTCCACGTCGGCCCGCAGGATCAGCCCCTCGGGCCCCGATCCGCGCACCTCCCGCAGGTCGAGCCCCCGGTCCCTGGCCAGCTTCCGTACGAGCGGCGAGATGACCGGCACCGGCCCCCCGTGCCCGGCGACCGCCACGGCGACCGGAGCCGGAGCCGGAGCCGGAGCCGGGGCAGCGACGACCGGCGCCGGAGCGGCGACAGGGGCGGGAGCCGCTACGCGGGACTGCGCCACGGCCGGGTTCTCGTGCCGTACCCGGCGGCGGCGGGCGGCGGGCCCCGCCGTGCCGTAGCCGACGAGCACATTGCCCGAGTACTCCGAGGACACAGCCGACTCGGCGGCGGACCCGCCCGCCGTGGGAGCGGCTCCGGGAGCCGCCTCCGCGAGCTCCTCCGGAGCGCCCGTGCCGCCCACCGCGACCGTCAGGAGCGGTGCTCCGACGGGCAGTTCGGTGCCCTCCTCGCCGAACCGGGCGGTCACCACACCGCCGTACGGGCAGGGCACCTCGACCATCGCCTTGGCCGTCTCGACCTCGACGACCGGCTGGTCGATCGCGACGACGTCGCCGACGGCGACCAGCCAGCGGACGATCTCCGCCTCGGTGAGTCCCTCACCGAGGTCGGGCAGCTTGAACTCCAGCACCTGGGCCATCAGCGCCCCGCCTCCCACTGCAGTCGCGCCACCGCGTCCAGGACCCGGTCCACGCCCGGCAGATGGTGCCGCTCCAGCATCGGCGGCGGATACGGGATGTCGAAGCCCGCGACCCGCAGCACCGGCGCCTCCAGATGGTGGAAGCAGCGCTCGGTCACGCGCGCGGCGATCTCCGCGCCGGGCCCGCCGAAGCCGGCCGACTCGTGCACGACGACCGCGCGGCCGGTGCGCCGCACCGAGGCGCAGACGGTCTCGTCGTCGAACGGCACGAGCGAGCGCAGGTCGACGACCTCCAGGTCCCAGCCTTCGGCCTGGGCGGCCTCGGCCGCCTCCAGACAGACCGGCACCGAGGGGCCGTAGGTGATCAGGGTGGCCCCGGTGCCGCGCCGGCGGACGACGGCCTTGCCGATCGGCTCGACGGGCGCGGGGGCCTCGGGGGACCAGTCGGACTTGGACCAGTAGAGCCGCTTGGGCTCCAGGAAGACCACCGGGTCGTCGGAGGCGATGGCCGCGCGCAGCAGCCCGTAGGCGTCCTCGACCGTGGCCGGGGTGACGACATGGATTCCGGGGGTGGCCATGTAGTAGGCCTCGGAGGAGTCGCTGTGGTGCTCGACGCCGCCGATCCCGCCGCCGTACGGGACACGGATGACGATCGGCATCGGCATCGCGCCGCGCGTCCGGTTCCGCATCTTCGCGACGTGGGAGATCAGCTGCTCGAACGCCGGGTACGCGAACGCGTCGAACTGCATCTCGACGACCGGCCGCAGCCCGTACATGGCCATGCCGACGGCCGCGCCGAGAATGCCCGCCTCGGCCAGCGGCGTGTCCGTGCAGCGGTCCTCGCCAAACTCCTTGGCGAGTCCGTCGGTGACCCGGAAGACCCCGCCCAGGGTGCCGACGTCCTCCCCCATCACATGGACGGTCGGGTCCTCGGCCATCGCGTCGCGCATGGCGCGCTGGAGCGCCTGCGCCATCGTGGCCGGCTTGGGCTTGCCGGCCTTCGCGGCGGTCCTGTCCGCCGCGGGTCCGGTCGTCGCCGTCGTCATCACGCCTCACCCTCGGCTTCGAGCTCGGCGCGCAGCTGCGCCGCCTGTTCGCGCAGCTGCGCCGTCTGCTCCGCGTACACGTGGGAGAAGAGGTCCATCGGGTCGAGCACCGGGTCGGCGTTCATCCGTTCCCGCAGGTCGGCGGCCATCGTCTCGGCGGCCTCCGCCGCCGCCCGCTTGCCGTCCTCGTCGAGCAGACCGCGCTCGGTGAGTTCCCTTTCGAGGATGAGGATCGGGTCGTGCGCCCGCCAGGTCTCGACCTCGCCGGCCGCGCGGTAGCGGGTGGCGTCGTCGGCGTTGGTGTGGGCGTCGATCCGGTAGGTGATGGCCTCGACGAGAGTGGGGCCGCCGCCGCGCCGGGCGCGGGCCACGGCCTCGGTCAGCACCTGGTGGACGGCGACCGCGTCGTTGCCGTCGACGAGCCGGCCGGGCATCCCGTATCCGACGGCCTTGTGGGCGAGGGAGGGGGCGGCGGTCTGCTTGGCCAGCGGTACGGAGATCGCGAAGCCGTTGTTCTGCACGAGGAAGACCACGGGGGCCTGCCAGACGGCCGCGAAGTTCAGCGCCTCGTGGAAGTCGCCCTCGCTGGTGCCGCCGTCGCCGACCATGGCGAGCGCGACCACGTCGTCGCCCTTGAGGCGGGCGGCGTGGGCGAGGCCCACCGCGTGCGGCAGCTGGGTCGCGAGCGGGGTGCAGAGCGGCGCTATGCGGTGCTCGCGCGGGTCGTACCCGGTGTGCCAGTCGCCGCGCAGCAGGGTCAGCGCCTGTACGGGGTCGAGGCCGCGGGCGACCGCCGCGAGCGTGTCGCGGTACGAGGGGAAGAGCCAGTCCCGGTCCTCCAGCGCGAGGGCGGCGGCGATCTCGCTCGCCTCCTGGCCGGTGGTGGACGGGTACACGGCGAGCCGGCCCTGCTTGGTGAGGGCGGTGGCCTGCGTGTTGTACCGGCGGCCTCGGACCAGCTCCGCGTAGAGCCGGAGCAGCAGCGCGGGGTCGGCGTCGGCCACGGCGTCCGTGCCGAGCACGCGCAGCGGCTCGGTCTCGGGCAGCAGCGGGGCGGGGTCGGTGCGCGGCTGCCACGCCGGCGGCGGGGTCGGCCGGTAGGCGGGGACGGCACCGGGCGGCTCTTGGACTGTCGAACTGCGCTGTTGCAACGAGTCCACCTCCTCGTGGGAGCGGGCATAAGACCCGAAGGCGGGTGGCGCGAGTGTGGTGCGCCTCACCTACCGATTGTTCGGTCGTGGAGGCATTTTGGCTACAGGCACCTTCAGCCTGTGGACAAACGGTTCTCCACAGCCTGGGATGTGTGCAGGTCGTCCACCGGAGAGAGGCGGGGGGACATGGCGGATGAACAAATGGCCGTCGACCGGAGCGAGGCTCCGGGCGGTGACTCGGGCGATGACACGGGAGGCGCCCTCGGCGGGGCCGGGAGCGAGGTTCCCGGCGAGGTGCTGAGCGCCCCGATCGGGGCGCCGACGGGCGTGCTTCCGGCGCGCCCGCTGGACGCGATCGACCGCGACATCCTGCGGTTGCTGCAAACGGACGGCCGCGCGTCGGTGCGCTCCGTGGCCGAGCGGGTGCACGTCTCGCGGGCCAACGCGTACGCGCGCATCAACCGGCTCATCGACGACGGGGTGATCCGAGGCTTCAGTGCCCGCGTCAACCACGAGCGGGCGGGGCACGGAGCCTCCGCCTACATCACGCTCAAGATCGTCCAGAACTCCTGGCGCACGGTCCGCGAGCAGCTCAGAGCGCTGCCGGGCGCCACGCACATCGCGCTGGTCAGCGGGGATTTCGACGTCCTGCTGCTGGTCCACACCCCGGACAACCGGACGCTGCGCGAGCTGGTCCTCACCCGGCTCCAGGCGATCCCGGAGGTGCTGTCCACGCGCACGCTGCTGGTCTTCGAGGAGACGGACCTGAACGCGGACCCACGCGGCTGAGGGGGCGCCGCCGGCCCCGGGGGTGATGCCCGGGGGCGGGGGCGGCCCTGGGGCCCTGCCCGGGGGCTCAGAGTCCTGTGGCCCGGCCCGGGGGCTCAGACGGGGGCCCGCCCGGGACCGCAGGCGGGCGCGGCCCGGTCCTGCGGCGGCGGGCTCCGGGCACGGGCCCCCAGCGCGGCCTCAGCAGCCCCTCAGCGCGCCGCCCGCAGCCCGTCGAACGCCAGGTGCGCGACGGTCTCGGCGAGCTGCTCCTGCTCCGCCGTCGCGTCCGGATGCGGCCGGTACCACTCCACCAACGAGTTGATCATGCCGAAGAGCAGTCGGGTCGCGAGCCGGATGTCGACATCGGCCCGCAGGTCGCCCTCCTCCGCGGCGGCCCTCAGCAGCTCGGCCACCCGGTGGTCGAACTCCCGCCGCCGCTCCATCGCCCACCGCTCGGTGCCCGTGTTGCCCCGCACCCGCAGCAGCAGCGTCACATACGGAAGCTCCGCTATCAGCACCTCGACCGTGCGGCGGGTGACGTACTCGACCCGCTCGACGGCCCGGCCGCGCACCGCGCCCGGCTCGTCGAGGATCACGAAGAGCCCGTCGAGCGCCCGGCTGACCGCCCGCCGCAGCAGCTCCTCCTTGCCGGACACATGGTGGTAGATCGACGACTTGGAGATCCCGGCCGCCTTGGAAAGGTGCTCCATCGAGGTGCCGTCGTAACCGCGCTCGTTGAAGACCCGGACGGCCACGGAGAGCAGCGTCTCGGGCGTGTACGTGTCGCGCTTGGCGGTGGTCATCGTGCGTCCTCCCCGTCCCGGCCGTCCCGGGCGTCTTCGACGAAGGCCCGGCGCGCCGTGGCAAGGCTGGGCGCGTACCGCCCCGACGGGCAGCGCTCGTGCATCGCGTCCAGAAGCTCCCGTACGCGCGCGTGGCCCACCTTCCCGGCCCACTCCAGCGGTCCCGCCGGGTAGTTGACCCCGAGCCGCATCGCGGTGTCCACGTCCTCGGCGGTGGCCACGCCCCGGTCGACGGCGTCGGCGGCCAGATCGGCCAGCATCGCGACCGTACGGGCCACGATCATGCCGGGCACGTCCCCGATCACGGACACCTGCTTGCCGAGTGCCTGGAAGAGCCCGACCGCCTCGGCGAGGACATCGGGCTCGACGCCCTCGCGGGTCGACAGCACGATCCGGCTCGCGGCCTCGTAGTCGAGCGCGAGGTCGAAGTAGACGATGTCGTCCTTCTGGTACTCGAAGGACGTCTCGCCGTCCGCGAGGTTGAGCTCGCCGCCGCTCGGCAGCTCGATGCAACCGGGGCCCTTCTTGCGCCGGACCGTGATCCCGGCCGCCTCGAACAGGCCGACCAGCGGTTCCGCCGACCCGAGGTCGCCCCGGACGACGATGCTCGCCGGGGCCTCCGCCGGCGCCGCCGTGTGCGGTTCGGGACGCTCGGCGCCCTCCTCGTACGAGAACCAGCCCCGTCCCGTCTTCCGGCCGAGCCGCCCCGACTCCACGAGCCGCCGCTGCGCGAGCGAGGGCGTGAACTTGGGGTCCTGGTGGAAGGACTCCCAGACGGAGCGGGTGACGGCCTCGTTCACGTCCTGGCCGATGAGGTCGGTCAGCTCGAAGGGGCCCATGCGGAAACCACCGCACTCGCGCAGGGCCGCGTCGATGGTGGCCGGGTCCGCCGCGCCCTCCTCGAACACCCGCAGCGCCTCGGCATAGAAGGGGCGGGCGATCCGGTTCACGATGAAGCCGGGGGTGTCGGCGCAGCGCACCGGCGTCTTGCCCCAGCCCTTCACCGTCCCGTACGCGCGCGTGGCGACGTCCGGGTCGGTGGCGAAGCCGCTGACGACCTCGACGAGCGGGAGCAGCGGCGCCGGGTTGAAGAAGTGCAGTCCGACGAAGCGGCCGGGCAGCCGGAGCCCGCCCGCGATGGCGGTGACGGAGAGGGAGGAGGTGTTGGTGGCGAGGACGGTGTCGTCGCCGACGATCTTCTCCAGGTCGGCGAAGAGCCGCTGCTTGACGGAGAGGTCCTCGACGATCGCCTCGATCACGAGGGCGGCGTCGGCGAGCTCGGCGGGGTCCTCGGCCGCGTACAGCCGGCCGACGGCGGCCTCCCGGGCGGCGGCGTCCAGGCGCCCCTTCTCCACGAGCCGGTCCAGACGGGCGGTGAGGGCGGCGACGGCCTCGGCGGCCCGGCCCGGGGCGCTGTCGTAGAGGCGCACGGGGTGACCGGCGACCAGCGCGACCTGGGCGATCCCCTGGCCCATGGTCCCGGTGCCGACGACGGCGACGGTACGGTCCCGCCCGACGGCGCCCCCGACGGCTCCCACGGCCCCTGCGACCACGGCTTCCACGGCGGCTGCGCGGTCCTGTCCCTCTGCGGCGGTCTCACTGGCGGTCACGTCGTCGCTCCCCCTGACGGTCACGTTGGCGCTCATGGAGTGATCCTCCCCGATGGGTTTTCCACAGGATCGACAGGCCCCCTTGTCCCGACCGATCGTTCGGTTACTCTAACTCCGTACGCGTCTCCCTGCCCAGCTCGACGAGGAGTTGGTCCATCCATGGCCACCGCTCAGCTGACCACCGACCGTCTGGCCGAGAAGCACCGGTCCACGCTCGACCAGGCGCTCGCCACCATCCGGACCCGTGCCTACTGGTCGCCGTACCCCGAGCACCCGAAGGCCTACGGCGCGGACGGCTCGCTCGACGCCGCCGCAGGCCTCGCCGCCCACCGGTCCGCGCTGAACACCCGCTTCGAGCTGGACCAGCCCGGCACGGACGGCTGGACCGGCGGCGAGATCTCTCCGTACGGCCCGGCGCTCGGCATCGAGTACCCGCACGCCGACATGGACGTCCTGCTCCCCGCGATGCGCGCGGGCACGGGCGCGTGGCGGGACGCCGGGGCGGAGACCCGCGCCCTGGTCTGCCTGGAGATCCTCGCCCGGATCTCCGCCCGCACCCATGAGTTCGCGCACGCCGTCATGCACACCAGCGGGCAGGCGTTCATGATGGCGTTCCAGGCCGGCGGCCCGCACGCTCAGGACCGCGGCCTCGAAGCCGTGACGTACGCGTACGTGGAGCAGACGCGCACCCCCGCGGGCCGCGCCGAGTGGTCCAAGCCCCAGGGCAAGCGCGACCCCCTGGAACTGACCAAGGAGTTCACCCCGGTCGGCCGCGGCATCGCCCTGATGATCGGCTGCAACACCTTCCCCACGTGGAACGGCTACCCGGGCCTGTTCGCCTCCCTCGCCACCGGCAACCCCGTCCTGGTCAAGCCGCACCCCCGCGCGGTCCTGCCGCTCGCGCTCACCGTCAAGATCGCCCGCGAGGTGCTGGCCGAGACCGGCTTCGATCCGAACCTGGTGGCGCTCGCCGTCGAGCGGCCGGGCGAGGGCATCGCCAAGACCCTGGCCGTGCGCCCCGAGATCCGGATCATCGACTACACCGGCTCCACCGCCTTCGGCGACTGGCTGGAGACCAACGCCCGCCAGGCGCAGGTCTACACCGAGAAGGCCGGCGTCAACACAGTCGTGATCGACTCCACCGACGACTACAAGGGGATGCTCGCCAACCTGGCGTTCTCGCTCTCCCTGTACAGCGGCCAGATGTGCACCACCCCGCAGAACCTGCTGATCCCCCGCGAGGGCATCACCACCGACCAGGGCCCCAGGTCGTACGACGAGGTCGTCGCCGACCTCGCGGCGGCGGTCGGCGGTCTCCTGGGCGACGACGCGCGGGCGAACGGACTGCTCGGCGCCCTGGTCAACCCGGACGTGAAGGCCCGCCTCGAAGCCGCCGCCGGTCTCGGCGAGGTGGCGCTCGCCTCCCGCGAGGTGGCCAACCCGGAGTACCCCGACGCCGTGGTCCGCACTCCCGTCATCGTGAAGCTGGACGGCTCGAAGCCCGACGCCCAGGCCGCGTACTTCTCGGAGTGCTTCGGCCCGGTCTCCTTCGCCGTCTCGGTGGACTCCACCGAGGACGCCCTGGAGCTGCTGCGGCGCACGGTCCGCGAGAAGGGCGCGATGACCGTCGGGGCGTACACGACCTCGGCGGACACCGAGCGCGCGGTGGAGGAGGTCTGCCTGGAGGAGTCGGCCCAGCTCTCGCTGAACCTCACGGGCGGGGTCTACGTGAACCAGACGGCCGCGTTCTCCGACTTCCACGGCTCCGGCGGAAACCCGGCGGCGAACGCCGCGCTGTGCGACGGCGCCTTCGTCTCCAACCGCTTCCGGGTGGTGGAGGTCCGCCGCCAGGCCTGATCCACGGTCTCGTGGAGGCCCTCCGGGGCCTCCACGGCGCCTACGGCGCCTCGATCTCCGCGTACCGCTGCACCCATGCGTGCATGGCGATCGCGGCGGCGGCCCCCGCGTTGATCGACCGGGTCGAACCGAACTGGGCGATCGAGCAGACCATCTCCACGTGGGCGCGGGCCTCCTCGGTGAGCCCCGGGCCCTCCTGCCCGAACAGCAGCACACAGCGCCGGGGCAGCACAGTCCGCTCCAGCGGCACCGCGCCCGGCAGGTTGTCGATGCCGATCACGGGCAGCCCCTCGGCCGCCGCCCACGAGGTCAGCGACTCGGTGTCGGGGTGGTGCCGGACGTGCTGGTAGCGGTCGGTGACCATGGCGCCGCGCCGGTTCCAGCGCCGCCGACCCACGATGTGGACCTCCTTCGCGAGGAAGGCGTTGGCGGTCCGCACCACCGAACCGATGTTGAAGTCGTGGCCCCAGTTCTCCACGGCCACGTGGAAGTCGTGCCGACGCGTGTCGAGGTCGGCGACGACCGCCTCCCGCGTCCAGTACCGGTAGCGGTCGACGACATTGCGCCGGTCGCCACCAGCCAGCAGCTCGGGGTCGTACCGCTCGCTCTCGGGCCACGGCTCCGGATGCGGTCCGACGCCGATCTCGGGGCCGAAACCCTCGTCGTACTGGACCGGCTCGGTCGCCTCGGCCGCTGGCTTCTCCTCGGTGGTGCTCACCCGACGAGGGTACGGGGACCCTGCTCCTCACCCGTACGGCGCTGCTCGGGCAGCGCCTCGGTGCCCGTCCGCCGCCGCAGCAGCCGGTCCCGGCCCCGTACCGCCCGGACGCCGAGCGCCAGCAGGAACGGCGTCGGCAGGAACACGGCGTCGGCGGAGATCATCGCGAGCGAGAAGACCGGCAGCCCGAGGAGGACCGCGATCCCCGCGTGCTCCAGCATCATCGCGACCAGCAGGACGTTCTTGACCTTGCGGTGGAAGAGCGTGAAGGGGAACGCGACCTGCACGATCACCGTGCCGTAGGTCAGCAGCATCACCATGATCCCGCTGGTCCCGAGCAGCCCGGAGAGCGCCGGCCAGGGCGTGAAGTAGTCGAGGTGGAGCGGGTAGAACAGCGCCGTGCCGTCCTGCCAGCGCGAGCCCTGGATCTTGTACCAGCCGGCCGTCGCGTAGATCAGACAGACCTCCGCCATGATCACGACGAGAGCGGCGTTGTGGGCGAGGTGGGCGAGGGCGTCGAGCAGGGTACGCGGCTCCTCCGGCGCGTACCGGCAGACCAGCCACCACAGGCCGTTCCCCAGCCACAGCACCCACAGCAGCACCGGCAGCCACCACTCGCCGCTGACCTCGCTGAACCAGGTCGTGACGAGCAGGAAGCCGCCGAGCACGACCCACAGGAGCGGGCCGACCCGGTCCTGTCGCGGCGGCTCCCCGGCGCTCGCGGCGCGGGCCTCACGGGCCGCCCGCCGGGCGTCGAGGGACCAGACCTGCGCGCAGCGCGTGAACACGAGATAGATCGCGGCGAGGTGGAGGACGTTGTCGCCGCCGTCGCTCACGAAGACGGAGCGGTTCAGCAGCGAGAGCACCCCGGCCATGAACACCACGGAGACGGCCCGGGTGCGCCAGCCCACCAGGAGCAGCACGGCGGAGAGCACCGCGAGCGCGTAGACGCACTCGAACCAGATCCGGCCGTCCGACCACATGAGGACGGTGAAGGCCCGGTTGTCGGCGATCAGCCGGTGGGCCATCTCCCAGGACCAGGGGCCGTCGGGGCCGTACAGCTCGTGGCGGTGGGGCAGCTCGCGGAGCAGGAAGGCCAGCCAGGTCAGCGAGAAGCCGATCCGGACGATCGCGGTCTGGTACGGGCCGAGGGAGCGGCCGGTGACGGTCTGGACAGCACGGGCGAGCCGGCGGTCGAAGGACTCCTTCACCCGCGTACGCGCGCGCGTGGCGGTGTCGGGGCCACCAGAGGTGGGGACGGGGGTCGGGTCGGGGGTGCTCATCGGCCCGCCTCCGTACGGCTTCGGTCGGCTGCGGCGGGCCGGTCCTCGTCGGTGACCGGCCACCAGGGGAAGTCGCGGTACGAGGGGGCGGTGTCGGTCTTCTCGGTGCTCCACGCGGGCGCGGGGACGGGCCGGGTGACGGCGCGGAGCTGGACGCGCAGCACCTCGCCGCCGAGCGCCCGTCCGTCGGTGCCCCGGAGGGCGGGGAGGGCGTCGAGGCGGAGCATCGCGATCCGGCGCATGTACTGCTCCGAGAGCTCACCGCGGAGCCCGTTGGGGCGGTTGTCGTCGGAGTGGGTGCTCAGGTAGAAGTCGACGGCCCTGCGCAGCTCGTTCTGCTGGGCGTGGCTGGGCATCGGGTTGTGGCGGATCGCCGCGGTGTCCTGGGCGGTGAGGTCGGTCCAGCCGGTGGAGCGGCGGCCGCCGTCGGCGGCGGCGACCTCGGCGCGGACCTCGACGGAGACGTTCTGCTGGAGCGGGTTGGGCGCGAAGAGCTTCCAGTTCTGTTCGAACTCGGGATAGATCCAGTCGTCGACGGCCTGGCCGTGCCGCTTGGTCAGCGTGTTGGACGGCGCGACGTGCAGGAACACCATCGCGAGGTGGACGCAGGCGAACACTCCGGTGACGGCGAGCGCCACCGCCAGGACGACCTGGTAGGGCAGCGACAGGGCCATGATTCCGCTGGTCGCGCGGGCCGCCGGGGGCTCCGGTTCCAGGCCGTCGGCGGGGGGTGCCGGACGGTCGCCGTCCACTCCGGCCGCGTCCTTCTCGACGTACGCGTCCATCCCGCCCCGATCCCGATCGGCCCACCTCGGTTATCCACAGGGTTGACACCATACGGGCCGTCGACTCACCATTGAAGTCATTCAACCGAACGATCGGTCGGTAGGGGGTCCGATGACCGCAGTGACGGCAGGGACGGCAGAGACCACGGGCGTGCCCAGTGTGTCGGACGCGGCCGTGGCGGCGGAGCAGGCCGCCCACGAGGCCGTGTTCGACGCAGCAGTGGCCGCCGACGAGCGGATCGAGCCGCGCGACTGGATGCCCGAGGCGTACCGCGCCTCGCTCGTCCGGCAGATCGCGCAGCACGCCCACTCAGAGATCATCGGCATGCAGCCGGAGGCCAACTGGATCACCCGCGCGCCCTCGCTGCGGCGCAAGGCGATCCTCATGGCCAAGGTGCAGGACGAGGCCGGCCACGGCCTCTACCTGTACAGCGCGGCCGAGACTCTCGGCACCAGCCGCGACGAGCTGCTCGACAAGCTCCACTCGGGCCGCCAGAAGTACTCCTCGATCTTCAACTACCCCACGCTGACCTGGGCCGACGTCGGCGCGATCGGCTGGCTGGTGGACGGCGCCGCGATCACCAACCAGGTCCCGCTGTGCCGCTGCTCGTACGGGCCGTACGCCCGGGCGATGGTCCGCGTCTGCAAGGAGGAGTCGTTCCACCAGCGCCAGGGGTACGAGGCGCTGCTCGCCCTCTCCCGTGGCACCGAGGCCCAGCACGCCATGGCGCAGGACGCCGTGGACCGCTGGTGGTGGCCCTCGCTGATGATGTTCGGCCCGCCCGACGACGAGTCGACCCACACGGCCCAGGCGATGGCCTGGAAGATCAAGCGCCACACCAACGACGAACTGCGCCAGCGTTTCGTCGACATCGCCGTGCCGCAGGCCGAGGCGCTCGGCCTCACCCTCCCCGACCCCGACCTCCGGTGGAACGAGGAGCGCGGGCACTACGACTTCGGGCCGATCGACTGGACCGAGTTCTGGGACGTGCTCAAGGGCAACGGCCCGTGCAACGACCAGCGACTGAGCAGACGGCGCCAGGCCCACGAGGACGGCGCCTGGGTCAGGGAAGCCGCCGCGGCCCACGCGGAGAAGCACAAGCACACCGGCAAGCACGGGGAGGCACAGGGATGACGAGCGACGGTTGGCCGCTGTGGGAGGTGTTCGTGCGCTCCCGCCGCGGGCTGTCCCACACCCACGCGGGCAGTCTCCACGCACCCGACGCGGAGATGGCCCTGCGCAACGCCCGCGACCTGTACACCCGCAGGAGCGAGGGCGTGTCGATCTGGGTCGTCCCGTCCACGGAGATCACCGCCTCCTCGCCCGACGAGAAGGACCCGTTCTTCGAGCCGTCGGCGGACAAGCCCTACCGTCACCCGACGTTCTACGAGATCCCGGAGGGGGTGAAGCACCTGTGAGCACCACGGACACCCACGAGCACACCCCGTCCGGCGGAGCCGCACCCGCCGACGCGGCCCTCACCGGAGCCGCACTCGCCCTCGGTGACGACGCCCTCGTCCTCTCCCACCGCCTGGGGGAATGGGCGGGCTCCGCCCCCGTCCTGGAGGAGGAGGTCGCCCTGGCCAACATCGCGCTCGACCTCCTCGGCCAGGCCCGCGTCCTGCTCTCCCTCGTCGGCGACGAGGACGAACTGGCCTACCTGCGCGAGGAGCGTTCCTTCCGGAACGTCCAGCTCGTCGAGCAGCCCAACGGCGACTTCGCCCACACCATCGCCCGGCAGCTCTACTTCTCCACCTACCAGCGCCTCCTGTACGCCCGGCTCGCGACCGGCGACGGCCCCTTCGCCGCCCTCGCGGCCAAGGCCGTCAAGGAGGTCGCCTACCACCAGGACCACGCCGAGCACTGGACCCTCCGCCTCGGCGACGGCACCGCCGAGAGCCGCGAGCGGATGCAGCGGGCCTGCGACGCCCTGTGGCGGTACACGGGCGAACTGTTCCTGCCCGTCGACGGGCTCGACGTGGACCACTCGGCCATGGAGAGCGCCTGGCTGGCCTCCGTCACCGACATCCTCGGCAGGGCCACCCTCACCGTGCCCTCCGGGCCGCGCACCGGCGCCTGGGCCGCGGGCGCCGGACGGCAGGGCCTCCACACCGAGTCCTTCGGCCGGATGATCGCCGAGATGCAGCACCTGCACCGCAGCCACCCGGGGGCGACATGGTGACCCTGACCGCCCTGGAAGAGGAACTGAGCCGCGTCGCCGGCGCCGTCCTCGACCCCGAGCTGCCCGTCCTCACCCTGGCCGAGCTGGGCGTGCTCCGCGGAGTCCACGTCACCGGCCCCGGCCGGGTCGAGGTCTCTCTCACCCCCACATACACGGGCTGCCCCGCCGTCGAGGCCATGTCCTCGGACATCGAGCGCGCCCTCCACGCGCACGGCGTCCCCGACGTCTCCGTCGTCACCGTCCTCGCACCCGCCTGGTCCACCGACGACATCAGCGAGGAAGGGCGGCGCAAGCTCGCCGAGTTCGGCGTCGCCCCGCCGCGCCCGCAGGGCCCGGCCGACGGCCCCGTGCCGCTGACCCTCGCGATCCGCTGCCCCCACTGCGGCTCCACCGACACCGAACTCCTCAGCCGCTTCTCCTCGACCGCGTGCAAGGCACTGCGCCGCTGCACCGCCTGCCTCGAACCGTTCGACCACTTCAAGGAGCTGTAGATGGAGTCCTCAGGCGTGGGCGACCCGGTCGCCGGGCGAGCCGGATTCCACTCCCTCACGGTGAGCGAGGTCGAGCGGCTCACCGACGACTCCGTGGCCGTCACCTTCGCGGTCCCACCCGAACTCCACGAGACGTACCGGCACCACCCCGGCCAGCACCTCGCCCTGCGCCGCACGGGCGAGCAGGGCGAGGAGATCCGCCGCACGTACTCGATCTGCGCCCCCGCCTCCCCGGCCGGCGAGGCCCCCGTCCTCCGCGTCGGGATCCGGCTCGTCGACGGCGGCTCGTTCTCGACGTACGCGCTGAAGGAACTGGCCGTCGGCGACCTCGTCGAGGTCATGGAGCCCAGAGGCCGCTTCTCGCTCACCCCGCGCCCCGGCCACTTCGCGGCCGTCGTCGGCGGCAGCGGCATCACCCCGGTCCTGTCCATCGCGGCCACCCTGCTCGCCCGCGAGCCCAAGGCCCGGTTCTGCCTGATCCGGAGCGACCGCACCGCCGCGTCCACGATGTTCCTCGACGAGGTCGCCGACCTCAAGGACCGCTACCCCGACCGCTTCCAGCTGGTCACCGTCCTCTCCCGGGAGGAGCAGCAGGCCGGTCTGCCGTCCGGCCGGCTCGACCGCGAGCGGCTCGCCGGACTGCTGCCCGCGCTGCTGCCGGTCGACACGATCGACGGCTGGTTCCTCTGCGGCCCCTTCGGACTCGTCCAGGGCGCCGAGCAGGCGCTGCGCGGACTCGGCGTCGACCGCGGCCGCATCCACCAGGAGATCTTCCACGTCGACGACGGCTCCGCGCCCGCCCCGGTCCCGACCGCCGACACCCCCGCGCACGCCACCCTGACCGCGACCCTGCACGGCCGCTCCGGCACCTGGCCGGTGGACAGAGGCGAGACGCTCCTCGACACGGTGCTCCGCGCCCGCGCGGACGCGCCGTACGCCTGCAAGGGCGGGGTGTGCGGCACCTGCCGCGCGTTCCTCGTCGGCGGAGAGGTGCGGATGGACCGCAACTTCGCGCTCGAACCGGAGGAGACGGAGGCCGGATACGTCCTGGCCTGTCAGTCCCACCCGGTGACCCCGGACGTGGAGCTGGACTTCGACCGCTGACGAAGACCGGGAGGCGCCGCCCATTCCCTTCCACTAGAACCTGTTCTATGTTGACGGACCGTCAGCAGGAGCAGGGGCAACGGGAGGGCAGGGCAGTGGACTTCACCTTCACCGAAGAGCAGCAGGCGGCCGTCGAGGCGGCCAAGGCGGTCTTCTCGGGCGTCGCACCCGACGCCGTACCGAGCCCCGCCCTCACCCCGGGGGCGGTGTCCGAGGACCTCGACCGACCGCTCTGGTCCCGGCTCGCCGCCGCCGACCTGCTCACCCTCACGGTCTCCTCCGAGCACGGCGGCGCCGGGCTCGACCCCGTCGCCCTCTGCCTCGTCCTCCGCGAATCGGCCCGCGTCCTCGCCCGCGTGCCGCTCCTGGAGACCAGCGCCGTCGCGACGACCGTCGACCGGTACGCCCCCCGGGAGACCGCGGCCCGGATCCTGCCCCGCGTCGGCCGCGGCGAGCTCGTCCTCACCACCGCCTCCCAGGGACGCACCGGCCACGACCCCGCCGAACTGGCGGTCACCGCGCACCGCGACAACGAGGGCTGGACCCTCGACGGAGTACAGACCGCCGTCCCCTGGGCGCACGGCGCAGACCTCATCGCCGTACCCGCGCACACCGCCGACGGCGGTACCGTCCTCGCCCTGGTACCCCGTACGCACGAAGGCCTCGGCCTCACCGCGCAGTACTCCACCAACGGCGAACTCCTCGCCGAACTGCACCTCGACTCCGTGCACCTCGACGCCGCCGACGTCATCGACGCCGAGGACGCCTGGGAGCAGCTGCGCGGACTCCTCACCACCGGCACCTGCGCGCTCGCCCTCGGTCTCGGCGAGGCCGTCCTCACCATGACGAGCGAGTACACCGGGAAGCGCGAGCAGTTCGGCCACCCCGTGGCCACCTTCCAGGCGGTCGCCGTCCAGGCCGCCGACCGCTACATCGACCTGCGGGCCATGGAGGCCACCCTCTGGCAGGCCGCCTGGCGGCTCTCCAGCGGGGCCGAGGCGCCGCTGCCGGCCCTCGGCGACATCGCCGTCGCGAAGATCTGGGCCTCGGAAGGGGTACGCCGGGTGGTGCAGACCGCGCAGCACCTGCACGGGGGCTTCGGCGCCGACACCGACTACCCGCTGCACCGCTACCACGCCTGGGCCAAGCACCTGGAACTGTCGCTCGGCCCCGCCGCCGCCCACGAGGAGGCCCTCGGCGACCTTCTGGCCGCCCACCCCCTCGGCTGACGCCGACGAAAGACCGAGAACCTCAGAGATCTCAGAGGACGAAGGCCGGGCTGCCGTTCCCCGTCACCATCGGACGCCCGGCACCGTCCCAGGCGAGCATGCCGCCCTCGACGTTCACCGCGTCGAAGCCCTGCTGCACCAGATACTGCGTGACCTGCGCCGACCGGCCGCCCACCCGGCACATCACAAAGGCGCGACCGCGCTCGGCCACGGCCTCCGTCACCTCACCGAAGCGGGCGACGAAGTCGCTCATCGGCACATGCAGCGCGCCCTCGACGTGCCCGGCCGCCCACTCGTCGTCCTCCCTGACGTCCAGCACCAGCGCATCGGCCGGCACGGAAGCCGCGTCCACCGAGGGCAGCGGGGAGAAATTCATGGGACCGGCCTTCTCTCGTCAGTACCGCCCGAAGGAGACCGGGCGCACGGAAAAACCTACTGCACCAGCCCCGCCAGCTCGGTCTCACGCTCGGTGACCTGCGCGAGCAACTGCTCCGCGATCTCCTCGAGGAGCTGGTCCGGGTCCTCCGGCGCCATCCGCAGCATCGCGCCGATCGCGCTCTCCTCCAGCTCACGCGCCACCGCCGACAGCATGTCCTTGCGCTGCGCCAGCCACTCCAGACGCGCGTACAACTCCTCGCTCTCGCTGAGCCGCTCGGGCGGCACAGGACCGGCCTCCCACTCGGCGGACAGCTCCCGGAGCAGGGCCTCGTCGCCGCGGGCGTAGGCGGCGTTGACCCGGGTGATGAACTCCTCGCGGCGCTTGCGCTCGTCCTCCTCGCGTGCGAGGTCGGGGTGGGCCTTGCGGGCCAGCTCCCGGTAGAGCCTGCGGGCCTCCTCGCCGGGCCGGACCCGCTTGGGCGGCTGCACCGGGCGGTCGGTGAGCATCGCCGCGGCCTCGGGGGACAGGCCGTCGGAGTCGATCCAGTCGTGGAACAGCTCGTCCACCCCGGGCATCGGCAGGACCGCAGCCCGCGCCTCCTCGGCCCTCCGCAGATCCTCGGGGTCGCCGGTACGCGCCGCCCGGGCCTCCGCGATCCTTGCGTCGAGTTCGTCGAGCCGCGCGTACATCGGCCCGAGCTTCTGGTGGTGCAACCGCGAGAAGTTGTCCACCTCGACACGGAAGGTCTCGACGGCGATCTCGAACTCGATCAACGCCTGCTCGGCCACCCGCACAGCCCGCTCAAGCCGAGCCTCGGGCCGCTCGTCACCACCCGCCACACACGGCGACTCCTGAGACTGCTGGTCCCCGGACTGCTGGTCCCCGGACTGCTGGTCCCCGGACTGCTCGTCCTGAGGCGGCTCGCCCTCGGAACCCTCGTTCGCACCCTGGTGCACGCTCACGTCCACGCCCGCCTACGTCCTCGTTCCGGCTCGTCCCAACCAGCCTACGGTCCCAACAGGGGGCCTCCCCCCTCCCCTCCCCCCTCCCCTCCCTCCCCCTCTGTGGGCATCAGCCCCACCCAAGCCGTGACGTGGGCGCCAGTCCCGCCGTCGTGGCCACCGGCCCTGGGCGTCGGCCCACCGTCGTGGGCACCGACCCGGGCCTCGCGGCCCCCACCAGCCGGGGCGCGGGCCGCCACCTGTGTGGGTGGCGGACCCGGCCCCTGGGCTTCGGGTTCGTTCAGACGCCCTGTTCCGCGGGTATGCGGCCTGCTCGGACGGCGGTGAGCAGGGCGGCGTGGTCGGCGGTGGTGCGGTCCGCGTACGAGACGGCGAAGGCGGCCACGGCCTCGTCGAACTCGTCGTTCTTGCCGCAGTAGCCGGCTATCAGGCGCGGGTCGGCGCTGTGGGCGTGGGCGCGGGCCAGCAGGGCCCCGGTCATCCGGCCGTAGTCGTCGACCTCGTCGGTGGTGAGCGCGGCGGGGTCGACGCTGCCCTTGCGGTTGCGGAACTGGCGCACCTGGAAGGGGCGCCCCTCGACCGTGGTCCAACCGAGCAGGATGTCGCTGACGACCTGCATCCGCTTCTGCCCCAGCACCACCCGCTGCCCTTCGTGGCCGGGCTCGGGCACGGTGAAGCCCGCGGTCGGCAGGTGGGGCAGCAGGGCGGACGGTCTGGCTTCCTTCACCTGGAGCACCAGCGGCTCGCCCCGGTGGTCCAGGAGCAGCACGACATAGGAACGGGTGCCGACGCTGCCGGTGCCGACGACCCGGAAGGCCACGTCGTGGACGGCGTACCGCGCGAGGAGCGGCAGCCGGTCCTCCGACACGGTCTCCAGGTACTCGCCGAGGGAGACGGCGACGGCCGCCGCCTCCGCGTCGGGGACCCTGCGCAGCACCGGGGGAGCGTCCACGAATCTGCGGCCGCCGCCCTCGGTGTCGGTCACCGCTTCGGTCGAGCGGGCGGCGAACCGTGCGCTGGTGTTGTTGCGGGCCTTGGCGGAGACCCGTTCCAGGGTGCCGAGGAGGTCACGCGCGTCGGTGTGTGAGACGAGTTCCTCGTCGGGTATCGCGTTCCACGCGTCGAGCGCGGGAAGCCGGGCGAGCAGTCGCATGGTGCGCCGGTAGGCGCCGACGGTGTCGAACGCGGCGGCCCGGCACACCTCCTCGCTCGCCCCGACCTCCCGGCCCGCGAGGACGAGGGAGGTGGCGAGCCGCTTGAGGTCCCATTCCCAGGGGCCGACGATCGTCTCGTCGAAGTCGTTGAGGTCCATGACGAGCCGGCCGCGGGCGTCGCCGTAGAGGCCGAAGTTCGCCGCGTGGGCGTCACCGCACAGCTGGGCCGAGATCCCGGTGACGGGGGTGCCGGCGAGGTCCTGGGCCATCAGGCCCGCGGAGCCGCGCAGGAAGGCGAAGGGGCCGGCGGCCATCCGGCCGACCCTGATCGGTGCCAGCTCGGGGACCCGGCCGCGGTTCGACTCCTCCACGGCCCGCACGGCGTCCGGGCGGTCGGCGGCGAGGGCCGGTCGACGGTGCTCGGAGCGCGGGACCCGCTCGCGCAGTTCCTTGCCCCGCGCACTGGGAGAGGCGCCCGCGGACCCGTTCCCGTCAGAAGAGATTCCGTCGGGGGAGGTTCCGGGGCCTCCGGCGGCGCGGCGCGCGAAGCCCGGTACGTGCGGCACCCGTCCGCCGTCCGGCCCTCCGTCCGTACCGCGCTGTCCCGGCACCACGGCCTGGATCTCGTCCATGGCACGTCCTCCCCCGATGCGAATTCCAACATCATCCGGCTCCGACGGTACCGCCGGGGCCGAGAGGCCGTCTCCCCCTGTGGACAACCTCCGCCGGGCCCTGTGGACAACTCCCGGAGAGGCGTCCTCAGACCGCCACCGTCTCCTCCATCTCCTCCTCCGTCTCCGCCTCGGCCTCGGCCTTCGCCCGCGCCCGCGCCGGTGCCCGCGCCGGTGCCGGTGCCGGTGCCGGTGCCCCCGGCGCTTGTCCCCTCGGCTGCCCCGTCGCCTTCGCCCGCCTGAACTCCGTGAGTCCGGCGGCGACGACCAGGGCCGCACCCACGAGGAACCAGAAGGAGAGGACCAGAACATGGCCGCCCACGGCGTGCCCGTCGAAGTACACATGACCGCGTACGCCCTCGACGAAGCCCGCGCCGTTCCAGAAGGAGTGCAACGCGCCGAAGAAGCCGGGCTGGAGTTCCGGCCGGTAGATGCCGCCGGAGCTCGTGAAGTTGAGCATCACGAAGAGCACCATCACGCCGAGCGTGGTCCAGCGGCGCAGGAAGGTGTGGAGGCCGACTCCCACGAGCAGGATGCCCGCCGCGTACAGCCAGGACATCGCCCACACCCCGCCGAGTCCCTGGTCGACCAGATGGAACACCGGCCCGGCGAACGCCGTGCCGATCAGGCTGACGACGAGCGACATGCCGGCCGCGAGCAGGACCCTGATCCGCATGGGGAGTACGGCTCCGGCTCCGCCGATGACGGCGACCGAGGCGTACGCGCCGATGCTCAGCGCGACCAGCAGGAAGAAGACGCCCTGGCCCGTGGGGTCGCCGGAGGCCACGGGGACGACGTCGGTGACCTTGAGCGGGGCGTCCTGCGCGGCGGCGACCTTCGTGAACACCTTCTCCACGGCGATGGCGCTGGTGTCGGAGGAGGCCGAGGCCACCAGCAGTTCGGGCTTCTCGCCGGGTACGTAGGCACCGAAGCTGTCCTGCTCGCGGAGCGCGGTGACGGCGGTGGCCCGGTCGGCGACGGTGCGGACGTCCAGGGCACCGTCGCCCTTGTCATGGAGCGTCTGCGCGAGGACCTGGGCGGCGGGCCCCGAGCCCACGACGTCGACACGCAGATCGTGGGGTGCGGGCGCGTGGAAGGCGCCGAGGTAGGCGAGTCCCATGCCGACGCACATCAGCAACGGGGTGAGCAGATGCCCCAGGACATGCCGCAACGCACCGGTGGTGTTCGGCCCTGCTGACACCGAGGCCTCCTTGGTTGGCTTTTACAACTAAAGAACCGTTGTACTATACAACCGAAAGCGCGTGACGGACGAACGGTGTCCGCACGACGACGAGGGAGCCCACCATGACCGGCGGCGCACAGCCACCCCGCGAGGCGTCCGTGGATGTCATCCAGCGCGAACTGACGGCCTTCGCCCGCCGCGCCCGCGCGGCGGCGGCCCGGGTCCACCCCGAACTCCCGCTGGTCTCCTACACCCTGCTCGCCCACATCGAGGCGCAGCGCGGCTGCCGCGCCACCGATCTCGCCGCCCACTACCTGCTGGACAAGTCGACGGTCAGCCGCCAGGTCGCCGCTCTGGAGAAGCTGGGCCTGGTCGAGCGCCGGCCCGCGCCCGACGACCACCGGGTGCACGTCCTGCACCCCACCGAAGCGGGCACCGCCGCCCTCGCCACGGCCCAGACGAGCCGCCTCGCGGCCTACCAGGAGCGTCTGAAGGACTGGTCGGCCGACGACCTCGCCCGCTTCGCCACGTACCTCCTCCGCTACAACGCGGACAACACGGCGGGCACGGCGGGCACGGCAGGCACGGCGGGCACGGCGGGCACGGCAGGCACGCAGTGGAACCCGCTGGGCGCTGGCGACGTGCAGGACGCGGGCGACCCTCCGGGCCCCACCCCCCGCTGACCCGCCGCCGACGTCGACGCCGGGGTGGCCCCCGCCCCGCCCCTACAGCCCCGCGTCCCTCGCGAGCAGTGCCGCCTGCACCCTGTTCTCGCAGTCCAGCTTGGACAGGATCCGGCTCACATACGTCTTCACCGTGGCCTCGCTCATGTGCAGTCGTCTTCCCGCGTCCGCGTTGGAGAGGCCCTCCCCCAGCAGCGCCAGCACATCGCGTTCCTTCTCGCTGAGGCCCGCCACCCGACCGCGTGCCGCCTCCGCGCGGGCCGCCTCCCGGCCCGAGGCGAGCCGCTCCACCACGTGCCGGGTCGCCGCGGGAGACAGATACGCGTCCCCCGCCGCGGCGGCCCGCACCGCCCGGATCAGCTCCGCCGGTGCCGTGTCCTTGAGCAGGAACCCCGCCCCGCCGTGCTCCAGCGCCCGCAGGACGTTCTCCCGCTCACCGAACGTCGTCAGGATGATCACCCGGGCCGCCGGGGCCGCCCTGCGCAGCTCCGGCAGCGCGGAGAGACCGTCCAGCACCGGCATCTGGATGTCCAGCAGCACCACGTCCGCCGCGTGCGCGCGGGCCGCCTCGACCGCCTCCCGCCCGTCGGCCGCCTCGCCGACCACCGCGATCTCCTGGTCCGAGTTGAGGATCATCCTGATCCCCGCCCTGATCAGAGGCTCGTCGTCGGCGATCACGACCCTGATGGGCTGCCCTGCCACAGCTGTTCCCCCACGCTCCGGTACGAGCCGCCGGGCGCTACCGCGCCTCGACCTCGTACGCCTTCTTCTCGATCAGCTTGCCGTCCTTGAAGCAGAACCGGAAGACGGGCTCCTTGTTCATGTCCTCGCTGAACTGCGTGGACATCAGCACCAGGCACTCCGCCCCCGTCGGCCACGCCGGTCCCTTGCCGCTGAGGCCCGCCGTGGCGATGGTGTCACCCGAGGGAAGCAGATCGCGAACCTCCTTCTCCGCCATCCCGACGTCCACCGCGTCGTACTGCTCGGGCTCGATCATCCCCTTCTCCACCGCACCCATGAGGAAGAAGAGGCCGAAGCCCGCCGCGACCACGAGCAGGACGAGCGCCGCGAACGCGATCCCACACCCCAGGGCGACCGAGCCACCCGTGCTCCTGCTCCTGCCCCCACGCACCGCCATAGCGAGCTCCCGCTCCGTGAACGTCCAGTCGGTCGGTCCGACCACGACCGGACGACCATCGCCCACCAGCGGCTTCGTGGACTGCTGCCGGAAGTCGTCGGCGGCATCGACCAAAGGTGCCGCCTCGGCGACGGGCGCAGCCCCGTACGGCAGCATCCCGGCGACCCGGAACCCGCCGCCGTCGGCCGGGCCCGCGTGGCACATGCCGCCCACCAGGCGGGCCCGCTCGGCGAGGCCGGTCAGTCCCTGACCACCGCTCACCACGTCCTTCGACGGGCCTTCCGTGGGCTGCTCGTTGACGACCTCCACGACGAAGGTGTCCGGTTCGTAGCGCAGTTCGACGCCGATCGGTGTCCCCGGCGCGTACTTGTAGGCGTTGGTCAGGGCCTCCTGCACGATCCGGTACGCGGCGTGGTCGGCGGCCGGCGCCAACGGCCGCTCCGCCCCCGACCGCCGGAGCCCCACCGCGGTGCCGGCCGCCCGCGCCGACTCCACGAGCCCTTCGATGCCCGCGATGCCCCGTGCGGCGCGGCCCGTCTCGTCCCCGGCCCGCGCGGGCCCCCCGGCCGCCGCCGATCCGTCGACGGCCTCGACGCCGTCCCGGAGTATCCCGACGACCTCCCGCAGCTCGTGCATCGCCGTCACCGACGCGTTCCGCAGGACGCCCACCACCTCGCGCTGCCGCTCGCTCAGCTCACGGTCCACCTCAAGGGCGCCCGTGTGCACGGCTATCAGAGCCAGCTGGTGCCCGAGGCTGTCGTGCATGTCCTGGGCGATGCGCTGCCGCTCCCGCAGCCGCGCCTGCCAGACCACCATGGTCCGCTCCCGCATCAGCTGCGCGTTGCGCTCCTGGAGCGCGTGCAGCAGGGTCCGCCGCTGGGTCCAGTACCGGTGCGCCAGCCCCGGCGCCAGGGTGGTGCCCAGGTAGTAGAGGGTCGCCATGACCGAGACGGAAAGCATCCGCTGCGGTTCCCAGACGCCCAGGAGCGTCCCTCCGACGTTCAGGACGAAGGCCGCGATGAACGCGGTGAGCGCCCGCCCGACGCCCGCGATGTACCGCCCCGACGACCAGCCGACCACGAGCAGCAACGGTCCGAGGCCGGACAGGAAGGGCGCGAGCCCGGCGGTCAGGACGAGCACGCTCGCGGGCAGTCGGCGCCGCGCCAGGGACAGCACGGCCGAGGCAGCGGCGATCCCGGCGAGACGCCAGCCCTCGCCGCCGAGGAGGTCCTCGGTCCCGGCGCCGAGCAGCGCGAGGACGGAGGCGAGCGCCAGCTCACCCGTGGTCCTGCGCCCCGACCACTGCCCCGGCACGGCGAACCAGGTCCACGCAGCGACGACCGCGTCCCTCATCCCGGCGACCCGCCCCCGGGCCCCGGACCCACGCCCACGCCCGACCCCGACCCCGAGCCCGAGCCCACGGCTCTCCGGTTCCGGCCTCGGCTCCGGACCCGGCTCCAGCCCCGGACCCGGTTTCGTCTTCGTTCCCGACTTCGACATAGCGTCCACGCTCGCACCCTAGGCACCCGCCCCACCGCCCGGCTTCCCCCTTTCGTCGCGCCCCGCGGCGACAAAAGTCGCAGCGGAGCGGCACCCCGGGCACCCGAAGGCGCTGGCGGGCCGTCCGCCCCGACAGGCATGATGGGCACATCAGTTCCACACGTCCCGAAGCGATCGGACGCTGCACGGCGGAACGACATCGGGGCGCCCTGGAGGTCAGAACGTGTCACGCCAGCTGCTCACCGTCGCCCAGGACGGGACGGGCGACTGCCGCACCATCGCCGAGGCCCTCCGGGTGGCCCGTACCGGTGCCGTCATCAGCGTCGCTCCCGGACGTTACGAGGAGAGCCTGACCCTCGCGACCTCCCTGACGCTGACCACCACGGAGGGCCGGGGCACCGTGGAGCTCGCGCCCCGGCGCGGCTCCGCGCTGACCCTGGCCTGCGACTCCGCCATGGTGAACTCCCTGGTGCTGCGCGGCCACGACGAGGAACTCCCCGTGGTGGACGTACCGCGCGGGCAGCTCCTGCTCGACCGGTGCGACGTGTACGGGGCCTCCTGGGCCGCGCTGTTCGCCCGTGGTTCCGGTTCGCTCGCGGTGCGCCAGTGCCGGGTCGAGAACCCCAAGGGCGCCGGAGTGGTGACCACTTCGGCGACCGAGAGCCTGCTCGAGGAGTGCGTCGTCGAGCACCTCGGCACCTCCGCCGTCGTCGCCGGCGAGCAGGGCCGGGTGTCGGTGCGCTCGGGGCGCCTCCGTGACGCGCGCGGCAACGGCGTCCTGGCCAACGGGCGCGCGGACGTGCGCGTGGAGGAGTGCGAGATCTCGGCCACGGACAAGCCGGGGGTCGCCGCCGAGGAGGAGAGCAGCGTCACCGTGACGCGTTCGACGGTGGCGGACTCCGTGGTGGGCGTCTTCGTGAACACCACGGGCACGACCCTGATCGAGGACGTGACCGTACGGAACACCACCGGGCACGGTTTCGTCGTCGGTTCCGGTTCCGCGCCCACCCTGCGCCGCTGCCGTACGGACCGGACCGCGGGGCACGGGCTGCTGGTGACGGAGCGGAGCCGCGGCCTGTTCGAGGAGTGCGTGTTCGGCTCCGCCCGGGACGCGGCGATCCGGGTGACCGACTTCTCGTCCCCGGTGCTCACCGGGACCACCGTCCGCGACCCGGAGCGGATCGGGGTGCTCCTGGAGGAGAACTCCGTCGCGGAGGTCGACCGCCTGGAGGTGAGCGGCAGCGGCGGCAGTGGGGTACTGGTCCGGGCGAGCGCGAATCCGCTGCTGCGCCGCGTCACAGTGACGCGTTCGGCGGGGCACGGGGTGGAGGTCGTCGCGGACGGCCGCGGCAGGCTTGAGGAGTGCCGGGTCGAGGAGTGCGAGGGCGCGGGTCTGCATGTGTCGGGGCACGCGAGCCTGTACGTCGGCCAGGGCCGGGTGCGGGCCGCGAAGGGCTCCGGTGTGGTGGTGGGCGCGCTCGGCGCGGTGACCCTCCGCGACACCGAGGTGAGCGAGTGCCCGGCCGTGGGTGTGCGGGTCGAGGAGCAGGGGGATCTGACGGCCGCCCGGTCGCGGGTGTGGGACTCGGGCGAGTACGGGGTGCTGGTCGCGGCGGGCGCGAGGGCCTCGCTCAACTCCTGCGAGGTGACCGGGTCCGGAGCCGACGGGGTACGGGTGGAGGGCCCCGATCCGGTGTCGGTGATCGGCTGTGTCGTACGGGACAACACGGGCAGCGGGCTGCGTCAGGCGGTGGCCGGGGACCGGCTCGCGGTGGAGCAGCTGACGAGCGTCGACAACGGCGCGCCGGACGCCTGGGGCAGTGTCGCCGACGCGGAGGCGGCGGGTGACGGGCGGCTTCCCGGCGGGGCGGTCGTGGCGGGCGGCGGCGAGGACGGGGAGGGCGGCGCGGTCGCCGAACTCCAGTCGCTGATCGGCCTCGACGACGTCAAGGACCAGGTCCTGACGCTGATCAACCTGAACCGGATGGCGCAGCGCAGGGCCGGTCTGGGGATGCCCGCGCCGCCGATGAGCCGGCATCTGGTCTTCGCGGGCCCGCCGGGTACCGGCAAGACGACGGTGGCGCGGCTGTACGGGTCGATCCTGGCGTCGCTCGGTGTGCTGCGCTCGGGTCATCTGGTGGAGGTGTCGCGGGCGGATCTGGTCGCGCAGATCGTCGGTGGTACGGCGATCAAGACGACGGAGACGTTCAAGAAGGCGCTCGGCGGGGTGCTGTTCGTCGACGAGGCGTACACGCTGCTGTCCGACTCGGCCGGTTCGGGCGCGGACTTCGGCCGTGAGGCGATCGACACGCTGGTGAAGCTGATGGAGGACCACCGCGAGGACGTCGTGGTG
Organism: Streptomyces sp. NPDC001728; assembly: GCF_040297565.1. NCBI lineage: Bacteria > Bacillati > Actinomycetota > Actinomycetes > Kitasatosporales > Streptomycetaceae > Streptomyces > Streptomyces sp. NPDC001728. Next base: position 323,515 of record NZ_JBEOZK010000001.1, read on the forward strand.
GTGGCGGCCGGATATCCGAAGGAGATGACGGACTTCCTGGCCTCCAACCCCGGTCTGGCCTCGCGTTTCACCCGCAGTGTGGAGTTCTCCGACTACACGTCGGGGGAGCTGGTCACGATCGTGGAGCGGATGTGTTCCGCGCACCGCTACGAGCTGGACGGCGAGGCCCGTTCGACGCTGCACGCCCACTTCGAGCGGATGCCGCGCGACGCCGGGTTCGGAAACGGCCGTACCGCGCGGAAGGTCTTCGAGGAGATGGTGGACCGGCAGGCGTCCCGGCTCGCCGCGCGCGGGGACGTCGACGAGCGGGATCTGACGCTGCTGACCGCCGAGGACGTCGGCCTCCCGCCGGCCCCGGCGGCGTCCGGCGACGACCAGGACCCGCTGCTGCGGCTGGACGCGCTGACCGGTCTGACGGCGGTCAAGCGCGAGGTGAGCGACCTCGTCAACCTGCTCGCGACGGCCCGCCGCCGGGCGGCGGCGGGGCTTCCCGCGCCGCGCATCAGCAACCACCTGGTCTTCGCCGGTCCGCCCGGCACCGGAAAGACCACGGTGGCCCGGCTGTACGGCGAGCTCCTGGCGTCGCTCGGGGTGCTGCCGCGCGGGCAGCTCGTCGAGGTGGCGCGGGCGGATCTCGTCGGGCGGTACGTGGGGCACACGGCGCAGCTGACCAAGGAGGTGTTCCAGCGGGCGCTCGGCGGGGTGCTGTTCGTCGACGAGGCGTACACGCTGACGCCCGGCGGCGGTGCCTCCTCCGACTTCGGCCAGGAGGCGGTGGACACGCTCCTGAAGCTGATGGAGGACCACCGCGACGAGGTGGTGGTGATCGTGGCGGGTTACACGGAGGAGATGGACCGTTTCCTCAACTCCAACCCCGGTCTGGCCTCCCGTTTCACCCGGCATGTCGAGTTCCCGAACTACTCCTCGGACGAGCTCGTCACGATCGTCCGCCGGCACGCGGTCGACAACGGGTACGAGTGCGCTCCGGGTACGGCGTCGGAGCTGCGGGACCACTTCGAGGCGATCCCGCGCGGCCGTACCTTCGGCAACGCCCGTCTGGCCCGCCAGACCCTTGAGGCGATGATGACCCGGCAGGCCCGCCGGCTCAGCTCGGTGGCGGCGCCGAGCCTGGACGACCTGCGGCTGCTGCTGCCGCAGGACCTCAGGGAACCCTGACCGGGGTGAGTCCGCCCCGGGGAGACCCGACCAGGGAACCCTGACCCGGGGCCGGTTGGCCTCAGGGGTACGCGCGGTCGCCCGCGCCCCCCGTCGCACGCGACCAGTCCCACCCCTAGGGGTGGCCCGAACCGAGGACCGAGGACGTCCATGCGTCGCCGTACGAGTCTGCGCACCGGCCTGTTCCTGTGCACCGCCCTCCTCGCCGCCGGTCCGGCTCCCCTCGCCGTGGCGGCCGGGGCGGACGGTGGTGGCACCGCGCTCCCCGGCGTGCCCGAGCGGCTCGCCCCGGACCAGGCCTGCACGAAGGTACGGGGCACGGTCACGGCGGCGGCCCCCTGGACGCGCGATCTGCTGGGCCTCGACCAGGTCTGGCGTCTGTCCCGGGGGCGCGGGGTGACGGTGGCGGTCGTCGGCACGGGCGTGAGCGACGACGCGGCCGTGCTGCGGGGCCGGGTCGAGGCGCTGGGCGCGGCCGGGAAGGACTGTGTGGGCCGGGGGACGTTCCAGGCCGGGCTGGCGGCCGGGGCGGCCCTTCCCGGTCAGGGTTTCTCGGGGGTGGCCCCGGAGGCCCGCGTCCTGGCCGTACGGGGTACCGGTGAGCGCGGTGAGCCCGACCCCGCCCGGCTGGCCGCCGGAATTCGGGAGGCGGCCGAGGCCGGGGCCGATGTCATCACGGTGACGGCGCCCCTGGACGGCTCGGACCGGCGGGTGCGCGAGGCGATGGCCGCCGCACGCGCGCGTGACGCCCTGGTGGTCGTCCCCGCGGCGGCGGACAGTGTCCCGCGGGGCTCCTCGTCCGCCCCGCCGCCCGCGCCGGTGGCCCCGGCCGACGCCCTCGCGGTGCTCGACACCGGGCCGCAGGGCACGCGTCCGGCAGCGGCGCCGCCGTTCCGGCACGCCGATCTGTCCGCCCCCGGCGGCGCCCTGATGGGCCCGGGGCCGGTGGGCGACGGCAAGTGGACGGCTTCGGGGTCGTCCCTGGCCGCCGCGGTCACCGCGGGCACGGCGGCGCTGGTCAGGGCGTACCACCCCGAGCTGAACGCCGCCGAGGTACGCGTACGGCTGCTCAAGGGCGCGTATCCGGGCGACCTGCCCGCGCTCGACCCGTACGGGGCCGTCTCGGGGGTCTCCGCCGGAGCCCACCCGCCCCGGACGGACGGGGCGGCGGGAGCGTCCGGGCGCCCGGCCCCGGTCCGGCTGCCGGAGCCGCCGGAGACGGCGGGCGCCCGTTCCACCGCCTATCTGGTGACGGGGGTGGCGGCGGGAACGATCCTGCTCGTGGCCTTCCTCGCGGTCGTCCTGCCCAGGGGCCGCAAGCGCCGCTGGCAGCCGGGCCGCCTGGACGCCGAGGGCCGCCCGGCCGAGTGAGAACGGGCGATCCCCCGTAGATCGCCCACCCCTGCCCCTACTCCTCCCCCTCCTCCGGGACCGGTTCCGGCAGGGCCAGGTGGACCAGGCGGGTCTTGCGGCGGACGACGCTCTGGGCGCGGCCCGGGGGCAGGATGCGGGGCTTGACGTTGTCGAGGAGGTAGCCCTCCGACGGCGGGCAGGACAGCAGCAGCGCCGAGGAGTTGACCTCGCCCATCTTGCGGACGAGGGGGTCGGCCCGGCCCGCGCCCGTGGAGGCCCGGGCGACGATCATGTGCAGGCCGATCTCGTAACCGAGCGGCAGGTGCGGCACCAGCGGTTCGAAGGGGCCGTCGAAGGGCGAGCCGACCATCTCGTAGTCGTCGACGAGGACGAAGAGCCGGGGCCCGTTCCACCAGTCGGCGCGGCGCATCCGGGCCGGGGAGATGTCCTCCCCGGGCAGCCGGGCGGCCATGGCGCGGGCGGCGCCGTCGACGTACTCGCGCAGCGGGTCGGCGGAGACGGCGTGCCCGAGCCGGTACTCCTCCGGGATGGCCTCGATCAGTTCGCGGCGGTAGTCGGCGACGAGGAAGCTGGCCTCGTCCGGGCCGTGGGACGCCATGATCTGCTGGGCGATGAGCTTGAGCGCGCTGGTCTTGCCACTCTCGGTGTCGCCGACGAGGTAGAGGTGCGGGCTCTGGGAGAAGTCGTGCCAGACGGGTGCGAGTTCGGCCTCGTCGAGTCCGATCGCGATCCGCAGCGGGTGCTCGGAGACGGGGAGCTCGGACGAGGGCAGTTCGGTGGGCAGCATGCGTACGGCGGGGGCGGGCGGCGCGTCCCAGCTCTCGGCGACGGCTTCGACGAGGTCGGCGAGCGCCTCCGCCAGGTCCTCGGCTCGTTCCTGCCCGTCGATGCGGGGGAGGGCGGTGAGGAAGTGCATCTTGTCGGGGCTGAGGCCCCGGCCGGGGGAGACGGGGACGGTGGCGGCCTTGCGGACGTCGACTGCGGAGTCCATGGGGTCGCCCATGCGGAGTTCGAGGCGGGTGCCGATCTGGTCGCGGAGGGCGGCGGAGACCTCCACCCAGCGGGAGGTGGCGATGACGAGGTGGACGCCGTAGTTGAGGCCCCGGGAGGCGATCTCGGAGAAGACGCCCATGTCGTCGAAGAAGTCGCTGCGGACGGTGGACCAGCCGTCCACCACGAGGAAGACGTCCCCGAACGGCTCGTCGGGGAACTCGCCCGCCGCCCGCCGCTTCCGGTAGGTGGTCATCGAGTCGATGGCCTGCTCCTGGAAGAAGAGTTCGCGGCGGTTGAGCAGCGAGACGACCTCGGCGAAGGTGCGGGCGATCCGCTCCCGGTCGAGCCGTCCCGCGACCCCTCCGACGTGCGGCAGCCCGGCGAGCGCGGCGAGTGCGCCGCCGCCGAAGTCCAGGCAGTAGAACTGCACTTCGCGGGGCGAGTGGGTGAGGGCGAGGGAGCAGATCAGGGTACGGAGCAGGGTGCTCTTGCCGCTCTGCGGGCCGCCCGCGACGGCGACGTGGCCGCCGGCGGCGGAGAGGTCGACCGTGAGCAGGTCGCGTACCTGCTCGAAGGGACGGTCCACCAGGCCGACGGGGACGCGCAGCCGCCCGCGGTCGCCGGGTCCGGCCGAGGTGAGGCCGAGGTCGGGGTCCGGGGTCAGCGGCGGCAGCAGGGCGTCGAGGCTGGGCGCGGTGTCGAGCGGCGGCAGCCACACCTGGTGGGCGGGGGGACCGCTGTCGCGCAGCCGCTCCAGGGCGAGGCCGAGCAGGCTCTCCTCCATGGCGGAGCCGGAACCGGAGCCTGAGCCCGAACCGGCCTCTGTCTCCGCTTCGAGTTCGGCCGCCTCCTCCGGATCGGGCGCCGCCGGCAGCGTGTGGGGCACGACCCATTCGGTGCCCCAGGGGACCACCTGGCGGGCGATCTGCTCCCGCCGGGCGCCGCGGCGGGGCGCCTTGTACGTCCCGGACACATAGGCGGCGCGGAACCGGGTCAGGGCCTCGACGCCGCTCTTCAGATAGCCGCTGCCGGGCTGCGAGGGCAGGTGGTAGGCGTCGGGGACGCCGAGGACCCCCCGGCTCTCGATGGCCGAGAACGTGCGCAGGCCGATGCGGTACGAGAGGTGTCCCTCCAGGGCGCTCATCCGGCCCTCCTCCAGCCGCTGGGAGGCGAGGAGGAGATGGACGCCGAGCGAGCGGCCGAGGCGGCCGATCATGACGAACAGCTCCATGAAGTCGCGGTGCGCGGCGAGCAGTTCGCTGAACTCGTCGACGACGACGAACAGGCTGGGCAGCGGCGCGAGCGGGACGCCGGCGGCGCGGGCGCGCTCGTACTCCAGGACCGAGGCGTAGTTCCCGGCCTTGCGCAGCAGTTCCTGGCGGCGGATGAGTTCGCCGTGCAGCGCGTCCTGCATGCGGCCGACGAGCGCGACCTCGTCGGCGAGGTTGGTGATGACGGCGGAGGTGTGCGGCAGCTCGTCCATGCCGAGGAAGGTCGCGCCGCCCTTGAAGTCCACGAGGACGAGGTTGAGCGTCTCGGAGGAGTGGGTGAGCGCCAGGCCGAGGACGAGGGTGCGCAGCAGCTCGCTCTTGCCGGAGCCGGTGGCGCCGATGAGCATGCCGTGCGGTCCCATGCCGCCCTGGGCGGACTCCTTGATGTCGAGCTCGACGGGGGTGCCGTCCTCGCCGACGGCGATGGGCACGCGGAGCCGGCCGCGGCCCTCGACGGGGTGCTTCCAGAGCCGGGCGGGTTCGTGGCGCCGCAGGTCGGGGATGCCGAGGAGGCTGGTCAGTTCGGTGTCGGTGACGAAGGGCTCGGACGCGGTGGCGCCGCCGCCGAGCCGGTACGGGGAGAGGCGGGCGGCCAGGGCGCGGGCTGCGGCCGGTCCGAGCACGTCCGGGCGCCCCAGGAAGGTGGCCTGTTCTCGTCGTTCGCGGTCGGTACGGACGAGGTGCAGGCCCGCCGTGTCGAGGCGGAGCCGGAGGGTGCCGCGGGCGGCCTTCCAGGCGAGCGCACCGCCGAGGTCGACGAGCACGGTGTTGCGGTAGCCGGCGCCGGTGACGCGGTGGCCGGCCGGCACGGTGCCGCCGTCCACCACGACGAGGGTGAAGGGCTCGTCGCGGCCCGGCGGGGTCTCCGGGTCGAAGGGCGGACGCTGGGTGAAGTCGACGCCGAGGAGTTCTTCGAGGGACTGGAAGTCGGCGGCGGCGAGCCGGACCTGGCCGGCGCCGTCGCGCTGGTAGCCGTGCTGGGCGTGGGGGAGCCATTTCAGCCATTCCCAGGCGGCACGGCGCTCGTCGCTCACGCAGAGCGCGATGTTGAGTTCCTCGGGGGCGTGGAAGGTGACGAGCTGGGCGACGAGGGACCGCAGCAGGGCGCGGGAGCGCTCGCCGCCCGAACCGCCCGCACCACCCGTATCGCCCGGATCACCCGTAACACCCGGACCGCCCGGACCGCCCGGACCTCCCGGACCGCCCGGGTCCTGCTCCGCCCCCTCCTCGCGGATCACCACGCGCGACCACGCCCGCAGATACAGCGCGATCGGCTGCTCGGGGACGGTGCCGTACGCGCGGATGAAGCTGCGCAGGGCGTGCGCGGCCAGCGGTTCGAGGTCCTCGACCGGCTTGGTGGAGAGGGGTGCGAGCCGTACGGCGAGTTTCTGGTCGCCGACGGCCACCCGTACCTCGGCGAAGTCCTCGTCGGAGGGCCGCCGTTCCCACTGGCGGCTGGTGCCGACCAGGGCCCACAGGGCGTCCGGGTCGGGGTGGCGCCAGGACAGGGCCTTCTGCTGGGCGCCGACGGTGACCCTGATGCGGCGGCGCATCTGGGTCAGGTAGCGCAGGTAGTCGCGCCGCTCGCCCTTGAGTTTGCGCTTGCGTTCGCCGGCGGTGCGGATCAGCTGGGCGAGGATCATCGCGACGGACGAGAACAGCATGAGTCCGATGGCGATGTAGCTGAAGGCGGTGGCCTGGCCGGGCCGCAGGAACATCATGAGCATCGCGAGCGAGGTGAGACCCATCGGCAGATAGGTCCACATCGCCGAGGTGTTGGGTTCCGCTTCCGGGAGCGTCGGCGGTTCCTGGAGCGCGAGTTCGCCCTCGGGCATGTCGGGACCGCGCCGTCGGGCGGGCCTGCGGAAGAGGACGGTGCTCACGCTGGATGTCTCCTCGGGCTGATCGCGTCCGGGGGCGTTCGGGGGCGTCGGGATCCGTTCGCCGGCTCGTTCCGTTCCGTTTCCGGAGGCGTACGGTTCCGTTTCCGTGCCCCGCGCGGGGCCGGGACCGTCCGGCCGCCGGGGGCGCGGCGCTGGCGTCAACTGGCCCGGGGGCCCTGTGACCTGACGTGTTGACCAAGGTAATGTGCGCTACCCAGCTTCGGTACCCCGGCCCCTCGGAGAGGTGCGGCCACCCGTCATGACAGAAACATCGGGCATATCGAGCCCCGGTCTGTGCCGGCTCGCGGTCAGGGCCCCCCGGCGTCTCCTCGACCTCGCGGTCCCCGTGGACGTGCCGCTGGCGGATCTTCTGCCGACCCTCCTCGACCACGCGGGCGAGGAGCTGGCGGAGCAGGGGATCGAGCACGGGGGCTGGGTCCTCCAGCGGCTCGGCGAAGAGCCGCTGGACGAGGAGGGGACGCCCGAGTCGCTGTCCCTCCGCGATGGAGAAACGCTTCATCTGCGGCCTCGTGTCGAGGCCCTGCCCGCGCTCCACTTCGACGACCTCGTCGACGGCGTCGCGGGCAGCATGCGGGACCGCCCGCACGGCTGGACCGCCCGCACCGGCCGCTGGACGCTGCGCGCGACGGCCGTCCTGCTGCTCGCCGCCGCCTGGGTGGTCTGCGCCCTGCCCGGCGGCGACGCCCCGACCAGGGCCGCCATCGCCGGCGCCGTCGGTCTGCTCGTGCTGTTCGGCGCCGCCGCGGCCTCCCGGGCGGTCGGCGACTCGGCCGCCGGGGCCGCCCTCGGCGTGTTCGTGGCGCCCTTCCTGGCCCTGGCCGGAGCCCTGCTCCCGGCCGGTGAGGCCGACGGCGGCGGGCAGCTGACCGGTGCCCGCGTCCTCGCCGCGTCCGCCGCCGCCGCGGGCGGCGCCGTGCTGTCGGTCGCCGCGGTCGCCGCGTTCGTCCCGCTGCTGCTCTCGGTCGCGGTGATCGCCCTGGCCGGTGCGGTCGGCGGAGCCCTGATGCTGACCCTGGACCTGACCCCCGGGCCCGCCGCCGCCGTGGTGGCCGTGCTCGCGGTCGCCGTCGGCGGTCTCGTCCCCGGCATCTCCTTCCGGCTGTCCGGTCTGCGGCTGCCCGCGCTGCCCTCCAACGCGGAGGAGCTGCAGGAGGGCATCGACCCGCATCCGCACGCGCACGTCGTGAGCCGCACCGCGCACGCCGAGCAGTGGATGACCGCGCTGTACGCGGCCGTCGGCCTGGTCTGCGCCGCCGTGCTCACCGCGCTGCTCCTGGACGACCCGGGCACCCCTGCGCTCGTCACGGCGGGAACGCTCTGCCTGCTCCTGCTGCTGCACTCCCGCACCATCGGCAATGTCTGGCAGCGCCCGGCGGTCTTCCTCCCCGGCCTCTACGGGCTGCTGCTCGCCGCGCTCACCGTGGGAGCCGGAATCGCCCCCGGCGACCGGCCGGTGCTGCTCGCCGTCCTGCTCACCCTGGCCGGCACCACGGCCGTCGCGTCCTGGACGGTGCCGGGCCGCCGGGTCCTGCCGCACTGGGGGCGGGCCGGGGACATCCTGCACACCTGCGCGGCGGTGGCGCTGATCCCGCTGGTGCTCTGGGTGCTCGGCGTCTACGGCGCCCTGCGCACCGTGTCCGGCTGACCGAGGGGGACCGCCATGCAGTCCAGGAAAGACCAGGTCCAGGCCCATATGTTCGTCATGGGCCGACTCGTCAGCGGGATGCTGCGGCAGGATCCGGACGCGCCGGAGAGCCCCGTCGGACGCACCAACCGGGGCCTCGCCTGGGGCATCGGTCTCGGCGTGGTCCTCGTCGTCGGCTTCCTGCTGTTCGGGATGATCTCGCCGGCCGGCACCAAGTCGTGGCGGACGACGAACGCCCTGATCGTGCAGAAGGAGACGGGCACCCGCTACCTGTACCTCGACGGCCGGCTCCGCCCGGTCCTCAACTACGCCTCGGCCCGGCTGGTCTCCCGTACGGCTCCGGCCCCCGTCATCGTGTCCACGGAGTCCCTGCGCGGCGAGCCCCACGGCACCCCCGTCGGCATCCCCGGAGCCCCGGACACCCTGCCGGGCCCCGGCGACCTGGAGCAGGGCGCCTGGCAGGTCTGCGCCGACCCGCCGCTGGCCACCGGCCCTGACGGCAGCGGCCGGACGGCCCGCACCTCGCTGCGGATCGGCTTCGCGACCGGCGGCGCGTTCCCCGGGAAGCGGGAGGGCGTGCTCGTCGCGGGCCCCGACGGCAACACGTACCTGCTGTGGGGCGACCACCGGATGCGGATCGGCGGACACGGCGCGCTCCAGGCCCTCGGCTGGTCCGGCACCGCCACCGTCCCCGTGACCGCCGCACTCCTGGACAGCCTGCCGGCGGGCGCCGACCTGGTGGCCCCCGAGGTCGACGGCAGGGGTACGGAGTCGGGGCGGATCGGCGGTGCGGCGGCCCGGGTGGGCCAGGTCTTCGCCCTGTCGTCGCCGGGTACGGACCGGCAGTACTTCCTGCTGGAGAAGGCCGGGCTGCGGCCGCTCACCCCGCTGGCGGCGGCGCTCGTCCTCGGCGACGACCGCACCGGCCGCCAGGCGTACCGGGGCGGCGCCCCGACGGCCCTCACCCTGACCGCCGACGAACTGACCCGCAGGCAGGCCCCGGGCGGGAAGCCCCCGGCCGGGGCCACGGCTGCCGCCGGGTCCTCGACCGCGTCCCCGACGGATTCCTCCGCCGTCCCCGCGGACTGGCCCGCCACCCCTCCGCCCGCGCGGTCCGCCGCCGGGTCGGCGCTGTGCGCGCAGATCCAGCCCGAGGGTCTCGTGCCCCTGGTCCGGCTCGCGCTGGTCAGCGAGTCGGGGAGCCTCCCGGAACCGGCCTCCGGCCCCGGGATCGCGTCGGCCTGCCTGCCGGTGAACGGCATCGCGGTACGCCCCGGCGGCGGCGCCCTCGTCCAGGCGCTCGGCGCCGGCGGCGGGGTGCGCGGCACCACGACCTATCTGGTCACGGACATCGGCGTGAAGTACCGCCTGACGGACGCCACTTCGGTGGAGCGGCTGGGGCTGAAGGGCGGCCACGCCCAGGCCGTACCGTCACGGCTCCTGGACATGCTGCCCACCGGGCCGCGGCTCGACGTGACGGCGGCGCTGGCCGGCGGTCCGGCGGCCGGGACGGACGGCTCGTCGTCCTCGGATGCGAACTGCCGGTGAACCTCGGGTGGTTGTCCGGCATCTTCCCGGAGGAACGCCCGGTCGAATCCGGTCACGAACATCAGAAGAAGCTCAGAAGACGCCGGAAGTCGTTGCACACGTCACAAAAGTCTCCCTAGCATCGGGGATTGCCTAGACGAGTGTTCGACTCACCTTTCTCGTCAGACGACTTCAGCACCTCAGAGCAACGCCCGCTCCACCGTCCGCTCCACTGACCCCGCTTCACTGTCCGCGCCTCAGACAAGGACTCCATCATGGCGACTCCCCCGCCCCCCGGCAGCACCCAGACTTCGAGCCAGAGCGAGAACCAGCGGGGCTACAACGCCCTCTTCCAGGCCAAGGAGGGCGTGCGGCGGGCCCAGGAGGACGTCAAGACCGTCATGGGCGGCCTGATCAGGGCCTACGGCGGCAGCGACGGCAGCGCCTTCCAGGGCCTGCTGAACGAGTGGAGCGGCCAGGTGGACGTCATCACCCGCAGCATGAGCGAGATGATGCAGACGCTGACCGAGACCGGCCAGGCACAGTCGCGTACACAGGGCGAGATCAACGACTTCATCGAGGCCGCCCGCCGCTCCTCGATCTCCACGGGCACCGAGAGCAAGCTCAACCCCTGAGCCCGCCACCGCCGTCCCCTCTCCCCTCCACCCCGTCGAGGAGCCTTTGATGTCCAACTTCTACGCCGACAAGTCCGACGGTGTCATCCACGTCGAATACCAGCACGTCGACCGCGCCGCCGAGGACATGCGGATGCAGACGAAGGCGATCCAGAACACCGTCCAGGCGCTCAACGAGGAACTCGCCGGACTCCGCGTCGCCTGGCAGGGCTCGGACGCCGCCACGTACGGCGGGAAGCAGGACGCGTGGAACGCGGCCTCGCAGGAGCTCGGCCGCATCCTGGACCGCCACAGCGCGCTGCTGAACCAGATCAGCGAGATCTACAAGAAGCACGAGAACCGCAGCGCGGACCAGTGGGCGAACGTCCGGGTCCCCTAACTCCTGACCCGCCCCACCCCAGCGGCGCCGCCGGCCCAGTGCCCGCGGCGCCGTGACCGTCGGCACCGCCGCGGTGACCGCTTCGCACCGACCGAGGGAGAGAGAGCATGGCCGAGGGTACGGATCTGTCCCACCTCGACAAGGAGAGCCTGACCAGGTTCCTCAACGTCGAGGGCCAGGGCATCCCGATGTTCCTCAAGAAGCTGGAGGAGATCGCGAGCACCTCGCCGACCAGCCCCAGTCCGACGATGCCCCTGCTCGCCCGGAAGCTGAAGAACCCCGGCGAGAACATCACCTCGCACGGGCCGAAGCTGGGCAAGCTGACCCTGGACGACGCCAAGCCCGAGTCCCCGGCCATGGGAAACCTCTTCGTCACGTACATGCAGACGAACTCCGAGAAGCTCGGCGAGATCCTCACGAACCAGCTGAAGCTGTTCAAGGAGATCAAGCAGGAACTCGGCTTCACCATCGCGGACATGGCGACGGCCGAGGAGGACAACCTCGACAGCATCGAGGGGTCGAAGATCCTGGACGACTGGAAGGACATCTCGGACCTGATGGCGCCCAGGCCCGCGGCGTAACCGGCCCGTTCACTCCTTCCTCTCCCCTCTCCCCTCTCCCCGCTCCCCTCTCCCCCTCTCTCTCCCGCTCGTCCTCCCGAAGGAATCGACTTCCGTATGGCCGCGTCCGAAGAAGACAAGAAGAAGTGGGCCGAATACCTCGCCACTCAGCTGACCGGATTCGTCGGCCCGACGCGCGAGGAAGTGGGGAAGATCGGCGGCACGGCGGACCAGGCGGGTGAGGGCGCCGGATGGCTGCGGGCCTCCATCAAGAAGAAGGGCGGTACCAACGCGGCGGACAACGTCACGCCGGGACCGCTGGAGAGAATCATCCGGTTCTACGACTTCAACAAAGAAGTCACCGAGGTGACCGGATACTTCGAGGTCACGCTCACCGTCCCCTGGAACGAGGGCGGGAACGACTTCAGCGACAACGGAAAGGCCGGCGCGTTCGACGGCGGCTACCGTGACGCCCTCTACGCCCTCACGACGAATCACACGACGGAGGGATTCACCCACCAGTTCGCGACCGTGCCGCAGATCGTGTCGACGGACGTGGTCGATCTGAAGAGCCTGATCACCACGGGGAAGGCCTTCGACGAGGTCCGGACGTTCTTCACGGACTACGGCGCGGAACTCGAGAAGTGGGTCAAGGACCTCGGGGGCGAGGACGCCGCCTGGCAGGGCTCGGCCGCCGACGTGTTCCGCATGCTGCTCGACGGCCTGGCCTACGGGTACAAGGACCTCAAGAAGGACCTGACCCCGACCGGCACGCCCGTCTCCCTGTCCTTCGGCGAGACCTACAACCCGACATCCTCCATCGGCCAGGAGATCGCCCGGTGCGCGAAGGCGATCCACGACGCCGCCGACGCCCTCATGAAGGCCTGGAACACCTGGCTCGAGACCAAGGTGACCATCGACGCGGCGACGCCGGGGGAGCAGTTGACGTACAACACGTATCTCCCCACCTATCACCTCAACGCAGAGGTGAACAAGGTCGCCCTTTATCTCAACGAAAACAATCTCGACAGAGTCTTCATGATCACCGGGAGCAAGAAGCTCTACATCGGTGGGGGCTTCACGATCTACCACCCGCTCTACGGTGACCTCACTCAGACACCGGCCTGGCAGAAGGTCGCCCAGGAGGCCTACAAGCACTGGGTCGAAACCATCGTGGCGACGATCGACACGGCGGCCAACACCCAGACTCAGCTGCTCAACGAGGTCTTCAACAACCTGGCGAACGCGACCGGGAACCTCAGCTTCAGTACGGGCTTCAGCGACCTGAAGGCCAAATTCCTCGAGGAATCGACGAAGAAGCAGAAAGAGGACCTCGACAAGGAAAAGAAGGACCTGGAGGACGAGGCCAACAAGAAGAAGGACGAGCTGGAGGACAAACTCGGCGGAAATGGCGACAAGCCGCCGCCGACGCTCGACCCCAACTCCAGCGGCGGCAACCTCGGCGGCGACGGCGGGCTCGGCGGGAAGAAGCCGCCCGGCCTCGACACCGGTACGCCCCCGCCCCTCCTGAACCCCAACGCACCGAACGGGGGCAACGGCGGCAACGTCGTCCGCACCCCGGACGGCACCACCATCGTCCGCAACCCCGACGGCTCGTACACCACGACCTACCCCGACGGGCGGAAGGAGATCACTCCGCCCGGCGTGACCCCGCCGCTGCTCGGCCCGAACCCGCCGCCCGGCCTCGGCGGCACCCCGACCAAGCCCGTCCCGCTCAAGACCACCAAGGGCCCGGACGGCTCCACCACCTCGTACAACCAGGACGGCTCCCGCACCACCACCCACAAGGACGGGACCACCACCACCGTCGCCCGCGACGGCACGACCACCACGGTCAACCCCGACGGCTCCACCACCGTGCTGCACAGGGACGGCAGCGAGACGATCACCTATCCGGACGGTACGAGGACGACGATCCGCCCGGACGGCAGCAGCGTCACGCAGTACAAGGACGGCACGGTCCAGAGCCGCGCCGCCGACGGCACCCTCACCACGACCGACCCCGACGGCAACAAGAAGGTCACCCACCCCCAGCCGGGCTCCACCGTCCACAACCCGGACCGCTCGACGACCACCTTCAACAAGGACGGCTCGACGACGACGGTCCACGCCAACGGCACCAGGACCACCGTGAGCCCCCAGGGGACCGTCACCACGATCGACCCGGACGGCACCAAGACCGTGTCCCAGCTGGGGAAGAACACCTCGACGATCGAGTACGCCGACGGGTCGGTGGCCAAGGTCGACAAGGACGGCACCGTCGTCACCACGTACAAGGACGGCTCCTCCACCCGGCTCGCCCCGGACGGCACGTACACCACCACCGAGGCCGACGGGCAGAAGAAGACCGAGCACCTCAACCCGCTCGGCGGGAACGCGGGCGCGGAGACCAAGCACAACCCGGACGGCTCCACCACCACCCGCTACCCGGACGGCACCATCGACCAGAAGCTCAAGGACGGCGGTCACAAGATCACCTTCCCGGACGGGCGGACGGTCACCACGGACGCCGACGGCCGCACCCTCTCCGTGACCGGCGGCCCCTCCTCCCTCAACCGCAACAACAACACCGGACGTTTCGGGGACCACGACTACTACGACTACCCGGACGAGAAGAAGAAGACCAACAGCCTGGCCAACAGCGGGTACGGGGGCTACGGCGGCTCCGGTCAGGGCGGCGGCCCCCGCATCCCCCTGCTCTCCAACAACCCCCTCGGGCACGGCTTCGGCGCACCCGGCGCTCCCAGCGGGGGCGGCGCGGCGGGGGCCGAGCGCCTCCGGGCCACCGCCACCGGCGAGACCACGGCCGGCCGCGCCCGCGCCGCCCAGCTGGCCGCCGAGGAGGCAGCCGCACTGCGCCGCCCCGCGACCTCCTCCGGCGGCATGCCGATGATGCCGCCCATGGGCGGCGGCGGCATGGGCGGCGGCCAGGGCACGCAGAGCGACGAGCGCGAGCGTTCCACCTGGGTCAGCGAGGACGAGGACGTCTGGGGCACGGACGAGGGCGGCGTCGCCGGCGTGATCGGCCGGTGAGCCCGGTGAGCCCCGTACTCCCCCGCGAACGGCGGCGGGCGACGGACGGAAGCCGAGACGTACGAAGAGACGTACAGCGGAACGCACGACGAATGGGACCACGGAGAGGGAGAGGTGCCGGGCGATGAACAATCCCCTGGAGGAACGGCTCGCGGAAGCACTGGCGGAGTTCGAGGAGACCCGGGCCCGCCTCGACGAGGCCGCCGCCGAGGCCGCGCGGATCTCCGTGACGGTCACGGCCAAGGACCGCACGGTCGAGGCGACCGTCGGGGCACAGGGCGAGCTGACCCAGCTGCGCTTCCCCACGAACCGCTACCGCACGATGGCCCCCGCCGAGCTGGCGAACGTCGTGATGGGCACGATCGCCTCCGCCCGCGCCCAGGCGGCATCCCAACTCCTTGACGTATACCGGCCGTTCGGGCCGATCCCGGGTCTCGACAAGGACGCCGAGGGCGGCTTCGCCCCCGTCGAGTGGGACGAGCTGTTCGCGCCGCTGCGCCAGGACCCGGACCTCGTGGTGCCGTCCTCCCGCTCCACCGCCACCTCCGGCGGCGCCCTCCTCGACGAGCTGGTGGACGACGAGGAAGGCACCGCCGGCGGTACGGGGGAGGGGGTCGCGCGATGAGCGAACTCGACGTCGACAGCGAGGGCCTCGACCGGGGCGGCGAGGCCGTGACGAACGTGGGCCATGAGCTCAAGGTCGCCCGCGACGAGTACGTGGACAAGATCACCAGCTATCGCGGCTGCTGGGGCACGGGGGAGTTCGGCGAGGCCTTCGCCAAGAAGTACTACCAGGGCCTCGGCTACGTCGTGGACGGGAGCGAGGCGCTGGTCAAGGCCCTCGAATCCAGCGGGCAGAGCCTCGGCGACACCTCCGGCAAGTTCAAGAAGACGCAGCAGGACATCATCGACAACGTCAACACCCACACGAAGAAGCGCTGACCGGCCATGTCCCTGCACTTTCCGCCCGAATGCGCCTGGCTGTTCGCGGCCCTGACCGGCGAGATACCGCCGGACGGCGACGAGGACAAGATGTTCGCCCTCGCCGAGGCGCACAAGGGGCTGCACGGAAAGCTCAAGGGGGACATCCAGAAGCAGGTCGCGGACGCCCTCGGGTACACGAGGAAGAACTTCGACGGCACCGCCGCCGAGATGTACCAGGAGGCGATGAAGGCCTTCCTCGGCGGGCAGGAGGGCCTCGACTACTTCAACTCGGTCACCGACCAGGCCGAGTTGATCGCGAACTTCACCCGCAAGAGCGCCACCCAGCTCCAGTACACCAAGTACATGATCATCGCCCAGCTGGTGGAGCTCCTCGTGGAGGCCGCCGTGGCGGCGGCGCTCTCCTTCTTCTTCGGCGCCTCGATCGCCGCGTACCTCCAGAAGCAGGCCATCGTCCGGCTGATCATCCGCACCCGGCTCGGCCGGCTGCTGGTGGCCCTGCTCATGCACGAGATCATCAACGTCGGCATGGGCGTCGTCATGGACAGCCTCAGCCAGTGGATCCAGCTCAACCAGGGCACCCGCGACGAGTGGGACCACGACCTCACGAAGGCGGCGGCGCTCTCCGGAGCGATCCAGGGCCTCCTGGCCGGCCCCTTCCAGGCACTGGGCAAGGTCTTCAACAAGTTCCTCTCGAACCTGTTCGGCAAGGACGCGGGCAAGCTCCTCGGCAAGGGTCTCGACGACGCGCTGCCCCCGCCGAAGAAGCTCGGCGACGACGTCGCCCCCGTCCCGCCGCCGAAGAACAAGGTGGGCGACGACCTGGCCCCCACCCCGCCGCCGAAGACCAAGCCGGGCGACGACCTCGGTCCGACGCCCCCGCCGAAGACCAAGCCGGGCGACGACGTCGGTCCCACCCCGCCGCCGAAGTCCAAGCCCGGCGACGAACTCGGCCCGACGCCCCCGCCCAAGGGCAAGCCCGGCGACGGCGAGACCCCTCCGCCGTCCAAGGGCAGCGGCGACGGTCCGAAGACGAAGGGCGGCGACACCCCGCCGCCGCCGAAGTCCTTCGGCCAGGACATGAGCGACATCTTCCGGAAGCACCTCCCCGGCACGGCGGGCCCCCACCCGGAGAAGGCCGCCCGCGACTTCATCAAGGAGGTCGGGGACGCCTTCGAGCGCCGGTTCGGCGGCGCCGAGGCCCGCGACGCCGGCCGGAACTGGGCGCAGACCCTGCTCTCGGAGACCGGCCGCAAGGGCCTGCCCGACGCGCTCGGCGACGCCCTGAAGCCCCTGGCCGGCCAGCTCGACGACAAGGCGATGGACGTCCTGACCAAGGGCACCGCCGACGCGATGGGCTCCAGCATCCTCAAGTCGATGCGCGAGTTCGGCGTCAAGGGCCTGTTCGAGGGCGCCCACGCGGCCGTCTCGGAGGGCACGTACAACCTGATCTTCTCGGAAGAGCACACCTTCAAGACCTCCGGCCTCACCTTCGGCTCCGGCATCGTCGAGGGCCGGCTCGGCCACATCCTGGAGACCGGCGGCGACAAGCTCGGCCTGGGCCTGCGCGGGCAACTGGGCCTGGGTGCACCGAACTTCGGCACCCCTGGGGACGGGAGCACCGGGGACGGCGGTTCGCCCTCCAGTACGCCGGAGAGCGGCGGCCTCACGTCCGACATGCCCGACCTCGGCCTGGACCAGCTCTTCGCCGAGAAGGACGCCGAGACGACCACGGACGGGAGCGAGGAACAGGACGCTCCGGGGACGCCGATCGCCACGACGTCCGGCTCGCCGTCGCCGTCGGGTACGGGGTCGAGTACGACGTCGAATACGGCGTCGAATACGTCCTCCAGCAGCAGCACGAACACGCAGAGCACGACCACGACATCGAACCAGGGGCAAGGGCAGGGGCAGGGGCAGAATCAGGGGCAGGGCCAGAATCAGAGCCAGCGGACCGAGTCCGAGGCCTCGAACAAGACCGGGAACAACACGACCGGTCCCGTACAGCCGACGGGCCTCTCCACCGAGAGCGACACGCCCTCGGATACGAGCGGGAACGCGGACACGTCCACGGACACGTCCAAGACCGACGACGACACGAACGTCTCCGAGAAGCCACCCACCACCTCGGCCACGGACACGTCGTCGCCCTCGACCCCGCCGATCTCGCTCGTCTCCGAGACGCAGGCCGGGCCCGAGACGGTGAACCTCCCCGAGACGGGGCCCGAGACGGTCGTCACGGAGTCCGTCAACACGGAGTCCGTCGTCACGGAGTCGGTCAACACGGAGTCCGTGATCACGGAGTCCTTCGTCACCGAGACCGTCCTCACGGAGTCCCTCACCGAGACCGTCGTCAACGAGTCCGTCACCGAGACCGTCGTCACGGAAGGCGCACTGGCCCCCTCGCCCGACTCCCCCCTGTTCCCGCCGTCTCAGGCGGACGCGCCCCAGACGACGAACACCACGACCACGAACGACATCACCACCGCCGACATCACCACCACTGAGACCACCACCGACACCCTCACCCCCGCCTCCCCCGCGCAGCCCCCACCCCCGCCGCCGCCCCCGCCGCACCGCCACATCCGTGACTTCGGCGGGCCGAACCACACCGGGATCGGCGGAGTGCAGCTGTCCCCCTTCTCCGACACCGTGGTCACCGATCTGCACACCCAGGTGCTGGAGACCCTCGACATCCCGGAGAGCCGCCGCGGCGCGGTACGGGAGCAGTTGCGGAAGAGCCTCACCTCGCAGTCGCTCGTGGACAACCGGCACATGCTGATGAGCCCCGACGGCCACCGGGTGGCGGTGAACGACGGCGGGACCACGCGGACGCTCCAGCTGCGGCTGAGCCTCTCCGACCCCCGCGCCTCACTGATGTCCGACGTGCCGGGCGGGCTGCCGCCCCGTAACAACGAGCAGCGCCAGACGGCCACGTTCTCCCAGAGCCGGCAGTCCGGTACGTCCCGCTATCGCGGTATCTCCGTGCCCGTCTCGACCACGATCCCGGCCAAGCCCTCGGCCGTCGTCACCGGGTACCCCGTGGGCGGCACCCTGAGCCTCACCCGCCATCAGGTGACGACGAGCAGCACGCAGACGGTGAGCGTCAACAGCACGAGCCTGCACCGGAGTTCGGAGGCGACCCACCCGTACCACTACCAGGGTGTGTGGACGCTGAGGGAGTCGGACAGCGACAGCTGGTCCCACCCGGTGGACATGGGCACCGTCACGGCCTGGTTCCCCCACCACCTCGTCGCCGACCAGCCCGCCCCGGCGCGCGTCACTCCCTTCTGGCACGAGCAGAACACGCTGAACGACCACCTCGACGTGACGCCCGTGTGGGCGCTGGACTCGCTCTCCGACCCCGGCGGTCTGCTCCGCGGGGTGAAGGAGCGGTTCGACACCCGACTCGCCTCGCTGTCCCCGGAGTCGCTGACCGAGGTGGAGCAGTTCTTCGGGATCGAGCACCAGCTCGGCGCCCTGCCCCTCCACCGCGTCCGGGAGAGCGGCGACGCCTCCACCACCGGCACCCGCACCATCGACACCACCACCTCCGCCGGCACCTTCTCGCCGGTCCTGGTCGACACGGCGGGCAACGTGCTCGGCATGTTCCGGATCGTCGCCGACGTACGGCCTCCGGAGACGCGGGGGCGGGAGGTCTGGGTCTCCGACAGCTACAGCTTCGAGCGGTACGTGGAGCGCCAGACGAAGCAGGACACCCTGCGCAAGATCACGTCCGGTGCCGCCGTCGAGCTCTTCGGCGGTGTCGGCCTCAACTCCGACGCCACGCCGGAGAACAAGGCGCGCCGTGATCTCACCCCCGGCGGGCAGATCGTCTTCAAGGGCGGTCTGGGCTGGCAGAAGGACAACTCCCTGGGCACGGGTGCGGCGCACAGCACCAACCGCAACATGCGGGCGTCCGCGGCGCACGTCCTGTTCCCGGTCCAGGTGGTCCATCACGTGGAGTTCATCGCCGCGGACGGAAGCTCGGACGGGACCGTCGCCATGAACGCGGTGGACGGACGCCTGAGGGCCCTCGGCGAGCCCCCCGCCCCCGTCGGTGACGTGGCCCCGGAGAGCCTGCCCAACAACCTCAAGGAGCTGCGGGGCATCGGTTTCTCCGTCACACCGCTGCGCCTGCGCGGCGAGGGCCTGACGGCGGTGCTCGACCAGGCGCGGACCTGGCTCGGCGACAACGGCTTCCTCCCGAAGCCGGGGCTCACCACACCCGAGAACGCCCGCGCCCGCATGGACAACCTGCGCACCCTCCGCCTGCTCACGAGCGAGGCGGCGCTGCTGTCCTCCGTCGACGAACTGACGGACGGCGGGCTGCGACTGCCGTTCAACAGCGTCAGCGTCGACGGCCGGGTCCGGCAGGTCGATCTCGTCCTGCACCTGGAGCGGGCCGCCGACAGGCCCATCACCCACCACACCACCCTCTCGGACGTGTTCGTCTCCAACGGCGGCGGCCTCTCGGACACCAGCAGCAACCAGCGGACGAGCACGCTGTCCGGCAGTCTCGGGGTCAGCGGCGACCTGTCCGTGGGAATCCCCGCCCTCACGACCGCCGTCGGCGGGAAGGCGAGCCCGCAGATCGTCTGGACCGACAGCCCGACCACGGCGCTGGGCCACTCCCAGACCATCCGGACCGGCAACCACGACACGGAGGTCTTCCGCGTCCCGAGCCGGCTGAGGATGGAGTTCCTGGAGAACAACCAGGTGGTCGTGTCGTCACCCCAGCCTCCGCCCCTTGCACCGCCCCAGACGCAGGTCCAGACGCAGACGCAGGTCCAGCCCCAGACGCAGCCCCAGACGCACCCCCAGGTCCAGACCGAGACGCAGCCCCAGACCCACACCCAGGTCCAGACCCAGACCCAGACCCAGACCCAGACCACGGTCTCGATACCGCCCCAGACCCCCGCCGACCCCCTGGTGGATCTCGACCTCGCCGTTCCGCAGAGCCGGCTCGGGCGGCCGGACACCGTGCCGCCCGTCGGCGGGCCCCCGGTCGTACTCCCGGACGGCGCCCAGGTCGACGTACTCCTGGGCAGTGACGCCCTTCAGCGGGCACTGAACGAGTTCCTGGCCACCGACGGCCGCCCCGCCGATGATCCGAACCAGCTGTCGACGGCCCGCCCGCTGGGCCTCACGACCCAGCAGAGCGTGGGCCTGCCCCAGCACACGGGCGACCTCCGGCCCGCGCCGCCGTCCTCGCCGCTCGCCCGGCTCGCGGCGATGGCGACGACCACGCTCCGGCAGCTGGGTCTCACCGCGACCCCGGTCCCGCACGTCACCGCCCCCGCCACCGATCCGGCCCCGCCCGCCCCGTCCGTCTCCTCCGACCACAGCAGAAGCCTGAACCAGCAGATCAGCCCGTCCGCGCTGCTCGCCAGGGCCCACCAGATGAGCAAGGGCGTGTACGTGGTGGACGGCCTGTCCGTCCCCGGGGCGTTCATCGGCTCCGAAGCGGTCGTCGAAGTGCACATGGTGATCAGCAACCCCGTCAACCTGGGGGACGCCAAGCAGTTCGGCGAGACGGACCTCGCGGTCGGCGAGGGCGGCAGCAGGCAGAAGAGCACGGCGAAGCTGCCCTGGGAGCTGACCGCCGAGCTGGGCGGCAAGTTCGGTGCGAACCAGCCGCCCGAGGGCGGCGCGGCTCCGCTCCCCACCCCTCTGACCGGCGGTTTCGCGGTGAAGGGAGGCTACGGCCAGGGCACGGCCCGGACGACCACGGACACGTCCTCCGTACAGATCACCCGGGTCGCGGCCGAGAACAGCGCGCAGCACCGCATCCGGGCCGGCGTGGAGTTCCACGTGACCGTCCGCCGCGGCACGAACGGTGCCGGCCGCTTCGCCTCGGCCACCACGAACACGCTCCCGCCGATCCACGTCCCGGGGGGCATCGAGTTCATCGCCACCACCGAGCAGCTGCGCCGCGGCAACGGGGATCTGGCGCGTCTGGTCGGCCCGCCGACCACCCCTGTCGCGGCGCCGACCGTCCCGCTGCCCGCCCGTTTCGTACGGTACGGAGCGCTGGGCACGGACTCCGTACTCGCGGTGGTCCCGTTCACCCCCACCGCGCCGGCGACCACCCCGCCGACGGCGGGAGCGACACAGGCGACGAACGACGCCACGACCGCACCCGCGAACGACCAGGCGGTCACCCCGCCCAACACCACCACCACGACCACCACGACCACCACCGACCAGGCGATCACCGAGCCCGCCGCCACGCCGGACCCCGTCCCGCCCTCGACGTCCCGGGACGAGTACATCCGGCTCAACACCCTCCTGACCGAGCTGGTCGACCAGCACGCCCCCGGCGCCCTCGACCCCGGCGACTCCCGCCACGTCCCCGGACTCCAGCGCAAGATCGCCGAGTACACGACGACCGCCGCTCTCGCCGAACTCGTCGGCCGCGGCGCGAACCCGGGCACCCGGACGGGTACGGATGCGGAGGCGGAGGCGCGCCCCGGCTCGTCCTCACTGCCGCCGCTCCGCTTCCCGTACATGGGAGTGTTCGGGACCACCACGCTGACCCTCATCGTCCAGGGCCGGCCGAACCTGACCACCGCCGAGCTGGGCGCGACGCTCGGGCGTCCCGCCTCGTCGGCCACGGAGCTGGAGTTCTACTCCCAGCACCGTCCCCTGGACACCTCGGTGAGCACCGTCCGCACCACGAAGTGGTCCGCCGCCGTGGCCGGGAACCTGAGCGTCCCGACCCCGGGCACGCCCGTGAAGGCCTCGGTCACCCCCGGCGTCGCGGTCTCGCAGGCCACCACCGTCTCCTCGTCGACGGTCGCCGAGGACCGTGCCTGGCAGCGTACGAAGGGCGGCAACGAGTACGACCTGCCGTACCGCTTCACCGCCGTCCTCCAGGCCCCCGGCTTCGTGCCCGGCACGACCGTCACGCACGAGATCAGCGAGCCCGTCCACGCCACGGTCACCCTGCGGCTCGGTGGCGACCAGGCTCCCGCGAGCGATCAGCAGGTCG
Source organism: Streptomyces sp. NPDC001728 (assembly GCF_040297565.1). Taxonomy (NCBI): domain Bacteria; kingdom Bacillati; phylum Actinomycetota; class Actinomycetes; order Kitasatosporales; family Streptomycetaceae; genus Streptomyces; species Streptomyces sp. NPDC001728. Next base: position 345,969 of record NZ_JBEOZK010000001.1, read on the forward strand.
TGGACCAGCTTCCTCCGGAGGTCCACTCCTCCGAGCTGCCGCCGGCGATCCACGACCGGCTCTTCATCCAGCACCCGCCCCTGGGGTTCCAGGACACCACCGCCGTCACGGCCGTCACCAACGGCCCCCAGCTGCAACAGGCCGTCGACGAGGTCGCGCCCGGCCTGCTCGGCCCCGTCCGGCAGGACGGACCGGTCCCGGAGGCCCTCGCGACCCTCCTCACGGACGCCTTCCGCAAGGGCGTCTCCCGCATCGGCCCCACCGGAGCCGCCGCCACCCTCGGCGGTACGGTCACCGGCGGCCGGCAGCAGGTCGACGTCCGGCTCCGGATGAGCAATCCGCGCTTCGTCGACGACACCCGGGGCATGGTGATGGACCAGGCCCGTGTCACGGGCACGACCACCGCGACGTCCTCGTCGACCTCCCGTACCGTCTCCGCGCCGCTCGCCGTCTCCGGGCAGGCCAAACTGCGGAACCTCACGACCCCGGTCGACCTGGGCCTCGGCGTGACGGTGCCGACCGTGCACTACCAGTCGGTCCCCGGCGGGCAGGGCGGCGGAGTCGGTACGACGGCACGCCTCTGGACCAAGATCGGGACGGCCGGACTGCCGGGAGCGACCACCGGTCTGAAGACCCACGAGGTCGAGGTGGACACGCTCGTCACGGTGACCAACCCCGAGGGCGAGACCCGTCAGGTGACCGGTACGGCGATCGTCCGCGTACCCGAGCAGGCGCTGCTCGGACTCGGCATCCTGAACCAGGCCGACCTGACCGAAGGCGTCTGGGACATGTCCGCCCCCAACGACGAGCCGTTGATCACGCTGATCAGCGCATCGCTCCAGAATTCTGCGGTCGCCCCTCAGCTCTGGCTGCACCCGGACACGAGGCCGAACCCCGGGGAAACCCGCGCGGAGGCGAACGACCTGGCCCGGCGGATCGCCGTCGACCACCAGCGCACCGTGCACCTGGTCGTCCAGGAGGAGAACGGCCCGCAGGTGACGACGTACGACCCGGACGGCAACCGGGTGGTCCCGCCGGTGATCGCCCCGAACGAGCCGACGACGACCACGACCACGGTCCCGAACACGACCACGACCACGACCACGACCACGACCACCGATACGGCCCCGGCGACGACACCGCCCGTGAACACCTCCGCCGCCCCGACGGCCGAGAACACCACGGACACCGACGAGGCCGCCCCCCAGCCCCCTCCCCGCCAGAGGGGACAGCTGGTCGAGAACCCCGTACGCCTCGACGAGCTGCGTTCCTTCCACGGTACGAAGACCGCCGCGGTGCACACCGAGCGCTTCGACCCCAAGCTGCGCCAGCTCCAACCGCAGCCCGGCCGCCTCGACGGCTCCATGACGCTCATCCGCAACCATGTGCGCCGCGAGCAGCTCGCGGACGGCCGGACCGTGCGCCGCTTCTTCGTCACACTGCCCTTCAAGCTCACCGACGGCCTCACCGAGGCCGACCTCCGCGCCCACCAGGACCGGATGCAGAAGGTCCTGGACACCCACGTCAACCGCGGCTACCGACTGCCCGGTTCCGGCGACCAGTTGCACGTCACCGCCGAGTTCGTCCACACTCCCGCGCACGGCGAGGCCGTCACCCTCTCCCGTACGCAGTCACCGGGCCGTGCCGACCAACTCCACTGGGACGTACGGGACAACGACGCCACCGTCACCCATGAGCTGCTCCACTACCTGGGCCTGGCCGACGAGTACTCGGACGCCGGATCCCAGGACCCGCACCTCTTCCGCCGCGACGACCGGGCGAGCGGGGTACGGACCGAGGGCCTGATGGTCCGCACCCGCGAGGAGAACCTGCGGGAGCTGCCCGAGGACTACCTCGCGACGATCGAGCGGGTCAGCGACAACGCGGTCGTCCCGCTCCACACGACCACCGTCCCCACGCCCCGGGACGACAGCCGGCTCTCCCCCGACCAGCGGGTGGACGGGACGACGAACCAGGCCCCGGAGGACAGTACGGAGACGCCCGCCACGCAGCACACGGTGGACGAGTCCAAGGTCACGTACCTCAAGCAGCCGTACTACGCCTCCGGCGACCAGTTCGGCATCGCCGCCGCCCTCATCGCCGACGAGAACCTGCACGTGGTCCTCATCTACGGCAAGGAGGACGACACCACCCCGCTCACGCCCGAGGAGCAGGAGGAGGTCGGCAAGCAGAGGGCGACCGCGGAGAAGGTGAAGGCGTTCTACGACGCCTCGAACCTCAGGGGCCGTTCCGACGTCATGAGTGCCGCCGACGCGAAGACCCGGTTCGACAGCTTCATCAGGAACCAGAGTCTGACCGCCAGGACGAAGAAGGAACGCATTCTCGGCGTGGGCGATGCCACGCAGCGCATCGGCAGGTCCTTCAGCTCCGATCTCCGTACGAAGATCCTCAAGGCGTGGGACCTCACGCCGGAGAAGACACCGAACCCCGCCATCGAGAAGTGGCTCGCCGGGCACGACATCCGTCTGGACAAGGGGGACAAGGTCGCGGTCCTGTGGTCCCGCTTCAGCGGCAAGAAGGGCGAGGTGCACATCGAGCACGACACCAGCTATTTCGGTGTCGCGCAGATCATCGCGGGTCTCGGGGACATGAAGGCCGTCATCGTCGTGGGCGACTCCGGCTATCCGGCACCGGTGGAACGCGACGCTTCCGGCAAGCCCCTGCCGAAGCCGGTGGAACTCGACGAGTCCGGCCTGCCCAAGCCGAAGCCCCAGCCGAAGTACCAGGCGATAGCCGATTACTTCAACAAGGGTGAACTTCCGGGCCAGGACGGCACGGAGACGAACATCCGGGCCGAAGGGTTCACGGCCCAGGTCGCGGACCTCACGGAATTCTGGAACGACCCGAAGACGGCGGCGTGGAAGGGCAACACCCGTACGGGTCAGTTCCAGCTCTTCCATTACCTCCACCACCACGCCGAGACCCGCCACCTCGGTTTCCGCAGCGGAAACCTGGAGGCGATGGCGCTCATGGGCTTCAAGGTCCGCTACCTCGAAGAGCCCAACAGCGAGATGGGCGGCGACCGGATGACCGTCTGGCACGAGGTCCCGGGGCGGCCCACGCCGACATCGGTCGGCGGCGGTCTGCCGCCGGGTTACGAACGCCTCATCGTCACCCATTCCCCGACCCGCTCGGGCCAGTACCAGAAGGACCTGCCGCTGGACGTCCGGAAGGACGAGCAGAAGCACGCGGCATGGCACGAGGTCCCGCGGCACGAGGACCTGAAGAAGCTCACCGCGGAGGACGGCCGGGAGACCTCCCGGCCCAAGGGCTTCACCGACGAGGACCTGGCCAACATCGACGGGTACCTCCGGCACGGCGACCCCGGCCACGGCCTCAGCACCGAGCTGAGGAACGAGGTCACCGACATCGCCGACCGCGCGAAGCGGGCCCTGGACGAGATCAACCAGACGACGAAGGACCTCGCGTCCACCAACTCGAACATCGGCAAGAAGGGCCCGCTCCCTCAGCTCGTCAGGCGACGGGACGCCCTGACCACGACGCTGACCGAGGCGAACACGGCATTCGACACCGCCAGGCAGGACTTCGCCCGGCTCTTCGCCCAGGACTCCCCGCACGAGCCCCTCGCCGTCCTGCGGGCCCGCAACATCCACGCCCAGTACGTGGCCCACCTGCTCACACCTCCGACGGAACAGACGGAGGCCACGGGGCAGCCGGAGCAGCCGGAGCAGCCGGGGCGGTCAGAGCAGCCGGAGAGCTCGGAACACACCGAGTCCACGCAGCACACCGAGCCCACGGAACAGCCGAACGACGCCGACAACGCGAACGCCCGCCTGAGCCCGGACGAGCAGTTCCAGGGCGAGAGCAGCAAGGCCCCCAACACCCCGGCCACCCCACCCGCCCCACCGGCCACCACCATCTACGAGAACGGCCTCTTCACGGCTCTCACGACGAACATCGCCGCGAACGACCAGACGCTCACGCCCGACGCGTACCGTGCCCGCGTGAGCGAGAGCGTCGCGCGCGGGGACCGGATCTCCTACGTCGTGAACGCGATCGTCGATTATGGAACGATCACCAGTGGCACCCATCTCCGGGATTTCGTCGCCTCGGTGCACGAGAACCTCCCCGAGGACATGCGGAGCCGGGTCGCGATCGTCGTCGGAGTGAACGACCGGAGGTTCGACGGCGTCGATGCCGCCGAGATCGCGCGCATGAGGAGCACGATCGCCGAGCGTGTCGCGGCCATCCAGTCCCCGGTCGCACTCTCCGTGGTCGCCACGCCCCTGAGGCCGCGGGCGGAGAGTGCCGCCTTCCCCCACGGGGAGGCCCGTAACGCGACCCTGAGGAGCGCGGCCACCCGGGGCGCGATCGGCGGTCTGCTCGCGAACTCCACTCACCCGTATGTGTCGTTCATGGACTTCGACAACTATCCGCACACGACTCCCCGCGGCCGTCATGTCTTCGCCTACTTCGACGAACGGCTTGAGTTCCGGAATCCGGAGCCCCTCGACCAGCACGACGTCACCCCGCCCCTGCGTCCCTTGCTCATCGCCGGCGGATACCGCATTCCCGCCGAGGGAGACCCCCGCCGCGGCATTCTGGCCGCCGAGACGAGGAGCAGGTGGGAATCCCACAACAGAAAGGCCGAGGAGCAGGCGGCGCAGAAGTCGAAGGGCCGGAAGAAGAACGACCACCTCGGCCCGGTCCCGGCCGATGTCGATGCGACGGTGACCGCGTTCGAGGACGAAATCCAGCACGATATGCGGGTACGGGAAAGAATGGGCGACATGGCCACGTTCGTCCCCTATTCGCCCGAGCCGAATCTGTTCGTCGACGCCCTGGCGACACTGCTGATCCCCGAAGACGGCCGCCCCCGGGTGGAGTTCAGCGAACAGGGCCCGGAGTTCAACGGTCTCGCGGACAGTCTGATGAGCCTCGCGTCCTGGGAGATCACACAGGACGAGCGCGTCCCGCCGCCGGCATCTCCGCTTCCCCCGATGACCGCCGAGACGGCCGAGAAGGCCAGGGTCGCGGCCGAGGAACGCCTCGCGCTCGCCGCGGAGACCCTGCGCCCCGCCGTACGCGGAACGGCCTTCTTCACGGAGTACCAGCGGGCCGCCACCCAGACGGACCTGTCCCGCCTCTACTTCGGCATGCTCTCGTCCCGGCAGACCACCGCGGCCAAGAGCGGAATCACCGATCTGAGTCGGGTGCCCCGGCACGAACTCCGGGTACCCCAGAGCCACATCAACCCCACCCCGTACGGAAAGCTCTTCAACGAGACGGACAACAGGGCCAAGGGGGAGAAGTACGGGCACCTCGCTGACCTGCAGAACAACGGAAGCCTCCTCCACGCCGACTTCATGGCCACCGATCCGTGGGGAAGGGTTCCCCAGGACAGTCCCGTCCGCGACGCGAGGGCCCTCCTGAACTCCTTCACGTCGATGTCCCTCCTGAACAGGGTGTCGCACACGCCCGTCCCCGGCGGACCGGTCTTCGGCCTGCAGACGAACGACAACCAGACGTCCCTGCACGCCATGAACCTCCTGTACGCCACCGATCACGGCGTCATCCAGCGCACCTTCCACGAGATCGCGGAGACCTATCTCTCCCCGAGCGTCCATCCGGCCGGCCGCCAGCCGCTGACCGCCCGCCCGGGGTCGTTCTTCGCGGCACTCACCGAGGCGTTCACCGGGAGATCCACGTTCGATGCCCCGGCGACCCCGCCGAACCAGGTCCCGGTCGCCCCTCTTGTACGTCAGGTCCCGGTCGACCCTCTCGTACGGCAGATGCTCACCGTCCTCCACCGGAACAACCTCACCACCGCCGCTGCCCGGGAGCTCGTCGCGAACGCGGCGACGAACGGGCTGACCGTGACGAACCTCTCCACCCGCCTCTTCACCGGGCGCATCCACCCGATGTCCCACACCCTCGACGACTACCGGGGCACGACGCCCCCGGACCCCTTCGGCATCGACCCCTCCGCGCGGTTCCTGCTGGACCTCTACGCGGCCGGCTTCGGACTCACCCTGGAGGTCACGGCCCCCGACGGAACGCAGCGGCGTTTCGGCGAAGGCAACACCTCCGCCCCGCCCATTCAGGTCCGGTGGGTGGACGGCGAGGGCTGGCGCGGCGACGCGCTGCCGCCGGGCACACGCACCCTCGCCCCGCCGGCGCACGATCCGCACGCCCCCCTCAGCTCCTCGTCGCGCCCCCCTGCCCCGCCGACGGGCAACCAGACCCCGAGCACCCAGACGCCGAGGAACCAGGCCCCGAGGAACCAGGCCCCAAGCACTCAGACGCCGAGGAACCAGACTGCCCCGGGCAACCAGCCGCCGAAGAAGCAGACCCAGAGCGCGAACACCCCCCGGAACAACCCGCCCCGCACCACGCCGCCCCACACGGGCGGCAGCGGCAACCGTGGCGGTGGCAGCGGCAGTTCCAGCCTGGCCGACTCCGCCTTCAACCGGCTCTCCGGCAACGGCAGCAGCAACAATCGGCCGAACACCCCCAACAGGCGCCCGAACAACCCCAATAACCCCAACCCGAACCCCAACCCGAACAGGCCCAACAACTCCAACAGGCCCAACAACCCCGGTCAGTCCGACGGAGGGCGTTCCCGTCCGGGTAAGCCCTCATGATCGAATCGGGGCGACCGAACAGGGGAGGGCACGTGCGACAGGGTGACGACGACCGGGCGGAGAGAGCCTCGGACGGGGGCAGGTCCAGGCGGCTGCTACGGCGGTTCAGCCGCCACCGCGGCACCTCCGCACCGGCCGGTACGGCTCCGGCGACCGCCGCCGAAGCCGGCGCCCCGGTTCCGGCCGTGGCTCCGGCACCGCACACGGTCCGCGACGACTTCCCCCACCGCCACCTCCTGCGTTCCTCGGAGGCCCCGGACTCGCCCGTACGCGCCCTCGTGCAGGCGCTGCCCGCCGACCCCCGGCGGCCCGTCGTGGTGGTCGACGTACCGCAGTCCGCCGCGGGCAACCTCGGCGAGGAACTGGGTTCCCTGCTGGCCCGGTTGCGTGAGGACGAGCCGCTCTCTCTGCGTCTCGTGCTGTCCGGCGCCGCCGCCCCGGCCGGAGAGGACGGGCCGCTGGCCCAGCGCCTCGCCGATGCCTGGGACGTGACCCTGGAGGCCCCGGACGCCCCCGCCGTCCTCGCTCCCGGCGGCCTGCTCTACGTCACGGAACCCGCCACTCCCGGCGGCGGCTGGTGGCGCTTCGTACCGGGGGAGGCCCCCGAACCCCTCGGCACCCGGCTGCCCGCACCCCGCTGGCAGCGCGCCCTGACCCGGGTTCCGCTGGGCCCGGTCGGAGCCGGTGTCGTACGGGCCGTCCCGGCCGGGCTCGCGCTCGGCCCGGCGGACGCCGCCGCACCGCGCCCCGACGGACCGGCGTACGCCGTCGCCGTCGACCCCGAGCGGCCGGCCGTCCTGCTCGGTACCCCGCGCGCGGACCCGGTCGCGGCCGAGGACCTGGCGACGCTGCTCGCCTCGCTGCCCTCCGAGATCCGCCGCGCCCTGCGGCTCGTCCCGGCGGACGGGCGGGACGCGACCGCGCTGGCCGAGGAGGTGTGCGACCTCCTCGGCGCGGAACTGGAGGTGACCCTGGGCCTCCCGCTCACCGCCGAGACGGAGAGAACGGAAACGGAAGAGGGATCGGAAGCAGAAGCGGAGGGACAGGAGCCGGGTCGGACACCGGCCGAATCCGTACGACTGCTCTCCCCCGAGGGCGAGTTCACCTGGCCGGCACCGCTCGCCTCCCTCCTCTGCTCCCCGACCGGAGACGACGGCTCCCGCCCGTCGCCCCGCCCGACCGCCTGGAGCCTCCCGGCATCGGCGGGCACACCCGGCCCCGTACCGGCGACGCTCCAACTCCCCTCCGGCGGGTGGGCGGTGGCCGTGCGTTCGGGCCTCTGGATCGGTGCCACACACGTGCCGCCGTCCGCCGTACGGGACAGGGCGGGCGAACCGCGCGCCCTGCGGGTGGAGGTGGCGGCCGAATGCCTGGCCGAGGAACCGGTCCGCGAGGCGACCCTGCGGGACCTGTCGACCCTCCTCGCCACCCTCGGACCGGCGGCCCGCGCCCATGCCGAACTCGCCGTCTCCGAGGAGGCGGAACCGGAAGCGTCAGCGACCCTGCGCCGGTTCGCGGTCCGTATGGGCCTGCCCCTGGCGGCCACCCCCAGAACGACAACCGCTCCGAAAGCAGAACCGGAACCGGAACAAGAACCGGAAGCGGAACGGGATCCGGAACCCGTAGCCCCGGCGTCGGCCCCGACCCCGACCCCATCCCCATCCGCGTCCCCGGCGCGGCCCGCAGAACCCGAACCGACCCCCACGCCGCCCCCGCCGGCCCCGACCCCCTCTGCCCCGAAGCCCCCCACCCGGGCAACCCCCGCCCCGGCACTTCACCCTCCGGTGCCCCGTGCCCCGGTGCGCCGTGCTCCCGAAGGGTTCAGCGGGGAGGCGGACCGGCGGGCGTTCCGGGACCTGGCGGCGGCCGTCTGGGAGGAGCACAGCGGCCCCGTGGGGCAGGCGCTGATCAGGATGCCGGCGCTGCGCGGGTCGGGGGAGGACGCGGTGCGGGCCGACCTGATCGCCGTGAGGCTGTACCTCTCGTCGGCGCCCGAGGACCCGTTCGGTGCCCGCGCGCTCGCCGAGGGGGCGGAGGCGCTGCGCCCGTACGCGGCCTGCCTGGCCTCCGGGCTGCGGCGCCTGCCCGCGCTGCGGGGCACGCTGGTCCGCGCCGTGGCGGAGCCGTCCGTACCGGACGAGGTGGTGCCGGGTGCGGTGCTGGTATGCGACGCCCCGCTGGACGTGGTCCACCTGGAGACGCCGGACGCGCCCGTACCGCCCCTGACCCATGTCCGCTATGCCGTACGGCCGATGACCGCCCGGCGTACGGCGGTGCTGTCCCGTGACGGGAACGGCGCGCAGGCGCTCTTCGCCGCGGGGACGGCGTTCGCCGTCGTCGCCCGCCACGAGGCGGACGGCGAGCTGCCCGCCCGGGTGCTGCTCGCCGAACTCCCGGCGGACGCGGGCAGGTTCCGCGAGCCGTCCCCCGAAGCCCTGGAACGGCTGGACGCGGCGGCCCGCCGCTCCGGCACCGCGCCCTGGCCGGCCCGGTGCACCGGCCCGTTCCTCCACGTCCCGCAGGCGCTCTGAGTGGGTGCCCCGCAAGGCTCTTCCCCCGTCGAGAAAGGCAGACCAGCCATGGCCAGCAGAGACTCCACCCCAGCAGCGGAGAGCACCGGGGACTCTTCGGTGCGACGCGCGGCGGCGCTCGCCGTCCTGAGCGAGGAGCCGTCGTCCGGCCTGTTCCCGGCGACGCCGACGGCGACGGCGAGAGCGGTGTCCACCACGGCCACCACGGCAACGGCAACGGCAACGGCAACGGCAACGGCAACGGCGGAAGCCACCGCGACGGCACCCGCCCCGACCTCCGCGCCCAGCGCGCCGAAGGCGGAAGCGGAAGCAAAGCCAGAAGCAGAACCGGAACGGGAACCGGAACCCACCCCGGCACCCCCGGCAGCCACCGCCACCACCGCAGCCGCGACGACCGCCGCAACCGCCGCAGCCACGACCGCAACCTCCTCAGCCGCAGCCACGGCTGCCACCGCCACCACCGGAACCAGCACCGCTACGACCGCAACCGCCGCCACCCGGGCAACCCCCTCCACCCCGTCCTCCGGCACCGCCTCCGCCACTCCTCCCCTCGGCCGCCCCAACAAGCCGATGATCGCGGCTGCCGTCCTCGGCGGTCTGGTCCTGATCGGGGTGCCCTTCCTCGTCTCGGGCCCCGACGACGAGCCGCGCTCCTCGGCCGCCGGGGCACCTCCGGGCAGCTCGATGCACCCCGGGGGCCCCGGGCCCGGGATAGTCCCCAGCGAGCAGCAGCTCGCCGCTCCGGGCACGGACCGGGGCAAGGGCAAGAGCGGGGCGCCGGTGAAGGGTCCGGGGCCCGACGGCGGCACGGGCAAGGGGCTGGGCCCGATCGGCGGGATCCACGAGCCCGGCACGGGCGTGACGTACGGGACCGGCGGCTCGGGCACGTCCCAGGGCCCGCGGTCCCCGGGTACGGGCCGGCGGACGGCGCCTCCGGCCGCGGGCGGCGGCACCGGGGGGACCGCGCCCACCCAGGGCGGCGGCGGGACGAAGGCGACGACTCCGCCGGCGACGAAGGCGCCCCCGAAGAACCAGCCGGCGGCACCGCCGCCGGCGACGACCGCGCCCAAGCCGGTCACGTACGCGCATCTCATCGGCCTCGGCTGCGGGACACCGGGATTCGCGGTCGGGGACATGTACACCGACGGGAAGGAGGGCTGGCTGAAGAACTGGGGAAGCACGAAGTCCTACGGCTGCAACGGTCTCTTCTACAGCATGCCGATGTCGGGCAGCTCGCGCTCGGACGGCATCTGGGCGCAGTGGAAGTTCACGACCGGCTCGGTGACGAAGGGCACGTGCGCGGTGCAGGTGTTCATACCGAACGTGCGGGACATGGCGTACGTGGGCGGCACTCCGGCGCACTACACGGTCTACCGGGCCTTCACACAGAGCTCGACGAACACCATCGGGAGCTTCGAGATCAACCAGCCCTCGCACCTGGGCCAGTGGGTCTCGGCGGGCCGCTTCCCGGTCTCGAACAACAAGATCTCCGTCGTCCTGGACAACCGCGGCAGCGGAGCGGACAACCGCCACGCGGCAGCGGCCCAGGTCCGCGTCGACTGCACGGCCTCCTGACCGCCCCACCTACCCGCCCGGCCAGCGACCGCCCCCGCCGCTCCTCCACCCCGAGGAGCGGCGGGCCTCTGTGTACTACCTCACACCGAAGCCGCCTCCGAGCGCCCCACCCTGCCCCGGAAAACCGAAGAAGGCCGACACCGTCTTCACGGTGCCGACCTTCTCATCGGTACTACTGGAGCGATGCTCCTGGTGCGCGAGGGGGGAGTTGAACCCCCACGCCCTTTCGGGCACTGGAACCTGAATCCAGCGCGTCTGCCTATTCCGCCACCCGCGCATTGGGTGTGCTCCGGGCTCCCTCACCTTTTGGTGTGAGCGCCTGGCGACATCAGAAGATTAGCACGTCGCAGACCGTGGATTCACATCCGTTGTTTCGGCTCCGCTCGCGCAGAACAAGGTGAGGAGGGGGAGGGAGACGGACCTTCCCCGGAACCTCTCCGGACCGCCCGGACCGTCCCGGACCACACCCGACCGACCCCCGACCGATCCCGACCCACCCCCGACCGACTCCACGGACCCCACCTCTCTCCCGATCTCTCCAGCCGGGTGCGGGACACTGTCCACAGGCCACCTCTACGATCCGTGGGGAACGCCTGTGAGAGGTGACACTCGTCCACAGGGCAGAGAAGGGGAACCAGCCGATTTCCCGACGCGTGGATACGATCAGTAAGCAGTACCAGGACCACAACGACCGAGGAGGTGCCCCATGGGAGTCATGAAGCGTTTCGAGCAGCGTCTCGAAGGTCTGGTCAACGGCACCTTCGCCAAGGTCTTCAAGTCCGAGGTCCAGCCGGTCGAGATCGCCGGCGCGCTCCAGCGCGAGTGCGACAACAACGCGCAGATCTGGAACCGCGAGCGGACCGTCGTCCCGAACGACTTCATCGTCGAGCTGAGCGCACCGGACTACGAGCGCCTCAGCCCCTACTCGGGCCAGCTGGGCGACGAGCTCGCCGGCCTGGTCAGGGACTACGCGAAGCAGCAGCGGTACACCTTCATGGGCCCGATCAAGGTCCACCTGGAGAAGGCCGAGGACCTCGACACCGGCCTGTACCGCGTCCGCAGCCGCACGCTGGCGTCGAGTTCGTCACAGCCGCAGCCGCCCGCGGGCGGCCGGCAGCAGCCTGCCCAGCCCCACCAGCAGCAGGGCCCGGGACAGGGTCGCGGCGGTTACGGGTACCCCCCGGCCGGCGCCCCGCCCATGCCCGCGGCTCCGCCTCCCGGCGCCGCCGGCCACCGGCCGGCCGCAGGGGCCCCCGGCCCCGCCACACACGGCGGAGCGGGCACTCAGCCGCGCCGCTGGATCGAGATCAACGGCACCCGCCACCAGATCTCGCGCCCGACCCTGGTCCTCGGCCGCAGCACCGACGCGGACGTGAGGATCGACGATCCCGGCGTCTCCCGCCGGCACTGCGAGATCCGGACCGGAACGCCCTCGACGATCCAGGATCTGGGATCCACCAACGGCATCGTGGTGGACGGGCAGCACACCACCCGCGCTACGCTCCGCGACGGCTCGCGGATCGTCGTGGGCAGCACCACCATCGTTTACCGGCAAGCCGAAGGGTGAAGCGGGGGCAATGTCAGAGCTGACCCTGACGGTCATGCGGTTGGGTTTCCTGGCCGTTCTGTGGCTGTTCGTCATCGTGGCCGTCCAGGTCATCCGCAGCGACCTCTTCGGTACGCGGGTCACCCAGCGCGGTTCGCGGCGCCAGGAGGCGCGACCTCAGCAGCAGACGGCGCGGCAGACCACCGCGCCACCACAGCAGCGCGGCCAGCAGAGCGCGGGCGGCGGGCGGCAGCGCCGTGGCGCCCCGACCAAGCTGGTCGTCTCCGAGGGCACCCTCACCGGCACGACCGTCGCCCTCCAGGGGCAGACGATCACGCTGGGCCGGGCGCACGACTCGACGATCGTCCTCGACGACGACTACGCCTCCAGCAGGCACGCCAGGATCTACCCGGACCGGGACGGCCAGTGGATCGTCGAGGATCTCGGGTCCACCAACGGCACGTATCTCGACCGGACCCGCCTCACCACCGCGACACCGATTCCGCTGGGCGCGCCGATCCGCATCGGCAAGACCGTCATCGAGCTGCGGAAGTAGTGCTACATCATGAATAGGCACGAGCGGAGCGAGCGAGTCGGGACGGTCCCCGCGACAGGCCGTGCCGCGCTCCTGACCGGAGCGACTGAAGCGACCGGTGTGACCGGAGCGACCGGAGGGTGGGCAGTGTGGGTCGAGACCGGCCGTACCCCGATGCGGCGTCGACAGGGCAGGTGCGCATGACTCTGTCCCTGCGATTCGCCGCGGGCTCGCACAAGGGCATGATCCGCGAGGGCAACGAGGACTCGGGCTACGCCGGTCCCCGGCTGCTCGCCATCGCCGACGGCATGGGCGGCCAGGCCGCCGGTGAGGTCGCCTCCTCCGAGGTGATCTCCACCCTCGTCACGCTCGACGACGACGTCCCGGGCTCCGACATCCTCACCTCGCTCGGTACGGCGGTGCAGCGCGCCAACGACCAGCTCCGGATGATGGTCGAGGAGGACCCGCAGCTCGAAGGCATGGGCACCACGCTCACCGCCCTGCTGTGGACGGGCCAGCGGCTCGGTCTGGTGCACGTCGGGGACTCCCGCGCGTACCTGCTCCGTGACGGCGTCCTGACGCAGATCACACAGGACCACACCTGGGTGCAGCGCCTCGTCGACGAGGGCCGGATCACCGAGGAAGAGGCCACCACCCACCCGCAGCGTTCGCTCCTGATGCGCGCGCTCGGCAGCGGCGACCACGTCGAACCCGACCTCTCCATCCGCGAGGTCCGGGCCGGCGACCGCTATCTGATCTGCTCCGACGGACTGTCCGGCGTGGTCTCGCACCAGACGCTCGAGGACACCCTCGCCAGCTACCAGGGCCCGCAGGAGACCGTGCAGGAGCTGATCCAGCTCGCGCTGCGCGGCGGCGGCCCCGACAACATCACGGTGATCGTCGCCGACGTCCTCGACGTCGACGGCGGCGACACCCTCGCCGGCCACCTCAGCGACATCCCGGTCATCGTGGGCGCCGTCGCGGAGAACCAGGCCCAGCTGAACGACGGCGGGGCCATGCAGACCCCGGCCGGCCGCGCCTCCGGGCTCGGTCGTACGGCTCCGCACCAGCAGCCGCCCGCCGGGGGCTTCGGCCCGCCCGGCAGCGGTGACGGCCACGGCTACGGCGGCATGCCCCCGCAGGGCTCGTTCGAGTCCTACACGGACGACGACTTCGAGAAGCCGCGGACCGGCCGCAAGTGGCTCAAGCGCTCCTTCCTGCTCGTCCTCGTCCTCGCGGTCGCCGGCGGCGGGCTGTACGGCGGCTGGCGCTGGACGCAGAAGCAGTACTTCGTCGGCTCCAAGGACCAGCACGTGGCGCTCTACCAGGGCATCAGCCAGGACCTGGCGTGGATCTCGCTGTCGAAGGTCGAGAAGGACCACCCCGAGATCGAACTCAAGTACCTCCCCGCGTACCAGCGGAAGCAGGTCGAGGACACGATCACCGGCGGCAGCCTCGGAAAGGCCGAGACGAAGATCTCCGAGCTGGCCCTCCAGGCCTCGGCGTGCAAGAAGACCGAGCAGCGCCGTGCCGCCGCCGAGAAGGCCGCCGACCAGGCGAGCAAGCCGCCGGCCCAGAAGCCGGACGGCACCGCCACCCCTGACTCCAAGCCCACCACAGCCGCTCCGTCGCCGGGTCCCGCCCTCACCGCGGAGGAGCAGAAGCTGGCCTCGAACTGCGGCAAGCAGTAAGCACCCGTAGGGGGCCTTTCACCACCATGAGCGTTGTCACCAACACGACCACCATCGGCGCGATCGAGGCGCCGAGCCGCCGCAACACCGAGCTGGCGCTGCTCGCGTTCGCCGTCGTCATTCCGGTGTTCGCGTACCTCAACGTGGGCCTGGCGATCGACGGCAAGGTCCCGGCCGGCATGCTCGGGTACGGACTCGGCCTCGCCCTGCTCGCCGGTGTCGCCCACCTCGTGGTGCGCAAGTGGGCCCCGTACGCGGACCCGCTGCTGCTGCCCCTGGCGACCCTGCTCAACGGCATGGGCCTGGTGCTGATCTGGCGCCTTGACCAGTCGCCGCGGCTGATCGCGAAGTCCATCCGGGACTTCGGAAGTTTCAGCCCCGACGCCCCGAAGCAGATGCTGTACTCGGCGATCGGCATCGCCATGTTCGTGGGCGTGCTGCTGCTGCTGAAGGACCACCGCGTCCTCCAGCGCTACACGTACATCTCCATGGCCGCCGCCCTGGTCCTGCTGCTGCTGCCCCTGGTCCCCGGCCTCGGCACCCCCGTCTACGGCGCCAAGATCTGGATCAACGTCGCCGGTTTCTCCATCCAGCCCGGTGAGTTCGCGAAGATCGTGTTGGCGGTCTTCTTCTCCGGCTATCTGATGGTGAAACGGGATGCCCTGGCGCTGGCGAGCCGCCGGTTCATGGGGCTCTACCTGCCGCGTGGGCGTGACCTCGGCCCGATCCTGACGATCTGGGCGGTCAGCCTCCTCATCCTGGTCTTCGAGAACGACCTCGGTACCTCACTGCTGTTCTTCGGCATGTTCGTGATCATGCTGTACGTGGCGACCGAGCGGACCAGCTGGATCGTCATGGGTCTGCTGATGTCCGTCGCGGGCGCGGTGGGTGTGGCCTCCTTCGCGAGCCACGTCCAGGCCCGTGTGGACGCCTGGGCCGACCCGTTCGCCTGCGCGGACACGGTCCCGGCCTGTGACCAGATGACCCAGGTGCTGATGTCCTTCGGCTCTGGCGGCATCCTCGGCACCGGCCTCGGCCAGGGCAACTCCGACCTGATCGGCTTCGCCGCCAACTCCGACTTCATCTTCGCCACCGTCGGCGAGGAGCTCGGCCTCACCGGCGTGATGGTCTTCCTACTCCTCTACGGGCTGATCATCGAGCGCGGTGTCCGCACCTCCCTCGCCGCCCGTGACCCCTTCGGCAAGCTGCTCGCGATGGGCCTCTCCGGCGCCTTCGCGCTCCAGATCTTCGTCGTCGCCGGCGGTGTAATGGGTCTCATCCCGCTCACCGGTATGACCATGCCGTTCCTGGCGTACGGCGGTTCCTCCGTGATCGCCAACTGGGCCCTGGTCGGCATCCTGATCCGGATCAGCGACACCGCGCGCCGCCCCGCGCCCGCGCCCGCCCCGTCCCCCGACGCCGAGATGACCCAGGTGGTCCGTCCGTGAACAAGCCGCTGCGGCGGGTCGCGATCTTCTGCGGCCTGCTCGTCCTCGCCCTGCTCCTGCGCGACAACTGGCTCCAGTTCGTCCGCGCCGACGAGCTGAACGCCCACTCGCGCAACAAGCGGGTGCAGATCGAGCGGTACGCCAACGTCCGCGGCAACATCATCGTGGACGGCAAGCCCGTCACCGGCTCCGTCGACTCCCAGGACACGTTCTACAAGTACAAGCGCACTTACATCGACGGCCCCATGTGGGCCCCGGTCACCGGCTACGCCTCGCAGGCCTACGACGCCAACCAGATCGAGAAGATCGAGGACGGCATCCTCACCGGCAACGACGACCGGCTCTTCTTCGACCGCACCCTCGCCATGTTCACCGGTGAGAAGAAGAAGGGCGGCGACGTCGTCACCACCCTCAACGGGGCCGCGCAGAAGGCCGCCTTCGAGGGACTCGGCAGCAAGACCGGCGCCGTCGTCGCGATCGACCCGAAGACCGGCAAGATCCTCGCGATGGCCTCCACCCCCTCGTACGACCCCTCCTCCTTCGCCGGTTACTCCGGCAAGGACGAGAAGGCCTGGGTGGCCCTGGAGAACAACAAGAACAAGCCGAAGCTGAACCGCGCGATCCGCGAGATCTACCCGCCCGGTTCCGTCTTCAAGGTCGTCACGGCCGCCGCGGCCCTGGAGAGCGGCAAGGTCACCGACATCAACGCGGCGACCGACACCCCCGAGGGCTGGAAGATCCCGCTCTCCAGGGTGCCGATGGTCAACCACGCCAACGGCTGCGCCAACGCCAGCCTCACCAAGGCGCTGGAAGTCTCCTGCAACTCGGTGTTCGCAAAGCTCGGCGACGACGTCGGCCGCGACAAGATGGTGGAGACGGCCGAGAAGTTCGGTTTCAACGCCGAGCAGTTCACCCCGGTCCGCTCCGCGGCCTCGGTCTACGACAAGAAGTCCGACCGCGGCGGCAACGCGCTCTCGTCCATCGGCCAGTTCAACACCGCGACCACCCCGCTCCAGATGGCGATGGTCACGGCGGCGATCGCCAACGACGGCAAGCTCATGAAGCCGTACATGATCGACGAGCTGCGCGCGCCCAATGTCGACCTGATCAAGAAGACCGAGCCGGAGGAGATGAGCCGCCCGGTCTCGGAGAAGAACGCCCAGCTCCTCCAGCAGATGATGGAGAACGTCGTCTCCAAGGGCACCGGCGGCAAGGCCGAGCTGAACATGGACGGCGTGAAGGTCGGCGGCAAGACGGGTACGGCACAGCACGGCGAGAAGAACGCGAAGCGCCCGTACGCCTGGTTCATCTCGTACGCGAAGACCGCCGAGGGTTCCCCGGTGGCGGTCGCCGTCGTCGTGGAGGACTCGGCGGGCACGGACCGTGAGGACATCACCGGTGGCGGTCTCGCCGCCCCGATCGCCAAGGCCGTCATGAAGGCGGTACTGAAGACCCGCGGCTGACCTCGCCCATGTACCGGTCAGGTATCAGGTACCGGTCCCTGGCGGAACGTCTGCCCGGGGCCGGTACCGTATGCGCGAACAGCACACACCGCCGGACCACCCATGGGTGCGGTCGGGACAGACGGAGAGGGCTGGATTAGCTATGGAAGAGCCGCGTCGCCTCGGCGGCCGGTACGAGCTGGGCTCGGTGCTCGGCCGTGGTGGCATGGCCGAGGTCTACCTCGGACAGGACACCCGGCTCGGCCGCACCGTCGCCGTGAAGACGCTGCGGGTCGACCTGGCCCGCGATCCGTCCTTCCAGGCCCGGTTCCGCCGTGAGGCACAGTCCGCCGCCTCGCTGAACCACCCGGCGATCGTCGCGGTCTACGACACCGGTGAGGACTACGTCGACGGGGTCTCCATCCCGTACATCGTGATGGAGTACGTCGACGGGTCGACCCTGCGTGAGCTGCTGCACTCCGGGCGCAAGCTGCTGCCCGAGCGCACGCTCGAGATGACGGTCGGCATCCTCCAGGCGCTGGAGTACTCGCACCGCGCCGGCATCGTGCACCGTGACATCAAGCCGGCGAACGTCATGCTGACGCGCACCGGTCAGGTCAAGGTCATGGACTTCGGCATCGCCCGCGCCATGGGCGACTCCGGCATGACCATGACGCAGACCTCCGCGGTCATCGGCACGGCCCAGTACCTCTCCCCCGAGCAGGCCAAGGGCGAGCAGGTCGACGCCCGCTCCGACCTGTACTCCACGGGCTGCCTGCTGTACGAGCTGCTCACCGTCCGTCCGCCGTTCATCGGCGACTCCCCGGTCGCGGTCGCGTACCAGCACGTGCGCGAGGAGCCGCAGCCGCCGAGCAACTTCGACCCCGAGATCACTCCCGAGATGGACGCCATCGTCCTCAAGGCGCTGGTCAAGGACCCCGACTACCGCTACCAGTCCGCCGACGAGATGCGCGCGGACATCGAGGCCTGCCTCGACGGTCAGCCGGTCGCCGCCGCTGCCGCGATGGGCATGGGGATGGGCATGGCGGGCGCGCCCGCGTACGGCGGGGGCTACGGCTATCCGCCGGAGGACCAGCCGACGACGGCGCTGCGCCAGGCCGACCCGGGCGGCCAGACCACGATGCTGCCCCCGATCAACCACGACGACGGCGGCTACGGCTACGACGACCGCCCGGACCGGCGCCGCGGCGGCGGCCAGAAGAAGTCGAACACCTCGACGATCCTGCTGGTCGTCGCGGGCATCCTGGTGCTGGTCGGCGCGATCTTGATCGGCGTCTATGTGTTCCAGGAGAAGGACAGCCCCCGCAAGGTGCCCGTCCCGAACCTGGTCGGCCAGACCATGCAGGGGGCGACGGGGCTCGCCACCAACGCCGAGGTGAAGGTCCAGCAGGCCGGCACCGAGCGCTGCGACCAGCCCAAGGGCGCCATCTGCCGCCAGACCCCGGCCGCGGACGGCACCGCGACCATGGACCTCAACGGCACCGTCCAGGTGTTCCTCTCCGAGGGTGCGCCCCTCACCGAGGTGCCCGACGTGGTCGAGCAGTCCCAGGAGCGCGCCGAGGAGTCCCTCAAGAGCAAGGGCTTCAAGGTCAAGGTGGAGCAGGAGGAGTCCGGCGAGAACCCGGGTTCGGTCCTGCGTCAGAACCCCGACGGCGGCACCAAGGCGGAGAAGAACTCCGAGGTGACGATCACCGTCGCGAAGCAGAAGCAGAAGACCGTTCCCCCGGTGGTCGGCAACCAGCTGGCGCAGGCCGAGCAGCAGCTCAAGGAACTGGGCTTCGTCGTGATCACCGAGTACGTCGACAACGACCAGCCCAAGGACCAGGTCCTGGCGCAGACCCCGGACGGCAACGCGACGGCGGGCGAGGGCGCCGAGGTGAAGCTCCGGGTCTCCAAGGGTCCGCAGCAGCCCACGACGCAGCCGGTCCCGCCGATCACGGGCATGACCCTGGACGCGGCGCGTGCCGCGCTCGCCGCGATGGGCTACCAGCTCGGCAACGTGGACGGCCCCAACCGGGGTGACGCGAAGGTCACCGAGCAGGACGTGCCGCCGGGCACGCAGGGCCAGCCGAACCAGCCGGTCAACGTGAAGACGGAGAAGCAGGACGGCGGCGGCTGGTTCGGCTAGCCGAACGCCGTAGGCCGTACGCAAGGGGCGAGCCCCGGCACCCACCGGGTGCCGGGGCTCGCCCCTTGCTCACGTCCCAAGCCTTCGTCAGCGAAGCTCCGCCGGGGGCGTCCGCTCGCGGTCGACCTTCTCGGTGCGCTCCAGCTCGCCCCACACGATGTACCGGTAGTCGGAGGTGTACATGGGGGTGCAGGTGGTCAGCGTGATGTACCGGCCCGGCTTGTTCTTGCCGGACTCCTCGGGGACCGGCTGGAGGACGTCCACGTTGTACTTCGTGGTCTCCGGCAGGGTCTTGTAGACCTTGTAGACGTACCAGGTGTCCTTGGTCTCGAAGACGATCGGGTCACCGGTCTTCAACTTGTGGATGTTGTGGAACTTGGCGCCGTGGCCGTCCCGGTGGGCGGCCAGCGTGAAGTTGCCCTGCTTGTCCTGCGGGAGCGCGGACTTGATCGGGTCGGTGTAGTAGCCGGCGACACCGTGGTTGAGGACGTCGGTGCCGGTGCCCTGCTTCACCAGGACCTCGCCGTTCTTCATCGCCGGAACGTGGAGGAAGCCGATGCCGTCCTTCGTGTCGAGCGCCCCGGGGCTGTCGGCCCAGTGGTCGCGGACCTGGGCGCCGTCCTGGTCGGCGGCGCGGTCGGCGAGCACGTTGGTCCACCACAGCGAGTAGACGACGAAGAGGCCGAGCACCAGGCCCGCTGTGATGAGGAGTTCGCCGAGGAGACTGATCATCCCGGCGATCCGATTGCGCACGCGTGCCACTAGGTCGTCCCGTCGTCCCGTCCGGAGGTGTGGGGTCTCAGCCTACGAGCGCTTTCGGCTTTCCCTCGCTGCGCGGGCGTTCCTCGATCAGCTTGCCCCACACGATCATGCGGTAGGTGCTGGTGAACTCGGGTGTGCAGGTGGTCAGCGTGATGTACCGGCCGGGCCCGTCGAAGCCGGACTGCTTCGGCACGGGGTCGATCACGGAGACGTTCGAGGGCGAGGTCTGCGGCAGGATGCTCGCCATCTCGTAGGTGTAGTACGCGGTCTGCGTCTCGACGACGATCGGGTCGCCGGGCTTCAACTGGTTGATGTACCGGAACGGTTCGCCGTGGGTGTTGCGGTGGCCGGCGACGGCGAAGTTGCCCTTCTTGTCGGCGGGCATGGCGGTCTTGAGCTTGCCCTCGCCGTAGTGGCCGACCATGCCCTTGTCGAGGACCTGGCTTTTACTGATGCCCTCGGCGATGGGGACGACGACGTCCAGCTTGGGGATGTACATGATGGCGAAGCCCTGGCCGGGCTCGAAGGCGTCCGGCGCCGTGCCGGCGCCCTGGTCGCCCTTGGCCCAGGTGTCCTCGATCCGCGCCTTGGCGCGGTTGGTCTCCTGGCCGGCGAGGACGTTCGTCCACCACAGCTGGTAGGTGACGAAGAGCAGCATGACGACGCCGAAGGTGATGAAGAGTTCGCCGACGACCCGGCTGGCGACGACGCCGACGCTGTCCTTGGCGGCGCGGGCGGCGCGGCGGGCCTCGACGCGGGAGAGCGGGGCGGCGGGTACGGCGGGGGGCGTGCCGTCGGGGGAGCCGGTGGCGGGGCCTCTACGGCCTTTGGCACGGCCTCCCTTGGCGGCGCGGCGGCGTTCGGCACGGCCGGGTCCGGGAAGCGGCTCGGAGGAGGGCCCGGGAAGGGGCTCCACGGCCTCCAGGGGCATCGTCTCGCTCACGGAGGCCCGCGGGGACTCCTCCGCCTCGTACGGCTCGTACGGGGGCGCGTAGGGGCTTTCCTGGGCGACGGCCCCGTAGGACGGGGACTCACAGATCGACGGGGCGGGCGCGGGCGGCTCGTAGGCGTACGGCTCGGCCGGCGTCGCGTGGGGCTCCGCGGGGGCGTGCTGCGGTGCGTACGCCTCCGCGGGGGCGTGCTGCGGTGCGTACGCCTCCGCCGGCGCGTACTGCGGTGCGTACGGGTCCGCGGGCGCGTAGGGCTCCGCCGGTACGTACGGCTCGGCGGAGGCGTAAGGGTCGGCCGGTGCGTAGGGGTCCGCGGGTATCGGCTCGGGGCCCGGTTCGTTCGTCGGCCGGAACCACGGGGAGCCCGTCGTCACGCGACGGCCTTGCCCACCACCGGCGCGAGCCCCGCCGACCGTCCGACCGCCCCCTTGTCGCCGCACTGCTCAAGCCAGTTGGCGAGCATCAGGTGGCCGTGCTCGGTGAGGACGGACTCGGGGTGGAACTGCACGCCCTCGACCGGGAGTTCGCGGTGGCGGAGGCCCATGATGATGCCGTCCTCGGTCCGCGCGGTGACCTCGAGCTCGGCCGGCAGGGCGGCGGGCTCGGCGGCCAGCGAGTGGTAGCGGGTCGCGGTGAACGGCGAGGGCAGTCCGGCGAAGACGCCCAGGCCCTCGTGCGTGACCAGGGAGGTCTTGCCGTGCAGCAGCTCGGGC
Organism: Streptomyces sp. NPDC001728; assembly: GCF_040297565.1. Lineage (NCBI taxonomy): Bacteria > Bacillati > Actinomycetota > Actinomycetes > Kitasatosporales > Streptomycetaceae > Streptomyces > Streptomyces sp. NPDC001728. The sequence continues at coordinate 367,937 of NZ_JBEOZK010000001.1, forward strand.
GCGCGGTCGACGACCCCGCCGTACGCGACGGCCATGGACTGCATGCCGAGGCAGACGCCGAAGACGGGCACGCCGGTGTCCGCGCAGTGCCGGACCATGTCGATGCAGACCCCGGCCTGTTCGGGCGCGCCGGGTCCGGGCGAGAGCAGGACGCCGTCGAAGCCGTCCTGGGCGTGGCTGAGCTCGACCTCGTCGTTGCGGCGGACCTCGCACTCGGCGCCGAGCTGGTAGAGGTACTGGACGAGGTTGAAGACGAAGCTGTCGTAGTTGTCGACGACGAGAATGCGCGCGCTCACTGGCCGTCCACCGTCACATCGTTGAACGGAAGCAGTGGCTCCGCCCAGGGGAACACGTACTGGAACAGGACGTAGACGATCGCGAGGACCAGCACGATCGAGAGCAGCGCCCGTACCCACGCGTTGCCCGGCAGATGCCGCCAGATCCAGCCGTACATGACGTCGACCGCCCCTTCCGTTCGTTACGACGACCAGAGTACGGGGCGAGGGGGCTCTGGGGGGTCAGCTGTCGAAAGCCTGTGGACGGCCGTCGGCGACCGGCCGGGTGGCGTCGAGGTGCGCCCAGACGACGAGCCGGTGGCTGCTGCCCCACTCGGGGTCACAGGTGGTGAGGGTGAGATAGCGGCCGGGCCCGTCGAAGCCCGACTTCCGGGGCAGCGGGTCGACGACCCCGACGTCGGTGGGGACGGTCCGGTAGGGGCCTCGGTCGATCCGGTACGTGAACCAGGTCGTCCCGTCGGTGAGGATCACCGCGTCGCCGGGGCGCAGCCGCGGGAAGTCCTTGAAGGGGTCCCCGTACGTGCGGCGGTGGCCGGCGACGGAGAAGTTGCCGGTGCCGCCGAGCCGGGTGGTGGCCGCGTAGTGCCCGAGGCCCTTCTTGAGGACGCCCGGCCCGGTGCCTTCGAGGACCGGCCACTTCCAGTCCTTGCCGAGCCGGGGGACGTACATGACGGCGATGCCCTTGCCGGGAGCGTAGCGACGCGCGCGCGTGGGGGCGGGTCCGGCGGTGGCGGGGACGTTCGTCCACTCCCGCTGGAGGGCGTCGATCTGGCCGGCGCTCGCGCTCTGGGCCTGGATCCCCGTCCAGTACAGGACGTACACGACGAAGAGGACGATCAGGGTGCCGACGGTGAGGCAGAGTTCACTGAAGGTCCGTACGACGAGCCGCAAGCGCCCCTCCCGGTGTCAGGTCACCGGTGGTCAGCTCACCGGCTTCGCCTGGTGGAGGTCCACTGTGCCCGAGTAGCCGGGAAGAGTCACCGTCTTGTGCTCGTCGACTTTCCAGCCGAGCCCGTAGGCCTTCACGTACAGCTGGTAGTTCTGGAGCGCCGGGGAGCCCGCGAGGGCCTTGTTCAGCTTCCCCCGGTCACCGACGGCGGTGATCTTGTACGGGGGCGAGTAGACGCGGCCCTGGAGGATCAGGGTGTTGCCGACGCAGCGGACGGCGCTGGTGGAGATGAGCCGCTGGTCCATGACGCGGATGCCCTCGGCGCCGCCCTGCCACAGGGCGTTGACGACGGCCTGCAGGTCCTGCTGGTGGATGACCAGGTCGTTGGCCTGCGGTTCGGGGTATCCGGGGGCGGCCTGGGCGTTCGGCGGGGCGTCGTTCAGAGTGACGGTGAGGCCGGATCCGGCGACCTCGCTGGTCCCGGCGGACGCTTCGAGCGCGGCGAGCTTCGCGTCCTCCGCGCGGGTGGAACCGTCGTCGCGGGCGGCGAGGGAGTCGACCTGGGAGCGGAGGGCGGCGGTGGTCTCGTCGAGGCCGGCGTTCTTGTGGCTGCGCTCCTCGATCAGGTCGGAGAGGCGCAGGAGCGAGGCGTCCGTGCGGATGTTGGTGCCCTTGGCGGTGTTGAAGCTCGTGACGAAGATCAGTCCGGCGAGGGCGAAAACGGCCAGCGTGAGGACCCGGACGGGGCGCCACCCGGTGGTGCGGCCCGGCCCTTCGGGAGTGCCGGCGGAATTGCTCAACGTACCCTGATCCCCTTCGGTGCCGTGGAACCACTACGCTAACGGACGCCTGGGGGACTCGGACGTCCTCCTTCGTCACATCCCGGCGCCAGCCACAGTTCCCTGCGCGGTCACGCAGCGCATCGACAGGAGAGTTCCTCGTGCCGAAGTCACGGATCCGCAAGAAGGCCGACTTCACGCCCCCGCCCGCGAAGCAGGCGACCAACATCAAGCTGACCAACCGCAGCTGGGTGGCGCCTGTGATGCTGGCGCTGTTCGCCATCGGTCTGGTGTGGATCGTGGTCTTCTACGTCACCGACGGTTCGATGCCGATCGAGTCGATCCGGAACTGGAACATCGTGGTGGGCTTCGGCTTCATCGCGGCCGGCTTCGGCGTCTCCACGCAGTGGAAGTAGCGGCGGTCTAGCCTCCTCGGGGGCTGCTCGTCAAGCTCTCCCCTGAACTTATCCACAGCGTTGTGCACAGCACTGGATAACTTACGAAGATCTGTGGATAACTCGCACCGCGTTGACGCCGGTATGACTGGAATCACCTCGGCATGAACGCCTCACACCCCTCGCCTCCCTGGAGAAATACCAGGTCAGAGGCGAGGGGCGTGATGTTTCCCCACCCGGCGGGGACAACCCGCCACACACTGTGGATAACTCTGGGGAAAGCTCCCAGAAAAGCTCGTCCACAGGCCTCTGCGCTCAGGTGAGCGCCGCCGTGCGGGCCACGACCATCCCCACGTCCACGAGCAGCAGCAGACCGACGGCCCCGTACTGCACGAGGTCCCGGCGGGCCCGGGGCGCGTGCACGAGCGCGTACGTCACCAGGACGCCCGCGACCAGACCGCCGACATGGGCCTCCCAGGAGATCCCCGGACGGGTGAATGTCATGAGCAGCGACAGGGCCACGAAGAGGATCACCGGCCGCATGTCGTGACGGCGTCGGCGGGCCAGCACCACCCAGGCCCCGACCAGTCCGTAGACGACGCCCGAGGCGCCCAGCGAGGGCTGGTTCGGCTCGGCCACGAGATAGACGAGCACGGATCCGGAGAGCCCGGAGAGCAGACAGAGGGCGGCGTACCGGATCCGCCCGAGCTCCGGTTCGACGATCCCGCCGATCACCCACAGGCCCAGCACGTTGAAGAGGATGTGCCAGACCTCCTGGTGGAGGACGGTCGCGGTCAGCAGCCGGTACCACTCGCCGTCCGCGACGCCGACGACCTCGCCGAGCGGCGGGCTGTAGGCGTACCCGATGAGCACCAGTTCGTCGACGAGCCGGTCGCCGACGATCAGCACCGCGAGGTAGACGGCGAGGTTGATCCCGATGAGGATCTTGGTGACGAAACGGCCGTCAGCCGTCACCCGGCCGCCGGCGAGCGTCCTCGGCTGGTTGGCGTCGGGGGCGTGGCCGGTCCCCGAGCCCTTGCGCACACAGTCGGGGCACTGGAAGCCGACGGAGGCGGAGACCATGCACCGGGTGCAGATCGGCTTGTCGCAGCGGGTGCAGCGGATGCCGGTCTCGGCCTCGGGGTGGCGGTAGCAGCGGGACGGACCGGACTGCGGGTCCGTGGAAGGTCGCGGGTCCATGGGAGGTTCCGGTTCCATCCGTCTCAGCGCTTCTCGATCACCACGGTGTCGACGACCACGTCCTGCACCGGCCGCTCGGTGTGCGGGTCGGTGGCGACGGCCGCGATGGCGTCGACGACCTTGCGGCTCTCCTTGTCCACGACCTCGCCGAAGATGGTGTGCTTGCGGTTCAGCCAGGTCGCGGGGGCGACGGTGACGAAGAACTGGGAGCCGTTGGTGCCCGGCCCGGCGTTGGCCATGGCGAGCAGATAGGGGCGGTCGAAGAACAGCTCCGGGTGGAACTCGTCGGCGAACGCGTAGCCGGGGTCGCCGGTGCCGTCCCCGAGAGGGTCGCCGCCCTGGATCATGAAGCCCTTGATGACCCGGTGGAAGACCGTGCCGTCGTACAGCGGGTCCGAGGAGACCTTGCCGGTCGCGGGGTGGGTCCACTCGCGCTCGCCGGCGGCGAGCTCGACGAGGTTCCGCACCGTCTTGGGGGCGTGGAACGGCATCAGCCGCACCTCGATGTCACCCAGGCTGGTCTTGAGGATCGCGTACAGCTGCTCGGCCACGGTCGCCTTCCGTCCACGTCATGTCGCGTCATGCCACGTCTGTCCCTGGCGTGTCCGATCCTCGCATGCCCCGGATGCCCGCCCCGCATGCCGGACTTCGCTCCGGCGGGCATGATTCCGAAAAGGATGGAAAGGTGAAAAACCGACATCGCCACCGAGGAGGAGGAATCCCGTGACCCGCTTGGACAGCGTGCGCGCCGCGACAGATTCGGCGAAGGAGAGCGTCCTGCACGCCGCGGACGTGGTGGCGCCGTACGCCGGCACGGCCAAGGACCAGGCCTCGCACTACGCGCACGAGGCGCGCGTGCTGATCGCGCCGAAGGTCTCGAAAGCCGCGCTGATGGCCCGGGAGCAGGCTCGTGCGCAGTACGACTCGTATGTCGCACCGCATGTTCCGCCGCGGGTCGACGCGGCCGCACACCGTGCGGCGGTCAAGACCCGCCGGGCCGCCCGTCAGGCGGCCGACTACACCGTTCCCCGGGTCGAGCAGGCGGTCGCCGCGACCGGGCCGGTCATCGAGGAGGCCGGGGCGCGATCCACCGCCGCCTGGGCCGCGCTGCGCGGTCAGGTGACACCGGAGGAGATCCAGAAGATCGTGAAGAGGCACGAGCGTCGGGCCAGGGCCGGACGCCTCGCCAAGGGCCTTTTGGTCCTGGGCATTCTCGCCGGCGGCGCGTTCGCCGCCTGGAAGTGGTGGGACAGTCAGGCCAATCCCGACTGGCTCGTCGAGCCGCCCGCTCCCACCGAGGTGGACGAGGAGACCGTCCCGCCGTCCGTCGACGACAGTGGCGCTTCCCTCGACCCGGAGGTGGAGGCCAAGAAGACCGAAGCCGAAGCCGCGGCCGAAGCGGCCGAACGCGACAAGCGCGGCTGACCGTTCCTACCGGGGTCCTGCTGGGGCTCTACGTGGTTCTGCCGGGGTGCGTGCCTGGGTCTTGCTGAGGCTCTGCGTGGTGCTGGCAGGTGCTGCCTGGGGCTCCACGAAGTCCGGTGTCCGGTGCGGGGAGACGCGTGTGTCCGTCTTCTCCCCGCGCTACGCCGCCGCGGCGAGCGCCAGCTCGGTCAGCGCGGCCGGCTCGTCGTGCTCGGCCACGGCGGTCACGCCGGCCGCGGAGCGGTTCCGGGCGGCGGGAGAGGAACCGTGGGCCTCGGCGGCGATGCGCTGCTTGATGGTCGGCGGCAGGGAGCGGTCCCCGGCGAGCGGCCACCGATGCGCCCGCTGTGCCGGTACGGAGGCGGGTGCGCGCTCCCCCACGACGGCGGCGGAAGCCACGGCGGACCCGGCGGCCGGCTCCTCCGGCTGCTGGACGGCGGGCTGCTGGGCCGCGGCGGCGGTGCCCGCCAGGCCGACGGAGGCGAGCAGGGCGAAGAGGACGGAGATGAAGGCGGTCCAGAACTGCTTGACCTTGGCGGTGGCCATGGCCCCTCACTTTCGTGACGTTCTCGGATGGTTCATTTCGGTTTGCGCGCTTTACGTACTTTCCTCATGATGTGGATGCGCGCCCGATTTCCCCGGAGCGCCGCCGTCGCTGCGCAGTTCTTCCGATGAACACCACCCGTCCGGCCCAGTGGGCCCCGGACGGACACCGCGTACGCCCGAAAGAGCCGGGCCCTGGTTGAAAGCGGTGGATCTCAGCCGGCCGCCAGGACCTCCACACCGCGCGCCGTGAGCTGTTCGACGACCGCGTGGGCGGGGTCCGCTTCGGTGATCAGTCCGCTGATCTCCTCCCAGGGCAGCACGCGGAACCGGGAGGCCGTGCCGATCTTCTCGGACGAGGCGAGGACGTACGTCTCCGCGGCCCGTGCCGCCAGGGCGCGCTTCATCGCGGCCTCCTCGGCGTCGCCGGTGGTCAGCCCCGCCTCGGGGTGGACGCCGGTGACGCCCAGGAAGCACAGGTCGGCCGAGACGTTCTGCGCGGCCTCCACCGCCGCCGCGCCGCAGGCGACCGCCGAGTGCTTGAAGAGGCGTCCGCCGAGCAGGAAGACCTCGGCCCGCGGATGGTCGAGCAGCGCGACCGCGACGGTAGGGCTGTGGGTGATCACGGTGCAGTCCAGGTCCGGCGCGAGGGCACGGGCCACCGCGAGCGCGGTGGTGCCGCCGTCCAGGATCACCGCGCCGCCCGGCCGGACGAGCGCGGCGGCCACCGCGGCGACCTTCTGCTTCCCGTCCGGGGCGACCGCTTTCCGGGTGTCGTAGTCCGCGAGCGCGGGGGAGACGGGCAGCGCCCCGCCGTACACCCGCTGACAGAGCCCCTCGGCCGCGAGGTCGCGCAGATCGCGCCGGACGCTGTCCTCGGAGATGCCCAGATCGGCGGCGACGTCCTTGGCGACGATCTTGCCCTCGCGGGCGAGAAGGGTCAGCAGGTGGTCGCGTCGTTCGGCAGCCAACATCCGCACTCTCTCCTGTTCTTGCACGTTTCTGCATGTATCGTAGCGCGCCATGACCGACAAGCCGATGCTCATCCTCATCGCCGGGCCCTACCGCTCCGGCACCGCAGGCGACCAGCAGGCCATGGCCGCGAACCTCGCCCGCCTCGAAGAGGCGGCCTGGCCGGTGTTCGCCGCCGGACACCTCCCCGTGATCGGGGAGTGGATCGCCCTGCCCGTCCTGCGCTCGGCCGGCGCCGGCCCCGCCGATCCCCTCGCGGACGAGGTCCTCTACCCGACCGCCGACCGCCTGCTCGCCCACTGCGACGCCGTGCTCCGGCTCCCCGGCGACTCCGCCGGCGCCGACCAGGACGTCGCCACCGCCCGCCGCCGCGGCCTGCCGGTCTTCCACCACGCGGACGAGATCCCGCGCCGCACCCCGCGGGAGACCGCGTGAACCCCCGCCCCGGCACCACCGACAGCCCCGGCAGCCCCGGCAGCCCCGGCACCCCCAACGTCTCCAGCCCCTCTGGCACCCCCGGCGTCGACACCCCCGACCACCGCGGCCGGACCGGCCTCGACCGCGCCGGCCGCGACCTGGACCGCAACCCCGGCGTCGTGGTCCGTGACGTCGAGCTCACCTCGCGGGGCTGGCACGTGCTGCGGCGCACCACCTTCGACTACCGGCGCCGCGACGGACGCTGGGAGACCCAGCAACGCGAGACGTACGACCGGGGCAACGGCGCCGTCGTCCTGCCGTACGACATCGCGCGCGGCGTCGTCCTGCTGACCCGCCAGTTCCGCTACCCGGCCTACGTCAACGACCACCCGGACGGCGTCCTCGTCGAGGCCGCCGCCGGACTGCTCGACGGCGACGACCCGGCCGCCGCCGTCCGCCGCGAGGCCGCCGAGGAACTGGGTGTCACGCTCGGCCCGCTCACCCACGTCCTCGACGCGTATATGAGCCCCGGCTCGGTCACCGAACGCCTGCACTTCTACGCGGCCCCCTACACGGCGGCGGACCGCACCGGGGACGGCGGCGGTCTCGAGGAGGAGGGCGAGGACATCGAGGTGCTGGAGCTGCCCTTCGCCGACGCCCTCGCGATGGTCCGCGACGGCCGCGTCACCGACGGCAAGACCGTCCTGCTCCTGCAGTGGGCCGCTCTGGACGGCCCCTTCGCCCCGCAGACGAAAACACCCCCTCCGACCGCGGTGACGCAGGTCGAAGGGGGTGTACGGGGTGGAGCCTAGGGGAGTCGAACCCCTGACATCTGCCATGCAAAGACAGCGCTCTACCAACTGAGCTAAGGCCCCGGAACGAGAACAGCGTACCGGGTCACCCCCCATGTCCGGCAAAAGGATTGGGACTCCCGGTCGGCAACCACTCTCCGTAAGATGCTGACCGAGGTTCGCAGTGGCGAACCTAAGGGATGGGGAGAAGTGATGGACGCAGCGCAGCAGGAAGCCACGGCTAGAGCCAGAGAGCTTCAGCGCAGTTGGTACGGGGAGCCGTTGGGGGCGCTCTTCCGTCGGCTGATCGACGATCTCGGGCTCAACCAGGCCAGGCTCGCGGCCGTGCTCGGGCTCTCCGCGCCCATGCTGTCCCAGCTGATGAGCGGCCAGCGGGCGAAGATCGGCAACCCCGCCGTCGTCCAGCGTGTCCAGGCCCTCCAGGAGCTCGCCGTCCAGGTCGCCGACGGCAGCGTCAGCGCCGCCGAGGCCGCCGACCGGATGGACGAGGTCAAGAAGTCGCAGGGCGGCTCCGTCCTCACCGGCACCGGTCAGACCACCACCGGCCCGGGCGCGCCGACCGTCCGCCGGGTGGTCCGCGAGATCCAGTCGCTGCTGCGCTCCGTAGCCGCGGCCGGCGACATCATCGACGCCGCCGACTCCCTCGCCCCGGCCCACCCGGAGCTGGCAGAGTTCCTCCGGGTGTACGGCGCGGGGCGCACGGCGGACGCGGTCGCCCACTACGAGTCGCACCAGAACTGACGCGGGCGGGCAGCCGGCCGGCACCGCCGAGAGACGAAGCAAACGGGGAGCGGGCGCAGCACGATGGGTGAGGTCTTCGCCGGGCGGTACGAGCTGGTCGACCCGATCGGACGGGGCGGGGCGGGCGCCGTGTGGCGCGCCTGGGACCACCGCCGCCGGCGCTATGTGGCGGCCAAGGTGCTTCTGCAGAGCGACGCCCACACGCTGCTCCGCTTCGTCCGCGAGCAGGCGATGCGGATCGACCATCCGCACGTCCTCGCCCCGGCCAGCTGGGCCGCCGACGACGACAAGGTCCTCTTCACCATGGACCTCGTCGCCGGCGGCTCCCTGGCCCATGTGATCGGCGACTACGGCCCGCTGCCGCCCCGCTTCGTCTGCGTCCTGCTCGACCAGCTGCTCTCCGGCCTCGCCACGGTGCACGCCGAGGGGGTCGTCCACCGGGACATCAAGCCCGCGAACATCCTCATGGACGTCACCGGCACGGGCCGGCCGCACCTGCGGCTCTCCGACTTCGGCATCTCCATGCGGAAGGGCGAGCCGCGCCTCACCGAGACCGACTACGTCGTGGGGACGCCCGGCTATTTCGCCCCCGAGCAACTCCTCGGCGCCGAGCCGGACTTCACCGCCGACCTGTTCGCCGTCGGCCTGGTCGCGCTCTATCTCCTCCAGGGCCGCAAGCCGGACTCGCAGGCCCTGGTCACCCACTTCGTCGAGTACGGCACCCCCAGCGCCCCCGAGGGCGTCCCGGAGCCCCTGTGGCAGGTGCTCGCGGGGCTGCTCCAGCCCGATCCGCAGGCCCGTTTCCGTACGGCCACGGGGGCGCGGAAGGCGCTGAGCGCGGCCGTCGAGATGCTGCCCGAGCCGGGCGCCGACGAGGAGCGTGAGGAACGGGTCGAGATCTTCGACCAGCTCGGCCCCCTGCCGACGGGCTTCGGCCCGGAGGGCCCCACGACCGCCACGTCCGCAGCAGCGGCCCCGGCCGCCACGTCCACCACGGCGGCCACCACCCCGCCGCCCCCGGCACCCCCCACGGACCTGCCGGGAACCACCGCCCCTGCGACCGGATCCACCGCCCCGACAGGCACCACGCCTCCCACGGCCCCCCTCCCCGCCCCGGCCCACCCGCCGATGCCCAGCCCCTCCGAGACGGGCAGCTTCCACCTGCCCCCGCCGGTCGCGCACCCGAACCCCGCCTTCGCGCAGACGCCCACCGTGGGAACCCCGTACGGACAGACCCCCGTTCACCCCTACGCCGCGCCGCCCGCGCCCTTCCCGGCGTACACCCCGCCCGCGCACCCGTCCCCGCAGGCCTCGTACGGCCCGTACGCCCCACACGCGCCACAGACCCCACAGGCCCCGCAGACCGCCCCCGTACGGCGACCGGGACCGCCCCCGAAGGTGACGGTCCCGGTGCTGCTGCTCGCGCTGGTCTGCTTCGCGGTCGGCTTCTGGGCCCTCTCCCAGACCTGAGCCGGGCCCGCGACAGGGACGCGGCTCCAGGGCGCCGCCTAGACCGCCCTCCGGCGCGCCGCCAGCGTCCATCCGCCGAGCCCGAGGAGCAGGGCCGTACCGCCGCCGATCCCGGCCACCGCGACCACCCGCATCGTGTCGCTCCGCTCCGCCGCCCGCTCCCCGCCGGCGCCGTTCGCCGCCGCCTCCTTGTCGTCGGCGGTCACGGCGAACTGCCCGGGGTCACCGTCGTAGCCGGGGCCGGGCTTCGCGGTCCCCCGTACGGAGACCCGCAGGGTCAGCGGCACCGTCCCGTCCCCGTACTCCTTGGCGATCGCCGGGCTGAGGGTGGCCGAGAGGTAGTACCAGCCGGCGAACCGCATACCGCTGGTGCCCTCGTCGTACGAGCCGCGGTTCTCGTGCGCCACCGGCCGCTGTGCGTCGAGGACCAGCGTCGACTGCTTCCCGTCGTAGCTGGCGGTCTTCTCGTCGACGTGTCCGAGCGCCGGGTTCTCCAGGGAGAGCACCAGGGCGTTGCCGATGTACTCGTCCCCGGCGGCGCTGCTGCCGAGTTCGGCGCTGGCGAAGAGCTGCTGCCCCCAGTCGACGGGCACCCGGTAGAAGAGCGTCTGCCCGGGCCGGATGTCGGACCGCCACTCGCCCTGCGTCAGCGAGGTGGCGTCGTGCACGCCGGCGCCGCCCTGGCGCGGCTTCGGGCCGCCGGCCGGGGGCCCGGGGGTGGCGGAGGGCCACACCTCCGGCAGCTCGGTCGGCCCGGCCTTCTTCAGGCCCGGCTCGGTGGTGTAGCGGATCTCCAGCTCCCAGTCGTCGGGGCTGGAGGTCGCCTTCGACTGCCGCTCGACGAGCACGTAGTACGCGCCCGCGTTCTGGCAGGTGGAGCTGTCGGCGTCGGCGATGCGCCGGGCGTACGCGGCGAGCGGCCGGGTGTACTCGGCCGAGGTGAAGTTCGTCCGCTGGTAGCCGCACTCGGTGCCCGAGCCGTCCTGCAGGCTGATCTTGACGCCGTCGCCGTACTCGACCCTGCCGCCGGTCTTCGGGACGGCGACCACGGAGACGTACGCGTTCCGCTTGTCGTCGAGGTCGACGCGGTAGTAGACCTTGCCGTCCTTCTTGAGCGTGTCGCGGTAGGTCTGACCGGTCTTCAGCTGCGCGGCGTCGGAGCTGGAGGCGGCTCCCGCGACCCGCTGCGCGCCGCTGTCGAAGGCGTACGGAGGAAGGGGAGCCGCCTCGGCCCGGAGCGGGGTCCCTGCGGCCCGGAGAGGGCTTCCCTCGGCCCGGAGAGGGGTTCCCGCCGCCCACGTCGGCCCCGTGCCGGCCGCCGCCCACACCGGCCCCGGCAGCGCCACCACCGCTCCCACCGCCGTGACTGCCGTGATCAGGGCCCCCGCCCTCCGGCCGAGGCCGGGCTGCGTCCTCACGCGCTTCTCCCCTTCACTTCACTTAAGCAAGTCGACAATTTGCTCAGGCAAAGCAAAGCCCCGGCCCGCTCACGCGCGGCCGGGGCTTCACCCACAGACGTTCTTCGTCTCACACACCCGAACCTGCGGGCACGGAGTCGGTCGCCTCCGTCCACAGATCCTGCTCGGCGCGATCCGCCTGGATCTGGCGGTACACGAGGAGCCCGCCGATGGCGGCCAGTGCGACCAGGAGAAGCTTCTTCACCGCGCGACCTCGTCTTTCGTTGACGTAGGAGACTTCTGACGCCCACTCTACACATCGACCGATACCGATCGGTGACCTGTACGGGGTTCAAACCTCCGGCCGTCCCCGAACAAACGAAACGACCCGGACGGAGGAACCGTCCGGGTCGATCGACACTGTGGGGCTAACAGGATTTGAACCTGTGGCCTCATCCTTATCAGGGATGCGCTCTAACCAACTGAGCTATAGCCCCGCCGCGCTCTGCGGAGTGTGTCCCGCGCGCTGACTCCTGAAGATTAGCGCACGTGGGGGCCAGTCCCAAAATCGGTTCTCGTCCGGCCCCCCACGCAGGTCACCCGCAGGTCACCCGACCGTCATTCGTCCTCGGCGAGCGTGAGTTCCACACCGCCGACGAAGCCGGCCGACAGGTTGTAGATGAACGCGCCCAGCGTCGCCAGCGCGGTCATCAGGACCACGTCGATCACGGCGATCACCGAGGTGAACATCAGCACCCGCGGCAGCGACAGGAACGACTGCAGATCGAAGCCGTTGGACTCGTTCGAGCCCGTGGCCTCGCTGATCGTGCCGCCGACCGTCGAGAAGACGCCCATGGCGTCCATGACCATCCACAGCACCGCCGCAGCGACGATCGTGCAGATGCCCAGTGCGATGGAGAGCAGGAAGCTCACCTTCATCACCGACCATGGATCGGCCTTGGCCACCCGCAGCCGCGCCTTGCGCGTACGGGGCGTCGTGCGTGCCCCCGTACGCGGCCGGCGCACGGCCCCGGTCTGGCCGCCGACCGTACCGCCGCCGGCCGGCGCCGCAGCGCCGTACGCCTGCGGCGGGTGGTACGGACCGCCCGGCTGCTGCGCACCCGCGCGTTCGCCGGGCAGCGGCCCGTTGTAGGTCTCGTACGGGGGCTGCTGCCCCCGAGTGTCCGTCACCGCAACCCCCTGGGAGTCCGTGGCGGGGCCACGGGCGCCGTTCGCTCCAGCACCAGCAGAAGCTCCGGCAGCCGCCGATCCGGCGCCCGTGGCTCCACTCACGCTCTTACTCCTCGTGCTCCCCGGCCGAGGGCTCCGTGCCCTCGACTGCCTCGGTCTCGACCACCACGGTCTCGACCACCGCGTTCCCGGACGCCTCCACGGCGCCCTCGGCGTCGATGACGTCGTCCGCTTCCTCGACGTCGTCCTCGCCACCGGCCTCTGCGTTCCGCGCGATGCCGACGACGGCATCCCGCTTGCCCAGGTTGATCAGCTGGACGCCCATCGTGTCACGGCCGGTCTCCCTGACTTCGTTGACTCGCGTACGAATCACACCACCGGACAGCGTGATGGCGAGGATCTCGTCCGTCTCCTCGACCACCAGCGCGCCCACGAGCGAGCCGCGGTCCTCCACGATCTTGGCGGCCTTGATACCCAGACCGCCACGACCCTGGACGCGGTACTCGTCGACGGGGGTGCGCTTCGCGTACCCGCCGTCGGTCGCGGTGAAGACGAACGTACCGGGCCGGACGACATTCATCGAGAGCAGCTCGTCGTCCTCGCGGAAACTCATCCCCTTGACGCCCGAAGTGGCACGTCCCATCGGACGCAGCGCGTCGTCCGTGGCGGTGAAGCGGATCGACTGCGCCTTCTTGCTGATGAGCAGCAGATCGTCCTCGGCGGAGACCAGTTCGGCGCCGATCAGCTCGTCGGCGACGCCTTCGGCGCCGTTGTCCGTCTCCCGGAGGTTGATCGCGATGACACCACCCGAACGCGGCGAGTCGTAGTCCTTCAGCGCGGTCTTCTTGACCAGACCGGCCTTGGTCGCGAGGACCAGGTACGGCGCGGCCTCGTAGTCGCGGATCGCCAGGATCTGGGCGATCTGCTCGTCCGGCTGGAAGGCCAGCAGGTTCGCGACGTGCTGGCCGCGCGCGTCCCGGCCGGCGTCGGGCAGCTCGTAGGCCTTCACGCGGTAGACCCGGCCCTTGTTCGTGAAGAACAGCAGCCAGTGGTGGGTCGTGGAGACGAAGAAGTGGTCGACGATGTCGTCCTGCTTCAGCTTCGTGCCGCGCACGCCCTTGCCGCCGCGCTTCTGCGAGCGGTAGTCCTCTGTCTTCGTCCGCTTCACGTAGCCACCGCGCGAGATGGTGACGACGATGTCCTCCTCGGCGATCAGGTCCTCGATGGACATGTCACCGTCGAAGGGCACCAGCTTGGAGCGGCGGTCGTCGCCGAACTTCTCGACGAGCGCGGCCAGCTCCTCGCTGACGATCGACCGCTGGCGCTCCGGGGAGGCCAGGATCGCGTTGTACTCGTTGATCTTCGCCTGGAGCTCGTCGTGCTCGGCGACGATCTTCTGGCGCTCCAGGGCGGCGAGCCGGCGGAGCTGCATCTCCAGGATGGCGTTCGCCTGGATCTCGTCGATCGAGAGCAGCTCCATCAGGCCGCCGCGGGCGACCTCGACCGTGTCGCTGCGCCGGATGAGGGCGATGACCTCGTCGATCGCGTCGAGGGCCTTGAGCAGACCGCGCAGGATGTGGGCGCGCTCCTCGGCCTTGCGCAGCCGGAACTTCGTCCGGCGGACGATGACCTCGATCTGGTGCGTCACCCAGTGGCGGATGAACGCGTCGAGCGAGAGGGTGCGCGGCACGCCGTCGACGAGCGCCAGCATGTTCGCGCCGAAGTTCGTCTGCAGGTCGGTGTGCTTGTACAGGTTGTTCAGGACGACCTTGGCGACGGCGTCGCGCTTGAGCACGATGACCAGGCGCTGGCCGGTCCGGGACGAGGTCTCGTCGCGGACGTCGGCGATGCCGCCGATCTTCCCGTCCTTGACCAGGTCGGCGATCTTCTGCGCGAGGTTGTCGGGGTTGGTCTGGTACGGCAGCTCCGTGACCACCAGGCACTGGCGGTTGTGGATCTCCTCGACCTCGACGACCGCGCGCATCGTGATCGAGCCACGGCCGGTGCGGTAGGCCTCCTCGATGCCCTTGCGGCCGACGACGAGCGCGCCGGTCGGGAAGTCGGGGCCCTTGATCCGCTCGATGAGCGCGTCGAGCAGCTCCTCGTGGCTGGCCTCGGGGTGCTCCAGGGCCCACTGGGCGCCTGCCGCGACCTCGCGGAGGTTGTGCGGCGGGATGTTGGTGGCCATACCGACGGCGATGCCGGCGGAGCCGTTGATCAGCAGGTTCGGGAACCGGGCCGGCAGGACCGTCGGCTCCTGGTTGCGGCCGTCGTAGTTGTCCTGGAAGTCGACGGTCTCCTCGTCGATGTCCCGGAGCATCTCCATCGACAGCGTCATGAGCTTGCACTCGGTGTACCGCATGGCGGCGGCCGGGTCGTTGCCAGGGGAACCGAAGTTGCCGTTGGAGTCGACGAGCGGCATGCGCATCGACCAGGGCTGGGCGAGGCGGACGAGCGCGTCGTAGATCGAGGAGTCGCCGTGCGGGTGGTACGTACCCATGACGTCACCGACGACACGGGCGCACTTGTAGAAGCCCTTCTCGGGCCGGTAGCCGCCGTCGTACATCGCGTACAGCACGCGGCGGTGCACGGGCTTGAGACCGTCCCGTACGTCGGGCAGCGCGCGGGAGACGATGACGGACATCGCGTAGTCGAGGTACGAGCGCTGCATCTCGGTCTCGAGCCCGACGGGCTCGATGCGCAGGACGGGCTCTTCTTCGGTGGTCCCGGTCGGGGTGTTTTCGTCGGCCATTGCTGGTCGTCAGTCCTTTCGTACGGTCAGCTGAGACCGACTCAGATGTCGAGGAAGCGAACGTCCTTGGCGTTCCGCTGGATGAACGAGCGGCGTGCCTCGACGTCCTCGCCCATCAGCACCGAGAACAGGTCGTCGGCCTGCGCGGCGTCGTCCAGGGTGACCTGGCCCAGCACGCGGTGCTCGATGTCCATGGTGGTGACGCGCAGCTCCTCGGCGTTCATCTCGCCGAGACCCTTGAAGCGCTGGATCGAGTCTTCCCTGATCCGCTTGCCGTTCTGCTTGCCCAGCTCGACGAGCGCGTCCCGCTCCCGGTCCGAGTACGCGTACTCGAAGTCGTCCCGGCCCCACTTGATCTTGTAGAGCGGCGGGCGGGAGAGGTAGACGTGACCGGCCTCGACCAGCGGGCGCATGAAGCGGAAGAGGAAGGTGAGCAGCAGGGTGTTGATGTGCTGACCGTCGACGTCGGCGTCCGCCATCAAGATGATCTTGTGATAGCGGAGCTTCTCGATGTCGAAGTCCTCGTGCACACCGGTGCCGAAGGCCGAGATCAGGGCCTGGACCTCGGTGTTCTGGAGGATCTTGTCGATCCGGGCCTTCTCGACGTTCAGGATCTTGCCGCGGATGGGCAGGATGGCCTGGTACATCGGGTTGCGGCCGGACTTGGCCGAGCCACCGGCGGAGTCACCCTCGACGATGAAGATCTCGCACTTGGCGGGGTCGTTCGACTGGCAGTCCGAGAGCTTGCCCGGCAGCGAGGCCGACTCCAGGAGGCCCTTGCGGCGGGTCAGGTCGCGCGCCTTGCGCGCGGCCACGCGCGCGGTGGCGGCCTGGATGCCCTTGCGGATGATGTCCGCGGCCTCGTTCGGGTTGCGGTCGAACCAGTCCGTCAGGTGCTCGTGGACGACCTTCTGCACGAAGGTCTTCGCCTCGGTGTTGCCGAGCTTCGTCTTGGTCTGGCCCTCGAACTGCGGCTCGCCGAGCTTGATCGAGATGATCGCGGTCAGACCCTCGCGGATGTCGTCGCCCGTGAGGTTGTCGTCCTTCTCGCGGAGCAGCTTCTTGTCGCGCGCGTACTTGTTGACCAGCGTGGTCAGCGCGGCGCGGAAGCCCTCCTCGTGGGTACCGCCCTCATGCGTGTGGATCGTGTTCGCGAAGGAGTACACGCCCTCGCTGTACGAGGAGTTCCACTGCATCGCGATCTCGACCGAGAGCAGACGCTCCTTGTCCTCGGCCTCGATGTCGATGATGGTCGGGTTGACCAGCTCGCCCTTGCGCGAGTTGAGGTACTTCACGAAGTCGACGATGCCGCCCTCGTAGTGGTACTTCACCGTGCGCGCGGTCGGCTCGGCGGCCGCCTCGGCGTCCGGGTCGTCGGCGCCGACGGTCGCCTTCGCGGACTCGCGCTCGTCGGTGAGCTCGATGGTCAGGCCCTTGTTGAGGAAGGCCATCTCCTGGAAGCGCCGCGAGAGCGTCTCGAAGGAGTACTCGGTGGTCTCGAAGATGTCCGGGTCGGACCAGAACGTGACCGAGGTGCCGGTCTCGTCGGTCGCCTCGTGCTGGGCGAGGGGCGCGGTCGGGACGCCCATCTTGTAGTCCTGCGTCCAGCGGTAGCCGTCCGTCCGGATCTCGACGGAGACCTTGGTGGACAGGGCGTTCACGACGGAGACGCCGACGCCGTGCAGACCGCCGGAGACGGCGTAGCCGCCGCCGCCGAACTTGCCGCCCGCGTGCAGCACGGTGAGCACGACCTCGACGGCCGGCTTGCCCTCGGAGGCCACGATGCCCACCGGGATGCCGCGGCCGTTGTCGACGACGCGGACGCCGCCGTCGGGGAGGATCGTCACGTCGATGGTGTCGGCATGGCCGGCCAGGGCTTCGTCGACCGAGTTGTCGACGACCTCCTGCACCATGTGGTGCAGGCCGCGCTCACCGGTCGAGCCGATGTACATGCCAGGGCGCTTGCGCACGGCATCCAGGCCTTCGAGGACCTGGATGTTGCTGGCGGTGTACTGGTTGTTCTCGTTGGGGTCGCCGGAATCGGCCACGAAGCGCCCTTTCTGGCACAGCACAGGCCGTTCTCCGGGCATACGGGAGCGGCTGCGTCGTTCGACATGTTCCGCAGGGTGGCGGGATTGTCTTCCAGTCTACCGGTAGCGCCGACAGTCATGGGGGTTTGCCGGTCCCTGAGTCCGCATGTGCCGCCCTGAGCGGGAGCAAGACGACTCCCCATATCCGGACAGGGTCTCCAGAGCCCCCTGACGGCCACCCAGCGCTTCGAGTCGTAGCGCGTTGTGGCAGCGCCGCCGCCGCGTTGCGGCCGGACTCGCCGCGACGCTGTGGGCAGCGCCGCCGCCACGTCGTGGGCAATCGTTCCGCGGGGCGTGGGGGTCCCCCGGCCGGAGTCTGGGGGAGGGTGGGCACGACACCACCTGCGCAGTGCCCTCTGCTTGGACCCGCACCCACAGGACCCGCTCCGAACGCCGGCGCCCTACCCGTACGTGTCCCCGGGCCCCACAGACCCCGGCGCCCGCAGCGGCCCATACCCCCGCCGCGGCGCCCCCGGACCCAACACCTTGATGACCCGCACGGTCCCGTGCCCAAGATCCTCGTTCAGCCGCGCGACCAGCCGCGGCGCGAGCAGCCGCAGCTGCGTCGCCCACGCCGTCGAGTCGCACTGAACCGTCAGTACCCGCGTATCCGGCTCGTCGTCGAACTTCACCGGCACGCAGTGCTTGGCCAGGTCCTCCCCGACGATCTGCGGCCACCGGCCCATCACCCCGCCGACGGCGGCCGGCGTCTCCCAGCCCCGCTCGGTGATCAGCCGGTTGATCGCCGCGCCGAGCGCCATGGGGTCGCGCCCGTCGGCGCGCGCGCCGGAGCGCAGGCCCCCTCCGCGCCGGGCCTGCTTCTTCTGCTGGGCGGCGGCCCCCTTGGCCTTGGCCTGTTCCTTGGCGGCGCGCAGCGCGACCCGCGCGAGATCGACCCCGGAGGGTTCGGGCACCGCGGCCTTTTCCACAGGCTGGGGACGGCTCTCCTCGCTCATACCCGCTCCACCGTCCCTCCGGCCACGACGTACCGCGTCCCCGCGAGGACCTCCGGCACGTCGTCGTCCACCGCGGCCGTGACCAGGACCTGCTCCCCGCCGGCCACCAGCTCCGCGAGCCGCTCGCGCCGCCGGGCGTCCAGCTCGGCGAAGACGTCGTCGAGGACGAGGACGGGCTCGTTGCCCTCGGACCGCAGCAGGTCGTACGAGGCGAGCCGCAGCGCCAGCGCGTACGACCAGGACTCGCCGTGGCTCGCGTACCCCTTGGCCGGCAGGTCGCCGAGCTTCAGCAGCAGCTCGTCGCGGTGCGGTCCGACGAGCGTGACACCCCGCTCGATCTCCTGTTTCCGCACCTCGGCGAGCGCGGCGAGCAGCTGTTCGGACAGCTCCTCGCGGGTGTGCCCGGCGCCGGGAGCGGAGGGCCGGTACTCCAGCAGAATCGGTCCGCCACCGGGCGCGAGCTGCTCGTACGCCTTGTCCGCGAGCGGCTGCAGTACGGAGATCAGGTCGAGCCGCTGGGCGAGCAGCTCGGCCCCGGCGTGGGCCAGGTGCTGGTCCCAGACGTCGAGGGTGGAGAGGTCCAGGCCGCGACCGCCGTGCCGCCGGGCCATCGCGGCCGACTTCAGGAGCGTGTTGCGTTGCTTGAGCACGCGCTCGTAGTCGGAGCGCACGCCCGCCATGCGCGGCGTGCGCGCCGTGATCAGCTCGTCGAGGAAGCGCCGGCGCTCGCCGGGGTCGCCCTTCACCAGGGCGAGGTCCTCGGGCGCGAACAGCACCGTCCGTACGATTCCCAGGACGTCACGCGGTCTGACCTGCGAGGACCTGTTGATACGGGCACGGTTGGCCCGGCCGGGATTGAGTTCCAGCTCGATCAGCTGGGAGCGCTCGCCCTGGGTGACGGCGGCGCGCACGACCGCGCGCTCCGCCCCCATCCGGACGAGCGGGGCGTCGGAGGCGACCCGGTGGCTGGAGAGGGTCGCGAGATAGCCGACCGCCTCGACCAGATTGGTCTTGCCCTGGCCGTTGGCGCCCACGAAAGCCGTGACGCCCGGGTCGAGCGGGACCTCGACCCGGGCGTACGAACGGAAGTCGGCCAGCGAGAGATGCGTGACGTGCATGGTGGTGCGCCGACCTTCTTCCCCCGGCTGCTGTGCACCGCTGGGCACACAGCCTGTGGATTACTTCTTCGTCTCG
This sequence comes from Streptomyces sp. NPDC001728, assembly GCF_040297565.1. NCBI lineage: Bacteria > Bacillati > Actinomycetota > Actinomycetes > Kitasatosporales > Streptomycetaceae > Streptomyces > Streptomyces sp. NPDC001728. The sequence continues at coordinate 387,456 of NZ_JBEOZK010000001.1, forward strand.
ACCGCGTGGCCACCGAACTGGTTGCGCAGCGCGGCGATCATCTTCATCTGCGGGGAGTCGTCCTGCCGCGAGGCGAACCGCGCGAACAGCGACGCGGTGATCGCCGGCAGCGGTACGGCGTTGTCGATGGCGGCCTCGACGGTCCATCGGCCCTCGCCGGAGTCCGAGGCGTAGCCGCGGAGCTTGTCCAGGTGCTCGTCCTCGTCCAGCGCGTTCACCGCGAGGTCGAGCAGCCAGGAACGGATGACCGTACCCTCCTGCCAGGAGCGGAAGACCTCGCGCACATCGGTGACGGAGTCGACCTTCTCCAGGAGCTCCCAGCCCTCGGCGTAGGCCTGCATCATCGCGTACTCGATGCCGTTGTGGACCATCTTCGCGAAGTGGCCGGCGCCGACCTTGCCCGCGTGGACCGAGCCGAACTCGCCCTCGGGCTTGAGCGCGTCGAAGATCGGCTGGACCTTCGCCACGTCCTCGGCGGAGCCGCCGTACATCAGCGCGTAGCCGTTCTCCAGGCCCCAGACGCCGCCGGAGACGCCGCAGTCGACGAAGCCGATGCCCTTGGCCGCCAGCTCCTCGGCGTGCTTCTCGTCGTCCGTCCAGCGCGAGTTGCCGCCGTCCACGACGATGTCGCCGGGGGAGAGCAGCTCGGCCAGCTCGTCGATGGTGGACTGGGTCGCGGCACCGGCCGGGACCATCACCCACACGACGCGGGGCCCCTTGAGCTTGCCCACAAGCTCTTCGAGGCTGTGGACATCGGCGAGGTCCGGATTGCGGTCGTATCCGATGACGGTGTGGCCTGCGCGGCGGATGCGCTCGCGCATGTTGCCGCCCATCTTGCCGAGACCGACGAGACCGAGCTCCATCAGAGATTCCTTAAGCGTCGTGTGCGGTTTACCCGGGTCCGAGCCTACGCCGGGACCCGGGTGCACACCTGTGGGGTCAGCCGCTCAGGCGACGCCGCAGAAGAGCCGGATCAACCGGACAGCCGCACCGGCATGATCAGGTACTTGTAGGCCTCGTCCGCCTCGGCGTCCAGCGCGGGCTTGCCGCTCAGCAGCGCCGGCTTGGTAGAGGTCGTGAAGGAGAGCTGAGCGACCGGGGAGTCGATGGCGCTCAGGCCGTCGAGCAGGAAGGTCGGGTTGAAGGCGATCGAGATGTCGTCGCCCTCCAGCTGCGCGTCGACGCGCTCCACAGCCTGTGCGTCGTCGCTGGAGCCGGCCTCCAGGATCAGCACGCCCTGCTCGAAGCTCAGCCGGACCGGGGTGTTGCGCTCGGCCACCAGGGCCACGCGCTTGACGGCCTCGACGAACGGCGCGGTCTCGATCACCGCGACCGAGTTGAACTCGGTCGGGAAGAGCGTCCGGTACTTCGGCAGGTCGCCCTCGAGGAGGCGGGTGGTGGTGCGGCGGCCCGCGCCCTCGAAGCCGATGAGGCCCTCGCCCTTGCCGGAGCCGGAGAGCGCCAGGGTGACCGTGTCGCCGCTCGTGAGCGCCTTGGCGGTGTCCAGGAGGGTCTTCGCGGGCACCAGGGCGACCGCGGAGGCGTCCGGGGACTCCGGCTTCCACAGGAACTCGCGGACGGCGAAGCGGTAGCGGTCGGTGGAGGCCAGGGTGACGGTGTCGCCCTCGATCTCGATGCGCACACCGGTGAGGACGGGCAGCGTGTCGTCACGGCCGGCGGCGATGGCCACCTGCGCGGCGGCGGAGGCGAAGACCTCACCGGGGACGGTGCCGGTCGCGGTGGGCATCTCCGGCAGCGCCGGGTACTCCTCCACGGGCAGGGTGTGGAGGGTGAAGCGGGAGGAGCCGCAGACCACGGTCGCCCGTACACCGTCTGTGGAGATCTCCACGGGGCGGTTGGGGAGGGCGCGGCAGATGTCGGCGAGCAGTCGGCCGGAGACCAGGACGGTGCCGTCCTCCTCGACCTCGGCCTCGACGGAGACACGGGCCGAGACCTCGTAGTCGAAGCTCGAGAAGCTCAGCGCGCCGTCCTCGGCCTTCAGCAGAAGGCCTGCGAGAACGGGGGCCGGCGGACGGGCCGGGAGGCTGCGGGCCACCCAGGCCACCGCCTCGGCAAGTACGTCGCGCTCCACCCGGATCTTCACCGGAACCGCCTCCTGCTTGTTGCTGGCTCTTCGTCGACTGCGGGAACCAGTCTGACGTACGCCGCCGACACTCGGTGCTGCTCGGGGTCAAGTCGCGACGAGGGCGCGTCGGAGCTCCGGCGCCGAGTTGTGCACAGGCCCCACTTCGAAGCGGATTCCTAGCTAACTCTAAGTGGGAGTAGTAGTAGGGGCTGTGGAAACGGTGGATAACCCCGTTTTCGCAGGTCAGACCCAGTTTTTTGTCCACCGTGCCTGTGGGTGAAACCGGTGGACAACTCGGGGTCTCTGTGGACACCCGAAAGTTCTGCACACCCCATACACAGGCCATGGGGAGTTCTCCCCAGCGCTGTCCCCAGCTTTCCCCACGTTCCCCACAGCCCAAACGTCTCCCTTGGTGTGACCGCTTTCACTCGGCCCGGTGAGAGGGGGTGTTTTGTTGCCGAACAGTGGACAGGGGTGTGGAGAAGCTGTGGGCAACGTACCCGGCCCTGTGGGTTGCCGGTGGACAACCTTCGGCGCCCCCTGTGGACGAAAGTTTCATCCACAGCCTGTGGAAATCTTTTCTCAACAATTCCACAGGGGTCTGACCTGGAGTGATGGCCTGTCAGCAGGCAGGCCTGTGGACACAGTCCGGATAACTCGACAGTCCCCACCCTGTGGACGGGAGATCATCCCCCAATCTGTGGAGAACCCGCCACCGGAACGGCGTAATCGAACACCCGGGGCTGGTCCCCGACGCGCCGACGGCCCCCGGGAACGCCGAAGGGCGCCCCGGGAGGTGTCCCGGAGCGCCCTTCGGGGGTCGCTGAGGCGGTGCTGAGGTGGTGCCGAGGCGATGCCTGGACCGCGCGGGAGCCGTTCTGGAGCGGCGCCCGAGGCGGTGTCGGAGCCGCGCCCGAGGCGCGGTCCGTCAGCCGTTCTTGATGCGGTTGGTGAGTTCGGTGACCTGGTTGTAGATGGAGCGCCGCTCGGCCATCAGCGCGCGGATCTTCCGGTCCGCGTGCATCACCGTCGTATGGTCACGGCCGCCGAACTGCGCGCCGATCTTCGGCAGCGACAGATCCGTCAGCTCGCGGCACAGGTACATGGCGATCTGCCGGGCCGTCACCAGGACGCGGCTGCGCGACGATCCGCAGAGGTCCTCCACCGTCAGACCGAAGTAGTCCGCCGTGGCCGCCATGATCGCCGGTGCCGTGATCTCCGGCGAGGAGTCCTCGCCGCCCGGGATCAGGTCCTTGAGGACGATCTCGGTCAGCCCCAGGTCCACCGGCTGCCGGTTGAGGCTCGCGAAGGCCGTCACCCGGATCAGCGCGCCCTCCAGCTCACGGATGTTCCGCGAGATCCGCGAGGCGATGAACTCCAGGACCTCCGGCGGGGCGTTGAGCTGCTCCTGCACCGCCTTCTTGCGGAGGATCGCGATGCGCGTCTCCAGCTCGGGCGGCTGCACATCGGTGGTGAGACCCCACTCGAAGCGGTTGCGGAGCCGGTCCTCCAGGGTCACCAGCTGCTTGGGCGGCCGGTCCGAGGAGAGCACGATCTGCTTGTTCGCGTTGTGCAGGGTGTTGAAGGTGTGGAAGAACTCCTCCTGCGTCGACTCCTTGCTCGCGAGGAACTGGATGTCGTCGACGAGCAGGATGTCCACATCGCGGTAGCGCTTGCGGAAGGCGTCGCCCTTGCCGTCGCGGATCGAGTTGATGAACTCGTTCGTGAACTCCTCCGAGCTCACGTACCGCACGCGCGTCCCCGGGTAGAGGCTCCGCGCGTAGTGCCCGATCGCGTGCAGCAGGTGGGTCTTGCCGAGGCCCGACTCGCCGTAGATGAAGAGCGGGTTGTACGCCTTCGCCGGCGCCTCCGCGACCGCGACGGCGGCCGCGTGCGCGAAGCGGTTCGAGGAACCGATGACGAAGGTGTCGAAGAGGTACTTGGGGTTCAGCCTCGCGTGCTGCTCGCCGGGCGCGCCGGCACCCTGCCCGCCGGACGAGGAACCGTGACCGCCGCCCGGGCCGGGGACGGGACCGCCCGGCCGGGGACCGGGACGGGCGCCGTGGCTCTGCGGGTCGGGCAGTTCGGCGCGCTCGGGCCGCTGCGGCTCGTAGCCCCGGGGCGGCTCGTCGTAACGCGACTGCCGGGGCTGCTCCGGACCGGTGTACGGGGCCCGCTCCTGGTAGCCGCCGAGTCGCGGCTGCTGCCAGGACAGGTCCTCCTGGGTCCGCGGCCACGCGCCCGGGTCGGGGCGCTGCTGCGAGTAGTCCGGGTAGGCCGGGCGCGCGGTGGGCAGCCCGTCGTCGGGCATCGGCCGGTGCCCGTAGCCGCCGTCGTACTTGTCGTACTGATCGGACTGCCCGCGGTCGTCGTACCGGGACTGCTGGGGCTGCTGCACCGGGGGCGCGGGAGGCGTCGGCTCGCCGACGGAGTCGTCGACGGTGATCGCGATCCGGATCGGGCGGCCGCACTCACGGCTGAGGGTCTCGCTGATCAGCGGGGCGAGCCGGCCCTCGAGGACGCGCTTTCCCCACTCGTTGGGCACGGCGAGCAGCGCGGTGTCGGCGACCAGGGCGAGCGGCTGGCAGCGCTCGATCCACTGCTTGTCCTTGGGCTCGATCCCCTGCTGGCCCTCCGCGAGGAGTTGCTCCAGGACGCGTGGCCACACTGCGGCAAGATCGGCAGGTACGTCAGCCACAGGGCACGCTTTCTCGCAGGTCCCACGATGGTGTGGTTCTCGGGGGACGGTGGGTCGGTGTCCGTGAGGACGGGTCCGTGAGGACAGGAGAGGACAGAAGGGAAAAGAATGGAGTCCGTCCACGGTAGTCGTGGCGGCTGACGTGGTTCAAGTTGTTGTCCACAGCCTGTGCACAATGGGAGGTGGCGACAGGTCGGTTTGACCGGATGGCGTAGCCGCGCGTACCGTGACCAGGTCGAGTTGTCGATGGCTGCTGCCGCCTGCCTCCGATGGGCAAAGATCACGGTTTTGAACGTGTAGCGGTGCACTCGGGCGTATTGCGAGCTACTCGTGGGCGCACGGTGACAGCCAGGCGATGTCCCGCCATCTACGAATCATTTCTGGAGCCCCCGAGTGAGCAAGCGCACCTTCCAGCCGAACAACCGTCGTCGCGCCAAGACCCACGGCTTCCGCCTGCGGATGCGTACGCGTGCCGGCCGAGCCATCCTTGCGAACCGCCGTTCCAAGGGTCGCACTGAGCTGTCCGCCTGATCCGCTTAACAGGTCATGACGTGCTGCCTACCGAGAATCGGCTGAGGCGGCGCGAGGACTTCGCAATCGCAGTACGCCGAGGTCGCCGGGCCGGTCGCCCGCTCCTCGTCGTCCACCTACGCAGCGGTGCAACGGACCCGCACGCGCCTGGGGAGAGCGCTCCCCCGACGCGTGCGGGTTTCGTCGTGAGCAAAGCCGTGGGCGTTGCGGTCGTACGCAACCAGGTGAAGCGTCGCCTGCGCCATCTCGTGCGCGACCGCCTCACCGAGCTGCCCCCCGGTAGCCTGGTGGTCGTACGGGCGTTGCCCGGAGCCGGTGACGCCGACCACGCACAGCTGGCCCGAGACCTGGACGCCGCCCTCCAGCGGCTGCTGGGAGGGGGCGCGCGATGAAGTACCCGCTGCTGGCTCTCATCAAGCTGTACCAGTGGACGATCAGCCCTCTTCTGGGGCCCGTCTGCCGGTACTACCCGTCGTGTTCCCACTACGGATTCACGGCCATCGATCGGCATGGCGCCATCAAGGGCACGGCCCTGACCGCCTGGCGCATCCTGCGGTGCAATCCGTGGTCGCCCGGTGGTGTGGACCATGTCCCCGCGCGCAAGCGCCCCCGCTGGCACGAAATGCTGAGGAACGCGTTGCGTGGCGACAAGGGCGGGTCCACCGCCGAGACGAGCCCGGCCGCAGAGACCTCGCCCCAAGCTCAAGGAGCCTGATTAGTGGAAACGATTGCCAGTCTGTTCAGCTTCATCACCTGGCCCGTTTCCTGGGTCATCGTCCAGTTCCACTCGGTGTACGGGGCGATCTTCGGCCCTGACACGGGTTGGGCCTGGGGCTTGTCCATCGTGTCCCTCGTGGTCCTGATCCGCATCTGTCTGATCCCGCTGTTCGTCAAGCAGATCAAGTCGACGCGGAACATGCAGGCGCTCCAGCCGAAGATGAAGGCGATCCAGGAGCGCTACAAGAGCGACAAGCAGCGTCAGTCCGAAGAGATGATGAAGCTGTACAAGGAGACGGGTACCAACCCGCTCTCCTCGTGCCTTCCCATCCTGGCCCAGTCGCCGTTCTTCTTCGCGCTGTACCACGTGCTCTCCGCGATCGCCTCGGGCAAGGAGATCGGTGTCATCGACGGCCCGCTGCTCGCCAGCGCCCGTCAGGCCCACATCTTCGGCGCTCCGCTCGCCTCGAAGTTCACCGACACCGCCGCCGAGGTCGCGGCCCTCGACGCCTCGCTGACCTCGGTCCGCATCGTCACCGCGATCATGATCGTCATGATGTCGGCCTCGCAGTTCTTCACGCAGCGCCAGCTGATGATGAAGAACGTCGACCTCTCGGTGAAGACCCCGTACATGCAGCAGCAGAAGATGCTCATGTACATCTTCCCGGTGATCTTCGCCGTCATGGGCGTCAACTTCCCCGTCGGTGTCCTCGTCTACTGGCTGACCACCAACGTGTGGACCATGGGCCAGCAGATGTACGTGATCAACCAGAACCCGACCCCGGGCAGCAAGGCCCAGGACTCCTACCTCCAGCGCCTGCTGAAGAGCGTCTCGGAGCACGGTGAGGTCCGCGGTCGCCGCCGGAAGAACGTGGTCAAGGTGATCGTCGCCAAGGGCGGCGACCGCAACGAGAACGAGCGCCGCTTCTTCGTGGGCCTCTCCAAGGCCGGCTTCGCCGCCCAGGCGGACGGCACCGTGGTCAAGAGCGACACCGTCGTGGCCGACGCCGAGGGCGGTGCCGTCGCCAAGCGGCAGCAGCCCAAGCGCCAGACCAAGGCCCAGCGTCAGGCCGCCGCGGCCCAGCACCTGGTCAAGGACACCGAGGAATCCTCCGAGCCGGCCGCCGAAGAGGCGACCACCTCGCTCGAGAAGAAGCCCCAGGGTCAGGACAAGGCCGCCGCCGAGGACGAGCCCAAGGACGAGGCACAGGACAAGCCCGCGCGTCCGAGCCGTGCCAACTCCGGAGGCTCCCGTCAGGGCAAGTCCGGCCAGCGCAAGGGCCAGCAGCGGCCCAAGCACCCGTCCTCCAAGAAGTAAGCCGCCCCGAAGCAAGAAGGAGTCCGTCCGTGACGGAAGGCACCACCTCCGCCGCCGCCGAGGGTGGCGACACCCTGACCCGCCTCGAGCAGGAGGGTGAGATCGCGGCCGACTACCTCGAAGGTCTGCTCGACATCGCCGATCTCGACGGCGACATCGACATGGACGTCGAGGCGGACCGGGCCGCGGTCTCGATCATCAGCGACTCGGCTCGTGAGCTGCAGAAGCTCGTGGGCCGCGACGGTGAGGTCCTGGAGGCGCTCCAGGAGCTGACCCGGCTCGCCGTGCACCGGGAGACCGGTGACCGCAGCCGCCTGATGCTGGACATCGCCGGCTTCCGGGCCAAGAAGCGCACCGAGCTCGCCGAGCTGGGCGCCAAGGCCGCGAACGATGTGAAGACCAGCGGCCAGCCGGTCAAGCTGGACCCGATGACGCCGTTCGAGCGCAAGGTCGTGCATGACGCGATCGCCGCCGCCGGTCTGCGCAGCGAGTCCGAGGGCGAGGAGCCGCAGCGCTTCGTCGTCGTGCTCCCGGCCTGACCCCTCACGTAGTCTCGGCCCCGTCTGTTCGCAGGCGGGGCCGATCTTTGTCAGCCTGATAGTCAGCCACCACAGTGCGCTCGCACACGATGCGTGCGGTACGGAAGGACGGTTCCCGTGACGGAGGAAGCGGCGGAGCTCCCCGAGGCTCCGGAGCAGGCGCGGACAGTCTTCGGTGAGTACTTCCCGGAGGCCGTGCGCTACGCGGAGCTCCTCGCGGACGCGGGTGTGAAGCGCGGCCTGATCGGCCCGCGTGAGGTTCCGCGGCTGTGGGAGCGCCACCTGCTGAACTGCGCCGTTCTCTCGGAGGTCGTCCCCGAGGGCGTCACGGTCTGCGATGTGGGCTCGGGCGCCGGTCTTCCCGGTATCCCGCTGGCTCTGGTCCGGCCCGACCTGAAGATCACGCTCCTGGAGCCGCTCCTTCGCCGGACGAACTTCCTTCAGGAGGTCGTCGAGCTGCTGGGTCTCGACCATGTGACCGTGGTCAGGGGACGCGCCGAGGAGATGCTCGGCAAGATCACGCCCGTGCATGTGGTGACCGCTCGCGCGGTGGCTCCGCTGGACCGGCTGGCCGGCTGGGGTGTTCCCTTGCTGCGTCCGTACGGCGAGATGCTGGCGCTCAAGGGCGACACGGCGGAGGAGGAGATCAACGGTGCCCGCGCCGCGCTCTCCCGGCTCGGCGTGGTGGAGACCTCGGTGCTTCAGGTCGGCGAGGGGATCGTCGATCCGCTCTCCACCGTCGTGCGGGTGGAGGTCGGCGAGAGCCCCGGTGGTGTGCGGTTCGCGGCCAAGCGGGCCAAGGCCGCCCGGACGAGCAAGACCCGTCGGCGCCGCTGAGCGTCGCATACGCACCATTTCGGAGTGTCGAACGGTCCCGGCCGGGCAGCGGGGGCATGGTGTTTCACGTGAAACGTCGCTCACTGCTGCAGGGGATCATCAGCCGCGGTCGCGCGGCAGCCGTGCCCCGGGACCGTAGACCCCGCGTGAAACCACCCGCGAGGGTCATGGAGATGTCCACAGAGGTGGATTCACCCACAGAACCACCGACCTCGCTGGTTCGCGACCCCGAAAGCATGGCAGGCTCTCCTCATCGCGAGCCAGAAGCCGAGGAGAGTGAATCCTTGCGGTCCGACGCCAACATCGCGGGACCGATGACCGATCCGGTCCCCGGTCCCCGAACCGAATCGGTGGGGGAGGATGTTTCACGTGAAACACCGCCCCCGATGGACGACACCCCCATTGGTCGTGCTGCCCAGCTGGCAGTAGAGGCCCTGGGTCGTGCCGGTGAGGGACTTCCCCGCCCGGCCCGGACTCGCGTGATGGTGGTCGCCAATCAGAAGGGCGGCGTGGGCAAGACGACCACGACGGTCAACCTTGCCGCGTCCCTGGCACTGCACGGCGCCCGAGTGCTGGTCATCGACCTGGACCCGCAGGGCAATGCTTCCACGGCGCTCGGGATCGACCACCACGCCGAGGTCCCGTCGATCTACGACGTTCTCGTCGACAGCAGGCCGCTCTCCGAAGTGGTGCAGCCCGTCAAGGATGTCGAGGGTCTCTTCTGTGCCCCCGCCACCATCGATCTCGCCGGTGCGGAGATCGAACTGGTCTCGCTGGTGGCCCGTGAGAGCCGACTGCAGCGGGCGATCCAGGCTTACGAGCAGCCGCTCGACTACATCCTGATCGACTGCCCGCCCTCGCTCGGTCTCCTCACGGTCAACGCCATGGTGGCCGGAGCCGAGGTGCTGATCCCGATCCAGTGCGAGTACTACGCGCTGGAGGGGCTCGGACAGCTCCTGCGGAACGTCGACCTGGTGCGGGGGCACCTCAACCCCGCGCTGCATGTCTCGACGATCCTGCTCACCATGTACGACGGTCGGACGAGGCTCGCCTCGCAGGTCGCCGACGAGGTGCGCACCCACTTCGCCGAGGAGGTGCTGCGGACGAGCATCCCGAGGTCCGTCCGTATCTCGGAGGCGCCGAGCTACGGGCAGACGGTCCTCACCTACGACCCGGGCTCCAGCGGCGCCCTGTCGTACCTCGAAGCGGCTCGTGAGATCGCTCTGCGGGGGGTCGCCGTGCACTACGACCCGCAGCACGCCCAGCCAGGGCACCAGAACAACCAGCGCAGCATGTCGGAGGGGATCCAGTGAGCGAGCGACGTAGGGGACTGGGGCGTGGACTCGGTGCGCTGATTCCCGCTGCTCCCCAGGAACGTCAGACGCCGTCGGCCGGTGCGGGAACGGGTCAGGCTTCGCCCGGAACCGCCTCCGTCCTGACCTCGGGCCGTGGGGTGGCCGCCGCGAAGCTGGCTTCGCTGCCGCAGAGCGCAAGGTCCCCGGAGTCCACGCCTTCGTGGAACGAGCCCGAGACCCCGGCCCTGCCGGCGCCTCCGGCGGGGGCCTACTTCACCGAGCTTCCGCTCGACGCCATCGTTCCCAACCGGCACCAGCCGCGTGAGGTCTTCGACGAGGACGCCCTGGCGGAGCTCGTCGTCTCCATCAAGGAGGTCGGCCTCCTCCAGCCCGTGGTCGTGCGCAAGCTCGATGACGAGCGCTATGAACTGGTCATGGGCGAGCGTCGTCTGCGGGCGTCCAAGGAAGCGGGACTCGAGCGGATCCCCGCGATCGTCCGGGACACCGACGACGAGAAGATGCTCCTGGACGCGCTCCTGGAGAACCTCCACCGTGCCCAGCTGAACGCGATCGAAGAGGCGCACGCCTATGAGCAGCTGCTCAAGGACTTCGGCTGCACCCACGACCAGCTGGCCGAGCGGATCGGTCGCTCGCGCCCGCAGATCTCCAACACGCTCCGACTGCTGCGCCTCTCCGGGGCGGTGCAGCGCCGGGTCGCCGCCGGAGTGCTCTCCGCCGGCCACGCGCGGGCCCTGCTCGGCGTTGAGGACGCGGAGGCCCAGGACAAGCTGGCGTACCGGATCGTCTCCGAGGGCCTGTCGGTCCGTACCGTCGAGGAGATCGTGAGCCTCATGGGCTCCGAGGAGCCCGTCGGTGCGGTCAAGCCGAACAAGCCGCGAGCCGGTGCCCGCGTCGCGCCCGCCCTCACCGATCTCGCCTCCCGGCTCTCGGACCGCTTCGACACCCGAGTGAAGGTCGACCTGGGGCAGAAGAAGGGCAAGATCGTCGTCGAGTTCGCCTCGATGGAGGATCTGGAGCGCATCCTGTCGACCCTGGCTCCCGGAGAGGGACGGGTCATGGACCAGAAGAACAGCGAGAAGGGCGCGGAGGGCTGATCGCTCTCCCCGCGGTCTGAGGCCGCCGAGGGCGGGCCGCATACCGGTCTTCACCGGAACGCGGCCCGCCCTTTGCCTGTGAGCGGTGTCCTCCCGATCGGCCGCTCGATACGATTCCGAGAGGCGTATCCGTACTCGCTGGCGAGGGAAACGAGGAGCAGCCGTGGGGCGTCGGCTCGTACCGCTCACGCTGGACAACCTTCCGGACCTGCCCAAGCGATGTCGCTCCTGTGTGTTCTGGGAGCTCGATCCGGTCAGCGGCGAGGCGGCCGTGAGGGCGGGCCGGTCGGAGCCCGAGAAGGAGGCCTGGATCTCGGGCGTTCTCCTGGAGTGGGGTTCCTGCGGTCGGGTGGTCTACGTCGACGAGATACCGGTCGGCTATGTCCTCTACGCTCCCCCGGCCTATGTGCCGAGGGCGACCGCCTTCCCGACGAGCCCCGTGGCCGCCGACGCGGCGCAGCTGATGACCGCCTGGATCATGCCCGGGTACCAGGGACAGGGGCTGGGGCGGATGGTCGTGCAGACCGTGGCCAAGGATCTGCTGCAGCGGGGGTTCAAGGCCATCGAGGCGTTCGGTGACGCCCGATGGAAGGAGCCGGCCTGTGTGCTGCCGGCCGACCATCTGCTGGCGGTGGGCTTCAAGACCGTCCGGCCGCACCCTGCCTACCCGAGGCTGCGATTGGAGCTCAGGACGACGCTCTCCTGGAAGGAGGACGTCGAGATGGCGCTCGACCGGCTTCTCGGTGCCGTACAGAAGGAGCCGGCCCTGCGCCCGCTCTGACGCCGGGTACGAGAACGGCCCGCCCCCTGTCGGGGGCGGGCCGTTTCTGTTTCACGTGAAACGTCGCTCGTACATCATGTTTCACGTGAAACAGCGAGGCAGCATCAGGCCTTGGTCGGCTCGACGAAGTCCGCCAGGTCGCGGAGGATCGCGGCCTTCGGCTTGGCGCCGACGATGGTCTTCACGACCTCGCCGCCCTGGTAGACGTTGAGCGTCGGGATCGACATGACGCCGTACTTGGCAGCCGTGGCCGGGTTCTGGTCGATGTTGAGCTTCACGATCTCGATCTCGCCGTACTCGGCGGCGATGGCCTCCAGCGACGGGGCGATCTGACGGCACGGGCCGCACCACTCGGCCCAGAAGTCCACCAGGACGGGCTTGTCGCTCTTGAGGACGTCCTCGTCGAAGGAAGCGTCGGTTACAGACTTGAGGGCCACAGCGGCCTCCTTGATCTCGCGGGGTGTGGGGTGGGGAGAGTCGGGTCAGACCGCGGGGGTCTCGGCCAGCTTCTCGCTGTCGGCGAGGGCGGCCAGGAAGCGCTCGGCGTCCAGGGCGGCGGAGCAGCCGGTGCCGGCGGCCGTGATGGCCTGGCGGTAGGTGTGGTCGACGACATCGCCGGCGCCGAAGACACCGGTGAGGTTCGTGCGCGTCGACGGGGCGGAGACCTTGAGGTAGCCCTCCTCGTCGAGCTCCAGCTGACCCTTGAACAGCTCGGTCCGGGGGTCGTGGCCCACGGCGATGAAGAGGCCGGTGACGGCCAGCTCGCGGGTCTCACCGGTCTTCGTGTCGCGCAGGGTCAGGCTGCTGAGCTTCTGGTCGCCGTGGATCTCGGTGACCTCGCTGTCCCAGGCGAAGGAGATCTTCGGGTCGGCGAAGGCACGCTCCTGCATGGCCTTGGAGGCACGCAGGGTGTCGCGGCGGTGGACGATCGTCACGGACTTGGCGAAGCGGGAGAGGAAGGTGGCCTCTTCGATCGCGGTGTCGCCGCCGCCGACGACGGCGATGTCCTGGTCCTTGAAGAAGAAGCCGTCACAGGTGGCGCACCAGGAGACACCGCGGCCGGAGAGCGTGTCCTCGTTGGGGAGGCCGAGCTTGCGGTGCTGGGAGCCGGTGGTGACGATGACGGCCTTGGCGCGGTGCACGGTGCCGGCGGTGTCGGTGACGGTCTTGATGTCACCGGTCAGGTCCACGGCGATGACATCGTCCGGAATCAGCTCGGCGCCGAAGCGCTCGGCCTGGGCCCGCATGTTGTCCATCAGGTCCGGGCCCATGATGCCGTCACGGAAACCGGGAAAGTTCTCGACCTCGGTCGTGTTCATCAGTGCGCCACCGGCGGTGACGGCACCTTCGAAGACCAGGGGGTTCAGCGACGCTCGGGCGGTGTAGAGCGCAGCGGTGTAACCCGCGGGCCCGGAGCCGATAATGATCACGTTACGGACGTCGCTCACGGGTGTCTTCCTCGTCTCTGCAGACTGCCACTGCCTACGGGGGCGGTTGTCTCGGTCACTCTCACCCCACCCAACGGATACTAAGGGGCGTGCATTCCCGAGTCCGCCGCGCGGCACCGGGCCGGGCGGGAAGTGGGGTCAGGGACGGGCGTACGTCTGGCTGAAGAGGACGGTCGCGGCCGGGGTTCCGTTTCCTCCGGTGCGGTCGGCACACGAGGCGTCGAGAACGTAGGCCTGGACCCGGCTGCTGTCCGAGGGATCGGTCAGGACGAGCAGGTAGGCGGGTGTTCCCCGGTACTCGCCCCGCTCCTGTCCGAGCACCGCGTCGGAGCGGCCCGTGCCGGCCAGGACACAGCGGGGGATGACCGCGCCGTCCCTGTTCCGTCGGGGGGTCGCGCTGCCGGCTTCGGCGGACATCGACTCCGGCCCGATGCCCTGAGGTGTCATGGCGGCGCTGTCCTGATTCAGGAGGGCGTGCACCCGGTCCTCGACCGGCGTCCCCGAGAAGGGGGTCAGAGCCGCTCCTGCGGAGGTGTCGGACTTCCTGGCGCCCGTTGCCTGACCATCGGCGGTGACGTCGCCCGACTGGCTCAGATAGAGGCTCGTGCCGAGGATCACGGCGCCGAAGGCGGCACCGAGGGTGGAGAGCAGGGCGATCCGACGGCGGCGCGGCCGTCGGGCGCCGCCGGGCCCGGTCGACGCGGCGGGACGGCCTGCCGGGCGGTCGGCACGGGGGGAGGAGGGGGCGGGGACCCGCTCGGCCGGCGTGGGTGATGTTTCACGTGAAACGGGGGTGTCCTTCTCCGGCGTGCTGGTGCTGAGAAGCGCTTCGGCGGCGAGGGCGGCATCGATCCGGCCGGCGATCTCGGCAGGCATGCGGGGCGGACCCGGAAGGGTGCCCAGGAGGCCGCGGATCTCCTCCAGGGAGGTCCGGACGTCGGCGCAGAGGGAGCAGTCGTCCACATGACGGCGGACGGCTGCCGAGCGCGTCGGAGAGAGGAGCCCCTCGGTCAGATCGGAGATCTCAGAGACGTCCGGGTGCTGTGTGGTGTTGGCCTTGCCGGCCGTGGAAGTCACGTGCGCCCACCTCCGCCCTTCACAGCAGCTGGATCAGTCGGTCCGGTGTCCGTCGGCCCCGGCACCGGTGGGACGGATGTCCCCGGCGTCCGGTTCCTTCCCCCTTCGGGGGCCTCGTTACCCACCGTGTCGACGCGCAGATGAGTGACCATCGGAAGCAGGCGGGCCCGCCCGCGCGCGCAGCGGCTCTTCACGGTGCCGGTGGGAACGCCGAGGATGCGGGCAGCCTCCGCGACCGGGTATCCCTGCATGTCGACCAGGACGAGGGCGGCGCGCTGGTCGGCGGGGATCGTGGCGAGCGCGGCGAACAGCTGACGGTGGAGGTCCTGGCGCTCCACGGGTGCCTCGGCCGACTCATGGGGGTCGAGGAGCTGCTCGAAGCGGGTGTCGTCGTCGACGGGCGAGGTCCGGCGGGAGGCGGTCTTGCGTATGCGGTCCAGACAGGCGTTCACCGTGATGCGGTGGAGCCATGTCGTGACGGCCGACTGGCCGCGGAAGGTATGGGCGGCGCGGAAGGCCGAGATCAGGGCGTCCTGGACGGCGTCAGCGGCCTCCTCGCGGTCCCCCAGTGTCCGGAGGGCCACGGCCCAGAGCCGGTCGCGGTGGCGCCGTACGAGCTCACCGAAGGCTTCGGGGTCCCCGGCGACATGGCGGGCCAGGAGTTCGTCGTCCGCGGCGGTCCGGGGATCGTCAGCCGCAGGGGTCACGGTTCCCCTCCTCGCTCGGCAGCCGTGCAGGCATTCAATCCGGTCCGTGACCGGAAGTAAATGAGCGCCGAGCTGGGCTCGGCGCTCATCGTGGTGCACGGTCGGTGACTAGGGGGCGGTCCCCTGGAACGACACGTTCGTGATGGCCTGCTTGTAGCCCGCGCCGAAGTACTCGTCACGGTCGGAGTACGGCACGGAGGTCATCCAGAGCAGCACGTAGCGGGTCTTGACCGGTGTCTTGGTCTCCGGCTTCGCGGTCGAGTCCGAGGTCTCGACCGAGGCGATCTTCTTCATGGAGTCCGGCGTACCGGAGGGCGACAGCGAGTCCGCCGCATACAGCGTGACGGCGGTCTGCGGGCCGCCGAAACGCAGCGCTATCGAGGCGGACGAGACGTTCTGCTCGCTCCCGAGGTCGTAGACGATCCCGACACCCTGCTTGTACGGCGCCAGGACGGGGCCGCCGACGAAGGTCTTGGTACGCCAGTACGAGGAGCTGTCGCTGTCGTAGGTGTCGCCGACGCCGTCAGGGTTCTGCGGATTGCCGTCGGGGGCGAACTCCTCCGCGGAACGGATCACCAGCGGCTTGGGCGGCTCCGGCTTCTCGTCGTCGACCGTCGGGGCCGTGTTCGGCGTCTCGGTGACGTTGTCCTGGCCGAGGAGCCGGTCGGCGATCTGCCAGCTGCCGAGGCCCAGGGCGGCGATCAGCAGGGCCGAGACGGCCCACTTCAGCGCCCTGCCGGTACGGCTCTGCAGCGGGGGCGGCGGGACGATCACCGGCTGGGTGACCGCGGGACGCGGCTGGGGACGCCCGTAGGTGCCCTGCTGGTACGTCGTGCGCTGGTACTCGGGCGGTGCGGTGAACTCCGGCTCCGGCGGCCTCACACGGGGCATCGCCGCCACGGCCTTGGCCAGCTCGTCCGGGGTGGTGCAGGGCGGTTCCTGGCGCGAGGCGGTGGCCCCGTCGTTGGCCAGGGCGCGCATCGCGATCTCGGAGAGGCCCCGGTGGACGCCGGCCCGGACCTGGTCGGGCGGGAGCAGCCCGACGCCCTTGGGGAGCCCGGAGAGCCCGTACGCGTCGCTGTCGTACGGCCAGCGCTGGGTCAGCGCGGCGTACAGGAGTGCGCCGATGGCCTCGGTGTCGCTGCGCTGCGGACGTTCGGCGGTGATGCCGCGCAGGGCGGCGTTCACGGCCAGACCGCGGATCCGGTACTGGCCGGTGGAGCTGCGCAGGACCGCGCTCGGGGTGAGCCTGAGGTGGGCGAGGCCTTCCCGGTGCGCGGCGGCCATGGCCTGGGAGACCTGGCTGACGAGCTGGTAGGCGTCGTGGGGCTCCAGCGGACCGGCCGCGAGCAGCGCGGTCAGCTCGGTGGAGTCGGGCAGCCACTCGTGCACGACGTAGACGAGGTCGTTCTCCTCGACGGCGTCGAGGACCTGGACGAACCGGGGGTCGCCGAGGAGCGCCGAGGAGCGGGCCGCGGCCAGGACCGACCGGGCCCTGGGGTGGTCGGCGGGCAGCAGATGGACTCCGACCGCGCGCCGCAGTTTCTCGTCGACCGCACGCCAGCTGCTGAAGCCGTCCAGACGGGTGACGCACTCCTCCAGCCGGTAGCGTCTGGCCAGTTTGTGTCCGCTGTGCAGCTCGGGAGCCGTGAGGGAGGGCTGTTCGCCGCTCTGTCGATCGACCGCCTTCGTCTCTGTGGCCTCGGCGGTCTTCTCCGCCGTCTTCTGCTTGTCCGCCACCCCGTCGGTCGCGGCCGTGTCCGCCTTGGCGGTCAGCGGGTCGTCACCGCTGTTGTCGGCCACGTCGACGGCAGCCGTGCTACGTTCCGCCACCGTCGTTCCTGCCTCCCCATCCGTTGCACCGCATCCAACAGCCAAGCCAATTGTGCCCACAGTCGGCCGCAATGCACGACACGCGGCTCCCCCCGATGGTTGTGCGGGGCCGCGGGATCAGCGTCCCAGTCGTCCGCGCACCATGCCGACCAGGGTGTTCAGTTCCGTGATCCGCATGCGCTTGGCGGCGACGAAGAAGACACCGAGAAGTACCACTCCGCCGATGAGCAGGGCAACGAGCGAGCCCAGCGCACCGTCGCCCAGGAGCTTCAGCAGACCGAAGCCGACACCGCCCGCGATGATCGCGGCCGGCACGGAGGCCATGCAGAGGCGTGCGTAGGTCCGCAGCACCTGGGTGCCGTCCAGGTCGCCGCCCAGCCGGCTGCGGAGGCGGCGCCAGGCGATACCGACGCCGACGGCGTAGGCGAGCCCGTACGAGGCGGCCATGCCGACGACGGCCCACTGGGCGGGCAGGACGACGTAACAGACGGCCGAGGCCGCAGCGTTGACGGCGGCCACGATGACCGTGTTGTAGAAGGGCGTCCGGGTGTCCTCGTAGGCGTAGAAGCCGCGGAGCACGACGTACTGGACGGAGTAGGGGATCAGGCCGAGGCCGAAGGCCATCAGGATGAAGCCCATGCCCTGGGCGGCCTCGACGCCGCTGGAGGCGTACAGCAGGGTGCACATCGGGACGCCGAGCGCCAGGAAGGCGAAGGAGACGGGGACGATCGCGACGGCCGAGTTCCGCAGACCCTGCGAGATGTCGTCGCGGACGGCGCCGGGGTCGTCGTCGTGGGCGGCGCGGGAGATGCGGGGCAGCAGCGCGGCCATGACGGAGACCGTGATGATGGCCTGCGGCATGCCCCAGATCAGCTGGGCGTTCGAGTAGGCGAGGAAGCCGGCACCGTTCTTCCCGGACTCCTCACCGGCGGCCGTGGCGAGCTGGGTGACGACGAGGACGCCCGCCTGGTTCGCGAGGACGAAGAGCACGGTCCACTTGGCGAGCTTGACGGTCTTGCCGAGCCCGTGGCCCTTCCAGTCGAAGCGCGGCCGGAACCGGAAGCCGGTCTCACGGAGGTACGGGATCATCGCCAGGGCCTGGACGACGAGTCCGAGGAGGGTACCGACACCCAGCAGGCGGATGCCGTCGTCCGGGATGGTCCGCACACCCATGTGGGACTCGGCGGAGGTGCCGTAGACCCAGATGAACAGGCCGAAGGTGACGATCATGACGATGTTGTTGAGGACCGGCGTCCACATCATCGCGCCGAACTTGCCGCGGGCGTTGAGGATCTGGCCCATCACCACGTGCACACCCATGAAGAAGATCGTGGGCAGGCAGTACCGGGCGAAGGTCACGGCCACGCTGTTGGCCGCGGCGTCGTCGGCGATGGTGTTCGACATCAGCCGGATGAGCAGCGGTGCCGCGAAGACGGCGAGCGCCACGATCAGGCCCAGCGCCACCATGACCAGGGTGAGCAGACGGTTGGCGTAGGCTTCGCCGCCGTCCTCGTCGTTCTTCATCGAGCGGACGAGCTGCGGTACGAAGACCGAGTTGAGACCGCCGCCGACGGTGAGGATGTAGATCATCGTCGGCAGCGTGTAGGCGATGGTGAAGGTGTCGCCGAGCAGGGCCGCGCCGAGCGCGCCGGTGATCACCAGGCTGCGGACGAAGCCGGTGAGCCGGGAGACCAGGGTGCCGGCCGCCATCACCGCGCTCGACTTCAGCAGTCCGGAGGCCCGTCCGGACTTCTTGGGGGCGGGGGCGGGCATGGGGTCCGGCTCCGGCGCGGGCGGGGGCACCTGGCCGGGCGTCTGCTGGTCCCGGTAGAGGTGCGCGAAGGCGTCCGGTTCGGGAGCCTCCTCGCCGGCCCGGGTCACCAGGTCGTCGACGCCGGTGAACTGGACCGTGCGCGCGTCGTCGCCGTACGGCAGGTGCCGTGAGGTGCCATCGGGCTCCGGCGCCGGGGTCTGAGCCCACACCCGGGGGTCGGGTGCGTGCTGGGGCGCGACCGGCTGCTGGTAGAGCGGCTGGGGCTCCTGATAGGTGCCCGGCGGGGGCGGCGGGTGCGCGGCGCGGTCGTAGAGCGCCTCGGTCACCGGGTCCTGTGCGGACAGGTCCTGGGCCCGGTACGGGTCATGGGCGAGGGCGTCCTGGACGTAGGGGTCCTGGGCGTACGCGTTCGGGTCGTACTGGTTCTGGGCGTACGGGTTCTGCGCGTAGGCGTCCTGCGCGTAAGGGTTCTGTTCCTGCGGGGCCGGCACCGGAGGGTGGCCGGGACCGGAGGGGGCCGCGGGCGTCCCACCGGACGGCGCGGTGCCGCCCGCGCCCTGGCCGCGGTCACCGTCGTACGGCGCGTTCATGGTTACCCCACCTCATCGTCCCCGGCCGACCGGCCACGACATCGCTCAACGGTCCACTTTCTCACCCGGGCCCGACCGGTCGCCGCTTTCGGACCCGGTGTCCGGTGTCGGGTCACTCGGCTGCTCGGGTTCACCCCTGTCGGCCTCGTCCGTCACCGCCTCGGGATCCGTCCCGTCGTCAGTACCGGCGTCCGTGTCCTCCGCGGGGGCGTCGGCCTCCGGGTCCGCTGCCGCCTCCGCCGCTTCGGCCTCGGCGTTCCGGGCGGCCACCCGCTTGCGCTGGCTGTACATCCGTACGCCGGCCAGGACCAGGAGCAGCACTCCACCGGCGATCACGAGCATCACCGTGGCGGTGATCTCGGAGACCTTTACGGTGAACGTCATCGGCTGCCCGTACGGCGTGCCGTCCTCGGTGTAGAGCTGGGCGGTCATCGGCACCTGGCCGTTGACGCTGGCGGACGCGTTGAACTTCACGGACTGGCTGTGCCCGCCGTTGATCTTCACGGGGAGCTCGGCGTCCCGGTCGCCGTTCACCTGGAGCCGGTTCTTGTTGCCGGAGGTGAGCCGCAGCACGAGATGGACGTCCTGCAGCAGCTTGTTCTGGACGGTCACGGGGATCGTCGCACTGCGGCCGGAGAGCGTGAGATCGGACTTGTCGACCAGCTGGACCCCCTCGGTGAGGGTCTGCAGATACTCCAGGACGTTGATCCGGTAGAGCGCGGCTGCTCGGGCCTGCCCCCGCCACGAGGTCGACATCTCGCGGTTGATCGCGTTGCCGAACGGCGTCACGACACGGTCCTGCTGGGACAGGATCACCTTGAAGTCGTTCAGCTCGTCGCGGGTGGTCTTCATGTCGCGGAAGGCCTGGACGGGCAGTTCCCGGTCGCGCAGCTTCTTCGGATACCGGGAGCTGCTGGGCACCGTGGTGGAGGCGTCCGGGTCGGGCTTGGCCGCGGCGGCGGCGAGGAGGTCGCTCGGCTGGGTCCAGCGACGCCCGGAGAGACCCTTGAGGGCGGTCGCCATCGTCTGCGCCTGGGCGACGGTCGGCATCCGCTGCGGGGCGACCACGATGCTGCGCTGGTCCTCCGGCTGCTCCATGGTGATCGCCAGCGACTGGGCGAGGAACTTCTGAACCGCGAGCGTGGAGTTCTCCGTGCGGATCATGTCCCCCTCGAAGGCGGTGGACAGGAGCGCGTCGCTGACCACGGCCGTGGTGCTTCCGTTGCCGAAGGGGCGGGCCGCCGTCGGGGTGTAGGAGAGGTCGTCGCGGACGCTGTCGCTGCGGGCGATCACCTTGTCGGCGCCCGCGGAGGTCGCCACGGCCACGATGGAGGGGTCGACGGCTCCGTCGGCGGGCCATGCGAAGTCGGTGGCGGCCTGGGTGTGCAGGACGGTCTCGACCGTCATCCCGGCGAGGGCGGTCGCCGACTGGAGGTGTCCGAGGGAACCGGGGACGTCCTTGCCCCGGTGGGCCAGGGAGGCGAGGTCGGGGTCCGCGAAGGGGAGGGCGACGACCTTGTGCCCCTGAACCGCCTTCTCCAGCGCGTCCAGCCACCGCTCGGCGACGGCCTGGTTCTTGCCCGGGACGTGCAGAGTGCCGTCCTTGACGCGGTAGCCGTTCGCCATGGCGTCGACGGAGGCCAGCAGGTCCGGGTCGACCACCCAGGTGACCGGGAGGTCCCCTCCCAGCGAGACCAGCTGGTCGAGGCGTCCGCCCGGCTTCAGCTCGGCCGCCAGGACGTCGTCCTCGAAGACGGGGGTCTGCTGATCGTCCGTGGCCGTCTCGGCGGAGACATGGGCGGAGGAGATCAGCGGCCAGAGGTAGGTGAGCTGGGTCTTCTTCTCGGTGGCCTCGGGCTGGTACGGCAGGAACGTCCGCTCGATGCCGAGCACCCTGTCGTCACGCCGGTCCGAGGTCTGCCCGGTGAGGGAGACCCCCAGCTGGTACACACCGGCGTCGTCGAGTCCGAGATCGGAGACCGGGACGGAGAACGAGAAGTCCGCGCTGAGGCCGGCGCCCAGCCGGGGGATCTTGACGGTGGGGGCGTCGTCGAGGGGGGCGGGGTCGCTGTCGCTCCGGTAGCCCGTGCGGCCCGTCACCTGCTCGATCTCGCTGCGGCTCGTCATCCGGGGCCCGACGCGCAGATCCACGGTCGCGTCGGTAACGGTCTTCTTGCTCCGATTGGTGACCGTCCCGGTGACGGTGACCGTGTCTCCCTCGGTGGGCGCGGTCGGGGTCAGCGTGTCGAGCGACACATCGACCGTCTTCGAGACGGCGCTGCCCTCGGCGGCGGAGGCCGGGGAGGCGCCCGCAGGTGCCTGGAGCAGTCCCGCGAGGAGCGGCGCCCCGACGGCGACGGTGATCGTGCGCCGCAGCCATCGGCGGGCAGGTGAGGGACCGGTTCCCTGGATGTCTGCCGCCTCGGCCACGCGTTCGCCCGTCCTCGTCGTTGTCTCTGATGCCAGTGGTGGAGTGGTTCCCGGTTGCTGTGTCCAGGCATGGTAACGAGGCATGCTGGGAGCAAGTGCCGGGGACTGCTCCAGGCGATCTTCCACGGGGTCCGGGCCGGCCGGTCCTACCCCGGTGCCCGCCGGAAAACGAGGACGTCGCCGCGAGCCGGGGCACGTACCCTTTTCTGTTGTGCCGAACGCCAACGAAGACACCCCGACTGCACTGAGCCAGGTGCAACGCCGCGCGGTCAGTGAACTGCTGCGCGTGTCCCCCGTCGCCGACGACCTCGCCCGCCGATTCCAGGAGGCCGGGTTCAGCCTCGCGCTGGTCGGTGGCTCGGTACGCGACGCCCTGCTCGGCCGGCTCGGCAACGACCTGGACTTCACCACCGACGCCCGCCCCGAGGACGTACTGAAGATCGTCCGTCCGTGGGCCGACGCCGTGTGGGAGGTCGGCATCGCCTTCGGAACGGTCGGCTGCCAGAAGGACGCCCGCGTCGGAGACGTCGACCAGCGCTTCCAGGTCGAGGTCACCACGTACCGCTCGGAGGCGTACGACCGGACCTCGCGCAAGCCCGAGGTCTCCTACGGAGATTCCATCGACCAGGACCTCGTCCGCCGTGACTTCACCGTCAACGCGATGGCCGTGGCCCTTCCGGAGAAGGAGTTCGTCGACCCGTACGGCGGTCTGGAGGATCTCGCCTCCAGGGTGCTCCGTACGCCCGGGACGCCCGAGGAGTCCTTCTCCGACGACCCGCTGCGGATGATGAGGGCCGCGAGGTTCGCCGCGCAGCTGGACTTCGAGGTCGCTCCCGAGGTCGTCGCCGCGATGAACGAGATGTCCGGCCGGATCGAGATCGTATCCGCCGAGCGTGTCCGTGACGAGCTCAACAAGCTGCTGCTCTCCGCCCACCCGCGCAAGGGCCTCGGGCTGCTCGTCGAGACCGGACTCGCCGAGCACGTCATCCCCGAGTTGCCTGCGCTGCGCCTTGAGAGCGACGAGCACCACCGTCACAAGGATGTCTACGAGCACTCGCTGACCGTGCTCGACCAGGCGATCGACCTGGAGGAGGACGGGCCGGACCTGGTCCTTCGCCTTGCCGCGCTGCTCCATGACATCGGCAAGCCGCGGACCCGTCGCTTCGAGAAGGACGGCCGGGTCTCCTTCCACCACCACGAAGTGGTGGGCGCGAAGATGACCAAGAAGCGGATGACCGCGCTCAAGTACTCCAACGAGATGATCAAGGATGTCTCGCGCCTCGTGGAGCTGCACCTCCGCTTCCACGGCTACGGGACCGGCGAGTGGACCGACTCGGCCGTGCGGCGTTACGTCCGCGACGCCGGACCGATGCTCTCGCGCCTCCACAAGCTGACCCGGTCCGACTGCACCACGCGCAACAAGCGCAAGGCGACCGCGCTCTCCCGCGCTTACGACGGCCTGGAGGACCGCATCGGCCAGCTCCAGGAGCAGGAGGAGCTGGACGCGATCCGGCCCGACCTCGATGGCAACCAGATCCAGGAGATCCTGGGGATCGGCCCCGGGCCGGCCATCGGTCAGGCCTACAAGTTCCTGCTGGAGCTCCGGCTGGAGAACGGCCCGATGGAGCACGCGCAGGCCGTTGTCGCGCTCAAGGAGTGGTGGGCCGAGCAGAGCTGAGCCGGCTTGCGCCGAGCCGGCGGCCGGCGCGGCGCTGTTTCACGTGAAACGCGGTGTTTCACGTGAAACACCGGCGCCTGCGAGATGGCCCGAGGGGTGGTGTTTCACGTGAAACATCACCCCTCCGTGCGTTCGCCGCGCCGCAGGGTCAGGGCGATCCCGGCGTAGATCACGGCCACGAGCACGATCAGCAGGGTGGACCGGCCGTCGGGTGGCAGCATCAGGGCCGCCACGCCCGCCGCGCTCACGAAGGCGACGTTGAACAGCACGTCGTAGAGGGCGAAGACCCGTCCTCGGTAGGCGTCGTCCACCGAGGTCTGCACCACCGTGTCCGTCGCGATCTTCCCTCCCTGGGTGATGAGCCCGAGGACGAAGGCGGCGACGAGGAACGGCGTAGGTGCGAAGGTCAGCCCGAGCGCCGGTTCCAGCACGGCGGCCGTCGCGGCGCACACGGTCATCCACCCGAAGGGACCGAGCCGCCCCACGGCCCAGGGGGAGACGACGGCGGCGGCGAAGAACCCGGCTCCCGACGCGGCCACGGCGAGTCCCAGCAGCCCGAGCCCCTCGGACTCCGTGGAGCTCCAGGCGTAGCGGCAGAGCATGAGCACGGTGACGAACAGAGCGCCGTAGCAGAAGCGCATGAGGGTCACGGCGGCGAGAGCGCGGGCTGCGGGGCGCCGTTCGGAGAGATGCCGCAGTCCGGCGGCGAGCCCACGGGCCGTCGAGGCCAGGGCCGAGGTGAGGGGCCCCGGCTCGGGGTCCGGATCGGGCCCGAGGAGCTCCCGGGGCATCCGGAGCGAGGCGAGGGCGGCGGCCAGATAGAGCAGGGCGCCGGAGGCCACCACGGCCGCGTTGGAGTTGTCGGCGAGCAGTTGGATGCCGAAGGCGAGACCGCCGCCCAGGGTCGCGGCGAGGGTGCCGGCGGTGGGGGAGAGCGAGTTCGCCACGACGAGCCGCTCCTCGTCCACGACCCGTGGGAGCGAGGCGGAGAGTCCCGCGAGGACGAAGCGGTTGACGGCCGTGACGGAGAGCGCGGAGGCGTAGAAGAGCCAGTCGGGGACGGAGGCGAGGACGAGCACGGCGGTCCCGCAGGCCAGCAGGGCGCGCAGGAGATTGCCGTACAGGAAGACCTGGCGGCGCTGCCAGCGGTCGAGGAGCACTCCGGCGAAGGGCCCGACGAGCGAGTACGGGAGCAGCAGGATCGCCATCGCGGAGGCGATCGCCGCGGCGGAGGTCTGTTTCTCGGGGGAGAAGACGACGTACGTGGCAAGGGCCACCTGGTAGACGCCGTCGGCGCACTGGGAGAGCAGTCGGACGGCGAGCAGGCGGCGGAAGTTCGTCAGGCGCAGGAGTACGCGCAGATCACGTACGACGGACATGGCAGCAAGACTCACACACGAAGAGGGTCCCCGGGCGGTAAGCCCGGGGACCCTCGATCGACAAGCGTGGGCGCCTTAGCGCTCGACCTCACCCTTGATGAACTTCTCGACGTTGGCCAGGGCCTCGTCGTCGAAGTACTGCACCGGCGGGCTCTTCATGAAGTAGCTCGACGCGGAGAGGATGGGGCCACCGATGCCGCGGTCCTTGGCGATCTTCGCGGCGCGCAGGGCGTCGATGATGACACCCGCCGAGTTCGGGGAGTCCCACACCTCGAGCTTGTACTCGAGGTTCAGCGGAACGTCGCCGAAGGCGCGGCCCTCAAGGCGCACGTAGGCCCACTTGCGGTCGTCCAGCCAGGCCACGTAGTCCGACGGACCGATGTGGACGTTCTTCTCGCCCATCTCACGGTCGGGGATCTGCGAGGTGACGGCCTGGGTCTTGGAGATCTTCTTGGACTCCAGGCGGTCGCGCTCCAGCATGTTCTTGAAGTCCATGTTGCCGCCGACGTTGAGCTGCATGGTGCGCTCAAGACGGACACCGCGGTCCTCGAACAGCTTGGCCATCACGCGGTGCGTGATGGTCGCGCCGACCTGCGACTTGATGTCGTCGCCGACGATCGGGACGCCCGCCTCGGTGAACTTGTCGGCCCACTCCTTGGTGCCGGCGATGAAGACCGGAAGGGCGTTGACGAAGGCGACCTTGGCGTCGATGGCGCACTGCGCGTAGAACTTCGCAGCGGCCTCGGAACCCACCGGCAGGTAGCAGATGAGGACGTCGACCTGGCGGTCCTTGAGGATCTGGACGATGTCGACCGGCGCCTCGGCGGACTCCTCGATGGTCAGGCGGTAGTACTTGCCGAGACCGTCGAGCGTGTGACCGCGCTGGACCGTGACGCCCTTGTTCGGGACGTCGCAGATCTTGATGGTGTTGTTCTCGCTGGCGCCGATGGCGTCGGAGAGGTCGAGGCCGACCTTCTTCGCGTCGACGTCGAAGGCGGCCACGAACTCGATGTCACGGACGTGGTAGTCGCCGAACTGGACGTGCATCAGGCCGGGCACCTTGGCCGCCGGGTCGGCGTCCTTGTAGTACTCGACGCCCTGCACCAGCGAGGCGGCGCAGTTGCCCACGCCGACGATGGCTACGCGAACCGAACCCATTCCGGTTGCTCCCTGTGTGTCGTGGAAGCCCTGCTGTGCGCAGGGTTTCACTTGTTGGTGTCGTCGGACGGATCCGGCCGGGTACTGCCCCCGTGCCGGGGCAGGCCGCCCGTTTCTCCAGAATCGTTGTCGTGCAGAGCCGCGGCGTCGGGGCCGGATCGCTGATCCCGCCCCGCTCGCTCGCTCTCGATGAGCTCGTTCAGCCAGCGCACTTCGCGCTCCACGGATTCCATGCCGTGGCGCTGCAGCTCAAGCGTGTAGTCGTCGAGGCGCTCGCGGGTCCGGGCCAGAGAGGCGCGCATCTTCTCCAGACGCTCCTCCAGCCGGCTGCGGCGGCCCTCCAGGACGCGCATCCGCACCTCGCGCTCGGTCTGCCCGAAGAAGGCGAAGCGTGCGGCGAAGTGCTCGTCCTCCCAGGCGTCCGGGCCGGTGTGGGACAGGAGTTCCTCGAACTGATCCTTACCTGCCGGGGTCAACCGGTAGACGATCTTCGCTCGGCGCCCTGCGAGTGAGGCGGCGAGGGCCTCCTCGGGGGCACTGCCCGGTTCCTCGATCAACCAGCCGTTGGCGACCAGCGTCTTGAGGCAGGGGTACAGCGTCCCGTAGCTGAAGGCCCGGAAGACGCCCAGCGAGGTGTTGAGGCGCTTCCGCAGCTCGTACCCGTGCATCGGGGCCTCGCGCAGCAGGCCGAGAACGGCGAACTCGAGGATGCCGGAGCGTCTGCTCATTCGTCGCCTCCTCCTCCGCTTTCGGGACCCTTATGCCGTGCTGATGTATCGACTCGATACATCAGCACGATAGAACGGGCTGTCAGTCCCGACAAGTGGGACCGCCGTGACCGGCGTCACATCGTGAATTCACAGCGTTCGACTTGCCTGATTTGGGGTGAACTCCGGCCCAAGGTGGGTTTTGGCCGTGCGTAGTCTGTGCGGCATGCAGACCACCGGGAACCGAGAGATGCCGCGGGGCGTCAGTGCTGCGGGTGACCGGCTGCGGTACGGAGGGGCCTCCGATGGGGTTCCGGCCGTGCGCATTTCGGGGGGACCGGAACTCAACTGCCGCTTCCAGGCGTACGCGCCTGCCCGAGGAGTAGTCGTTCGATGAGCGAGCATCGTCGCAAAATGCCGCCGCAGCAGCCGCCGACGGGCGGTCGCGCGGAGGCACGGCGCGCTGCCCAGCAGCCGGTGGGCCGCAGGTCGGCCCCGGCCCATGACGTCGGTATGGGGGCCCCTTCGGCCTCGTACGGACCTTCCTCCCCCGCCGGGGAGGAGCCGCGCCCCTATGGGGGCCGCGCGGAGGCCCGCAGGGCCGCCCAGCGCGGCAGCCGCCGAAAGGGGGCTGACGCGGGCCCCGGGGGTCCCGGTGGCCCCGGAGGCGGACGCCGAGGTGGCGGCGGCGGAGGCGGCCGTGGCAGTGGTCCGGGGCGGGGCTCCGGCGGTCGTCCGCCGGGCAAGAAGCGGATGATCGACTACCCGCGTTACGGCAAGCACGGCTGGCGTCGCTGGATGCCGTCGTGGAAGCTCGTGACGGGTACGTTCCTGGTCTTCGTCGGGATCCTGATGGGCGGCGCGGTCTTCGCGTACTCCAACGTGGTCGTCCCGAAGGAGGACGCGACCGCGGTCTCGCAGAACAACATCTACTACTGGGCCGACGGCTCGCGCATGGTCGCGACCGGCAGTGGCACCAACCGCCAGATCGTCGGCATCGAGCAGATCCCGAAGGTCATGCAGGAGGCCGTGGTCTCGGCGGAGAACAAGACGTTCTGGGACGACTCGGGCATCGACCCGATGGGCATCGGCCGCGCCGTGTGGAACATGGCCAAGGGCGGCGAGACCCAGGGTGGTTCGACCATCACCCAGCAGTACGTGAAGAACAACCGGCTCAACGACCAGTCGCAGACCGTGACCCGGAAGGTGAAGGAACTCTTCATCTCCATGAAGGTCGGCAACGAGTACGAGAAGTCGACGATCATGGCCGGCTACCTGAACACCGCGTACTACGGGCGCGGTGCCTACGGGATCCAGGCCGCCGCGCGCGCGTACTTCGACAAGGACGCCAGGTACCTCAACGCCAGTGAGTCGGCGCTGCTCGCCGCGGTGCTGAAGGGCGCGACGTACTACGACCCGGGCGGCTACCCGGAGATCGACCCCGAGGCCACGCCCGAGAAGAACCTCGACCGCGCCACCAAGCGGTGGAAGTGGATCCTCGACGAGATGGTCAACGACAAGAAGATCACCGCCGAGGAGCGCGCCAAGTACACGACCTTCCCGAAGGTCCAGAAGCGCAAGCAGGACGCCCAGCTGACCGGCCAGATCGGCTATCTCGTCAGCACGGCCAAGGCGAACTTCATCAACAAGAACACCGACGGCATCGGTGCGAAGGAACTCGAGCGCGGTGGCTTCGAGATCCACACCACCTTCCAGAAGCCGAAGGTGCAGGCGCTGGAGAAGTCGGTCAACAAGATCCTCAAGGAGTACATCGACCCGAAGAAGCGGCCGAAGGAGGACACCAACGTCCAGTTCGGCGGTGCCTCGGTGAACGCGCAGACGGGCGCGATCGTCGCGATCTACGGCGGTGTCGACGCCACCAAGCACTTCACCAACAACGCCGACCCGACCGGTGCCCAGGTCGGCTCGACCTTCAAGCCCTTCGTCCTGGCCGCCGCCATGAAGTACGGCGTGCGGGACAGCAAGTTGGGGCCGGAGCAGGGCGAGTCCTCCCGCACGATCGTCGACCCGGACAAGAGCCGCTACTCCGGCAAGGACGGGCTGAAGATCCGCAGGTACGACGGCGAGATCTGGGAGAACGAGAAGGGCGAGGAGTGGCGCCAGACCAATGACGACGGCGCGAGCTACGGGAACATGACGCTCCGCGAGGCCATGATCCGCTCGGCGAACTCGCCGTTCGTGCAGCTGGGCATGGACATCGGCATCGACAAGGTCCGTGAGGCCGCCGTCTCCGCCGGTCTGCGCAAGGAGTCGCTCGTCCAGGGCGAGGTGCCCTCGTTCTCGCTCGGTATCTCCAGCCCGAGCGCGATCCGGATGGCGGGCGCGTACGCGACCTTCGCCAACAACGGTGAGCAGAACGAGCCGTTCTCGGTGACCAAGGTGGTCAAGGGCGGCAAGACGATCTACAAGCACGAGGCGGCGGGCAAGTCGGCCTTCTCGCCGGCCATCGCCAGCAACGTCACGGACGTCCTCCGCGACGTCGTGGAGAACCCGAAGGGAACCGGTCGCAAGGCCGCCATCCCGGGCCGTGACGTGGCCGGCAAGACCGGTACGACCGACGGCAACAAGTCGGCCTGGTTCGTGGGCTACACCGCGCAGCTGTCGACCGCCATCGACATGTACCGGTTCGACGACGACGAGACGAAGAAGAACCGCGAGTTCCAGGAGATGTACGGCACGGGTGCCCAGCCGCGCATCCACGGTTCCTCGTTCCCGTCGCGGATCTGGAAGGACTACATGACGACTGCCGTGGAAGGCATGCCGCTCGTGGAGTTCCCCAAGCCGCTCGACCTGGAGAACGCCGAGCCCGTCTTCGGTGGCGGCGCCACCAGCCCGACCCCGAGCCCGACGGCCACGCCGACTCCCACCGCGACCACGACGCCGCCGACGACTCCCCCGGCCACCGCGACGACCACTCCCCCGGCCTCGCGGACGCCGAAGCCGGGCAAGACGACCTGCGACATCTGGGACTGGAACTGCAACAACCCCGGCAACCCCGGCGGCAACACGGGGCAGCCCACCACCACGCCACCCGCGACCGACACACCGACGCCGACCGATACACCGACGGACGGCAACCCCGGAGGCGGGAACGGCAAACCCGGAGGCGGCGGGGCCTGGATTCCCTGATCCAGCCCGCCCGCGCACACCCCTGAGGGCCGCCGCGGCCGCTCCGTACCTTCCGTACGGAGCCGGCAGCGGCGGCCCTCGCCGTTTTCCCGGAGACGTACGGCAGGATGTCCCCCATGCCGAGCCTCCAGAAGACGAGCGCGCCGCAGGACCGGCCACAGGGCCGCTCGCAGACGGTCATCCCCACCCACCGGGACAAGGTGGCCGCCGCGGGCAGCGAACTGATCGGCGGGCCCTACGGCCGCCGGGCGTCGTTCGGCACCGGGCAGCTGACGCCGGTGCGGGTGATCGCCCTCGTGGCCATCGGCATGTTCGCCCTCGGGATGGTGCAGAAACTGCCCTGCTACAACTGGGCGTGGTTCGAGGGCATCACCTCCCAGTACACCCACGCCTGTTACTCGGACATCCCGCACCTCTACGAGGGCCGCGGCTTCGCGGCGGGCCTCGTGCCGTACTTCGACCGGCTGGGCGGCGACATACCGTTCCTGGAGTACCCCGTCCTCACCGGCCTCTTCATGGAGGTCGCGGCCTGGCTGACGCCGGGCGGCGGGGCCATGCGGGATCAGGAGCAGGCGTTCTGGCTGGCCAACGCGGGCATGCTGATGGCCTGCGCGGCCGTTCTCGCGGTCTGTGTGGCCCGTACGCACCGGCTGCGCCCGTGGGACGGGCTGCTCGTCGCCCTGGC
Source organism: Streptomyces sp. NPDC001728 (assembly GCF_040297565.1). NCBI lineage: Bacteria > Bacillati > Actinomycetota > Actinomycetes > Kitasatosporales > Streptomycetaceae > Streptomyces > Streptomyces sp. NPDC001728. The sequence goes on from NZ_JBEOZK010000001.1 coordinate 417,989, forward strand.
GCCCTCGATCGCGCTCACGGCCACGATCAACTGGGACATACTGGCCGTCGCGCTGACCGCCGCCGCCATCCTGATGTGGTCGAGGGAACGGCCGCTGGCCTTCGGTGTCCTGCTGGGACTTGCCACCGCCGCCAAGTTCTACCCGATCCTGCTCCTCTGCCCGCTGCTGATGCTCTGCTGGCGGGCGGGGAAGTGGCGGGAGTTCGGGACCGCGGTGCTCGGCACGGCCGGCGCCTGGCTGGTGGTCAACCTGCCCGTGATGCTGATGGCCCCCGAGGGCTGGAAGCAGTTCTATCTCTTCAGCCGGGACCGGAACGTCGACTTCGGCTCGGTCTGGCTGCTGGTGAGCCAGCGGACGGGCGACGCGATCCCGCCGGACCGGGCCAACCTGTACGCGCTGCTGCTGATGCTGGTGGCCGTGGCGGGCCTCGCCTACCTGGCGTTCACGGCGCCCCGCAGGCCCCGCTTCGTCCAGCTGGCCTTCCTGATCGTCGCCGCGTTCGTCCTGACCAACAAGGTCTACTCACCGCAGTACGTCCTGTGGCTGGTCCCGCTGGCGGCGCTCGCCCGGCCGCGCTGGCGCGACTTCCTGGTCTGGCAGACGTGCGAGGTCATGTACTTCGTGGGCATCTGGATGTACCTGGCGTTCACGAACAGCGGCGCCGCCAAGCAGGGCCTGCCGGTGGACGGCTATCAGTTCGCGATCGTCCTGCACCTGCTCGGCACGCTGTACCTGTGCGTGATGGTCGTACGCGACATCCTGACGCCCGAGACGGACCCGGTCCGGCAGGACGGCGCCGATGACCCCTCGGGGGGCGTCCTGGACGGCGCGGAGGACGTGTTCGCCGCCGGCCGGGCAGCCCGTCCGGCCCGGCCCGCGGCCCCCGCCGAGGACGAGGGCCTGCTGGTGGAATGGGGAACCCCCGGGGAACGGATTCCCCGGGGGTGAGCGGTGCCGGGCGGCTCAGCGCTCGACGAGCCGGTCGAACTGCGTCGTGGTGTGGCGCAGATGCGCCACGAGCTCGTCGCCGACCCGCGGCTCCTGGGCGTCGGCCGGCACGAACAGGATCGACACCTGCATGTGCGGCGGCTCGGCGAACCAGCGCTGCTTCCCGGCCCAGACGAACGGCGACAGGTTCCGGTTGACGGTGGCGAGCCCCGCCCGTGCGACGCCCTTGGCGCGCGGCATGACGCCGTGCATCGCCTTGGGGGCCTCCAGGCCCACGCCGTGCGAGGTGCCGCCGGCGACGACGACCAGCCAGCCGTCCGACGCGGCCTTCTGCTGGCGGTAGCCGAACCGGTCGCCCTTGGCGACCCGGGTCACGTCGAGGACCGCGCCCCGGTACTCGGTGGCCTCGTGGTCGCCCAGCCACAGCCGGGTGCCGATCCGGGCCCGGAAGCGGGTCTGCGGGAACTGCTGCTGGAGCCGGGCCTGCTCCTGGGCCCGCAGATGGCTCACGAACATGGTGTGCAGCGGCAGCCGGGCGGCCCGCAGCCGGTCCATCCAGCCGATGACCTCCTCGACGGCGTCGGTGCCGTCCGGGCGGTCCAGCGGGAGGTGCAGCGCGAAGCCCTCCAGGCGTACGTCCTCGATGGCGGCGTGGAGCTGCTGGAGCTCCTCCTCGCGGACGCCGTGCCGCTTCATCGAGCTCATGCACTCGATGACGACCCGGGCGCCCACCAGGGCGTGGACGCCGTCCACCGACGACACGGAGCGGATCACCCGGTCGGGCAGCGGAACCGGTTCCTCACCGCGGCGGAAGGGGGTGAGGACCAGCAGGTCGCCGCCGAACCAGTCCTTGATCCGCGCGGCCTCGTACGTGGTGCCCACGGCGAGCATGTCGGCGCCGAACCGGGCAGCCTCGTCCGCGAGGCGTTCATGGCCGAAGCCGTACCCGTTGCCCTTGCAGACCGGGATCACACCGGGGAACTGGTCGATGACGGTCTTCTGGTGCGCGCGCCAGCGAGCGGTGTCGACGTAGAGGGAGAGCGCCATGGCCGGCCCGGAACCTTTCTGATGGCAGCGGTGTGTCAAAGGTATGTACGAGACTACGGAAACGTCAGCGGTACGCCATGGGGCGGCGGCGCGACGTCGTGGATCAGCGGCGCGACATGTAGATGTCCAGCGCCTTGTGCAGCAGCTTGTTCAGCGGGAAGTCCCACTCGCCGACGTACTCGACGGCCTCGCCGCCGGTGCCCACCTTGAACTGGATGAGCCCGAAGAGGTGGTCGGTCTCGTCGAGCGAGTCGGAGATGCCGCGCAGGTCGTAGACGGTCGCGCCCATCGCGTACGCGTCGCGCAGCATCCGCCACTGCATCGCGTTCGAGGGCCGGACCTCACGGCCGATGTTGTCGGAGGCGCCGTAGGAGTACCAGACGTGCCCGCCGACGACGAGCATCGTCGCCGCGGAGAGGTTCACGCCGTTGTGACGCGCGAAGTACAGCCGCATGCGGTTGGGGTCCTCGGAGTTGAGGACGGTCCACATGCGCTGGAAGTACGAGAGCGGGCGCGGCCGGAAGTGGTCACGGACGGCCGTGATCTCGTACAGCCGCTGCCACTCGGCCAGGTCCTCGTAGCCGCCCTGGACGACCTCGACACCGGCCTTCTCGGCCTTCTTGATGTTTCGGCGCCACAGCTGGTTGAAGCCCTTGAGGACGTCGTCGAGCGAACGGTTCGCCAGCGGCACCTGGAAGACGTAGCGGGGCTGTACGTCACCGAAGCCGGCGCCGCCGTCCTCGGCCTGCTGCCAGCCCATCTTCCGCAGCCGGTCGGCCACTTCGAAGGCGCGCGGCTCGATGTAGGTGGCCTCGACGTCCTTGAGGCGCTTGACGTCGGGGTCCTGGATGCCGGACTTGATGGCGGCCGAGTCCCAGCGGCGGATGACGACCGGCGGGCCCATCTTCACCGAGAAGGCGCCCTGCTGCTTGAGGTGCGCCAGCATCGGCTGCAGCCAGTCGTCGAGATTGGGCGCGTGCCAGTTGATGACCGGGCCCTCGGGCAGATAGGCGAGGTAGCGCTTGATCTTCGGGAGCTGGCGGTAGAGCACCAGACCGACACCGACGAGCTCGCCGGCCCTGTCGAACCAGCCGAGGTTCTCCGAGCGCCACTCCGTCTTCACATCAGCCCACGCCGGGACCTGGCAGTGGCTCGCCGCGGGCTGGCTCTGGATGAAACCCAGATGCTGCTCGCGGCTGATGGTCCTCAGGGTCAGGCTCATGCGGGGCGCTCCTCGGCAGGTGTGTCCCCATCGGTCAGGGGCTCCGGCTCTCGCGCCGAAGCCTACTGTGACCGGGGAGCGCCCCGAATGGGCACGTACGCCCTGACGTGCCGCCCGGCTCAGCTGATGACACCGCCGAAGAGCCCGCCGTGCGCCATGCCGAGGTAGAAGCCGAACGCCGAGGCGCCGAGTCCGAGGATCAGCAGGAAGCGCTCGCGTGTCGTCACGGAGATGAACTGTCCGTAGGCACCGGTCAGGATGCCGATGAGGCCCGTCCAGGAACTCAGCAGGTGCAGGTTGTGGAACTGCGCGGTGACGAAGGCGATCACACCGAGGACCAGGGTCACTCCGACCAGGGCGTCCTGGATGGGGTGCGGTTTGCCGTCGGTGGCGAAGAGGGAGTGGCCGGGGTCGGGTCGCATTGCCTGTGCCATGGGGCACCTCCTGGCGTAGCTGCCGGAAGGCGGCGCATCGTAGCGCCGCCGACATCCGTTGTGTACAGATTGCGTCCCCTCACCGGAGAATTTCAACCGCAGGCCGATGTGCAGGTACTCTGTACGGTCTGCACCGGTGTCTGCCCTGGTCCGTACTGGATCCCGGCGGTGTCCCTCGTTCACCGAGGGGGACTGTCCGCGGTGGCGGCTACCGTTGCTAACGCATCACGACCCTCCTGCCACGGAACGACCGTGGCCGCTGAGTCCAAAGGAGGTGGGTTCCACATGCGTCACTACGAAGTGATGGTCATCCTCGACCCCGATCTCGAGGAGCGCGCTGTCTCCCCGCTGATCGAGAACTTCCTTTCCGTCGTCCGTGAGGGCAACGGAAAGGTCGAGAAGGTCGACACCTGGGGCCGTCGTCGTCTCGCCTACGAGATCAAGAAGAAGCCCGAGGGCATCTACTCGGTCATCGACCTGCAGGCCGAGCCTGCGGTCGTCAAGGAGCTCGACCGACAGCTCAACCTGAACGAGTCGGTCCTCCGGACCAAGGTCCTCCGTCCCGAGACCCACTGAGCTTCTAGCTCAGTGGTCATCGGGTTCGAGTAGCAGCAAAGCAGCCAGAAGCAATCCCGCCGAGAGGTACCCCCATGGCAGGCGAGACCGTCATCACGGTCGTCGGCAATCTTGTCGACGACCCCGAGCTGCGCTTCACCCCGTCCGGTGCGGCGGTCGCGAAGTTCCGTATCGCGTCCACCCCCCGCACCTTCGACCGTCAGACCAATGAGTGGAAGGACGGCGAAAGCCTCTTCCTCACCTGCTCGGTCTGGCGTCAGGCGGCGGAGAACGTCGCCGAGTCGCTTCAGCGAGGCATGCGCGTCGTCGTGCAGGGCCGGCTGAAGCAGCGGTCCTACGAGGACCGTGAGGGCGTCAAGCGCACGGTCTACGAGCTGGACGTCGAGGAAGTCGGCCCCAGCCTCAAGAACGCCACGGCCAAGGTCACCAAGACCACCGGTCGAGGCGGCCAGGGCGGCTACGGCGGCGGTGGCGGCGGCCAGCAGGCCGGCGGCGGTGGCAGCTGGGGTGGAAACTCCGGCGGTGGCCAGCAGGGTGGTGGCGGTGCTCCCGCCGACGACCCGTGGGCGACCGGCGGTTCCTCCTCCGGCGGCGGCCAGCAGCAGGGCGGCGGAGGCGGCTGGGGTGGAAACTCCAGCGGCGGCGGCTACTCGGACGAGCCCCCCTTCTAGGGCGCGAGCCCTCGAAGCAGCTCGTATCCCCACTTCTTGATCACACAGGAGAAACACCATGGCGAAGCCGCCTGTGCGCAAGCCTAAGAAGAAGGTCTGCGCGTTCTGCAAGGACAAGACCGTGTACGTGGACTACAAGGACACGAACATGCTGCGGAAGTTCATTTCCGACCGCGGCAAGATCCGTGCCCGCCGCGTGACCGGCAACTGCACGCAGCACCAGCGTGACGTCGCCACGGCCGTCAAGAACAGCCGTGAGATGGCGCTGCTGCCCTACACGTCCACCGCGCGATAAGGAAAGGGTGACCGACCAATGAAGATCATCCTGACCCACGAGGTTTCTGGCCTCGGTGCCGCTGGCGACGTCGTCGACGTCAAGGACGGCTACGCTCGCAACTACCTGGTCCCGCGTGGTTTCGCGATCCGCTGGACCAAGGGTGGCGAGAAGGACGTGGCGCAGATCCGCCGCGCCCGCAAGATCCACGAGATCGCGACCATCGAGCAGGCCAACGAGATCAAGGCCCAGCTCGAGGGTACGAAGGTGCGCCTGGCCGTTCGCTCCGGCGACGCCGGCCGTCTCTTCGGCTCCGTGACTCCGGCCGACATCGCCTCGGCGATCAAGTCCGCGGGTGGCCCCGACGTCGACAAGCGTCGCGTCGAGCTCGGTTCGCCGATCAAGACCCTTGGCTCGCACCAGGTCTCCGTGCGTCTGCACGCCGACGTGGCCGCGAAGCTCGGCGTCGAGATCGTCGCCGCGTAACGCTGCCCCTGGCAGTCTGCGCTCAGCAGTGAGGAAGGGCCGCACCCCTCGGGGTGCGGCCCTTCCGCTGTTGTCCGCCCTGTCCCGGGCGGCGCTGTTTCACGTGAAACGCCCTGTTTCACGTGAAACAGTCAGCAGGTGGCGCCCGTGACGATCCAGCGGCCGGAGCGGGAGCGCAGCCAGAGAGTGGCCATCCGGACCGTCATCATCAGCGTCATCGCCCACCAGAGCGCGGTCAGCCCGCCGCCGAGCACCGGGACCAGGAGGGCGACCGGAGCGAACACCGCCAGGGTCAGCAGCATCGCCCAGGCCAGGTACGGGCCGTCGCCCGCACCCATCAGGACGCCGTCGAGGACGAAGACGACCCCGGAGATCGGCTGCGAGACCGCGACCACGAGCAGGGCCGGGAGCAGGGTGTCCTGAACGGTGGTGTCGCCGGTGAAGAGTGGGACGAACAACGGACGGGCGACGATGAGCAGTGCGCCGAGCACCACTCCCGAGATCACGCCCCACTGGACCATCCGGCGGCAGACCTGGCGCGCGCCGTCGGCGTCGTCGGCGCCGAGGTACCGCCCGATGATGGCCTGGCCCGCGATGGCGATCGCGTCGAGGGCGAAGGCCATCAGGCTCCACAGGGACAGGATGATCTGGTGGGCCGCGACCTCCGTGTCACCCATCCGGGCAGCGACGGCCGTGGCGATCATCAGGACCGCGCGGAGCGAGAGCGTACGGACGAGGAGCGGGACACCGGCCTGCGCGGAGGCGCGGATGCCGGCCAGGTCGGGGCGGAGCGAGGCTCCGTGGCGCCGGGCACCGCGTACGACCACGACGAGGTAGGCGGCGGCCATGCCGTACTGGGCGATGACCGTGCCCCAGGCGGAGCCGGCGATGCCGAGGCCCGCCCCGTAGACGAGTCCGATGTTGAGGGCGCCGTTGGCCGCGAAGCCGGCGATGGCCACGTAGAGCGGTGTACGGGTGTTCTGGAGGCCGCGCAGGACGCCGGTGGCGGCCAGGACCACCAGCATCGCGGGGATGCCGAGGCTGGAGATCCGGAGGTAGGCGACCGCATGGGGGGAAGCGGTGTCGGATGCCCCGAAGAGGTCGACCAGCCAGGGCGAGGTCGGCAGGGTCAGTGCGACGACGGCGGCGCCGAGGAGGAGCGCGAGCCAGATGCCGTCCATGCCCTGTCGGATGGCTGCGGGGAGATCGCCCGCGCCGACGCGCCGGGAGACGGCGGCGGTGGTGGCGTAGGCGAGGAAGACGAAGACGCTCACGGCGGTGGACAACAGGGCGGCGGCGATCGCGAGACCCGCGAGTTGCGGCGTGCCGAGGTGGCCGACGATGGCACTGTCGACCATGAGGAAGAGAGGCTCGGCGACGAGAGCACCGAACGCCGGCAGGGCGAGGGAGACGATCTCGCGGTCGTGCTGTCGGCGGGTGGCCTTGGAGGTCGCGGGGGCCTGGGTCATGGGGTCAATCTAATCTTCCACAGGTAAGAGATGCAATGCATGTGCAGCCCTTACTTGTGGAGGGTAAGGGGCTTCGGGTGTGGGCCGTTTGTTCTGATCTTGGGCCAGGGTGAAAAGTTTTTCTCCCCCACAGCCCGTGGATGGGAAAACTGCAGGTCAGGCCGGTGGGGGTGAGGGGTCTATGAGTTTGTCCACATGGCTGTCCCCCGCTCCGTGCACAGGTTCCGGCAAGTTCTCCACAGCATTGGGGCCTTCACCCACAGGGCCTGTGGATAACCAGATTGGCTGACGCCCCTCGCGGGCCTACCGTGGTCCGGCGCCCAACGCGCCAGAAGCGGTCGCGAAGCCACTCGTTGATCAAGGCGTGGCGTAAGAAAGAGTGGCACGGCGAGGTCCGCTGAGCGGACGGGAAGAGGTGCTTGGTGAGCGTTCCCGAGCCGATGGACGACCCCTGGGCCGATGGCGGTCCCAGCGACCGGCTGCCCACTCGTACCCGAGGTGAAGGGCGCGGCCGTGGCCGCGGGCGCGACGACCAGCACGAGCGGGGCGGAGACGGTCCCTGGGACGGCGGGCTCTCCGGCTTCGAGCGGGTCCCTCCGCAGGACCTGGACGCCGAGCAGTCCGTACTCGGCGGCATGCTGCTCTCCAAGGACGCCATCGCGGACGTCGTGGAGATCATCAAGGGCAACGACTTCTACAAGCCCGCGCACGAGACCGTCTACGCCGCGATCCTCGACCTCTATGCCAAGGGCGAGCCGGCCGACCCGATCACGGTCGGCGCCGAGCTCACCAAGCGCGGCGAGATCTCCCGTGTCGGCGGTGCCTCGTACCTCCATACGCTGGTCCAGTCGGTGCCGACCGCGGCCAACGCCTCGTACTACGCGGAGATCGTCCACGAGCGGGCCGTGCTGCGGCGCCTCGTGGAGGCCGGCACCAAGATCACGCAGATGGGATACGCGGCCGACGGAGACGTCGACGAGATCGTGAACTCGGCGCAGGCCGAGATCTACGCGGTCACCGAGCAGCGCACCACCGAGGACTATCTGCCGCTCGGCGACATCATGGAGGGGGCGCTCGACGAGATCGAGGCGATCGGCTCCCGCAGCGGTGAGATGACCGGTGTGCCCACCGGCTTCACCGACCTCGACTCCCTCACCAACGGTCTCCACCCCGGCCAGATGATCATCATCGCGGCCCGTCCCGCCATGGGTAAGTCGACGCTGGCCCTGGACTTCGCACGGGCGGCGTCCATCAAGCACAACCTGCCCAGCGTCATCTTCTCCCTCGAGATGGGCCGCAACGAGATCGCGATGCGCCTGCTCTCGGCCGAGGCGAGGGTCGCGCTGCACCACATGCGTTCCGGCACGATGACCGACGAGGACTGGACCCGCCTCGCCCGCCGGATGCCGGACGTCTCCCAGGCCCCGCTCTACATCGACGACTCCCCGAACCTGTCGATGATGGAGATCCGTGCGAAGTGCCGCCGGCTCAAGCAGCGCAACGGCCTCAAGCTCGTGATCATCGACTATCTGCAGCTGATGCAGTCGGGTGGCTCGAAGCGGCAGGAGAGCCGCCAGCAAGAGGTCTCCGACATGTCGCGAAACCTGAAGCTCCTCGCCAAGGAGCTGGAACTGCCGGTCATCGCGCTCTCCCAGCTGAACCGTGGTCCCGAACAGCGCACCGACAAGAAGCCGATGGTCTCCGACCTGCGTGAGTCCGGCTCGATCGAGCAGGACGCGGACATGGTCATCCTGCTGCACCGCGAGGACGCGTACGAGAAGGAGTCACCCCGCGCGGGCGAGGCCGACATCATCGTCGGCAAGCACCGAAACGGCCCGACGGCCACGATCACCGTCGCCTTCCAGGGCCACTACTCCCGCTTCGTGGACATGGCCCAGACCTGACGCGCGCGTGTGAGGCAGCGGGAAGCTGCTCAGCGTCTCGGCTCGTACCTGGTCAGGACCACGCCGCCGGCGAGCGTGCGCGTCTCCAGCAGGTTGAGGTTCACCCAGCTGTCCAGCGCGGTGAAGAACGGCGTGCCGCCGCCGACCAGGACCGGATGGGTGGCGATCACGTACTCGTCGATCAGCCCGGCGCGCATGGCCGCCCCGGCGAGCGTTGCGCCGCCGATGCTCATGGGGCCGCCGTCCTCGGCCTTGAGTCGGGTGATCTCGGCGATCGCGTCGCCGGTGACCAGGCGGGCGTTCCAGTCGACCTTGTCGAGCGTCGAGGAGAACACCACCTTGGGCGTGTCCCGCCAGTTCCGCGCGAACTCGATCTCCGCCGGGGTGGCGTCGGGCTGCTGGTCGCCGGTCGGCCAGTAGGAGCTCATCGTCTCCCACAGCTTGCGCCCGTACAGCGACAGGCCACTGGCCTTGTCGTGGTTCAGCCACCACTGGAACAGCTCGTCGCTCGGCGGTCCGCTCCAGCCGATGTCGTCGCCGGCCGCGGCGATGTAGCCGTCCAGGGTCAGGTTCATGCCGTAGATCAGTTTCCGCATGGCCCAGCTTTCCGTCCGTGGGTGTCCGCCGTAGAGACCAGCGTGGCGCGCGAAACTCATCGGCGCGCGATCTGGGCTCGCCGGTGAGATCGGCGTGTCGCGAGCGGCGAGACCTACGGGGCTCGTAGCGGTCTGCTGCCTCACTCGGTCCGGTGGGGCTTCCCGTGGGAAGTTTTGGGTGGGGGATCGCGTTGGATGTGGTTCATGACTGCATCTTTTGACGGGCTGTTGCCGGGTACCGAGCGGGCGTTGGCTCATCGGGTTGCTGTTGCTCAGGCCGAGGGACGGGCGCCTTCGTTCGTGGGGGCCGTTGTTCGCGACGGGGCGATGGTGTGGAGCGGGGCGCGTAGCTGTGTGGACGGGCATGCGCCCGATGCCGATACGCAGTTCAGGATCGGGTCCATCACCAAGGCGTTCACCGCCGTGCTGGTGATGCGCCTGCGGGACGAAGGTCTGCTCGGGCTCGACGATCCACTGGAGCGGCACCTCAAGGGCACCGGCGTCGGCGAGGTGACGATCGCCCAACTCCTCGGCCACAGCGGTGGTCTCGCGGCCGAGACGCCCGGCGCGTGGTGGGAGCGCTCCTCCGCCGAGCTGCGGCCGGAGCTCTCCGACGTACTGGGGGAGCGTCCCTTCCTGCGGACGCCGGGGCGGAGCCATCACTACTCCAACCCCGGCTACACGCTGCTCGGTTCGCTGATCGAGGCCGCGCGCGGGGTGTCGTGGGAGGAGGCTCTGCGGAGCGAGATCCTGGAGCCGCTGGGGATGGGCCGGACGACCGCTCAGCCGGTCGCCCCGCACGCCGGCGGCTGGGCGGTGCACCCCTGGGCCGATGTGATGCTTCCCGAGCCCTCGGAGGATCTGGGGCTGATGGCCCCGGCTGGGCAGCTCTGGTCGACGGCGGAGGATCTCGGGCGGTTCGCCGCGTTCCTGGCGGCGGGTGACGAGCGGGTGCTCGCGCTGGCCTCCGTCGAGGAGATGCGTGTTCCGGCGGCCCCGGACGGCGAGGGCGAATGGGAGGGGAGCTACGGGCTCGGCCTCCAGCTGGTGCGCAGGGGCGGCCGGACCCTGATCGGTCACACGGGTTCGCTCCCGGGCTTCGTCGCCGCCCTGTGGGTGAGCGTCGAGGACGGTCTGGCTGCGGTCGCCCTCTCCAACGCCACCTCGGGGCCGCTGACGGGGGTCGTGGCCGCCGATCTCGTGGGGATCGTGGCGGAGGCAGAGCCGAGGCTCCCGGAGCCCTGGCGACCGCTTCCGGAGGTCGAGGTCGACGAGGAGCTGCTGTCCTTGGCGGGGCCCTGGTACTGGGGCACGTACGCCTACGGGCTCCGGATCGGTGCCGAGCGGGGCGTGGTGCTCGAACCCCTGCGGGGCGCCGGGCGGCGGGCCCGATTCCGGGCACTGCCCGAGGGCGGCTGGGTCGGGCTGAACGGCTACTACGAGGGGGAGACGCTCCGGGCCGTACGGCGTGCCGACGGCAGCGTGAGCCATCTCGACCTGGGCTCGTTCGTGTTCACCAGGGAGCCGTACGCACCCGCGGACGCGGTGCCGGGCGGCGTGGACGAAGCCGGCTGGCGCGGGCTCTGAGCCTGTTGGGTGGGTGTTTCACGTGAAACACCCACCCAGCGGAGCGGTGTCTCAGAGGCTCTTCTTGAAGCCCACATGGGAGGCCTCGAAGCCGAGGCGCTCGTAGAACCGGTGGGCATCCGTGCGGCTGGCGTCCGAGGTCAGCTGGACGAGCCGGCACCCCTGGCGCTCGGATTCCTCGACGGCCCACTCGATGAGCCGGGTCCCGAGGCCGCTGCCGCGCTCGTCGGCGTGGATGCGGACGCCCTCGATGATCGAGCGGGTGGTGCCCCGGCGGGAGAGGCCCGGGATCACGGTCAGCTGGAGGGTGCCGACGACCCGGCCCTCGCGGGCGGCCACGACGAGGTGCTGGTGGGGGTCGTTCGCGAGACGGTCGAAGGCCGTGAGGTACGGCGCGAGGTCGTCCGGGGATTCGCGCTGCGCGCCCAGGGGGTCGTCGGCGAGCATCGTGACGATGGCTGCGAGGTCCTCCGCGGTGGCGGGGCGTATCTCAAGATCACTCATGCCCCGCAGCGTACGCGCGGCCGGTGGCCGTCACACGGTGACGGGCTCGCCCTCCACGACGCGGACCAGCGGGGCCAGCTCCGGGTTCTTCGCGGCCTCGTCGAGGGCTTCGCGCAGCGCGCTGTCATTGGTGGGGCGGGCCTCGGCCAGGAGCTTCAGGCCGGCCTCGGTGACATCCGTGTAGATGCCGCGCCGGTCGGTGTCGCAGAGGTACCGGGTGAGCAGGCCCCGGTCTTCGAGCCGGGTGACGAGCCGGGTGGTGGCGCTCTGGCTGAGCACGACCGCGTCGGCGACCTGCTTCATCTGGAGGTGACCGCCCGGTCCGCTGTGCTGGCGGCTGAGGACGTCGAGGAGCGAGTACTCCCGCACGCTCAGACCGTGCCCGGTCTCCAGGGCGCGTTCGAGGTGCGCCTCGATCCTGCCGTGCAGCAGGCTGAGGGCGCACCAGCGCTGGGAGAGCGCGGTGAGTGCGGGGTCCGTCGCGGTCATGGTCTCTCCTCGGTCTCCCGTCGGCGCCGGAGTGGCTTCCTGGCCCAGGATAGACGATCTGGCGCAATAATGCGCGTCTGCAAGTAATTGTTCAGTGGAGGTGCTGCTCCGGCGCCGCCCCGGGTCAGCCGGCCGCGACCGTCAGCGGTGCGAAGCGGCGGACCCAGTCGCCCGGGAGGTCCGGGAGGGAGCGGATCATCACCGAGTTGAAGACGATCGACTCGACGCCGTTCTCCTTCAGCCAGCTCAGCAGCTCCGTGTGGCGCACGTCGATGTCCGTACGCAGCGGTCGGTCGCTCGCGGTCGCCAGCGAGGCGATCAGCGCCTGCGCGGTGGCCGGGTCGCGGGCGATCAGGGGCCCGATGACGTGGGTGTCCATGTTGGGCCAGGCCGCCGCGAAGCCGGTGATCTCGCCGTTCTCCTCCGCCACCCGCAGGTGGTCCGCGAACGCGGGGAGCCGGGTGATGACATGGGTGCGGTCGAGGCCGAAGACCTCGTGGTCGAGGCGCAGGATCGCCTGGATGTCCTCCGCCGTCGCCGCGCGGACCGGAACGGCCGGTGCGGGCGTGGCGAAGGTGAACCGGCCGCGCACCATCTCCGCCCGGCCGATCTGGGAGAAGCCGAGCTGTTCGTAGAGCGGCTGCCCGTTCGGCGTGGCGTGCAGGGTGAGCGGGGTGTCCCCGGCTTCCGCCAGGACGTGCTGCATGAGCCGGCGTCCCAGCCCTTGGCGTGCGTGGCGTTCGGCGACGAGCACCATGCCGATCGCCGCGAGGTCGGGGCCGTACGACGTGACGATGCAGGAGGCGGCCAGTCCCTGGCCGTCCGGGTCGTCGATGCCGTACCCGGTCCCCGCGGTGAGCAACAGTCCCCACTTGTGCTCCTCGCGCAGCCAGCCCCGGTTCTCGGAGAGGTCGGAGCAGGCGAGGAGGTCGTCCGAGGTGAGGCGCCGGACGGGGAGGTGCACGAGCGAAGAGGGGGAAGTCGGCATGGTTGCAGGCTGTCCGACGCGGTGATCATCCGTCCACCGCTTTACCGGATCTGGCCGATACCGGAGGGGCGTTGATTCCGCCCCATGGCATGGAGACGATGTTTCACGTGAAACCTCGAACGCGACGACTCCACCTCTTCGACCTCGACGGCACCCTGATCCGAGGATCGGCGGCCGCCGTGGAGATCTCCCGGCAGCTGGGTCTCGTCGATGAGATCGCCGCCCTGGAGGAGGGCTTCCTGCGCGGGCTCACCCCGGACGAGTTCGCCGTCCGGGCTCGCGCGCTCTGGGCGGAGCTCACCGTGGAGCAGGTCGCGGCGGCCTTCGAAGGGGCGCCGTGGCTGACCGGCATCCGTGAGGTCTGGGCCGATATCCGGGAGCGGGGCGACCGCTGTGCGGTCATCTCCCTCTCGCCCCACTTCTTCGTCGAGCGGCTGCTCGACTGGGGCGCGGACGCGGCGCACGGCTCGCGTTGGCCGGCCGTCCCCTTCACCGAGAAGATCCACCGCCCCTCCATCCTCGATGCGAGGGCGAAGGTGCGGATCGCGCGCGGGCTCTGCGAGGAGTACGGGGTCGACCCGGTCGACTGCGTCGCCTACGGGGACTCGATGTCCGACGCGGAACTCTTCGCGATCGTGCCGGAGACCGTGGCCGTGAACGCGGACCACCATCTCGCCGGGCTCTCCCTGCACAGCTACACCGGGGGCGATCTGCGCGAGGCCTACGCCCTCGTCCAAAACCGCGCAGCTTAACCAGAATCCCTGCCGTTTGGCCCGAGAACGCCGCTTTCCGTCCGAACCGGGGGCCGGAGGCCCCATGCTGCGACCACGGAAGTCGGCCAGCGCGAGGGCGAGGCACATGATGGACGCTCCGACCACCACGAGGGCAGCGGGGGCCGCGGACGGCCGCGAGCCCGGGTCGACGCACACGTACGAGCCTGGGGTGCCGGACGGGCAGACGACCCCGACGGACTGGCCGGCGTCCCCGGAGACCACGAACGAACCCCGGATATCCGGGGCGGCGCCCGCCACGACCGGTGGAGCGCCCGCCATCACCGGGCCGGCGTCCGCCACCACCAGCGCGGCGTCCGCCACCACCGCTGGACCGTCAGCCGATGCCGTGCTCGTCCGACGGACCCTGGAGGAGATCGCGCCGGTCGCCGACCGGGTGACCTCGTACTTCTACGCCCTGCTCTTCATCCGGAACCCCGAGCTGCGCGAGATGTTCCCCGTCGCCATGGACACCCAGCGGGACCGGCTTCTGAGTGCCCTCCTGACGGCGGCGGAGCATCTGGACGACGCCCCGGTGCTCGCCGCGTACCTGGAGAACCTCGGCCGGGGGCACCGTAAGTACGGCACCCGCTCCACCCACTACCCGGCCGTCGGCGAGGCCCTCATCGGGGCGCTCGTCCGCTACGCGTCGACGACCTGGGACCAGGAGACCGAGGCGGCCTGGGTGCGGACGTACACGAAGATCTCGCAGATCATGATCGACGCGGCGGCGGAGGACGAGCGGTCGGCGCCCGCCTGGTGGCACGCCGAGGTCGTCTCCCACGACCTGCGCACCTCCGACGTCGCCGTCGTCACGCTCCGCACCGACCAGCCGTATCCCTTCCTCGCGGGGCAGTACACGACGCTGGAGACCCCGTGGTGGCCGCGGATCTGGCGGCACTACTCCTTCGCCTCGGCGCCCCGGCCCGACGGGCTGCTCTCCCTCCATGTGAAGGCGGTTCCGGCCGGGTGGGTGTCCAACGCGCTGGTCCACCGAGCACGTCCGGGTGACGTGCTGCGGCTGGGCCCGCCGGCCGGCTCCATGACGGTCGACCACGCCACGGACACCGGGCTGCTCTGCGTGGGCGGCGGCACCGGGATAGCGCCGATCAAGGCGCTGGTCGAGGACGTCGCCGAGCACGGGGACCGGCGCCCCGTCGACGTGTTCTACGGGGCGCGCAGCGGCCATGACCTCTACGACATGGACACCATGCTGCGGCTGCAGAGGACCTTCCCGTGGCTCTCGGTCCATCCGGTCACCGAGGAGCAGGGCCGGCTTCCGGAGGCGGTGTGCAGCCTGGGCCCCTGGGACGAACGCGACGCCTATCTGTCGGGGCCGCTCGGCATGGTCCGCCGTGGTGTGGACGCGCTGCGGGGAGCGGGGGTCCCCGTGGAGCGCATCCGGCACGACTTCCTCGCGGAGCTCACCCCGGCCGATCAGCCCAGGTCGGGGGCGTGCATCGCCCGGACGCCCTCGATGTTGCCGTCGAGGTAGTGGCGCAGGGAGAGGGGGACGAGGTGCACGGCCGCGATACCGATCCGGCTGAACGGGATCCGGACGATCTCGTACTCGCCGACCGGTTCCTCCATCTCGGGTCCGTGGCGCAGCGAGGTGTCCATGGAGTCGAGCCGGCACACGAAGAAGTGCTGGACCTTCACCCCGGAGACCCCGCCGTCGACGATGTGCTCGACGGTGTCGACGAAGCAGGGCACCACATCGGTGATCTTGGCGCCGAGCTCCTCGTGCACCTCGCGGTGCAGGGCCTCGACGACGGTGCTGTCGGAGGGTTCCACGCCGCCGCCGGGCGTGAGCCAGTAGGGATCCATCCCCGGCTTGGTGCGTTTGATGAGGACGAGGTCGTCGCCGTCGAGGAGGATGGCGCGTGCGGTGCGCTTGATCACGGGCCGTTCGTTCATGGGAAGAAAATGGCCCGTTCAGGGTGTCCTGAAACTCACCAGTCCCCGGCGGCCCGCAGGAGGCGCTCATGAGCCTTCGCGAGGAGCGACAGCGCGAGCGTCCCCGTCCGCGCGACCAGGAAGTACGTCCGCAGCGGAGGGACCGGAGGGTCGAGCAGCGCCACGAGCCGCCCCTGTGCCAGGGCCTCCTCGCAGAGGTAACGGGGCAGCACGGCGAGCCCGGCGCCCGAGGCGGCGGACTCGCGTACGGCCCGCAGGTCAGGAGCTATGACGGTGGCGGACACCGCCGGCTTGGTCTCGAAGACGCTCGCCCAGTAGCGGGCGACGAACGGCAGCGACTCGTGCACCTCGACCACCGGAAGCTGTTCGAGGACCACCGCGCCCTTGTCGAGGAGCACGTCGGGGGTGAGGCGGGCCGCCCAGCGGGGGGCGGCGACCAGGACGTACTCCTCGTCGCAGAGCGGGGTGGCGACGAGCAGACCGCCGCGCGGGCGGGCGGTGGCGACGGCCAGGTCGTGGTGGCCGGCGGCGAGACCGTCGAGGATCTCCGCCGTGTTCCCGAGGAAGGACGCCCGTACGGCGAGACCCTGCTCGACCAGCGGGGTCAGGGCGGGCAGCACGCGGAGCGCGGTGAACTCCGGAGGCCCGGCGACGTGGAGGGTACGGACGCCGCTCTCCCCGTCGAGGCCGGTGTCGGCGATCTCGACGAGGGCGTCCAGGTGGGGAGCGGCCCGATGGGCGAGCTCGTCGCCGACGGTGGTCGGTGTGACCCCGCGGGCCTGTCTGAGGAAGAGCGGCCGGCCGAGCTGCCGTTCCAGGGTCCTGATCTGGCTGGTGACGGCCGGCTGGGAGAGCCCGAGGAGCGCGGCGGCGCGGGTGAAGGAGCCGGCCCGGTGCACCGTGACGAACGTGCGCAGCAGGGCCAGATCCATGTCCGCCCCCTCCCGGCCGTGCGGCCGTTCGACTCAGGCGGTCGGCTGACTGCGCCTCAGGACCGTCCAACTATAAATAAGTCGATAGGTCTCTGTCGCTACCGTGATTGGACACTGACGCACAGTCAACTAGCCTTGCTCAGGCGGTCTCCGCGCGTGGGAACGAGGGCGTTCCGAGCCACGAGGGGGGAGGCTCGGAGCGCCCCGTTCCGTGCGCCCGACGGGCGGCGGGGTGCCGTCTCAGGCGGCTCCCCCGGCCTCGTCGAGCGCCCCCAGCACATCGGCGATCAGGTCCTCAGGGTCCTCGGCGCCCACCGAGAAGCGGATGAAACCCTCCGCGACCGCGTCACCGCCCCAGCGCCCGCGCCGCTCCGCCGTGGAACGCACACCGCCGAAACTGGTGGCCTCGTCCACGAGCCGCAGCGCGTCGAGGAACCGCTCCGCCCGCTCACGGCCGGCCAGTTCGAAGGAGACCACCGGCCCGAAGCGCCGCATCTGCCGGGCGGCCACCGCGTGCGAGGGATCGTCGGGCAGTCCCGGGTATCGCAGCCCGGTCACGTCCGCGCGCCCGGCGAGCGTCCGCGCGAGCGCGAGCGCCGTGGAGCACTGCCGGTCGATCCGCAGCTGGAGCGTGGCGAGCGAACGGTGCGCGAGCCAGGCCTCCATGGGTCCGGGGATGGCGCCGACGACCTTGCGCCACCGCCGTACCTCCGCCGCGCGCTCGGGATCACGGCAGCTGACGTGACCGAGCAGGATGTCCCCGTGCCCGGTCATGCCCTTGGTGTCGCTGGCGACGGAGAAGTCCGCGCCCAGATCGAGCGGTCGCTGTCCGAGCGGGGTGGCGAGGGTGTTGTCGACGGCCACGAGCGCCCCCGCGGCACGGGCCTCGGCCACCAGCCGGCGGATGTCGCAGACGTCGAGCCCGGGGTTGGACGGGGTCTCGATCCACAGCAGCTTGGCCCCGGCGAGCACGGCGAGCTGGCCGTCGCCACCGGTCGGCGCGGTGCGGACCCCGATGCCGTACGCCCGCAGTTGCTCGTGCAGCAGCGACAGGGCCTGGTAGCCGTCGGAGGGCAGTACCACCGCGTCGCCCGCCCTCAGCTGGGAGAAGAGGACGGCGGAGATCGCGGCCATGCCGGAGGCGAAGACCAGCGTCTCGACGCCCTGCTCCCCCGGCGCCTCCAGCTCGCCGATCGCCCGCTCCAGGTGGGTCCAGGTCGGGTTCTCGTCGCGGCCGTAGGTGTACGGCCCGGTCGGCTCGCCCGGCAGGTGGAAGTGCGCGGCGAAGACCGGCCCCGGCAGGGTCGGCTCGTACTTCACCGGCTCGGGAAGTCCGGCCCGCACGGCACGCGTGCCGTCGCCGATGTCCATGTCGCTCACGGTGTCCGGTCCTCCAGTTCCAGGCGTACGGCCGCGAGCAGTCCTCCGCTCGCGGCTTCCACCATGTCGAGGCACTCCTCGAAGCCCCGGCGGTCCCCGTAGTACGGGTCCGGGACGTCGAGCGCGTCCCCGGCGGCGGGGTCGTAGGAGCGCAGCAGTCGTATCCGCGCCGCTTCCTCGGGGGTGCGGGCGAGCGCGCGGAGTTCCCGCAGGTGCCCTTCGTCCAGCGCGATCACCAGGTCCAGGTCCGGGAACCAGGAGGCCCGGAACCGGCGTGCGGTGTGCGCGGAGGTATAGCCGTTCTCGTCGAGGACGGAGACGGTACGGGGGTCGGCGGCGTCGCCCTCGTGCCAGCCGCCGGTGCCGGCGCTGTCGACCTCCACCACATCGCCGAGGCCGGCGTCCTCCACATGTCTGCGGAACACGTGCTCGGCCATCGGCGAGCGGCAGATGTTGCCCGTGCAGACGAAACAGACGCGATAGGTCACCGGCCGCACTCAGTCACTGTCGGGGAGCACGACGTTCAGTGCCCAGGACACCACGGAGATGATCAGGCCGCCGAGGACGGCGGTCCAGAAGCCCTCCACGTGGAAGCTGAGGTTGAACTGCTCGGCCAGCCACGAGGTGAGCAACAGCATCAGGGCGTTGACCACCAGGGTGATCAGGCCGAGGGTCAGAATGAAGAGAGGAAGTGTCAGAAGCTTGACGACCGGCTTGACCAGGACGTTCACGAGCCCGAAGACCAGGGCGACGAGAATGAGGGTCAGGGCCTTCTTGCCGGTGCTTTCACCGGTCAGAGTGATGTCCTCGAGGAGCCAGATGGCGACCCCGAGGGCGCCCGCGTTGGCGAGAGTCTTGACTAGAAAATTCATCATGTGTCTGATCGTGACAGACACGATCGGGCCGACGGCAGGGGCTGACAGGCGATGAAGGCATTCCGACTGGACGAACTGGAAGCGGAACGTGCCGCGAACCAGGGCGCGTACCTCCAGTTCCTGCGTGAGCGGAACATGTCGGTGGGCCTGTACGCGCTGGACGCCGGGGAGCTCGACCCGCAGCAGCCGCACCGCCAGGACGAGGTGTACTTCGTGGTGAGCGGCCGGGCGGCGATCACAGTGGGGACGGAGACGACGCAGGTGGCGCGGG
The DNA here is from genome assembly GCF_040297565.1 of Streptomyces sp. NPDC001728. Classification (NCBI taxonomy): domain Bacteria; kingdom Bacillati; phylum Actinomycetota; class Actinomycetes; order Kitasatosporales; family Streptomycetaceae; genus Streptomyces; species Streptomyces sp. NPDC001728. The sequence continues at coordinate 437,330 of NZ_JBEOZK010000001.1, forward strand.
GCAGCGTGGTCTATGTGCCGGCGGGGGAGGAGCACAGATTCCACCACATCAGCGAGGACCTGCGGGTGATGGTGGTCTTCTCGCCGCCGGAGGCGTGAGGCTCCGGGGAGGTCCACGAATCCTGACGCCCCGGGCGGGCCCCTGAGGCCCGATGCTCCGGGAGGTCCTGAGCCCCTAGGGGTCGGATCAGGGGAGAGCGGGGGCCGCAGGGCCCCCATGGGTCACGTCCGGACCCTAGGCTTGGAGGTGTTCGACGCGGAGTGCGTGGAACGGATCTTCGAGAGCGAGGCAGGACGATGGCCGTACAGCAGATTCTCGCGGGGCTGCCCTGGTGGGTGAAGTGGGTCGCCATACCGGCCCTCGCCCTGCTCGTCTTCGGCGGACTGATCACCAGCGTCCTGGCTTTCGTGGTCGGGCTGCTCTTCAAGGTGCTGCTGTTCGTGGCCCTCGTCGCCGGACTGGTCTACGTCGTAAGGAAGTTCAGCTCCTCGGACCACTCGCGAGAGGACTGGTAGCACAAGCTACTGATCGGTATGAAGCCGACGGAGGGGATTAGCCCGGCCGGGGGAACGCGCTGGTCGAATCAGAGCATCGGCCCAGGGGCTGCCACTAGAGTGGAATCTCTCCGCCGTGTTGGGGACTACAGACGTAGACCTCCCTACTGACCAGCGGTTTCCCAGGCCCGGCGGGCGCGCGGGGGCGGCCCCCGCGGGCGGGTGCGATGCATCCGTCGTCACGCCTGGGGGTGACCTTTGGCCACGGCTACGCAGACGGCTGCGCCAACCCTGATCGGCTCGGTGCAGCGTGCGCTGAGACTTCTGGAGGCCGTGGCCTCCCATCCGGAAGGCGCCCCGGCCAAACAGCTCGCCCGTGAGACGGGCCTTCCGCTGCCCACCACGTACCACCTGCTCCGCACCCTGACGCACGAGGGCTATCTGCGCCGCGAGAAGGGCGTGTTCGTGCTGGGTGAGGCCGCCGTCCGACTGGCCGGCGGCGAAGCTGTGCAGAATCGTCGCATCAAGATCGAAGACTCCCTTGCCCGTTGGCGGGACGAGATCGGTGTGCCGGTCTACTTCGCCCTCTACCGCGAGGGCGAGATCGAGCTCGTCGCCGTCGCCGACACCCCTTCCGCCCCCGCAGTGGAGGAATGGGCCGACTTCCGCGAGACCGGGCACGCCCATGCGATCGGGCAATGTCTGCTGAGTCAACTCGATCTGAAATCTCGTCAAGACCACCTCGACCGGCATCCGGTCGAAGCCATCACCCCGTATACGGTGCGTAACCGCCATGTCCTTTTGGATCGTTTGGGCGGTTTGGGGCGAATGGAGCCCCTGGTGGAGCGTCAGGAATATGCGCTCGGCACGGTCTGCGCCGCGATCCCCATCACCGCGGGCTCCGTGGCGGCCGCAATGGCGATTTCCCTCCCTCTTCACCAGGAAGAACGGTTGCTCCCAGCAGTTGAGCGGCTACGTACGGAGATCGGAAGGCTCTTCGGGTCGTTCGCGTTCTCTATCAGTATCTGAAAAATCACTCCTTGTGATCTGCTAGCGCTTACAGCACGATTGCGTCAAGAGGGCCACGGGGGATCATTCCTGGCCGTTTCGGTCACAGCTTTCAGCAGCTGTGTTTACACAACTGCTTCATCTACTGCGGGGTACATGATGCGAGAGTCGGTTCAGGCCGAGGTCCTGATGAGCTTCCTCGTCTCCGAGGAGCTCTCCTTCAAGATCCCTGTCGAGCTGCGATATGAGACCCGGGATCCCTACGCGGTGCGGATGACCTTCCACCTCCCCGGGGACGCGCCGGTGACCTGGGCGTTCGGCAGGGAACTGCTGCTCGACGGGATCAACAGGCCGAGCGGGGACGGCGATGTGCACATCGCCCCGACGGAGCCCGAGGGGCTCTCGGACGTCTCCATCCGGCTCCAGGTCGGCGGCGACCGCGCCCTGTTCCGGGCCAGCGCACCGCCGCTCGTCGCCTTCCTCGACCGAACGGACAAGCTCGTTCCGCTCGGTCAGGAACGGACACTCGGCGACTTCGAAGATCACCTGGAGGCTGCGCTGGGCCGGATTCTGGCCGAGGAGAACGCCGGGCCGGCCGCCTGACGCCGCCCGTCCCGGCTGCGTGCCCCGGCCGCCTGACGCTGCCGACCCGGCGGCTCGTCACTTGGCGCGACGGCGACGTCCGCCCCGTACCCCGGCAGGCCTGGGGCCTCCCGGTCGGCCGATCGTTCCCGCACGGCCGCCCGCTCCCGGGTCGGCCCCGGGGGCCGTCCGGTCGGCGGAGACGACCAGGGCCGCGAGCACCGTGGTGACCGGTACGGAGGCGACCAGACCGATCGACCCGACGAGCGTCCGGACGATCTCCTCGGCGACCAACTCGCTGTTGGCCACCGTCCCCGTGCTGCTCTGCGCGATCGAGAAGAGCAGCAGCAGCGGGAGGGCGGCGCCCGCGTACGCCAGCACGAGCGTGTTCACGACCGAGGCGATGTGGTCGCGGCCGATCCGGATACCGGCCCGGTACAGGGCGCGCGGCCCCATGGCCGGATCGGCCTGGTGCAGCTCCCAGACCGCCGAGGTCTGGGTGACCGTCACGTCGTCGAGCACACCGAGCGAACCGATGATGATGCCGGCGAGCAGCAGGCCGGACATGTCGATCTCCGGGTACAGGCCGTGGATCAGGCCGGTGTAGTCGTCGGTGTTGCCGGTGAGCGAGGCCCAGCCGATGAAGAGTGAGCCGAGCAGACCGATGAGCAGCAGGGAGATCAGCGTGCCCAGCACCGCGACCGAGGTGCGGGCCGAGGGGCCGTGGCACATGTAGAGCGCGATCAGCATGATCGCGCTCGACCCGACCACCGCCACGACCAGCGGATTCGATCCCTCCAGGATCGCCGGCAGGATGAAGAACGTCAGGATCAGGAAGCTCACGACGAGCGCGACGAGCGCCATCACGCCACGCATCCGGCCGACGAGCACCACCGCGAGGGCGAAGATGCCGGCGAGGATGGCCATCGGGACCTTGCGGTTCACGTCCGTCACCGAGAACTGCAGGTCGCGGGGGGCGTCGGGGGCGTACGCCACCACCACGCCCTGCCCCTCGTGCAGTTGGCGCGTCGCGTCGGGCCGGATGATCTCGGTGAACTTCCGGCCCTTCTCAGGGCCGGTGGTGACCTCGATCGTCGCTTTCTCGCACTGGTCCTGCCGGGCGTCGGCCGCCTTGCGTCCCTCCGGGGCCGAGGTGTCCCCGGTCGGGCCCTGCCCGGCGTTCACGGAGGCGCAGTCGACCTGTTCCACGGAGACGACCTCGCCCTGTTCCGTCTGCCGGTCGAAGCCGACGCCGGTGCGTTCGTGGGCCGGGGCGCCGCCGGGCCACAGGACCGCGAGCCCGACCACGACGGCCGTCGCGAACGGGATGAGGATCGCGGCGATGACCCTGCGCAGATGACGGGAGACGGGGGCGGCGGGGCCGTGGCTGTGGCTGTGTCCGTGCCCGTGGGAGGGACCGCCGCCGTGGCCGCCGCCAGGGCCGGGACCGTGGCCCCCGCCGTGGCCGGGACCCTGGTCCGGACCGTGGTGGTGGCCGTGCGGCTCGGGAGTCTGCTGGGGGAGAGTCACCGACCGATCATCGCAAGAACGTCGGGGGCCCACTGTTCAGCACGCCAGGGATGCCGCTAGCGTGGTGGCACCTTTGCACACGCGGGAGCTCGGAGCACCGGGCTGAGAGGGCGCTGATCACCGTACGCGCGTACTGATGTACGTACGGGAGGAGGCTGCGCCGACCGCCGAACCTGTTACCGGGTAATGCCGGCGTAGGGAGATCGGTCTCATGACCATTCAGGATGCACGCACGCCTGCCTCCGGCCAGAACGTGGCCGACGAGCGGGAACGCACGCCGGGCTGGCACAAGGGGTATGTCCAGGGCTCGCGCCCGGACCTGCGGGTGCCGGTCCGTCAGGTGCACCTCACCAACGGCAAGGACGTCACGCTGTACGACACGTCCGGCCCTTACACCGACCCCACGGTCGACACCGACGTCCGGCGGGGCCTTCCGCCGCTGCGCGAGAACTGGATCATCGCGCGCGGCGACACCGAGGAGTACGCGGGCCGACCGGCCCGCCCCGAGGACGACGGCATCAAGCACACCTCGCCGCGCGGTGGCGGGCTGAAGAACCTCGACGCGGTCTTCCCCGGCCGCCCGCGCCTGCCCCGCCGGGGCCGCGACGGAGGGGCCGTGACCCAGCTCGCGTACGCCCGCCGGGGCGAGATCACCCCGGAGATGGAGTACGTGGCGATCCGGGAGAACGTCTCCCCCGAGGTCGTACGGGAGGAGATCGCGGCCGGGCGTGCCGTGCTCCCGGCGAACGTCAACCACCCGGAGATCGAGCCGATGATCATCGGCAAGCGGTTCCTGGTGAAGGTCAACGCCAACATCGGCAACTCCGCCGTCACCTCCTCCATCGAGGAGGAGGTGGAGAAGATGACCTGGGCGACCAAGTGGGGCGCCGACACGGTCATGGACCTGTCCACCGGCCGCAACATCCACACCACCCGCGAGTGGGTCCTGCGCAACTCCCCCGTCCCGATCGGCACCGTGCCGCTCTACCAGGCCCTGGAGAAGGTCGACGGCCGGGCCGAGGACCTGACCTGGGAGATCTACAAGGACACGGTCATCGAGCAGGCCGAGCAGGGCGTGGACTACATGACCGTGCACGCCGGCGTACTCCTGCCGTACGTGCCGCTCACCGCGCGCCGCAAGACCGGCATCGTCTCGCGCGGCGGCTCGATCATGGCCGCCTGGTGCCTCGCGCACCACAAGGAGAACTTCCTCTACACGAACTTCGAGGAGCTCTGCGAGATCCTGGCGGCGTACGACGTCACGTACTCGCTCGGCGACGGCCTGCGGCCCGGGTCGATCGCGGACGCCAACGACGAGGCGCAGTTCGCGGAGCTGCGCACCCTCGGCGAGCTGAACACGATCGCCAAGCGCCACAACGTGCAGACGATGATCGAGGGCCCCGGGCACGTCCCGATGCACAAGATCAAGGAGAACATCGACCTCCAGCAGGAGATCTGCGAGGAGGCGCCGTTCTACACGCTCGGCCCGCTGACCACGGACGTGGCGCCCGCGTACGACCACATCACCTCGGGCATCGGCGCGGCGATGATCGCCTGGTGGGGCACGGCGATGCTCTGCTACGTCACGCCCAAGGAGCACCTGGGCCTGCCGAACAAGGACGACGTGAAGACCGGCGTCATCACGTACAAGATCGCGGCGCACGCGGCGGACCTCGCCAAGGGGCACCCGGGCGCGCAGGAGTGGGACGACGCGCTGTCGGACGCGCGCTTCGAGTTCCGCTGGGAGGACCAGTTCAACCTGGCGCTCGACCCGGACACGGCCCGCGAGTTCCACGACGAGACCCTGCCGGCGGAGCCCGCGAAGACCGCGCACTTCTGTTCCATGTGCGGTCCGAAGTTCTGCTCGATGAAGATCTCGCAGGACATCCGGCGGGAGCACGGCGGTGATCTGAAGGCGGACGAGATCGCGGCGGGCATGGCCGCGAAGTCGGCCGAGTTCGCGGCGACGGGCAATCGGGTGTACCTGCCGCTGGCGGAGTGACCGGGGGCACCCGGTAGCGCCGGCCCGCGACCCTGGGGGTGTCGTGGGCCGGTGCGGGTCAGGGGTCCGGTGGGGACGTGGCGGCGAGGACGTCGTGGAGGAAGGGCAGGATGCCGCGCTCCAGGAGGGCCAGGCGCCAGGCCTCGCGGGCGCGGGACAGCTCGTCGTCCGGGGCCGCCCCGAGCGGGCCGCCCACCTCCGTCGGGCTGTTGCGCAGGGCCGTCACGAGGAGTCCGGCGGCTGCGAAGAGCAGCCCGGCGGCGGCCACCACGCCGAAGACCAGGCCCGCCGTGAGCAGGGTCGCGCCGAAGACCACGGTGGGGGCGAGGGCGTGCAGGACCGCGCCGACCAGCAGGAATATGACGGCGGCGGCGCCCGCGAGGACGGGTACCAGGACGGTGAGGACCGCGATGACGCCCGCGCCGGGGCCCGGCGGGTCGGAGGGCGTCGGCGTACGGGTCCCGAGGGCCGCGCGATGCTGTTCGCGGACCTTCACGTAGTGGTCGTACTCGCTCGCCGCCGCGCTGGTGACGAGGGTGGTCGCGTTCAGCGTGAGGGCACGCAATTGCGCCAGGCTGAGCCGGGTTCCGGCCCCGGCGAGATCCGGACGTGCGTGGGCGGTGCTCAGTGCGTCGTCGAGGACCCGCTCGTACTCGGCGCGGTCCTCGGTCAGCAGGTGCGGAGCCACGTTCATGTGCATCCCCCGATGCTCCGTAGGCCCGGATCAGCCGTGGGAAACGGTCGGTTGGGCGGAAACGGAGGAGAGCCTGCTACGGATGGACCCGATGGTATTGCGGTGATGCCACAGGCTGACAGGGTGTTTCCGGAATTCGACTTCCCCGGATGCGCAGGGTTATGCCTCAGCCGTTCAGCGGGAGTTGGACGACCAGCAGCTTTCCGGCCATGGTCACTCCGCCGTCCATGGCGATCGCCAGACCGTCCGCGTACACGTGCGGTCCGTCGACGACCGGGCCCGCGTCGCTCTCGCCGTCCTCCGTACCGACCTGGCCGAGGAGGTACGGGATCGGGCTGTGGCCGTGGACGATCCGGTGGCCGCCGTAGGTGGAGAGCAGCTCCTGAACGGCCTGCGGGCCGCCCTCGTCGCGGAAGGCGAAGCGCTTGGTGAACTTCCGGAAGACGTCCCAGACCTCGTCGGCGTCGTTCCGGTTGAGGATCTCGTGGACCGTGTCGTTGACGTCCTCGATGGTCTGGCCGTACTCGAGGTACGCGGTGGTGTCGGAGTGCAGGAGGAGGTGGTCGTCCTCGCTCACCACGGCGTCGAGCCGGGACATCCACTGGAGGTGGACGTCCTGGAGCCGGTCCATGTCGTGCTTCTGTCCGCCGTTGAGCAGCCAGGCGGCCTGGAAGGTGGCGGTGCCCGCGCCGGAGTTCACCGGGGTGTCGCCGAAGCGCTTGGCGCCGATGAGCAGCAGCTCGTGGTTGCCCATGAGGGCCTTGCAGTAGCCGCCGGCGGCGGCGGCCTCGGCGGAGAGGCGCATGACCAGGTCGATGACGCCGATGCCGTCGGGGCCGCGGTCGGTGAAGTCGCCGAGGAACCAGAGGCGGGCGTTACCGGCGGACCAGTTGCCGTTCTCGTCGATGAGGCCCTGGGCGTGGAGGGCGGAGACGAGTTCGTCGAGGTAGCCGTGGACGTCGCCGACGACGAAGAGCGGGCCGGGTCCCTCGCCGTTCCCGGGGGCGGGCTCGGTGGCGGGGGCGGGCTCGGGGGTGACCGGGACCTGGACGGTGTCGCCGCGGTTGATGATCGGGAGGTCGCGCTCGGTCGGGGTGTACCCCTCGGGGAGGTCGCCCTCCGGGAAGGGGTTGCCGGGGTGACCGGTGGCGACGGAGACGATGGAGGAGCCTGCCGCGACGGCGTACGCGGGCGTGGTGCGGCGCCCGAGGAGCAGGGTCGGCTCGGCGGGCAGCGGCGCGGTGGGGGCGGGCGCGGGTGCGGTCGGGGGTGCCGACACAGGCATCGGCGCGGTCGCCGGAGGACTCGCGGGTGCGGGTGCCGCTGCGGTCGCGGGAGGGCTCGCCGCTGCGGTCGCGTACGCCGCGGCGGGGTGCGGCTGCGCCGGGTGCGGGGCGTGCTCGGGGTGCGGCGGGTGTGCGGCGGGTGGGGTCTCGGCCGGTGGCGGGACCGGCAGTGGCTCCGTGGACGTCGGATCGGTGGCGTGGCCCTGTACGGGCACACGGGCGTACGGCGGTACACGGAAGTCACGCAATGTCGCCGTGCGCGCCACGGGCTCCTGCCCGGCCCCCTGAGTCATGGACCCCTCCACCACCGTCGCGATGCCCTGCACATCGCGGACCGGCCTGGTGGGGGTGGCCCGCGATGTCGTGCGCCCATCATAGGAATGAGGGTCCTCCTGTGTGACGCACCAGGGGTGGTGAATCCGGGTCCACTCCGGGTTCACCGGTTGTTTCGCCCGAATTGAGAAGGTCCAGTCCAGGGTTGGGGCCGGTGTGCCGGCTGGTTTCGCCGTCCCGGCCCACGGGCAGGGGCGGGACGGCGGTGGGGTGACGACCCGTCGGAGAGTTCAGTCCTTCGAGGGTTGGCGCGGTGGACTGACCGTCGTTCGGGGTGAACGGCGCTGCGAGGAGGTGCGGACGATGAGTTCGGTCGGTATCACCTGCTCGACCGGTCCGTCGGTGTCGATCCCCTCGATGGCGTCGATGAGGAGCTGGACGACGGCCGTGCCGATCCGGCGTGGTTTGAGCGAGAGCGTCGTGATGGGCGGTTCGGTGGTTGCGTAGACGGTCGACTCGCTGCAGCACACCAGCAGCAGGTCGTCCGGGACGCGGAGTCCGTAGCGGCGCGCGGCCGCGAGGAGGTCGGTTCCGTTGGGGTCGAAGAGGCCGTACACGGCGTCGGGCCGGTCCGGTCGGGCGAGCAGCCGGTCGGCCGCGACGGCGCCCGCGCACGGGTCGTGCGCCGGGTAGGCCTCGTAGACGGGGTCCTGGCCCACCCGTGCGCACCAGTTCAGGTACGCGGTGGTGGACAGGCGGGTGTACGTGTCGGTGGTGGTTCCGGTGAGGAGGCCGATGCGGCGGGCGCCGGCGTCGGCGAGGTGGTCGAGCAGATCGAGGACGGCGGCTTCGTGGTCGTTGTCGACCCAGGCGGTGACCGGAAGGGTGCCGGCGGGGCGTCCGTCGGAGACGACGGGCAGGCCCTGGCGGACCAGTTCGGTCACGACCGGGTCGTGGTCGGAGGGGTCGATGACGACGGTGCCGTCGAGGGCGACGTTCGACCAGACGTCATGTCGGGAGGTGGCGGGGAGGATGACCAGGGCGTAGCCCCGGGCGAGTGCGGCCGATGTGGCGGCTCTGGCCATCTCCGCGAAGTACGCGAATTCGGTGAAGGTGAAAGGTTCATCCCCGTACGTGGTCACGGTCAGGCCGATGAGTCCCGACTTACCGGTGCGGAGCGTGCGGGCCGCCGCGGACGGGCGGTAGCCCAGCCGGTCGGCGACTTCGCGGACGTGGCGCCGGGTGGCGTCGGGGAGTCGGCCCTTGCCGTTGAGCGCGTCGGAGACAGTCGTGATGGAGACTCCGGCGGCGGCGGCCACGTCCCGGATGCCTGCCCGGCCCTGCCGGTTTCCCCGGGTCTGTGCCCGGCTCACCTGGTGCTTCCCTGCTGCTGTCATGGCGAGCCGATAGTAGGGCGACGAGGGGCGGTTGAGCCGGTCGCATATGCAGGCAGTGGCAGGCACGTTTCTGCATGATCGAAGAGTGCCAAGAGCCTCTGAACCCAAGGCAGTTAGGGTCATTACCGTGGGTTCCATGCTCGTCGAACGGTGTAGGCCTGGCGAGGGGGCGAGGTCTCGAAGAGGTCTCAACTCACCTCTACGGGGGATGCGCGCCACGGCGCCCGCCACCCGCGCGCGCCACCCAGTCGCGCGCCCCCCCTGCTTCGCAGCCGCGCCGGGCACTCCGTACGCACCCTGCCGGGGCCGTCGTTTCCACAGCGTGTCCCTCCTGTTGTCCACAGCCCATTCGCAGCGGGAGCGAATCCTCTTAAGGTGAGGAGCATTGGCGGTACGGACGGTCGAGGAGGCCACACTGTGAGCGAGACCAGCGGGACGAGCACGGGCAGCCCGAAGCTGCGCGCCGAGCTGGACGGCGTCCCCACCTACAAGCCGGGCAGGCCGGCGGCCTCGGGCGGCCCGGTGGCCTTCAAGCTGTCCTCCAACGAGAACCCCTACCCGCCGCTGCCGGGGGTCATGGAGAGCACGCTGGCCGCCGCCGCGAGCTTCAACCGTTACCCGGACATGGCCTGCGCGGGGCTCACCGAGGAGCTGGCCGACCGCTTCGGCGTGCCCGTCTCCCACATCGCGACGGGCACCGGCTCGGTCGGCGTCGCGCAGTCGCTCCTCCAGGCGACCTCGGGCCCCGGCGACGAGGTCATCTACGCCTGGCGCTCCTTCGAGGCGTATCCGATCATCACGCAGATCAGCGGTGCCACCTCGGTGCAGGTGCCGCTGACCGACGGCGAGGTGCACGACCTCGACGCGATGGCCGCGGCGATCACCGACCGGACCCGACTGATCTTCGTCTGCAATCCCAACAACCCCACGGGCACGGCCGTGCGCCGGGCCGAGCTGGAGCGCTTCCTCGACCGGGTGCCCTCCGACGTCCTCGTGGTGATCGACGAGGCGTACCGCGAGTTCGTCCGTTCCACCCCCGGTGAAGGAGGGGAGATCCCGGACGGCATCGAGCTCTACCGCGACCGGCCGAACGTCGCCGTGCTGCGCACCTTCTCCAAGGCGTACGGCCTGGCGGGGCTGCGGGTCGGCTTCGCGGTCGCCCATGAGCCGGTGGCGGCGGCGCTGCGCAAGACGGCGGTGCCGTTCGGTGTGAGCCAGCTGGCGCAGGACGCGGCGGTGGCCTCGCTGCGGGCCGAGGACGAACTGCTCGGGCGGGTCGGTTCCCTGGTGGCCGAGCGCGAGCGGGTCCACGCGGGGCTGGTGGCCCAGGGGTGGACCGTGGCGGACACCCAGGCCAACTTCGTCTGGCTGCGGCTGGGCGAGCGGACCATGGACTTCGCGGCGGAGTGCGAGCGCCACGGTGTGATGGTGCGGCCGTTCGCGGGTGAGGGCGTGCGCGTGACGATCGGCGAGACCGAGGCGAACGACCTGTTCCTGAAGGCGGCGGAGGGCTTCCGCAAGGAGAGCTGACCGGGCAGGCGGTCGGCCACCGCCCCCCCCGGCAGGCCCAGACCCCCGTGAGCGCCCCGCTCGTGGGGGTCTTCGCGTTCCCGGGGGACCCCGGGAACGCGGGAGGGGACCCCAGTAGAAGATACGGATTTCGTATGAGACATAATGCTTGTGAATGTGAACGCGTTCACAAGCGTGTCCTGGTTGCTCCCGTAATTTGTGGGATTAACAGGGCAAACTGCCGATGTGACCACGGCGATGTAAGGAGAAAACGACGTGGACCTCGCTCTGGCGCCAGAGACCCTGGCGCGCTGGCAGTTCGGCATCACCACCGTCTACCACTTCCTCTTCGTCCCCCTGACGATCTCCCTCGCCGCGCTCACCGCCGGACTCCAGACCGCCTGGGTGCGGACGGAGAAGGAGAAGTACCTCAGGGCGACGAAGTTCTGGGGCAAGCTCTTCCTGATCAACATCGCCATGGGTGTCGTCACCGGCATCGTCCAGGAGTTCCAGTTCGGTATGAACTGGTCCGACTACTCCCGGTTCGTGGGTGACATCTTCGGAGCGCCGCTCGCCTTCGAGGCGCTCATCGCCTTCTTCTTCGAGTCGACCTTCATCGGTCTGTGGATCTTCGGCTGGGACAAGCTCCCGAAGCGGATCCACCTCGCCTGCATCTGGATGGTGTCGATCGGCACCGTCCTCTCCGCGTACTTCATCCTCGCGGCCAACTCCTGGATGCAGCACCCGGTGGGCTACCGCATCAACGAGGAGCGCGGCCGGGCCGAGCTCACCGACTTCTGGCACGTGCTCACCCAGAACACCGCCCTCACCCAGTTCTTCCACACCATGACGGCGGCCTTCCTGGTCGGCGGCGCGTTCATGGTCGGCATCTCCGCCTTCCACCTGGCACGCAAGAAGCACATCCCGGTGATGCGGACCTCGCTGCGACTCGGCCTGATCACCCTGATCATCGCCGGCCTGGGCACCGCCATCAGCGGTGACCTGCTCGGCAAGGTCATGTTCAAGCAGCAGCCCATGAAGATGGCCGCCGCGGAGGCGCTCTGGGACGGCGAGGCGCCCGCACCCTTCTCGGTGTTCGCCTACGGCGACGTCGAGAAGGGCCACAACACGGTGGCCATCGAGATCCCCGGCCTGCTGTCCTTCCTCGCCAACGACGACTTCAGCTCGTACGTCCCGGGCATCAACGACGTCAACAAGGCCGAGCAGGAGAAGTTCGGGCCCGGCGACTACCGGCCCAACATCCCCGTCGCGTACTGGGGATTCCGCTGGATGATCGGCTTCGGCATGGCCTCGCTGGGCATCGGTGTGCTCGGCCTCTGGCTGACCCGCAAGAAGTTCATGCTGGCCCCCGGGATGAGGACCGGTGAGGACGAGGTGCCGAACCTGGTCCTGTTCAAGCGGAAGGCACTCAGCCCCCGCCTGGGCAAGTGGTACTGGATCATCGCCCTCTGGACCATGGCGTTCCCGCTCATCGCCAACTCCTGGGGCTGGATCTTCACCGAGATGGGCCGCCAGCCCTGGGTCGTCTACGGCGTGCTGCGCACCCGGGACGCGGTCTCCCCCGGTGTCTCCCAGGGCGAGGTGCTCACCTCGATGATCGTCTTCACGTCGCTGTACGCGATCCTCGCCGTGATCGAGGTCAAGCTCCTCGTGAAGTACATCAAGGCGGGCCCGCCGGAGCTCAGCGACGACGATCTCAACCCGCCCACCAAGATCGGCGGGGACTCTCGTGACCCCGACCGCCCGATGGCCTTCTCGTACTGAGGCTCAGGAGATCGAGGCATGGAACTCCACGACGTCTGGTTCGTACTCATCGCCGTCCTCTGGATCGGCTACTTCTTCCTGGAGGGATTCGACTTCGGGGTCGGCATCCTGACCAAGCTGCTCGCCCGCGACCGGGCCGAGAAGCGGGTCCTCATCAACACCATCGGGCCCGTCTGGGACGGCAACGAGGTCTGGCTGCTCACCGCCGGCGGCGCGACCTTCGCCGCCTTCCCCGAGTGGTACGCGACGCTCTTCTCCGGCTTCTACCTGCCGCTGCTGATCATCCTGGTCTGCCTGATCGTCCGGGGCGTCGCCTTCGAGTACCGGGCGAAGCGGGCCGAGGAGAAGTGGCAGCGCAACTGGGAACAGGCCATCTTCTGGACCTCGCTGATCCCCGCGCTCCTCTGGGGCGTGGCCTTCGGCAACATCGTCCGGGGCGTGAAGATCGACGGGGACATGGAGTACGTCGGCAACTTCTGGGACCTGCTCAACCCGTACGCGATCCTCGGCGGCCTGGTCACGCTCACCCTCTTCACCTTCCACGGCGCGGTCTTCGCCTCGCTCAAGACGGTCGGTGACATCCGGATGCGGGCACGGGCGCTCGCGCTCAAGCTGGGCCTGGTCACGGCGGTGCTCGCGCTCGGCTTCCTGATCTGGACCCAGGTCGACACGGGTGACAGCTGGAGCTTCGCGGCCATGCTGGTCGCCGTGGTGGCCCTGGTCGGGGCGATCGTCGCGATCAAGGCCGGGCGCGAGGGCTGGTCGTTCGCGCTCTCGGGCATCACCATCGCCTCCGCCGTGGCGATGCTCTTCCTCGCGCTGTTCCCGGACGTCATGCCGTCTTCGCTCAACCCCGAGTGGAGCCTCACCGTGACGAACGCGTCGTCGAGCCCGTACACGCTCAAGATCATGACTTGGTGCGCGGCGATCGCGACCCCGCTGGTGCTGCTCTACCAGAGCTGGACCTACTGGGTGTTCCGCAAGCGGATCGGTACCCAGCACATCGCCGAGTCCCACTAGGGCCTGTCCAGGGGAGCATGTTTCACGTGAAACCGATCGATCCGCGCCTGCTCCGGTACGCCAGGGCCACCCGCGTCTTCCTGATCGCGGTGGTCGCACTCGGCCTGGTCGGGGCGGTGCTGGTCATCGCCCAGGCGATGCTCGTCGCCGAGATCGTGGTGGGGTCCTTCCAGAACGACCAGTCGGCTTCCGCCCTGACCACCCCCCTGCTGCTGCTCGCCGGAGTGGCGGCGGCACGGGGGCTGGTCTCCTGGCTGACCGAGCTCGCCGCCCACCGGGCGAGTGCGGCGGTCAAGTCCGAACTGCGCGGCCGGCTGCTCGACCGGGCCGCCGGCCTCGGGCCGGGCTGGCTCAGCGGCCAGAAGGCCGGTTCGCTGATCGCCCTCGCGACGAGGGGCGTGGACGCCCTCGACGACTACTTCGCCCGCTATCTGCCGCAGCTCGGTCTCGCGGTGGTCGTGCCGGTCGCGGTGCTGGCCCGGATCGTCACCGAGGACTGGGTCTCGGCGGCGATCATCGTCGTCACCCTGCCGCTCATCCCGGTCTTCATGATCCTGATCGGCTGGTACACCCAGGCCCGGATGGACCGCCAGTGGAAGCTGTTGTCCCGGCTCTCCGGGCACTTCCTGGACGTGGTGGCCGGGCTTCCCACCCTGAAGATCTTCGGCCGGGCGAAGGCCCAGGCCGAGTCGATCCGCACGATCACCTCCGAGTACCGGCAGGCGACGATGCGCACCCTGCGGATCGCCTTCCTCTCCTCCTTCGCCCTGGAACTCCTCGCGACCCTGTCGGTCGCGCTGGTCGCCGTGACCATCGGCATGCGGCTCGTCCACGGCGAGCTGGACCTGTACACCGGGCTCGTCATCCTGATCCTGGCGCCGGAGGCCTATCTGCCGCTGCGGCAGGTGGGAGCCCAGTTCCACGCGGCGGCGGAGGGGCTCGCGGCGGCGGAGGAGATCTTCGACGTCCTGGAGCAGCCGGTACGGGAGAGCGGTACGGGCGCCGTCCCCGCGTCCGTACGCCTGGAGCTTGACGGGGTGGTGGTACGTCACGCCGGGCGCGTCGAACCCTCGCTCGACGCGACGACGCTGACGGTCGAGCCGGGCGAGACGGTGGCCCTGGTCGGGCCGAGCGGGGCCGGGAAGTCGACGCTGCTCGATGTCGTCCTCGGGTTCGCGGTGCCGGAGGAGGGCGGTTCCGTCCGCGTCGGCGGCCAGGACCTCGCCACGCTCGACCTGGAGGCCTGGCGGTCGCGGATCGCCTGGGTCCCGCAGCGGCCCTACCTCTTCGCGGGCACGATCGCCGAGAACGTCCGCCTCGCCCGCCCGGACGCCTCCGACGAGGCCGTACGGCAGGCGCTGCGGGACGCCGGTGCGGACGGGTTCGTCACCGGGCTTCCGCAGGGGCTCGACACCCCGCTCGGCGAGGACGGCGTCGGGCTCTCGGCCGGGCAGCGGCAGCGCCTCGCGCTCGCCCGGGCCTTCCTGGCGGACCGTCCCCTGCTGCTGCTCGACGAGCCGACGGCGGCGCTCGACGGCGAGACGGAGGCGGGCGTGGTCGACGCGGTCCGCCGCCTCGCCGCCGGCCGGACCGTGCTCCTGGTCGTCCACCGCCCGGCGCTGCTCGCGGTGGCGGACCGGGTGGTACGGGTGGACCCGGCGGGAGCTGCTTCTGAGGCCGGTGCTTCTGAGACCGGTGGTTTCGAGACCGGTGGCTCTGACGCGGGTGGTTCCGAAGCCGCTGCTTCCGGGGCCGCCGCTTCCGGGACTGTCGTCCCCGAGCCGGCCGACCCCGAGACCCCCGAGGCCGTCCCCGCCGTGAGCATCCCTGGCTCCGTGCTCGGCCGGGTCCGGGGCATGGCCGGGGAGCTCAAGGGGCGGATGGCACTCGCCCTGTTGCTCGGCAGCCTCGCCCTCGGCTCGGCCGTCGGACTCATGGCCGTCTCCGGCTGGCTCATCTCCCGCGCCTCCGAACAGCCGCCCGTGCTCTATCTGATGGTGGCCGTCACCGCCACCCGCGCCTTCGGCATCGGGCGGGCGGTCTTCCGGTACGCGGAGCGGATCGTCTCGCACGACGCCGTCCTGCGGATGCTCGCCGAACTCAGGGTCTCGGTCTTCCGGCGGCTGGAGCGGATCGCCCCGACCGGACTGCGCCGCACCCGGCGGGGCGACCTGCTCGCCCGGCTCGTCCAGGACGTCGACGCCCTCCAGGACTACTGGCTGCGCTGGCTGCTCCCGGCGGGCGCCGCGCTCGTGGTGGGCGTCGCCTCCGCCGGGTTCACCGCCTGGCTGCTGCCCGAGGCCGGTGCCGTCCTCGCCGTCGGCCTGCTGGTCGCGGGTGTCCTCGTACCGGCCGCCGCCGGAGCCCTCGCCCGGCGCGCCGAACGACGGCTCGCCCCCGCGCGCGGCGCCCTCGCGACCGCCGTGGCCGATCTGCTCCGCGGCTGCGCCGAGCTGACCGTGGCCGGTGCGCTGCGCGGCCGGATCGAGCGGGCGCGGGCCGCCGACCGGGCGCTCACCGGCATCGCCTCCCGGCAGGCCGCCGCCACCGCGCTCGGAGCCGGACTCTCGGCCCTGGTCTGCGGCCTGACCGTGGTGGCCGCCGCGCTCGTCGGCGTCCGGGCGGTGGCGGACGGCCGGCTCGACGGCGTCGCCCTCGCCGTGGTCGTCCTCACCCCGCTCGCCGCCTTCGAGGCCGTCACCGGACTTCCGCTCGCCGTCCAGTACCGCCAGCGCGTCAAGCACAGCGCCGAGCGGGTCTTCGAGGTGCTGGACGCGCCCGTGCCCGTACGGGAGCCGGTCCGGCCCGAGACTCCCCCGGCGAGCCCGTTCCCGCTGGTGCTCGACGGGCTCTCCGCCCGGCACGCCGGTCAGGAACGGGCCGCGCTCACCGACTTCCGGCTCACCCTGGAAGCCGGGCGCCGGGTCGCCGTCGTCGGTGCCTCCGGCTCCGGCAAGACCACGCTCGCCCAGGTGCTGCTGCGGTTCCTGGACGTGGAGCACGGCACGTACCGGATCGGCGGCGTGCCCGCCTGGGAGCTCGACGGCGACGCGGTCCGCCGCCTCGTCGGGCTCTGTGCCCAGGACGCGCACCTCTTCGACAGTTCCGTCCGCGAGAACCTGCGGCTCGCCCGCACCGGCGCGAGCGACGAGGAACTGCGCGAGGCGCTCCGCAGGGCCCGGCTGCTCGACTGGGTGGACGCGCTGCCCGCCGGGCTCGACACCCTCGTGGGCGAACACGGCTCCCAGCTCTCCGGCGGTCAGCGCCAGCGCCTCGCGCTCGCCCGCGCCCTCCTCGCCGACTTCCCCGTACTCGTCCTCGACGAGCCGGCCGAGCACCTGGACCTGGCCACCGCCGACGCCCTCACCGACGATCTGCTCCGGGCCACGGAAGGCCGTACGACCCTCCTCATCACCCACCGCCTGCACGGACTCGAAGCGGTCGACGAGGTCCTCGTCCTGGACGGGGGCCGGACCGTGCAGCACGGACCGTACGCGGAACTGGCCGCCGCGGAAGGCCCGCTGCGCCGGATGCTCGACCAGGAACGGGCGACCGACCTGCTCGTCGTCGGCCCGGAGACGTCCCTGCCCGCCCCCGGCGGTGACCGGCCGACTTTTCTCGCCAAATAGGACTTACTAGGCTCAAGCCATGACCGCCGAAGCGTCCGACGCCCCGGACCCCCTGGAAGCCGCCACTCAGGCCACCCGGAGCCTCCAGGGCCTGTCCACGGAACTCACCGCCCGCGTACCGCAGCTCCTGGAGGCCATGCGTTCGGTCGGTACCGGGCTCGAACTCCACTCCACCCTCGACCGCATCTGCGAGACCGCCGCCGAACTCGCCGACGCCCGCTACGCCGCGATCGGCGTCGTCGACGACGAGGGCAAGGGCCTGTCCGACTTCGTCACCTTCGGCGTCGACGAGGAGGTGGCCCGCCGCATCGGCCACCGGCCCGACGGCCACGCCGGGCTGCTCGGCGCGCTGATCCAGGACCCCCAGACGATCCGGCTCGCCGACCTCTCCACCGACCCGCGCTCGGCCGGCTTCCCACCGGGACACCCTCCGATGCGGACCTTCCTCGGCGTCCCCATCCGCGTCCAGGGCGAGATCTTCGGCAATCTGTACCTCGCGGAGAAGCGCGGCGGCGGCGAGTTCAACGACTACGACGTGCACATGGTCCGTGTGCTGGCCACCGAGGCGGGCATCGCCATCGGCAACGCCCGCCTGTACGAGGCCGCCCGGCAGCGCGAGCGGTGGATCGACGGCTCGGTCGCCGTCACCACCGCGCTGCTCTCCGGCGGCGACGCCGACGACGCCCTCGCCGTCGTCGCCGAACAGGCCCGGCGGCTCGCCGACGCGGACGCCGGCATCGTGCTGCTGCCCGCCGAGGACGGCGGCCTGGAGATCGTCGCCGTCTCCTCGCCCCGGCCCACGAAGTCGCTGGGTGTGGTGATCCCGCCCGAGAGCGCCGTGGTGGAACAGCTCCTGGACGGCGAGGCGGTCTTCATCGCGGACGCGTCGAAGGACCCGCGCATGATCAGCCGGCTGACCTCCCCGTACGGCCCGAGCATGATGCTGCCGCTGCAGAGCGGCGGGCGGGTGCTCGGCGCGCTCGCCACCCCCCGGGTGCGGGGCGCGCGCCAGTTCACCGAGGCGGAGCGGACGCTCGCGACCCAGTTCGCCTCGCAGGCGGCGCTCGCCCTGATGATGGCCGACGCGCAGCGGGACCGGGAGCGCCTCGCCGTCTACGAGGACCGCGACCGGATCGCCCGTGACCTGCACGATCTCGTGATCCAGCGGCTCTTCGCCACCGGCATGATGCTGGAGGGCGCCCAGCGCAGGTCGATCGTCCCGGCCGTGCGCGAGGGCGTCGGCAAGGCCGTGGACGAACTGGACGTGACCATCCAGGAGATCCGTACGGCGATCTTCGCGCTCCAGCAGGGCCCCGCCGAGGCCCCCTCGGGGCTGCGCACCCGCGTGCTGCGGGAGATCAACATGGCGGCGGTGCCGCTCGGCTTCAAGCCCGCGCACCGCTTCCTCGGCGCGATCGACACCATGGTCGGCGAACTCACCGGCAAGAACCTCATCGCCGCGCTGCGGGAGGCGCTGTCCAACGCCTTCCGGCACGCGGAGGCGAGCCGTATCGAGGTGGTCGTCGACGCGGGCGTCACCCTGCCGGACGGTTCCGCCGGGGTACGGCTCGAAGTCGCCGACGACGGCATCGGCATTCCGGCGGGCGGGCGGCGCAGCGGGCTGCGCAACCTGGCGCGGCGGGCCGAGTCGCTGGGCGGCGCGAGTTGGTGCGGACCGGGCACCGGGGAGGACGGCGGCGGCACGACGGTGGTGTGGGAGGCGCCGCTGTAGCGCCGGGGGAGGCAGTGCCCGGCGGGTCGGTCGGCGGAGCTAGTGGCCGTGCGGTCGGCGGAGCCGGTCGCCGTGCGCGGCTGCCGTCGCTTCGGCCACCAGCTGCTCGATGACGACGGCCACGCCGTCCTCGTTGTTGCCGACGGTACGGCCGGAGGCGGCGGCGATCACGTCGGGGTGGGCGTTGCCCATCGCGTACGAGCGGCCCGCCCAGCTCAGCATCTCGATGTCGTTGGGCATGTCGCCGAAGGCGACGACCTCCTCGGCCGTGATGCCGCGCTCGGCGCAGCAGAGGGCCAGGGTGGAGGCCTTGGAGACGCCATGGGCGCTGATCTCGATGAGGGCGGTGGGGCTCGACCGGGTGAAGGCGGCGTGGTCCCCGGCCGTCTCCCTCGCCACCGCGAGGAACGCGTCGGGGTCGAGCTCCGGGTGCTGGGCGAGCAGCTTGAGCACGGGGGCGGCGGCTCCCGGCGCCTCCTCGAAGAGGAGCTTCTCGGCGGTGGCGACGGTCGCGCCGGGGTCGAGGAAGAACGGCGGGTACTGCGGCTCGTAGTGGATGCCGGTGGTCAGCTCGACCGCGAAGGAGGTGCCGGGTGCGGCGGCGCGCAGGGCCGTTACGACATCGAGGGCGACGGGCCGCTCCAGCGGACGCACCTCCAGGAAGGCGCCGCCCGCGTGGAGGTCGACGACGGCGGCGCCGTTGGCGCAGATCGCCAGACCGTGCCCGTGGACGTGGTCGCTGACGACGTCCATCCAGCGGGCCGGGCGGCCGGTGACGAAGAAGACCTCGATGCCGGCCCGCTCGGCCGCGGCGAGTGCGGCGACCGTGCGCGCGGAGACGGACTTGTCGTCGCGCAGCAGCGTGCCGTCGAGGTCGGTGGCGATCAGCCGGGGAGCAGGGGCGGACAGGTGCGGGGAACGGGGAGAGGTCACCGCCCCATTCTTCCGCACCGGACGCACGGGCGTGCGGGGAGCCGCACATATGAGTGAGTGGATTCCGGCCTTCCGTTCCTCCGGGCGTACTTCGAGGTGCGGAAGAGGCCGGTGGGCTCTCAGTACGCGACCTCCATGACGGCCCGATGGGTGCGGGGGTCGTCGACCCGGGTCAGGAGGCAGTGCGCGAGATCGGCGCGGGAGAGGGACTTCGGGCGGTCCAGGTGGCCGTTCTCGGCGGTCCGGTAGCGTCCGGTCAGCGGGCCGTCGGTGAGCATCGGCGGCCGTACCACCGTCCAGGCCGTGTCCTCGGCCGCCGCCGAGGTCATGAAGGTCTCCATCCGGGCCATGTCGGCGTAGCCGTGCCGGTAGAGGCGCTGGATCACGTACCGGGTGACCAGCCGTTGCGGCAGCGGCACGTCGGGGGTGATCTCCAGGCCGGCGGAGGAGATGCAGAGCAGCCGGTCCACGCCGGACGCGCGCATGGCTTCGACGATGTTCCGGGTGCCCTGCGAGTAGACGGTCGTCGGGTGCTTGCGGTCGGTGCTGCCGAGGCAGGAGAGGACGGCGTCGTGCCCGGCGACGGCCTGCCGCCAGGACTCCGGGGCGAGCGCGTCCCCGCGCAGGACCGTCAGCCGGGACGCCTGGTCCGGGGCCGGGTCCGTCATCGGTGCCGGTACGGGCACCGGCACCCGGGCGGGGTCGCGGGCGACGGCGGTGACCTGGTGGCCCGAGGCGAGGGCCTGGGCGAGGAGCTGAGCGCCGGTGCCGCCGGTGACGCCGAAGAGCAGGAACCTCATGACGCCGCCACCTCCGTCGCCTCGGCTGCGTTCGCCGCCGCCACCTCCGCCAGGGCCTCGACGAGCGCGACGGCGACGGCCCGCTGGCCTTCGGGGGTGAGGTGGATCCCGTCGTCGAGCTGCAGGCCCGCGGTGGCCGCCCGGGTGTCGACGGTGAGTTCGGGACGGCCGAGGAGGAAGTCGGCGACGCCGTCGACGTCCTCGGCGCTCCAGCCGATCCCGGCGCGGCGGAAGTGGGGGTAGACGTCGGCCCGTTCCTGGTCGACGGAGCTGGGGGTGAGCCAGATCCAGCGGTCCGCCACCGGGGGAGCGGCGAGTTCGCGGAGGGCCAGGAGGTTGCGCTCGGTCTCGGGACCGCTGACCAGCCGGGTGCCGGGCCCGTCGGTGCCGTGGCCGATCCGCTGGGTGTCGTTCGCGCCGAGCATGCAGAGCACCCAGTCGGGGCGCAGGTGGGGCAGTGGGGGCAGTTGGGCGAGGGCCTGGGTGGTGGTGAGCCCGGAGACGGCGAGGTCGACGAGGACGACGCCGTCCGGGAGGAGGTGGCGCAGGATCGCGAACCAGGAGAGCCGGTCGGCGGTGGTGCTCTCGCCGAGCGCCACGATCCGCTGGCCGGGCAGGATGGGCAGCGCGCCGACCCGCTCGGCGAGGACGGGGTCCTTGAGGAGTTCGGCGGCGGTGTTCCTGGCCTGGTCGTCGAGGTCCCGCAGCAGGGCGCGGTAGGTGTCGGGGTCGAGGCCGAAGAGGTCGGCGAGGCGGGCGTCGGAGAGTTCGCCCAGGTAGCGCAGGGACTTCTCGGGCCGCTGGAAGCGGAGGAGTTTGGCGATCAGGGCGGGGTCGGGGGCGCGGCTGGGCTTCGCGCTGTTGCGGGTCTCGTCGGGGGTGCGGTTCTCGGTCATGTCAGGACCCCTTACGGGTGTTGGTGCTGGGGCTGCCGGTGCTGGTGCGCGTGGTCCGGGCGCGGTGCCGGGGCAGCAGGAAACCGGCGGCGATCAGCCAGCCGAGGCAGGTGAAGCGGGCCAGCGGCAGCAGCAGGGCGGCGCCGTCGAAGAGCAGGGTGAGGGTGGCCAGTTCCGCGACGGTCGCCAGCACCAGACCGGTCACCGCCAGGGCGCGGGGCAGCAGTCCGGCGAGGAGCCCGGGGACGGCGATTCCGGCCACGAGCAGGCCGAGCGTCACCACGTGCCCGGGGCCGCCGGTGGCGAAGGCCAGGTACTGGAGGGCCCGTACGAGCGGCGGGAGTTCGAGGACCTCCGTACGGGACAGGGTCCAGCTCACCAGCCCGCAGCAGGCCAGGAATCCGGCGGCGAGGAGGCCGCCGGCCAGGGCGATCGTGGCGCCGGGGGCGCGGACGCCGAGCCGGTGCAGCCGGGCCGAGACGGTGGCGGCGTACACGGCCAGCGGGATCGAGGCGGCGAACTGGAGGGCGCCGGAGATCTGGACGGCGTCGGAGTGGGCGCGGAAGTAGGCCACGATCTCGCCGGTCTCCCCGAAGGGGGAGGGGAACGGGTCGCCACCGGCGAGCACGGTGCTGAGGACGAGCCCGGCGAGGAACAGCGCGGTGAACACCACGGCGAGCACGCCCGGCGGCGGCCCTCCCTGCGCTTCCCTGCGCTCTCGCTCTCGGGAGACCTCGGTCGGCCGGGGGTCGGTCCAGCTCTCTGCAGACACGGGTACGGTCCGTTCTCTGAGAAGAATAGTTCACAGTGGAGAATCATTCTTTTCGCGTACCCTAACTCCGTGAGCAGTGACCGGCAACCAGTGGAAGACCCGGACGACGCGGCGGCGCCTCCGCCCGCGCCTCCGCGCGGTGGCGCGTTTCTGCTCGCCCAGCTCGGGGCGCACGCGGCCGGCCGCTTCGGCGAACGCGTCGGCGCCCTCGGCCTCGCACCCCCGGACGTCGGTCTGCTGCGGATGATCGCCATGCAGCCCGGCCGGAGTCAGCGCTCCCTCGCCGCCGACCTCGGCGTCGTGCCGAGCCGTGTCGTCGCGCTGATCGACAACCTGGAGCAGAAGGGTTTCGTCGAACGGCGGCGCAGCGTCGAGGACCGTCGTCACCACGAGCTGTACGTGTCCGAGGGGGGCCGACGGGCCCTCGAAGGGGTAGGGGAGGTGGCCGCCGCGCACGAGGACGAGCTGTTCGCGGCGCTGGACGAGGAGGACCGGGTACGGCTGACGGCGCTGCTCGGGCGGATCGCCGAGCAGCAGGGCCTCACGCCGGGCGTCCACCCCGGCTACCGGAACCTGCCGAAGCGCGCGGGCGGCCGACCGAACTGAGCGGGAGGGGCGCCCGAGGCGACCGGGAGGGGCGGCCCGAGTGAGCGCGAGCGGCGCCCGAAGTGAGCGGGAGGGGCGGCCCGTCCCGACGTGGCCGTAAACGTCCGTTCGTTTTTCGTTCGACGGGGAAGATCTCTGGGAGCGGAAGGCGTCTCAGGGGGGCGGGAGCATGGGCTCGGGCCGGAGAAGGGACGGGTGCGACTCCTGCGGGGTGCCGTACGGGACCTGGGTCGCGAGCCTCGGAATGGCGCTGTGCCCGGAGTGCGAGGGGACAGGCGCGAGCCTGCCCGCGCGGGACCCGGTGCTGGTGGGCGACGTCCTGGCGGGCCTGGTCGATGCCGTGGCGCACGGGCGGCAGCCCGAGCCGTCCGTCGCGAACTGCCGTCGGTGCGGGGCGTCCGCCGCGTGGCACCGCACGGTGCGCGGGCGCTGGATCATGATCGAGCCGGGGGAGCTGGCGGCCGGTGTCGTCCCGGCGGGCAGCCGCTGGCGCGTCGCGGGCGACGGAACCGCCGTGAACCTCGGCTCCGCCGTGCCGTCCGACACCTGCCGGGTGAGCCACTTCGACGTCTGCCCGGCCGGACCCGAGCCGGCCGGCTCCCCCGTCATGCGGGCGCTGTGGCGAGACCACGCCCGACGGACCGCCTGACCGGCGAGGGTTTCCCCGTCTGACCGGCCGCGTCCGCCCCCGGCCGTGTTCGCCCCCCCCGGCCGTGCCCACCCCGTCGGGCCGTGCCCCCCGCGGCCTCGCCCGGTCTCGCCAGGCCGGGCCCGCCCTCGCTCCGGCGTCAGCCCAGCTGGGCGAGCGCCTCGGTGGCGATCCGCTCGAAGACGGCCTGGTCGGCGGCGAAGTCGGAGTCGGGGATCGGCCAGTGGATCACGATCTCGGTGAAGCCGATCGCGCGGTGGCGCCCGGCGAAGTCCACGAACGCGTCCACGGACTCCAGCGGCCGGCTCCGGTCCGGCGTGAAGCCGGTCAGCAGCACCTTGTCCAGCTCGGCGACCTCCCGGCCGGTCTCGGCGCACGCCTTGCCGAGCTTCTCGACCTGGCCGCGCAGCGCCGCCACCGACTGCTCCGGGGTGCCCTCCTCGAAGATCTTCGGGTCACCGGTCGTCACCCACGCCTGCCCGTACCGCGCGGCCAGCTTCAGACCGCGCGGCCCCGTCGCCGCCACCGCGAACGGCAGCCGCGGGCGCTGGACGCAGCCGGGGATGTTCCGCGCCTCGTCGGCCGAGTAGAACGTGCCGGTCTCCGTCACCGCGTCCTCGGTGAGCAGCCGGTCGAGCAGCGCCACGAACTCGCCGAAACGGTCCGCCCGCTCCTTCGGCGTCCACGGCTCCTGGCCCAGCGCGGTCGCGTCGAAGCCGTTGCCGCCGGCGCCGATGCCTAGCGTGATCCGCCCGTCGGAGATGTCGTCGAGCGTCATCAGCTCCTTGGCGAGCGTCACCGGATGCCGGAAGTTCGGCGAGGTGACGAGGGTACCCAAGCGGATACTCTGCGTCACCATCGTCGCGGCCGTGAGCGTGGGGATGGCACCGAACCACGGCTCGTCCCGGAAGGTCCGCCAGGAGAGGTGGTCGTACGTGTACGCGGCATGGAACCCGAGTTCTTCGGCCCGCCGCCAGATCTTCTGTCCTTCGACCCACCGGTGGATGGGGAGGATCACCGTGCTCAGACGCATGACCCCGACGATACGCGCGCTTCCCGCTGCCACGGATATGCCGACGGAGCAGATTCGGGAAGCCACGCCCACGTCGCGATGGGGTCGCTACCGTGGCGTCATGGGCACGCTGGGTAGGGCCGAACTCAAGGCCATGATCGAAGAGGCGACTGTCGACGCCTACAACGAGGACGAGCAGCTGACTGGTCTGTTCGCCATGCTTGAGGAGTGCCTCGACCTGCCCTTCACCACCGCGGTTCTCGGCGTCGAGGTAACTGTGCACGGCGTCGGCCTCGCGCCCGACGGCAGGATCGTCGCCCTGTGCTCTCGTGGCCGCGTCCGGCAGTCGATCGGCATCCTGGAGCTGCCGTTGCCCAGCCCGGCGCCCGAGGGGGCGGAGTGGATCGAGGCGTACCGCCACTGGGTCGGTTGACGCCGGGCACCTCTCACTTCACGCGGAACTGGCTCGTACGAAAGGGCTGAACGTGGCTAAGGCCGTACAAGGCGCGCATCAGGGTGCCGGTGAACCGTCGCTGGCCGATCTCATCGAGCACAGCGCCGAGTTGAAAGGGAAACTGGTCACCTTCGCTCAGAGCGCCAGCTTCGACCGGTGGTTGACGCCCCTCCTGCTGGATGCCGCTGGGCCTGAACGGCAGCTGGACGAGGGTGAGGCGATCCGGGTCACCGACCACTTCATCCTGCGGTATCGGCTGCCGGACGGTTCGACCGTGGTGGACCGGTTCGTCGCCGGACGGAAGGACTTGACCGCGTCCGACCGGGAGATGCTGCTCGGCTGGCGTGACCCGGTCGAGGGCATCTTCGAGATCCAGCGCAAGGACGGGGATGCCGTTGTCCTGCTGAACCTTGTCGACGACCTGGAATACCGCACGCACTCGAATGTCGGGCCGGCGGCGTTCCGTGGAGTGTCCAAGGGGGGATTCCTTCACACCTGCCTGGTGCCCGTCCACTCGGTCGACGGGGCGTGGCTGGTGTCCGGCGCGATGTCGTACTACCCCAGGTCGAGTGCCACCGATATCGCGCAGGCGGCGCTCGAACTGGCCACCAGCCAACCCGAGCTGGTCTTCCGCAACCCCCAGAAGATCGAGCAGGGATGGCAGCGGATGCGGGAGGACCGGGCCGCGTTCATCGAGTTCTGCGGCGGCGACGAGTTGGCCCTGCCGCCTGCCGAAGCCCAGGACCTCCTCAACGCCTACTACCGTCACTGCCGGGAGGCCGCCGTCGCCGCACAGCCCGGTCATGCCCGACGCGGGCGGCTCCCTGGCCTGGACCTGCCCTTCTTCGAATTTCCGTGGGAACTGGCGGACTCGGACACCATCGGTGTCATCTACGACCAGGTCGACGGGCTCAACTTCTACGCCGACTACGGGATGCTGCGGGACCTCTTCGCAGATCCCGCCCTCACGGGCCGCGGGCGGCACCAGGATCTGCTGCGCACGTACCTGCGCGAGGAGTCGATCGCGCCATTGCCGATCCGCCGTCTGGTCGCCGCTCACCCGGAGACCGCCGACGAGGTGTTCCGGAAGCTTCTGCGGAAACCCGGCTTCACCTGGCGCGAGCACGGTGAGACGCTGCTGCGCCGTCGCAAGCCCTGGTATTACGAGAACGATCCCCGTCCGGGCGTCTCCGTCATCGGCGACCGCCTCAGCAGGCTCGCCGCCGATCGCCGGTAGGCACCGCCGAACGCCAGCAGGGTAATAGGTCATGTACTACACTTCCCCTATGGACACGCCTCGCCCTGGCAAGACCCGAGTCACCAGCGTCTCCCTACGCGCCGAGACCCTGGAGGCAATCCGCACACGCGCCGGCAAACAAGGCGTCTCCTCCTATATCGAGGAGGCCGTACAGCGGCAGCTCCAGCGCGAGGCCATCGACGAGTACATCGCCACCGCTGAAGCGGAGCACGGTCCTGTCGATTCTGCTGAGGTGTCGGACAAGGCCGAGCGCATCCGCGCCCACCACGCTGCCCACCACGATGAGTCCGCTCCAGCGGACGCCGCATGAGCGGGACTCTCGTTCTCGACAGCGAGGCCCTCTCCAAACTCTCCCGTCGGCACCGTGACATGACCGTATGGCTGGACGTCGCCCGCAGACTGGACCTGCTCGTCGTGACGAGCGCCGCCACGCTGGTGGAGGCACGCGACCCGAAGGTGCCGCAGGCGGCGTTCGACCATGCCGTTTCCCTGGCCAAGGTGCGCCCCGTCACGGAGGAGATCGCACGTGCGGCAAGCAGACTGCTCGCCGCAGAAGGCCTGCACGGTCACAAGTACGCCATCGATGCGATGCTCGCGGCCACGGCTCACGTGGAGCACGGCGACGTCACTGTCATCACGAGCGACACGGATGACCTGCGCCGACTGTGCCACCCTCGCATCGCCGTCGAGCCGATCTAAGCGCCCATGTCGGCCCTTCCTGCACCCTTGCCATGTTTCCGCAGGTCAGCGTGCGATGGGTGAACAAGGCTTGACTGAGGTCACGAGCGTGCCGAGCCGCATCCGATGGGTGGCCGTCGCAGCCGCGGTGAGCGTGGGCAGCGCGCCGAACCACGGGCCGTCCCGGAAGGTCCGCCAGGACAGGTGGTCATAGGTGTACGCGGCATGGAACCCGAGGTCCTCGGCCCGCCGCCAGGTCTTCTGCCCCTCGCTCCATCGGTGGATGGGGAGGATCACCGTACTCAAGCGCATGACGCCACCCTACGCGCGCGCGTGGAACGGGATCCGGACCTTCGAATACCAGGCGGGGCAGACCCCGTGCGGGGAAACTGTGCTCACTGCACGGACTGAGGGGAGCGGGATCGATGAACGAGGCCAGCGGTACGGGCGAGGCCAGCGGTACGGGCGAGGCAGGCAGTACGGGCGAGGCAGGCGAGACCAGCGCTACGGGCGAGGTCCCCGCAGCCCTCGGCCCCCGTTCCCGTGCCGCCCGTCGGCGCGACACCGCGCACCGGCTGGACCACGATGTCGACGTCTGGGTCGCCACCGCCTCGGCGGACGGCGTGCCGTATCTGGTGCCGCTGTCCTTCGACTGGGACGGGGCCGCTCTCCTGGTGGCCACCCCGGCGGACAGCCCGACCGGCCGGAACCTGGCGGCCACCGGGACCGCTCGGCTCGGGCTCGGAGCCACCCGCGATGTGACCATGATCGAGGGCGATGTCGAGGTGCTGGAGATGGACGCGCTGCCGGAGGAGCGGAGGGACCGCTTCGCCGCGCGCACCGGCTTCGACCCGTACGCGCTGACCACGGCGTACCGCTGGTTCCGCATCACCCCGCGCCGCGTCCAGGCCTGGCGTGAGGCGGATGAACTGCGCGGCCGTGAACTGATGCGGGACGGCGACTGGCTGGCCTGACCCGCCCCACCGCCGCGGTCAGCGGGTCTGGCGGCTCATCCACGGGGTGAGCGAGACGCCGGGGACGAGTTTCCTGTAGGTCTCGTCGCCGGGCAGCGGGACGATCAGCCACCAGCCGGGCGGGAAGAAACGACCCTTCACATGGGCCAGGCCGCTGTGGAGGGAGCGGACGAACGCGGGGACCGCGTCACGGGGAACGTCCTCGAACGCGATGCCCTCCACGACGATCCTGGCGTCGTCCTCAGGGAAGATCTGGACCGTGACCGACGGGGAGCCGCCCAGCTCCACGTACGCCTCGTGCGGCAGCGAACCGTCCGCGTCGAGGACGGCGAACGCGCCGGACGAGGTACGCCGGGACGTCTGGTCCGCGCCGATGTCGTCGGTCACCGTCATCTCCAGCCCGAACTCCCGGGCGATCTCACGGATCGCGACAACGGCGGCTTCGGTGGTGGGCAGGTGCGGGTGTGCCATGGGGGCGATCATGCCTCAGCCGGGAAAGCGCAGGAACTCCGGCGGTACGGCATCGGCCAGCCAGACACCGTTGGCGCTGACGCGGAACACGTGTCCGGCCCGGTGCATGGCTCCGGCGTCGACGCTGAGCACCACCGGCCGGCCCCGGCGCGCGCCGACCCGGGTCGCGGTCTCCCGGTCGGGGGAGAGGTGCACATGGTGGCGGGCCATGGGGCGCAGCCCCTCCGCCCGGATCGCGGGGAGCAGGGCGGCGACCGTACCGTGGTAGAGGTACGCGGGCGGTTCCGCGGCCGGCAGGTCCAGGTCCACCGCGATGGTGTGGCCCTGGCTGGCCCGGATGCGGGTGCCCTCGATCGCGAAGCGCTTCTTGTCGTTGGTCGCGACGACGTGGTCGAGTTCCTCGCGGGTGATCACGAAGCCGTTGCGTGCGGCGGCCTGGAGCAGCGCCTCGATCTCGGTCCAGCCGTGGGCGTCGAGGACGAGACCGATGCGCTCCGGCTGGTGGCGCAGGTGCTTGGAGAGGTACTTCGAGACCTTCACCGTGCGGCGTTCGTCCGGCGGTTGTCGTCGTGCGGTTCCGTTCATCGCGCCAGGATGCCGGAGCACGGTTTTCCGGTGCCATCGATTTCCGCTGGGATGTTTGATCCACAGCCAAAGTGACTTATCCACAGGCGAGTTGACGATTCTGTGGACAACGGAGCAGTGTTTTCAGATAGATTGAGTAACTTCACCATCGATTGGGCGATTTGCGGTAAGCGCGTCCAATGTTCTCTTGTGGACCTCTCGTTCCGTGGCGGCGGCGACGAAGGCCGCGACGCCCTCCGGCCCCACCAGACCCTGAACCGCCCTTATCGTCCCGGCCGGAAGGGTCACCGGGCGCGGCTCGTCGTCCTTCACGGCCGGCGCCTCGGGCGCCAGATGCAGCTGGAGATGCCGGGTCGCCAACAGGCGCATGGCGCGAGCCAGTTCGGCATCCACCGTCTGCTGGGCGAGCGGCCGGAGCCGCCGCACCATCGTCGCCGCCTCGGCCGCGTCCGCGTCCGTCGGCGGGCGGTGCTCCAGATAGCGCGCGAAGACGTACTCGGTGGTGAACTCCAGGAAACGGGAAGCTATGTGCTCCACCTGGTCCCGAAGTTCCCTCAGATGTGCGGTGATTGCCGCGAGCGGCACCCCGGCCGCGTACAACTCGGCCGCCACCGCGAGTTCCTGGGGACTCGGTACGAGGTACTCCTCGCGCTCCCGGTCCGGGAGCCGCTCCAGTACGCCGAGCTCGACGGCCTCCAGGATGGCCGCCTCGTCCGGTGTGCCGCCGAAGCGCGCGTCCAGCTCCTCGCGGGAGATCCGGTCCGCCTCCTCGTCCGTCCACGGCCCGTGCACCTCCGCGACGAGGCCCAGCACCCCGCCGAGGCCCCGGCCGGTGTCCCAGGCCTCCAGGAGTTCCTTGATCGAGGCCAGGGTGTAGCCCCGGTCGAGGAGGTCGGCGATCTGCCGGAGCCGCGCCAGGTGCGCGTCCCCGTACACGTTCGACCTGCCACGCCGCTCCGGACGGGGCAGCAGCCCGCGGTCCTGGTAGGCGCGGATCGTCCGGACCGTGGCCCCGCTGTGATGGGCGAGATCCTCGATCCGGTACTCCGGCTGTGCTGACTGCTCGGACAAACCCGCTCCCACCGACCGCTCGCTCCACCCCGTCGCCGCGAGGCCCCTCCTGCAGGGGATCGTACGGCCGCCGCCCCCGACCCGGCCCCGCGCGGGTCGGACGGCCCGCGCCGGTCCCCCTCGCTACGTCGGCGGCTGCCACCGTGCGAACGCCCGCAGTACTCCCGGGCTCAGCCGGGAGATGAAGTGCGCGCTCCGGGCCTCGGGGGTCACCGGGACCACCGCGCGGTCGTGCAGAACCGCACCCAGGATCGCGTCCGCGACCTTCTCCGGCGGGTAGTTCCGCAGGCCGTACAGCCGGGACGCCTTCCGCTGGCGCCGCTTCTCCTCCGCCTCGTCCGTGACGCCCGCGAACCGCGCGGTCGACGTGATGTTGGTGTTGACGATGCCGGGGCAGATCGCGGACACCCCGATGCCCTGGCCGGCCAGTTCCGCCCGCAGACACTCGCTGAGCATCAGCACCGCCGCCTTCGACGTGCTGTACGCGGGCAGCGCGCGGGACGGCTGGAACGCGGCGGCGGACGCGGTGTTCACGATGTGACCGCCCTGACCGCGCGCGGTCATCTGGGCGCCGAAGACCCGGCACCCGTGGATCACACCCCACAGGTTGACGTCGAGGACCCGCTTCCACTCCTCGCTCGTCGTGTCGAAGAAGGAACCGGTGAGCCCGATGCCCGCGTTGTTGACGAGGACGTCGACGATCCCGTACTCGCTCGCCACCTTGGCGGCCAGCTTCTCCATCGCCTGCTCGTCGGCGACGTCGACGGTCTCGCCCCAGGCCTCGGGCGCACCGATCAGCCGTGCCATCTCGGCCGTGCGGACCGCGCCCTCGGCGTCCCGGTCGACGGCCACCACCCGGGCGCCGGCCTCCGCGAAGGCGAAGGCCGTGGCCCGCCCGATGCCGCTGGCCGCCCCGGTCACCAGCACCAGCCGGCCGCCGAACCGCTCCGCGTACTCCGGCTTCACCCCGCTCTTCGCCACGGTCTCCGCGACCGGCTTCGGCGCCCTCGCCGCCGGTTCCTCGTTGGCCCGGACGAAGTCGCCGATCCAGGCCGAGAGCTGGTCGGGACGGGTGCGGGGCACCCAGTGCTTGGCGGGGATCGTGCGCCGGGTCAGGTCCGGTACCCAGCTGCCCAGGTCGTCGTAGAGCCGCTCGGAGAGGAACGCGTCCCCGGTCGGGGTGATCAGCTGCACGGGCGCGTGCGCGTACGCGTCGGCACGCGGTCTGCCGAGACGCGCCCGGACGTTGTCCCGGTAGAGCCAGGCGCCGTTCGCCGCGTCGCTCGGCAGCGACGGCGTCGGGTAGTCACCCGCGGGGACCTTCTCGACGCGCTCCAGGATCTTCGGCCAGCGCTTCCCGAGCGGCCCGCGCCAGGCGAGCTCCGGCAGGACGGGCGTGTGCAGCATGTACACGTACCAGGACTTGGCGCCCTGGCCCAGGAGCTGGCCGACCCGGCGCGGAGTGGGCCGGGTCATCCGCCGCTTGATCCAGTGCCCGAAGTGGTCGAGGGAGGGGCCGGACATCGAGGTGAAGGACGCGATCCGGCCCTCGGTGCGCGCGACCGTGACGAACTCCCAGGACTGCACGGAGCCCCAGTCGTGGCCGACCAGGTGGACCGGCCGGTCCGGGCTGACGGCGTCGGCGACCGCCAGGAAGTCGTCCGTCAGCTTCTCCAGGGTGAAGCCGCCGCGCAGCGGGGCCGGCGCCGTGGACCGCCCGTGGCCCCGGACGTCGTACAGCACCACGTGGAAGTCCTCGGCGAGGCGGCCCGCGACCTCCGACCACACCTCCTTGGAGTCCGGATAGCCGTGGACGAGCAGGACGGTGGGCCGGTCCGGCTCGCCGAGCTCGGCGACGCACAGCTCGATCCCGCCCGTCCGCACCCAGCGCTCCCGCGCCCCCCTGAGCCCCGCCGTCGGACCGTTGAGCCCCGCCATCAGACCGCCCTCTCGTTCCAGCGCCGCACGTGCGGCAGATCGTCGTCCAGCCAGAACGCGCTCTGCTCGGGGTCCCGGGAGTCGGTGACGACCAGGATCTCCTCGAACTTCGCGCCCGTACCCCGGAATCCGAGGTGCGGCTCGACCGCCCACAGGCCCGGCTGCGGCTCGTGGTCGGAGAACGTGTACGGCGACCAGAGCGGCGACCAGCCGTCCCGGTGCCCGTGCAGGGCGTCGCTCGCGAGGCCCTTGAGCGCCTGGGCGCCGAAGCCGAAGAACGTCGGCGACCAGCGGCGCTCCTTCACCCGGTCGATCTTGTGGGCTATGACCCCGAAGGGATAGGCCCGGTGCCGGTTCGCGTACCCCTGGCGGACCATGAGCCCGTCGACGTCCTGGTAGATCTCGCGGAGCGTACGGCGCTCGCGCACCTCGCGCAGGATCAGTTCGCGGTGGTCCTGGAGGTCGGCGAGCAGCTTGTCGTGCAGGGGGTTGAGGCCCAGGCAGCCGCTGTAGCCGATGTCGGCCGTGTGCCCCTTGTGGACCGGGGCCATGTCGAGGATGAACGGCATCCCCGCTTCCAGGCGCTTGTCGGTCGGGAAGAACTGCAACGGGATCTTGAAGTCGACGAAGGCCGTGCGGTCCCCGAACCAGGCGAAGGGCCGGTGGAACCAGTCCCGCACCCCTCGCTCGTACAGCCACTCCCGCTGCATCCGGGCGGCCTCGCGCTCGGTCACCCCCGGCTTGAGCCGCGCCGCGACGGCCTCGGCGCACTCGTATGCGAGCCGCTGCGTCTCCCTGAACCCCCGCAGCTCCGCGGAGAGTTCCCCTGTCACTGCTGAGGCCATGCCACCCGCCGTCCCGTGTGAGCGCCCGACTGCGCTACGCGTCCGTAACTTGACACCGATGAATGTGACAATGCCCGGCGGCTGCGTCAAGGGGTCGGACCCGGCCCTGTGGAAAACCGGCCGCTCCGGTCCCGGAATCCCGGGGAACCGCCCTACCGAACACCCCGGGAAAAAGACTTTCGTCTCGACCTCCCCTACTGGCTTGTACTCCTCTGGTCGGAGAAGGATCGAGCCGTTGGGCTGACGACCGCTGTGGCGCACGCCACTACCTTCGAAGCGTGACTGTGATCGCGACCGAAAGCCTCAGCAAGCGGTTCCCCCGGGTGACCGCGCTTGACCGGCTCTCCCTGGACATCGGGCCCGGTGTGACCGGACTCGTGGGTGCCAACGGAGCCGGCAAGTCCACCATGATCAAGATCCTGCTCGGACTCTCCCCCGCCACGGAGGGCCGCGCCGAGGTCCTGGGCCTGGACGTGCGGACGTCCGGCGCCGAGATCCGTGAGCGCGTGGGATACATGCCCGAGCACGACTGCCTCCCACCGGACGTCTCGGCCACCGAGTTCGTCGTCCACATGGCGCGGATGTCCGGGCTGCCCGCGACCGCCGCGCGCGAGCGGACCGCCGACACCCTGCGCCACGTCGGTCTGTACGAGGAGCGGTACCGCCCCATGGGCGGCTACTCGACGGGCATGAAGCAGCGGGTGAAGCTCGCCCAGGCCCTGGTCCACGACCCGAAGCTGGTCCTCCTCGACGAACCGACGAACGGCCTGGACCCGGTCGGGCGCGACGAGATGCTGGGACTGATCCGCCGGGTCTGGACCGACTTCGGCATCTCCGTCCTCGTCACCTCCCACCTCCTGGGTGAGCTGGAGCGGACCTGCGACCACGTCGTCGTCATCGACGGCGGCCGGCTCCTCCGCTCCAGCTCCACCAGCGAGTTCACCCGCAGCACCACGACGCTCGCGGTCGAGGTCACCGACTCCGACACCCACCCCGACGGCACGGCGGCGCTCCGCGCTGCCCTCTCCGCAGCGGGTGTCGTCCTCCACGCGGGCGTGGAGGACGGTCTGCCCGGTGCCGGGCACATCCTGCTCCTGGAGGCGCCCGGCGAGGAGACGTACGACCTGGTGCGGGACACCGTCTCGGACCTCGGTCTCGGTCTCGTCCGCATGGAGCAGCGCCGCCACCACATCGCCGAGGTCTTCAAGCCGGAAGCCGCCGAGGCGTCCCCGCAGCACGAGGAGGTGCCGGCCCGATGAGCACCCAGACTCCCCAGCCCTCCCAGGCCGCTCCCGACACGACCCGGATCCACAACATCGGTTACCGGTCGTACGACGGCCCGCGCCTCGGCCGGTCGTACGCGCGCAGGTCGCTGTTCTCGCAGTCCCTGCGCGGCGCGTACGGCCTGGGCCGCAGCGCCAAGTCGAAGGTGCTGCCGATGCTGCTCTTCGGCGTGATGTGCATCCCGGCGCTGATCTTCGTCGCGATCGCGGTCTTCACCAAGCAGTCCAAGCTGTCGATCGAGTACACGCAGTACGCGGTCTTCCTCCAGGTCGTCATCGGCATCTACCTGGCCTCGCAGGCCCCGCAGTCGGTGTCCCGCGACCTCCGGTTCAGAACCGTGCCGCTGTACTTCTCCCGCCCGATCGAGCGCGCGGACTACGTCCTCGCCAAGTACGGCGCGATGGCGTCGGCGCTCTTCATCCTCACGGCCGTCCCGCTGCTGATCATGTGGATCGGCTCGATGCTGGCCAAGATGGACTTCGCCGAGCAGGCCAAGATGTTCGGCCAGGGGCTCGTCTCCGTGGCCCTGCTCTCGCTGCTCTTCGCCGGCGTCGGCCTGGTCATGGCCGCGCTGACCCCGCGCCGCGGCTTCGGCGTCGCCGCCGTGATCGGCGTCCTGACCATCTCGTACGGTGCGGTCTCGACGCTCATGGGCATCGCCTACACCACGGAGAACAAGGGCGCCATCGAGTGGCTCGGCCTGTTCTCCCCGATCAGCCTCATCGACGGCGTGCAGACCGCCTTCCTGGGCGCACCGCCCATGTTCCCCGAGCTCGGGGGACCGGGTGCCGGTGTCGGCGTGGTCTATCTGCTGGTCGTCCTCGCGCTCATCGCCGCCTCGTACGGCATCCTGATGCGCCGCTACCGAAAGGTCGGGCTGTGACAACGCTCCACATCGACCACGTCTCCCGCTGGTTCGGGAACGTCGTGGCCGTGAACGACATCACGATGACGGTGGGTCCGGGCGTCACCGGCCTCCTCGGCCCGAACGGCGCCGGGAAGTCGACCCTCATCAACATGATGGGCGGCTTCCTCGACCCCTCCACCGGCGCCGTCACCCTCGACGGTCAGACGATCTGGGGGAACGAGTCGGTCTACCGCCAGATCGGTGTCGTGCCCGAGCGGGAGGCGATGTACGACTTCCTGACCGGCCGCGAGTTCGTCCTGGCCAACGCGGAGCTGCAGGGCCTCGGCGCCAAGGAGGCCCAGCAGGCCCTGGCCACGGTCGAGATGGAGTACGCCCAGGACCGCAAGATCTCCACGTACAGCAAGGGCATGCGGCAGCGCGTGAAGATGGCCTCGGCCCTCGTCCACGAGCCGTCGGTGCTGCTGCTCGACGAGCCGTTCAACGGCATGGACCCGCGCCAGCGCATGCAGCTGATGGAGCTGCTGCGGCGGATGGGCGCGGAGGGCCGCACGGTCCTGTTCTCCTCGCACATCCTGGAGGAGGTCGAGCAGCTGGCCTCCCACATCGAGGTGATCGTGGCCGGACGGCACGCGGCCTCCGGTGACTTCCGCAAGATCCGCCGGCTGATGACGGACCGGCCGCACCGCTACCTGGTCCGCTCCAGCGACGACCGGGCACTCGCCGCCGCGCTGATCGCCGACCCGTCCACAGCCGGCATCGAGGTCGACCACGCGGAGGGCGGCCTGCGCGTGCAGGCGGTGGACTTCGGACGGTTCACGGAACTGCTGCCGAAGGTCGCGCGCGAGCGGGGGATCCGTCTCCTGACGGTCTCGCCCTCGGACGAGTCCCTCGAATCGGTCTTCTCATACCTCGTCGCGGCCTGAAAGGAGCCTGACCGATGTACAACCCCACAGTCGCCCGGCTCACCTACCGGGCCCTCCTCGGCCGCCGCAGGGCGCTGATCCTCTTCCTGCTGCCCGGCATGCTGCTGCTCATCTCGGCGGCGATCCGCCTTCTCAGCGGTGCCGACGACCAGGCCGCGGCCGATGTCCTCGGCGGTTTCGCGCTGGCCACGATGGTGCCGCTGATCGGCGTGATCGCCGGTACGGGCGCGATCGGGCCCGAGATCGACGACGGCTCGATCGTCTATCTGCTGTCGAAGCCGGTGAAACGGCACACGATCATCTTCACCAAGCTGATCGTGGCCATCGCGGTCACGATGGTCTTCTCGGCGGTCCCGACGTTCATCGCCGGGTTCATCCTCAACGGCAACGGCCAGCAGGTGGCCGTGGCCTACACGGTGGCGGCACTGGTGGCCTCCATCGCGTACAGCGCGCTGTTCCTGCTGCTCGGCACGATCAGCCGCCACGCGGTGGTCATCGGCCTGGTCTACGCCCTGGTGTGGGAGGCCCTGTTCGGCTCCCTGATCGACGGCGCCAAGACCCTGAGCGTGCAGCAGTGGTCGCTCGCCCTGGCGCAGAAGGTCACGGGCGACGGCCTGGTCACCTCCGAGGTCGGCCTCACGACGGCGGTGGTGCTCCTGGTGGCGGTCACGGTCGTGGCGACCTGGTTCGCCGGCTACAAGCTCAGCAGGCTGGCCCTGGCCGGCGAGGAGTAGCGGGCGGGAAGGAGAGGGGGCGGTCCCGCCCCCTCTCCGCTCCCCTCAGACCTCAGACCGTCCGGTTGCGTGCGGCGAGCAGTCCCACGCCGACGGCGGTCGCGCAGACGACGAGGACCAGACTGATCGGCAGGGTCCAGGAGCCGGTGGCCTGGTGGAGGGCGCCGGCGGCGATCGGACCCGCCGCGGCCATCAGATAGCCGACCGTCTGGGCCATCCCGGAGAGCCGGGCCGCGGTCTTCGCGTCCCCCGAGCGCAGCACGATCAGGGTCAGGGCGAGGCCGAGCGCGCCGCCCTGGCCGACGCCGAGGAGCCCCGACCACAGCCAGGCACCTTCCGTCGGCGCCACCATCAGACCGGCGTAACCGGCCGCGACCAGGGTGGTGACCAGCACGATCAGCGGACGCTGGCTCCGCATCCGGCCGGCGAGCACGGGCACGACGAAGGCGCCCGCGATCTGGACCAGGTTGTTGAAGGCGAAGACGACACCGGCCGTGGAGCGGCTCATCCCGTGGTCCGTGAGGATGGTCGGCATCCAGGCGATCAGCACGTACGACCAGAGCGACTGCAGGCCCATGAACAGCGTGACCTGCCAGGCGAGCCCCGAGCGCCAGAGGTTCACCGGACGGGCGGCGTCGGCGGCCGGGACGGCCCGCACCTCATGTCCGGTACGGCCCCGGGCGATCAGCACCTGCGGCAGCCAGGCGACGGCGGCCACCGCGGCGAGCAGCGACCAGACGCCGAGCGAGGCCTCCCAGCCGCCGCCGAGTGCCTTCTCCAGCGGCACCGCGGCCGCCGCCGCCATCGTGGCCCCGGCGACCATCGCGCCCGTGTAGAGCGAGGTCATCGCCGCGGCCCGGTCAGGGAAGTCACGCTTGATCAGGCCCGGCATGAGCACATTGAGCAGGGCGATCGCGGTGCCGACGAGGACACCGCCGCCGTACAGCGCGTACGCGGAGGGCAGCAGGCGCGCGAGGATGCCGACGGCGAGCAGCAGCAGTGCCGCGAAGAGGACGCGTTCGGCGCCGAAGCGGCGGCCGAGCCACGGCGCCACCAGGGCGCCCAGGCCGAGGAAGAGCACCGGCACCGAGGTCACCAGGGAGCTCGCCGTCGAGGAGAGCCCGTAGTCGGCGGATATCTCACCGACCAGGGGCGCCACGCTCGCGAGCGCGGCCCGCATGTTCAGGGAGGCCAGCACGATCCCGACGAGCAGCAGCGCCGGATGCGCGAGCAGCGCCCGCCGGGCCGCCTTCCCCGCCGCCGTCTGCTCGACCCCGGCCTCGGCGTCGACGAGCAGGGGCGCCGGGGCGCCCGCCGGCTCCGTCGTCCGTGTTCCCTCGCTCACCGGGAGCCCTCCGTCAGCGCCGCGACCGTCTCCATGGGCGCCCGCAGCAGTTCGCGGGCCTGTCGCTCCGCAGCCTCGGGGTCGCCCGACTCGATCGCGGCGACCAGTGCCTCGTGGGCGTCTATGTCGACCGGGGGCATCTCCCGGTCGCCGAGGGCCTCCACCAGGACGTCGTGGACCTGTGCGGAGAAGAAGCGGTAGACCTCGACGAAGGGCGCGTTGTGTGTGGCGCCGACGACCGCGAGGTGGAAGGCGAGGTCCGCGTCCGCGTCCCGGTCGCCCTCCTCGCGCAGACCGGTCAGGGCCGCCCGCAGCCGCAGCAGGTCGTGGGTGTCCCGCCGGGCCGCCGCGAGCCGGGCGGCCTCGGCCTCCAGGGCGACCCGCAGTTCGAGGACGTCGGCGGCGCCCGCGTGCCGGACCTCGCGTAGGACGGCGGCCGGATCGGCGGTCGACCTGACGAAGGTGCCGTTGCCCTGGCGGGACTCCAGGAGGCCCGCGTGGACCAGGACCCTGACCGCCTCGCGGACGGTGTTGCGGCCGACGCCCAGCTGCTGGGCGAGCTCGTGCTCGGTCGGGATGCGGTCGCCGACCGCCCACTCGCCGTCCGCGAGCTGCGTACGCAGCTGTTCCACTACGGAATCCACCAGCGAGGTACGCCCCGCAGCTCTGAGTGCCATGCCGTTCCGACCCTCCATTTGCCCGGTTGCCCAGTCATCCTACAACTGACCCGGCCGGAGGACTCCCGACTACTGTGGGGCCGTACGCGGACCGAACACCCTCACCACCCTCGGGAGTCAGTCATGTCAGACCGCTTCGACGTCGTCGTACTCGGAGCTGGCCCCGGCGGCTACGTCGCCGCCATCCGCGCCGCCCAGCTGGGCAAGCGGGTCGCGGTCGTCGAGGAGAAGTACTGGGGCGGTGTCTGCCTGAACGTCGGCTGCATCCCCACCAAGGCACTGCTGCGCAACGCCGAACTCGCCCACATCTTCACCCACGAGGCGAAGACCTTCGGCATCAAGGTCGACGGCACGGTCTCCTTCGACTACAGCGAGGCGTTCCGCCGCAGCCGCTCGGTCGCCGACGGCCGCGTCAAGGGCGTCCACTTCCTGATGAAGAAGAACGGGATCACGGAGTTCGACGGCCGGGGCACCTTCCTCGACGCGAACACCCTCCAGGTCGCCAAGTCCGACGGCACCTCGGAGACGATCACCTTCGACAACTGCGTCATCGCGACCGGCGCCACCCCGCGACTGCTCCCCGGCACCGCCCGCAGCGAGCGCGTCGTGTCGTACGAGGAGCAGATCCTCGCCGAGGACGCCCCCCAGTCGATCGTCATCGCCGGCGCCGGCGCGATCGGCATCGAGTTCGCGTACGTCCTCAACAACTACGGCACCAAGGTCACGATCGTCGAGTTCCTCGACCGGATCGCGCCGCTGGAGGACGAAGAGGTCTCCAAGGAGCTGGCGAAGCAGTACCGCAAGCTCGGCATCGACGTCCTCACCTCGACCCGCGTCGAGGCCATCGACGAGTCCGGCCCGCAGGTCCGCGTCACCGTCACCGGCAAGGACGGCGTGCAGAAGGTCCTGGAGGCCGACAAGGTCCTGCAGGCCATCGGCTTCGCCCCGAACGTCACCGGCTACGGCCTGGAGGCCACCGGCGTCGCCCTGACCGAGCGCGGCGCGATCGACGTCGACGGCCGCTGCCGCACCTCCGTGCCGCACATCTACGCCATCGGCGACGTCACCGCGAAGCTGATGCTCGCGCACACCGCCGAGGCCATGGGCGTCATCGCCGCCGAGACCATCGGGGACGCCGAGACGATGGAACTCGACTACCCGATGATCCCGCGCGCGACCTACTGCCAGCCGCAGATCGCCAGCTTCGGCTGGACCGAGGCGCAGGCCCGCGAGAAGGGCTTCGACGTCAAGGTCGCCAAGTTCCCCTTCGTCGCGAACGGCAAGGCGCACGGTCTCGGCGACACCACCGGCTTCGTCAAGATCATCGCCGACGGCACCCACGGCGAGATCATCGGCGCCCACCTGATCGGCCCCGACGTCACCGAGCTGCTGCCCGAGCTGACCCTGGCCCAGCAGTGGGACCTCACCGTCCACGAGGTCGCCCGGAACGTCCACGCGCACCCGACGCTGGGCGAGGCCGTCAAGGAAGCGATCCACGGCATTGCCGGACACATGATCAATTTCTGAGGTTTCTCACGGCTTCGGTGATAGGCACTGAACCGTGCCGACCGAAGCCAGCGGAAACAGCGGAACCTCCCCGGGTGGCGAACCGTCCCGACCGATCAGGTCGTGGGTGCGTTCGTCACCCGGTACGCATCTCTGGCTCCTCGTCATCGCGATCACCAGCCTCGTCATCGCGCTGTCCCCCGAGGGCCTGGACGCCTACCTCCTCCACCGCAACAGCAGCAACCTCCACCAGCTCGCGCACCACCCGCTCCGGGCCCTGCTCGGCAGCGCGTTCTGGATCGAGGACCCGGCCGACCTCCTGCTGTACGCGGTGCTCTTCGAGCTGCTCCACGCCCCCGTGGAGCGCTGGCTCGGCACCGCGAAATGGCTCTTCACCGTCGCCACGGCGCACATCGCGGCGACTCTCGTCAGCCAGCAGGTCGTCCTGGTGGCCATCCGCCTCCACGACGTGCCGCGCAGCATGGCGCACGTCGTCGACATCGGGGTCAGTTACGGGCTCGCCGCCTCGGCGGGCATCCTCACCTACCGGCTGGCCCGGCCCTGGCGCTGGTTCTACCTCGCGGCGGTACTGGCCTTCTTCCTCGTACCGTTCGCCGCCGACCGCACGTACACCGACCTCGGGCACCTGATCTCGCTGGCGATCGGCCTGGCCTGCTACCCGCTCACCCGCGGAAAACCGTTCGACCGCGAACGGGGGCCCGCCGCACACTAGTTGTACGGGGGGCACGGGGGATCCCCCGGAAGGAGGGGCGGCCACTTCGAGCGCGCGGACGGTGTCCGCACGGGCCGCCCCTTCTCTTTCCCGAAGTGGGTCAGACCGACAGCAGGTCTTTCCCGAAGACGGGTCAGACCGACAGCAGGCGCTCCAGGACGACGGCGATGCCGTCCTTCTCGTTCGAGGTGGTCACCTCGTCCGCCACGGCCCGCAGCTCGGCGTGCGCGTTGCCCATGGCCACGCCGTGGGCCGCCCAGCCGAACATGGGGATGTCGTTCGGCATGTCGCCGAACGCGATCGTCTCCGCCCCCTTCACACCCAGCCGGCGCGCCGCGAGCGACAGACCCGTCGCCTTGCTCAGGCCGAGCGGAAGGATCTCCACGATCCCGGGCCCGGCCATGACGATGTCCACGAGACCGCCGACGGTCTCCCGGGCGGCCCGGGTCAGCTCGTCGTCCGTCAGTGTCGGGTGCTGGATGTAGAGCTTGGTCAGCGGCGCCGACCACACCTCCGCCGGATCCTGGTACGGCACGTACGGCAGCGGCCCTTCCTGGGCCTGGTAGCCGGCCCCGACCAGGACCTCGCCCTCCAGACCGTCACGGCTCGCGGCCAGCGCCAGCGGGCCCACCTCCGCCTCGATCTTGGAGAGGGCGAGCCCGGCCAGCTGCCGGTCCAGGGTCAGCGAGGTGAGCAGCCGGTGCTCGCCCGCGTGGTAGACCTGCGCGCCCTGCCCGCACACCGCGATGCCCTCGTAGCCGAGGTCGTCCAGGATGTGCCGGGTCCAGGGCACCGCCCGGCCGGTGACGACGATGTGCGCGGCGCCCGCCTCCGTGACGGCGGCGAGCGCGTCCCGCGTACGGTCCGAGACGGACTCGTCGGCGCGCAGCAGCGTGCCGTCGAGATCCGTCGCGACCAGGCGGTAGGGGAAGGGGCTCACTTGGCGATCGGCTCCAGGACCTCACGGCCGCCGAGGTAGGGGCGCAGCACCTCGGGCACCCGCACCGAACCGTCGGGCAGCTGGTGGTTCTCCAGGATCGCCACGATCGTGCGCGGTACGGCGCACAGCGTGCCGTTCAGCGTGGCCAGCGGCTGCACGGTCTTCTTGCCGCCCTGCTCCTCGC
Organism: Streptomyces sp. NPDC001728; assembly: GCF_040297565.1. Taxonomy (NCBI): domain Bacteria; kingdom Bacillati; phylum Actinomycetota; class Actinomycetes; order Kitasatosporales; family Streptomycetaceae; genus Streptomyces; species Streptomyces sp. NPDC001728. The sequence goes on from NZ_JBEOZK010000001.1 coordinate 479,407, forward strand.
GCATGCGGACGGAGAGGCGACGGGCCTGGAAGCTGTCGCAGTTCGAGGCCGAGGTCAGCTCGCGGTACTTGCCCTGGGTCGGGATCCACGCCTCGCAGTCGAACTTGCGGGAGGCGGAGGCGCCGAGGTCGCCGGTGGCGACGTCGATCACCTGGAAGGGCAGCTCAAGACCGGTCAGCCACTGCTTCTCCCACTCCAGGAGGCGCTGGTGCTCGGCCTCGGCGTCCTCCGGCGCGACGTACGAGAACATCTCGACCTTGTCGAACTGGTGGACGCGGAAGATGCCGCGGGTGTCCTTGCCGTACGTGCCGGCCTCGCGGCGGAAGCAGGGCGAGAAGCCCGCGTACCGCAGCGGCAGCTTGTCCGCGTCGATGATCTCGTCCATGTGGTACGCCGCGAGGGGCACCTCGGACGTGCCGACGAGGTAGTAGTCGTCCTTCTCCAGGTGGTACACGTTCTCCGCGGCCTGGCCGAGGAATCCGGTGCCCTCCATCGCGCGCGGACGGACCAGCGCCGGGGTCAGCATGGGGATGAAGCCGGCCTCGGTGGCCTGCGCGATGGCGGCGTTGACCAGGGCGAGCTCCAGCAGGGCGCCCACGCCGGTCAGGTAGTAGAAGCGCGAGCCGGAGACCTTGGCGCCCCGCTCCACGTCGATGGCGCCGAGCGCTTCGCCCAGCTCCAGGTGGTCCTTGGGCTCGAAGCCCTCGGCGGCGAAGTCGCGGATGGTGCCGTGCGTCTCCAGGACGACGAAGTCCTCCTCGCCGCCCACGGGCACGTCCGTGTGGACGATGTTCCCGAGCTGGAGGAGCAGCTGCTTGGCCGTCTCGTCGGCCTCGTTCTGCTCGGCCTCGGCGGCCTTGACGTCGGTCTTGAGCTGCTCGGCCTTCTGGAGGAGCTCGGCGCGCTCCTCGGGGGTGGCCCTGGGGATCAGCTTGCCGAGCGCCTTCTGCTCGGATCGGAGCTCGTCGAAGCGGACGCCGGACGACCTGCGCCGTTCATCGGCGGAGAGCAGGGCGTCGACGAGCGCGACGTCCTCTCCACGGGCGCGCTGGGAGGCGCGAACACGGTCGGGGTCCTCACGGAGCAGGCGAAGGTCAATCACCCCACCAGGCTACCGGTGCGTGTTCGCCCGCCCCCACCGGATAACGTCACGCGTGTTGTCACGCGTGACGTTTCGCCCGAATTGATACCCGTGAAAATACCGGGAGCGGGGCAGGGGATTCAGTTATCCACAGGCTGTGCGGAAGATCTGTGGACAACGAAGGAGATCGTGGGGATTTCCCGCCGTCAGCCTGGGAATTCCGTGATCAAACGCCATTGAGGCACTCATTTGGGTGGGAATTGCTTACTCCGCTCGCTCCAACGAGTTGCTCGGACGCCGAGTGCTGACAGGGGTGTTGGGGCGGCGCTGTGGACAGCCGAGGGTGCCCGGGGGTGTGACTGGGGCGATTTGTCGACCTTGTCGAGGCGAGCTGTCGACTTGTCCCCAGGTCGAGTGCGGAGCCTGTGGATAACTGCTGTGGGTAACTGAAAAATATGCAGGTAGGACTAGTGGTTCGTACCTGTGGACGAACGCTCCCGCCTTCGGGAGCGTTCGGTCATCCTCTGATCAGGCCCGACCGTCCTGGGCCCTCGCCAGCCAGTCGGAGGCCGCCATGAACTCACTGTCCGAGGTACCGCGCCGCAGCGCCCGTACGTCCTCGACCACGACGCCCGCCCTCGGGTACGAGCCGAGGAAGCGCACCTGGGGGCACATCCGCTTGAGCCCCATCAGCGCCTCGCCCACCCGGCGGTCCGAGATATGGCCCTCGGCGTCCACGGCGAAGCAGTAGTTCCCGATCCCCGCCCCCGTGGGCCGGGACTGGATCAGCATCAGGTTCACCCCGCGCACCGCGAATTCCTGGAGCAGTTCGAGGAGGGCACCCGGATGATCGTCACCCAGCCACAGCACCACCGAGGTCTTGTCCGCACCCGTCGGAGCCGCCGGCCGGGCCGGCCGGCCCACCAGCACGAAACGCGTCTCTGCGTTCTCCGCGTCATGGATCTCGGTGACCAGCGCTTCGAGACCGTACGTCGCCGCCGCGAACTCCCCCGCGAAGGCGGCGTCGAAGCGGCCCTCCTGCACGAGCCGCGCGCCGTCCGCGTTGGAGGCCGCCGACTCCCACACGGCCTCGGGCAGATTGGCCCGCAGCCAGTTCCGCACCTGCGGCTGGGCCACCGGGTGACCCGTCACCGTCTTGATCTCCGAGAGCCTGGTCCCGGGCCGGACGAGCAGGGCGAAGGCGATCGGCAGCAGCACCTCGCGGTAGATCATCAGCGGCTTGCCGGAGGCCAGCTCGTCGAGGGTGGCCGTCACCCCGCCCTCGACCGAGTTCTCGATCGGCACGAGCGCGGCGGCGGCGTCCCCGTTCCGTACGGCGTCGAGCGCGGCCGGGACCGAGACCATGGGGACGAGTTCCCTCGTCGCGGCCTCGGGCAGCGTACGCAGCGCGGCCTCGGTGAAGGTGCCCTCGGGGCCGAGATACGTGAACCGGTTGGCGGACATACCGTCACCCTAGTGGGCCCGGGGGCCACGGGCGGCCCGTCCGGCGGGAGCCATGTGCCGGTGGGCCGTCGGGGCCGGAGGTCAGGACTCCAGGAGGCGCTGGCCCACGTACTCGCCCTCGGCCGGGCCGCCCGGGACCGCGAAGAGCCCGCTGGCCTCGTGGCGGATGAAGGCGGACAGCGCGTCGCCCCGGTCCAGCTTGCGCTGCACCGGGACGAAGCCCCTGAGCGGATCGGCCTGCCAGCAGACGAAGAGGAGACCGGCGTCCGGCGTCCCGTCGGGAGCGATGCCGTCGTGGAAGGAGAACGGCCTGCGCAGCATCGCCGCCCCGCCGTTCTGTTCGGGGGCGGAGATCCGGGCGTGGGCGTTGTCCGGGATCACCAGCTTCCCGTCCGGCCCGAACTTGTTCAGGTCGAGCGGGGTGGTCTCCGTACCGCCGGTGAGCGGGGCCCCGTCGGACTTCCGGCGCCCGATGACCTGCTCCTGCTGTCCCGACGGCAGCTTCTCCCAGTCGTCGAGCAGCATCCGGATCCGGCGCACCACCGCGTACGAACCTCCGGCCATCCACTCCGCCGCGCCGGTCGTCCCGGCCGGGACGAAGATCCGCCGGTCGAAGTCGGGCTCGGTGGGCTTCGGGTTCCTCGTGCCGTCGACCTGTCCCATCAGATTGCGTGCGGTCATCGGCTTCGCCGTGGCACCGGCCGAGCGGTTGAAGCCGTTCATCTGCCAGCGCACCCGGGCCGCGTCGCCCGCGTCCTTCTGGATCGCGCGCAGCGCGTGGAAGGCGACCAGTGCGTCGTCGGCGCCGATCTGCACCCACAGATCGCCCTCCGAGCGTCGCGCGTCCAGCGCGTCGGAGGAGAAGGCCGGCAGCGGGTCGAGCGCCATGGGGCGGCGCGTGATCAGCCCGGTGCGGTCGAAGAAGGTACGGCCGAAGCCGAAGGTGACCGTGAGGGAGGACGGGCCCGCGTCGAGCGCGACACCCGTGTCCCCGGCCGGGGCCTTCCCCGACATCAGCGTCTTCGCCGTCGCCGACCAGCGGCGCAGCAGCGCGACGGCCTCCTTGCGCCCGGCGCCCGGGGCGAGGTCGAAGGCGACCAGATGCCCGCGGGACTGGAGGGGCGTGGTGATGCCGGCCTGATGTTTCCCGTGAAACATCACCTCGGTGGAACCGACGGAGGCCAGCGCCCCGGCGCCGCCGGCGCCGGTCCCGGACGCGGTGTCGTCGCCCGACACCGCGGCGGAGACTCCGACGCCACCGGCCGCGCCGATGACGAGCCCGGCCGCGCCCGCCGCGCCGACGGTGCCGAGCAGGCGCCGCCGGGAGATCTCAAGGTTGTCGTTCTCGCTCACGGGTCAGCCGATCTTCACGTTCTTCTCGATGGTGGTCTGGTCGATCTCGGAGGTACGGACGGTCACCTGGATCCGCCACTCCCCGGGCATCGGGATCTGGACGCCGCTCGCGCTCCAGTGTCCGGTCTGGATCCGGTCGGGGGCGATGGGCAGCGGGCCGATGTCCTTTGCCTCCAGGGTGAGGGCCACCTTGATCTCCGGGACGTCCAGCGGCTTGCCGTTGGGGCGCTCGACGAAGAGGTGGAGCGCGTTGGCGCCGGTGCGGCCGGGGTCGAGGCTGAGCCGGACGACGCCCTTGCCGTCGACGCCGCCGGTGTCGAAGGGCAGCCGGATGTCGACGGGCCGGTCGGGCACGGCGGCCGGACCGGCGGCGGAGGTGCCGCGGCCCGCCTCCTCCTCGGTGCGGCCGGGCTCGGTCGAGGTGAGCACGGTGGTCACGGCGAGGAGGACGACGGCGACGGCCGCCTCGGTCAGCACCGAGCGGCGCAGACCGGCCCGCTCGGGGTCGGCGTCCCGCTCGCGCTTGCGCCGCGCGGTGGCGACGGCGGCCCGCTGCCGGGCGAGCTGCGCGGCCCGCGCGGGATCGGCGGCTTCCGCCTGCTCCTCGGCTTCCTCCCGGGCTTCCTCCGCGTCCTCTTCCCGAGCCTCCTCCGTGTCCTCTTCCCTGGCCTCTTCCTCGGACGTTGCCGGGGCGGCCAGGCGCTGGGTCCAGCGGCGGGAGATCCAGGCGATGCCGATCAGGACGGTCAGCAGGCCGACCTTGACGAGCAGCAGCTGCCCGTAGCGGGTCCCGGTGAGCGCCGACCAGGAACCGACCTGTCGCCAGGACTGGTAGATCCCGGTGGCCGCGAGGACGGCCACGGAGCCGAAGGCCACCCTGGAGAAGCGTTCGACCGCCGCGCGCGGGACACTCGGGGCCCGGTAGAGGGCGACGAGCAGCACCGTGAGTCCACCGAGCCAGGCGGCGACGGCCAGCAGGTGCAGGATGTCGACCGGCATGGCGATACCGGGCTGGATACCGGTCGAGGCGTGCTCGGCCAGGGCCCAGGTGCCGGCGATCCCCGCGGCGACGACGGTGCCGCCGATGCCGAGACCGAAGGCGAGGTCCTTCTTCTCCTTCGGGTCGGTGCGCCGGGCATAGGCACCGAAGAGGACGGCGACGAAGAGCGCCGCCGCGCCGAGCAGCAGCAGCCGGGAGGTGAGCGCCGCCCCGGTCTTCGTCTCCAGGACGGCCTTCAGACCGGCCAGGTCGAAGGCGTCGGAGAGTTCGCCGGAGCCGGTGTACGGGCTGCGCAGGAGCAGCATGGCGAGGGTGGCGCCGGTGAGGGTCAGCCAGCCCCGGACCACGGTCTGCTGGACGGGCCGGACGCTCGCGCCGCGCGGCCAGCAGACCAGGACGAAGGCGCCGCCGCCGACGAGGACGGCGAAGCCCGCGTACGAGAGGTAGCGCGCGATGCCGTAGAGGGCGCCGACGAGTCCGCCGCCGGCCGTCCGGTCGGGCAGCGCGACGGACGTCGTGGACGGGGCGCCGATGGAGAAGGTGAAGGCGCCCGAGATGGGGTGGCTGTCGGCCGAGACGGTCTGCCAGGCCACCGTGTAGGTGCCGTCGGGCAGTCCGGCGCGCAGTGCGACGCCGTAACGGACGACGGAGTCGCTGCACAGGTTGATTATCTCGCCGGTGTCGGCCCGGCGGCCCGCCGGGTCGAGGACCCGGATCGAGTCGGGGCTCATGGCGACCTGTTCGGAGAAGGTGAGGTTGACCTCCTTGGGAGCGGTGGCGACCACCGCCCCGTCCTTCGGATCGCTTCCGGTCAGCGCCGCGTGCGCGGACGCGGGGGCGGCACCGGCGAGCAGCGCGCCGAGCAGCGCGGCCGCGAGGATCAGCAGCCGGGCCAGGGCGGTACCGAGGCGCGGGGCGGTGGTTGTCATCTCTGGGTCACTCCGTCAGTTCTGTATGAACTCCGTCAACGCGCTGGGTGCTACTGCGGGTTGTGGTTGGCGGCTTCGACGGGAAGCTCGACCTTGATGGGGTCGGACTTCTCGAAGTGGAGCTCGATGCTGACCTTCTCGCCCTGCTTCGGCTTCTGCTTCAGCTCCATGAACATGATGTGGTTGCCACCACGTGCGAGCTTCAGCTCCCCGTTCGCGGGGATGTCGAAGGACTTCACCTCCTGCATCTTCTGGTTCTTCGTCTCGTGGATCGTGACGTCGTCGGAGAGGGTGCTGGTGACCGAGGTGAGCTTGTCGGCGGTGGCGCTGTCGTTGGTGATGGTGAGGAAGCCGCCGGCCATGTCCATCACCGGCTGCGGCATGAACGCGCCGCTGACCTTGAGCTGGGGCTTGTCCCCGTCGGACGAGGACGAACACCCGGATATGGCGAGTGCGGCGGCGAGAGCCACGGAGGCGGACAGGGCGGTGGTGCGGCGGTTCACGGGTTCTCCCCCTTGATGAGCTTCGGCAGGTCCTTGGCGTAGTCGTCGACGCTCGCGTCCTCGCCGTACAGGACGTAGCCCTGGTCGGTCGTCGGCGAGAAGGCGATCACCTGTGCTCCGTGCATGGAGACGACCTTGCCGTCCTTGTCCTTCTTCGCCGGGTCGATGCCGATGCCGATCTGCCGGGCGCCCGCCTGGATGGCGGAGAAGTCGCCGGTGAGACCGGTGAAGGAGGAGTCGCCCGCGGCGGGCAGCCACTTGGCCAGCTCGGCCGAGGTGTCCCGCTCGGGGTCGGTGGTGACGAAGACGACCTGGAGCTTGTCCTGGTCCGCCTTGGGGAGCTGCTTCTTGGCGATGGCGATGTTGCTCATCGTCAGGGGGCAGACGTCGGGGCAGTGCGTGTAGCCGAAGTAGATGAGCGTCGGCTTGCCCTTGGTCCGCTCCCGCAGGTCGTACTTCTGGCCCTTGGTGTCGGTGAGGACGAGCGCGGGCTTGGTGAACGGCCGGTCGAGGACGGTGGCGGCCTTGGTGGTGTCGTCACCGCCGGAGACCACGGCGACCGAGCCGGCGCCCCCGCCGGTGGGCTTGTCGTCGTCGCCGAGGCCGACGGCCGCGGTGATGCCCAGCGCGGCGACGATCGCGACCGTGGCGACGATCAGCGGGGTGCGCCGCCCGGGGCGGGCGGCGCCGTCGTCCCCGGGCTTCGGGGTGGGTGTCTTCTCTGCGGACATGCTGATTCTTTCCGCTTCTTTCCGGGTGCTCTGGATGAGGGGCGGCCGTCAGGCCGAGCGGCGGCGGCCGGCGAGGATACCGAAGGCGACACCGGCGACACCGGCGAGGATGCCGATGACACCGAGGATCCGGGCCGTGGTGTCGGAGGAGTCGGCGGCGGCCGTCTCCTTCTCCGCGGCCTTCTCGTCGTGGCCGGCCTTCCCGTCGGTCGTGGCGGACGGGGCGGCGCCGCCGTGGTGGTCCTCGGAGGCGGCGGAGAGCTTCAGGACGGGGGCGGGGTTCTGCGGCTCCTCCGCGCCCTCCTTCTGCTCCTCGATCCAGCGCACGACCTCCTTGTTGTCGTACGTCTGGATGGCCTTGAGGACGAGCTGGTCGGCGTCCTCGGGCAACTGGCCGAGGGAGAGCGGGAACTGCTGGAACTGGCCGGGGCCGATCTTCGAGCCGTCGGCGGTCCAGGTCACCTTGGAGACGGCCTCGTTGATGGTCTTGCCGTGCAGCTCCAGCGGCTTGCTGAGCTTGCTCTTGGTCACCACGGCCTTCCAGCCGGGGATGGGCTGCGGCATGACGGAGGCGAGCGGGTGGTCGAGCGGGAAGTTGACCTCCAGCTTCACGGTGGAGGCGTCGTCGCGCTCGTTCGGGACCTTGATGTTGACGGTGGCGTAGCCGCCCTTGGCGGCCTCGCCCTGCGGCTGCACGCTCACGTGCGCGAAGGCCGTGCCCGACAGCAGCACGACGGAGGAGAGGGCGATGCCGCCGGCGAGGGCGACCCGGGTGGCGGAGAAACGGGAGACGGTCACGGCAGAAGACACTCCAGCTCGGAGAGGAAGACGGTGGGTCCGGCACGCGGGAGGGGGAACCCGGGAGGACCCGGGGGGAATCCCGGTCCTGTGGCGTGCGGACGAGCGCGGTCCCGCTCCCGTTGAGCGGTCCGCGGCGGGCTGCGCCGGGCTGCGTCAGGCAGCGAGGACGCAGTCGGCGGCGGGCGGACCGCGCCTGATCACCGAGTGCTGGAGGGCCTCGGCCACCGGCGGCGGCGAGGAGTCGAAGGCGGTACGGACGGCGTGCGCCGGGCCCGTGCGCGGGGCGGCGGAGAGGCCGGTGAGGAGGGCCCGTACGAGACGCAGGGCGGCTCGCAGCGAGCGGACGAAGGCGCACTCGGCGAGTTCCGTCGCGCCCTGTTCGGAGAGTTCGACGAGCCGGACGAGGGCGCGGTCGCCGCGCCGCAGCAGCCAGCCCGTCGCGAGGGCGGCGAGCAGGTGCCCGAGGAGCATGGGCAGTCCGGGCAGCAGTTCACCGGCCGGGACGGCGGTGGCCGTGTGTCCCATGTGGGCGTGGGCGCCGGCGGCGGCCGGGTCGAGTCCCGCGTCGCGGATGATGCGGGTGGCGTCGGTCGCGTCGAGGGACGAGGTGCCCGCTCCGCAGACCAGCCGGGCGGCCATCCGGACGAGGGCGTCGTCGGCCTGGGGGCTCAGCGTGAGCTGGCGCTGCCCGAGGCCGAAGAGGACGTGCAGGGCGAGCTGGCCGCCGGTGAGGGCGCCGACCACGAAGCCGAGGGAGCGGTCGCGTCCGGCGAGGAGCACCGTGACCCCGAAGACCCCGAGGAATCCGGCGAGAAGGGTCCACAGGGCGATCCCCGCGCAGGCGGCCAGGGCGTGCCCGAGCGCGGACAGCACGACGCAGACCGCGGTGAACACCGCGGCCCTCAGCAGCCGTGGAGCGAGCGCGGGGGCAGTCATGGCGGGCCCATCATCGCACCACGGGCGGCACCGGCAGGAGGCAGGTCCGTAAGGTCGTTCTTGGGCCTCTTGGGGGTCTTCGCGGCGACATACACCGGCGTACCGGCGTGGTGCATCCGCCGAACGAGCGCTCTTGACGCCCTTCGGCGCTTACGAGGGGTTCCGTCCGGCAATAGGTATCGGTATGTCGAGCCGCTGCCGGGAGGCTGGAGCATGAGCATCTGGTGGTCACTCCATCTGCGGCGGGAGGCGGCGAGTGTGCCGCTGGCCCGGAGGCTGCTGCTGGGCACGATGGAGACGGCGGGTGTCGATCCCGATGTGTCCTACGAGCTGTCGGTGGCGCTGACCGAGGCCTGTGCCAACGCGGTCGAGCACGGCGGCGGCGGGGGCGGCTCCCGCGCGCCCGGCGGGGCGTATCGGGTGACGGCGTATCTGGACGGCGAGACCTGCCGCATCGAGGTGGCCGACTCGGGTCCGGGCTTCCCCGGCCGCGAAGTGCCTGCCGCGCCTTCGGACGACGCCGAGCACGGCAGAGGGCTGCGCCTGATCGAGGAGCTGGCCGATCACGTCCAGTTCGGCAACCGCTCGGGCCGCGGCGGCGCGGTGGTCAGCTTCGACAAGATCCTGAAATGGCGGGACAGCCCTTCCCTGCTGCTGGCGTGATCTCCGAAGGCCGGCCGGCGGTGTGGCCCCCGAAGGCCGGCCCCCGGCGTGATCCGCGCGGGCGCCGTACGGGACACCGGGCACGGGGAAGGGCCCCCGCCGGTCGGTCGGCGGGGGCCCTTCGGTTCCCAACGTACGCGGGGATCAGCCCTTCAGCGCGGCCATCCACGCCTCGACCTCGTCGGAACGGCGCGGCAGCCCGTCCGAGAGGTTCCGGTTGCCGTCCTCGGTGACGAGGATGTCGTCCTCGATCCGGACGCCGATGCCGCGGTACTCCTCCGGCACGGTCAGGTCGTCGGCCTGGAAGTACAGACCCGGCTCGACGGTCAGGCACATGCCCGGCTCCAGCGTGGTGTCCACGTACATCTCGGTGCGCGCGGCGGCGCAGTCGTGGACGTCCATGCCGAGCATGTGACCGGTGCCGTGCAGGGTCCAGCGGCGCTGGAGGCCGAGCTCGAGGACGCGCTCGACCGGGCCCTCGACGAGGCCCCACTCGACGAGCTTCTCGGTCAGCACGCGCTGGGCGGCGTCGTGGAAGTCGCGGTAGGCGGCGCCGGGCTTCACCGCGGCGATGCCGGCCTCCTGCGCCTCGTACACGGCGTCGTAGATCTTGCGCTGGAGCTCGGTGTACCGGCCGTTGACCGGCAGGGTGCGGGTGATGTCCGCGGTGTACAGCTCGGTGGTCTCCACGCCGGCGTCGAGCAGCAGCAGGTCGCCGGAGCGCACGTCGCCGTCGTTGCGGACCCAGTGCAGGGTGGTGGCGTGCGGGCCGGCGGCGCAGATGGAGCCGTAGCCGATGTCGTTGCCCTCGACGCGGGCGCGCAGGAAGAAGGTTCCCTCGATGTAGCGCTCGCTGGTGGCCTCGGCCTTGTCGAGGACCTTGACGACGTCCTCGAAGCCGCGGGCGGTGGAGGCGCAGGCCTTCTCCAGCTCGGCGATCTCGAAGGAGTCCTTGACGAGGCGGGCCTCGGAGAGGTGGACGCGGAGTTCCTCGTCGCGCTCGGCGGTGACCTTGTCGCTCAGCGCGGCCTCGATGCCGGCGTCGTGGCCGCGGACGTTGCGGACGGGGCCGGTGGCCTCGCGCAGCGCCTCGGCCAGCTCGCGGACGTCCTTGGCGGGGACGCCGAGAAGCTGCTCGGCCTCGGTGAGGGAGTGGCGGCGGCCGACCCACAGCTCGCCCTGGCCGTCGAGCCAGAACTCGCCGTTCTCGCGGTCGGAGCGCGGCAGCAGGTAGATCGTCGCCTTGTGCCCGTCCTTCACCGGCTCCAGCACGAGGACGCCGTCCTGGGTCTGGTCGCCGGTGAGGTACGCGTACTCGGTGGACGCGCGGAAGGCGTACTCGGTGTCGTTCGACCGGGTCTTCAGGTTGCCCGCCGGGATCACCAGGCGCTCGCCCGGGAAGCGGGCGGAGAGCGCGGCGCGGCGCGCGGCGGTCTTGTCGGCCTGGGCGATCGGCGCCAGGCCGTGCAGCTCGGTGTCGGCCCAGCCGGACTTCATGTTCTCGGCCAGCTCGTCGGAGACGCCCGGGTACAGGCCGTTCTTCCGCTGCTTGATCGCCTGTTCCTCAGTCTCTTCCGGGGTCTCCGGCGTGAGCTCCTCGGCCACGGGTCTGCCTCCTCTTGGTACGACACTGAACCCCCACCATCGTACGGTCGTACGGAAGGGGGCCCAGGGCCGGAAGGCCCATTACCGGAATGTCCCGCTCCGGTTATCGCCGCCTACGGTTTCGCGCCGGGCCGCTCACTCGAAGCGGGCGGCGAGCAGGACCACGTCCTCGTCGTCCCCGCCCCGGTCCAGGCCCTCGGGCAGCAGGGTCCGCAGAATGTGGTCGGCGATCGCCCCCGGGTCGTCCCGGTCCGCCTTCGGCACGCTCACCGCCGCCGCGTGGAGCCGTGCGAAGGCGCGGTCCATGGCGTCGCCGGTACGGCGCAGCAGCCCGTCCGTGTAGAGAAGCACCGTTTCTCCTGGTGCCGGGGACAGCTCCACGCTGGGCGCCTCCCAGCAGGAGAGCATCCCGAGCGGGGCCGAGAGCGAGGTCTCGACGAACTCGGTGCGCCGCTCACCGATGACCAGCGGCGGCGCGTGCCCGGCCCCGGACAGGACGATCCGGCGCCGCGCGGGTTCGGCGTACGCGAAGAGCGCGGTCGCCGAGCGGGCCGGTTCGGTGAGCCGGAGCAGGAGTTCCAGGTCGGAGAGGACGGCGACAGGGTCCTCGCCCTCCATCACCGCGTACGCCCGGAGAGAGGCGCGCAGCCGTCCCATGGCGGCGAGCGCGCTGGGGCCGGTCCCGGTGACGGAGCCGACGGAGAGCCCGAGGGCGCCCTCGGGCAGCGGCAGCGCGTCGTACCAGTCGCCGCCGCCCCGGGGTCCGGTGCGGTGGCGGGCGGCGAGCTGGACGCCGGGGACGCGGGGGAGCCGACTGGGGAGCAGTTCCTCGGCGACGGTCGAGACCCGGACGCTGGCACGCTCGACCTGGAGGAGACGGGCGAGGTGCTCGGTGGCGAGACGGCCGTAGAGCCCGATGAGGTGGCGCTGCCGGTCGGTGGGTTCGGCGGGCTCGTCGTAGAGCCAGACGGCCGCGCCGAGCCGGCCGGCCTCCTCGGTGGCGAGGGGCAGGGCGTAGCTGGCGGCGTAGCCGAGGCGGGCGGCGACCTCGCGGTGGCGCGGGTCGAGGCCTTCCTCGGTGCGGACGTCGGGGATGGCGATCGGGTCCGGCACCCGCTCGGGGCGGGCCGGATCGCGGAGGCCGTCCAGGAGGCGGCCGTAACTGCTGGTGCCGCGCGGGACGGTCTCGATGATCCCGAGGTCGGAGTGGGCGAGGCCGAGTCCGATGGTGGACGCGGGGCCGAGGCCGTCGGCCGGTTCGAGCACCGCCATGCCGCGGCGGGCCCCGACCAGGGCGGCGCCCGCGCCGAGCACCTCGCGGAGGGCCCCGTCGAGGGAGGCCGTCCTGATGAGGCGCTCGGTGAGTTCGTGGAGGGTGGTGAGGTCGGAGACCCAGGCCGCCAGGCGGTCCTGGATCAGCGCCCCGGGCGGGGGGACCGGGTCGGAGGGTGCCGCCGCCGCGGGGACCCCGGGGAGGGGCGCCGTAGTGTGCGGGGGCACGGGAACCGTGGAGTCGATTCCGGCCACTTTCGGCATCTGTGGGGCGCTCATGTCAGTCGGCTTTCCGACCGGTGCGTTTGACGCCATAGCATCGCAAACCCCCATGTCATCCTGAGCCGCTCGATGCATCCACATGTACACGCACAAGCGGAACGATGTCCAGCATTGTCCCCACGGGACTTGTGGTGTCCGTGAGGTCGTGCGAGAGGGTTGAAGTCGGCGGGAAGTTGGCCGAAAATTGTCCCCGGTGTGCACCTTTTGCGGTCGACTGGCGTCGTTTGAAAGCGCGTCATTCCGAGCGTGCTGGGTACGTAATCGGTGACAGGCAGGGGCAGTTGGAGCTGTCCTGGAACGCGACGCGGAACCCCGGCGTCTTATATGCCGCAGGCCGCAGCCCGTCACCGAGTGGCGGGGAACGTGTTCTGACCCGCCTCTGGTGCTGACCCGGCTCCACCTCGTTCTGACCTGGCTCCACGTGGTTTCCACCTGGTGACGGCCCGGACGGTCCCGCTGCGACGGGGCCGGGACCCCGCCGACCCGGTACGCGCTGATACGCACGGTGAAATGTCCTGCACATGGTGTGATGTGGATGGATTCGGCGTTCAACGGAAAGGAACGAGCGCTCATGCGCGAGATCCTCGGAAGGCGACGCAGGCTCCGGTTCCGGCGCAAGGCGAGGACCGCCCGGCTCGACGCGGCGGTCGCCTTCGCCGTCGAGTGGGACTGGCCCGTCCTGCCGGGAGTGGGCCTGAGAACGAAAGCCCGTAGGTCGGGGGACCTGGGCGCGACGGCCCGTACGGCCATGGGCCTGGGGCGGCCGACGGCCCGCGCGGTCGAGCCTGGCTCCGCTCCCTCGGGGGCGGTCGCCGCACCCTCAGGGGCGGGAGCGGCGAACCCCGCTGCGTCGGGGCCGGCCTGCGCCTGCCCCGATCCCGACTGCGTGGTGCCCGGCGCCCACCCCTACGACCCCGGTCTGCTCGCGGCCACCACGGACGAGCGCATGATCCGCTGGTGGTGGACCCGGCGCCCCGACGCCCCGGTGCTCCTCGCCACGGGCGGCGGCGCGCCCTGCGCGGTCAGCCTGCCCGCGCCGGCCGGCGCCCGGGCGCTCGCCGCGCTCGACGCGATGGGCATGCGGCTCGGCCCGGTCGTCGCGACCCCGACCCGGTGGTCGATCCTGGTCGCCCCGTACGGCCTCGAACGGCTCGGCGAGCTGCTGTACGCGAAGGACAGCGTGCCGAGTTCCCTGCGGTTCCATGGAGAGGGCGGCTATCTGCTTCTGCCGCCCTCGGTCTCCGGCACCGGACGGGTGCGGTGGGAGCGGGCCCCGCTCGCGGGATCGGCCCGGCCGTGGCTGCCGGACGTCGAGGCGGTCGTGGACGCGCTGGTGGAGGCGAGCACGAGCACACCGGGCGGCGGGAGCCGGCTGGCGTACTGACGGGCCCGGACGTTCACCCGAACGGGTGCGTCCTGGTCCACTTCTCCGGGAAACGGGCGTGCGGCCGACCGGGCGCACGCCCGCCGCCGCTATGTTCAGCCCACCGTTCGAGATCTCCTGCCCGAGATCTCCGGCCGAGCAGGAGCAGGTGGGGCGCATGGGTCCGGTGAACCTTCGTGTGATCGGACTCGGGGCCGTCGTCACGGTCGCCGTCCTGCTGCCGCTCGTCGCGATGGCGGGGCCGACCGGGGAACCCGTACGACCGGCGGACGCGAAAGCGGGGGCCGGAGACGACGCGAAGGCACGTGGCGGTGCCGGGGATCTGCTGGAGGGGCTCGGCCTCGGATCCCGTAGACCCGCGTCCCCCGCCCCGTCCACCCCCGCCGCCCCAGCCGCTCCGGGGCTCCCGGAGCGGGTCACGAACTGTGGGCCGGAACTGGCCTCCCCCGACGGGGTCGAAGCACAGACCTGCGTCCTCGCCGAGGGGCCCGACACCTGGGCGCGCACGTACTACCGGAACGCGGCCGGCCAGCAGCTCGACGCGTTTCTGACCCTGATGGCGCCCGGTGGGCGGACCGTACAAGTCCGCTGTGCCGTACCGGCGCAGGACGAACCGGGGACCTGCGAAACCCCCAGGGAGCGGGGGCGCGGCGCGGCCACGGCGTATACGGCGGTCGCGGAATTCGCGGGCAGCGGCGAGGGGGACAGCACCCCGCTGCTTCTGCGGGCGGGCAGCAACACCGCGGACAGCGAAGGAAGTTGAGCGTCGACGCTTCGGCCCTGCCGGAAGCGGACATGGAAAGGCCCGGTCGCTGGCGACGGGGGATGCACCAGCGACCGGGCTTCCAGAACGGTAACAAGAGATCTGCTGTTCGCAAATTCGATCTCGGTTATTCGGACAGGGATTTACCCGTCCGCAGACCGGGTTGTGGCGGAAGTCACCGACTGGTCGGTCTGTCAGTCACCGATACCGCCTGGGGTATCAGCTGAGAGTGACCTGACGGTTCGTGAGACCGCCCCGCGCGCGCCGCTCCTCCGCCGTCAGCGGGGCGTCCGAGGCGAGCGCCCCGGCGAGCCGCTCGGCGAACTCGGCGGCCGGCTTCTCGCACTCCTCCGCCGTCATCGAGGTCGGCAGGTCCCACACCGGGACCATCAGGCCGTGGGCGCGGAACGAACCGACGAGCCGGGTGTCCGCGCCGAGGGAGGTGCCTTCGCCGGCCTGGAGGCGGGCGAGGGCGTCGAGCAGCTTCTCCTCCGGGTACGGCATGACCCAGCGCAGGTGGTTCTTGTCCGGGGTCTCGCACCAGTACGCCGAGTCGACGCTGTCCAGCTTCACGGTCGGGATCGCGGCGGCGTTGGCCCGCTCCAGGGAGGCGGCGACCTCCGGGTCGGCGCCGTCGGCGGACTTCGGGATCCAGAACTCGAACCCGGTGTGGACCTCCGGGGCGAACGCGGCGTCGGCGTCCAGCAGGTCCTGGAGGCGCGGGCCCTCTGCGGGGACGCGGCGGGCGGGGACCGGGGTGCCCGGCTCGACCTCGAGGGCGCGCTGGAGCGTGTCGGCGAGGTCGCGGGCGAGGTCGCCGGAGGTGGAGTCGTTCTGCAGGGCGAGCAGCACGGAGCCGTCGTCGCGGCGGAGCGCGGGCCACGCCATCGGCAGCACGGTCGCGAGCGTCACGGACGGTACGCCCTCCGGGAGGCCGCCCTTCAGGGTGAGCGGCACGGTGGCGGCGGGCACCAGCTCGCGCAGCGCGACCCAGTCGCACTCGCCGGGCAGGCCCTCGAAGGGGCGCTGGACGAGCTCGGTCACGGCGTGCGCGGCGGCCCGGCCGTGACACGCCTTGTAGCGGCGGCCCGAACCGCACGGGCACGGCTCGCGCGCGCCGACGACCGGGATCTCCCCGCTGGTGACCTGTGCCTGGCCGGCCTTGCCGGCCTTCGTCTGGGGGCGCTTCTTGGCCATGGTGTGGCTTTCTCCCGATCGCGGCGTGCGGTGTCTGTTTCGGCCGCGAGCCTAGTCGCACGGGACACCACGGCCCTTCAGGCGGGCCGCGACGGCCGGTCGGGGCCGTGCGTGGTGCGGTCACGTCGGGCCCGTGGTCGGTTCCGCCCCGTGGTCGGCCCTGTGGTCGGTTCCGCCCCGTGGTCAGTCCAGATCGTCGTACGCGTCCAGGAAGTCGAAGCCCGAGCCGGCTCCGACGCGGGTCGCGAAGTCCTCGCGGCGGTGTCCTTCGGTGACCACCACCCAGACCGTGACCTCGCCGGTCGCGCTGTCCCGTACGCCCCAGTCCTGGGCCAGCGCGCTGATGATGTTCAGCCCGCGACCGCCCCGTGCGGTGACCGAGGGCGTCGACGGGACGGGTCGCGTCGGGCCTCCGCCGTCGGTGACCTCGACCCTGAGTCCGCCCGCGGGGTCCACCCGCCAGGCCGCCCGTACATCCCCGTCGCCCCGATCCGCCCGTCCCAGCGGCCTGCCGTACCGCCAGGCATTGCTGAGCAGCTCGGAAAGGATCAGCACCGCGTCGTCGACGACCGAATCGGACACCCCGCTGCGGTACAGCTCGTCCCGCATCCGGTGTCGCGCCTCACCCACGCCCGCAGGGCCATGGGGTACGGCCATGCTCGACGACGTGGGCACCTCCTGTGCCACCACCAACGCCACCCCCGAGACCTCCTTTGCCCCACGCCACCGTGTGGATGCCCCAATGGCCTGGACCGGAAACCGGCCAATCCGCGTTCGATGAGGCACTCGTGACGATCGCGTACGTACGGAATGCGCCGGGGCACACCCCTTACGTCATGTGGGCCCTTGTGGCACAAGGGAAAGGAGGGGGTCAGGGGGGTGCGGGGATCAGCCGCGGCCGAGCTGGGAGAGAACCTGCTTGGGACGGTTCGTGATGATCGCATCCACGCCGAGTCGCTCGCAGAGTTCCACGTCCTCCTCCTCGTCGACCGTCCAGACGTGTACCTGGTGCCCGGCCTTCTGGAGCCGCAGGATCACGGCGGGGTGGTGCCGCACGATCCGGATCGAGGGCCCCGCGATGCGCGCGCCCGCGGGGAGCCGTCCGTCGCGCAGCCGCGGCGAGACGAACTGGGTGAGCGAGACGGTGGGCAGCGTCGGCGCGGCGGTGGCGATCCGGGCCAGGGAGCGGGCCGAGAAGCTCATGACGCGTACGGGGGAGTCGGCGGGGGACGCGGGCGCGTCGAGGCCGAAACGCTTGAGGAGGTGGAGGAGCCGCTCCTCGACCTGGCCCGCCCAGCGGGTGGGGTGCTTGGTCTCGATGGCCAGCTCGACCCTGCGCCCGGCGTCGGAGACCAGCTCCAGGAGGCGCTCCAGGGTGAGGACGGAGGTGGACCCGGGGTCCCGCCGGTCGGGGCTCTCGCCGGAGTCGTCGCGGCCCTTCCAGGTGCCGAAGTCGAGCGCGGCGAGGTCGGCGAGTTCCAGGGCGGAGACGGCGCCGCGGCCGTTCGAGGTGCGGTCGACGCGCCGGTCGTGGACGCAGACGAGATGGCCGTCGGCGGTGAGACGGACGTCGCACTCCAGGGCGTCGGCGCCGTCCTCGATGGCCTTCACATAGGCGGCCAGGGTGTGTTCCGGTGCGTCCTCGGATGCTCCACGGTGGGCGACGACCTGGAGGGGGACGCGGTGTGGGTGCTGCCGTGCGTGAGTCACGGCGTCATGGTGCCATTGGCGAGGCGGCGCGGGCACACCGGAAGGAGTCCGTTCTGTCCCTATATAAAGGTGGGGGTGCGAACGCACAGCTCCGCCTTACGGCGGCCTGACGTCCTGTGGGAAAAGCTGGTGCAGCACCCTGGAGCCTTTGGGACCGGTACGGGACCAGTAGGGGCCAGTAGGGGACCACCTAGGTACCACCACCCCGCGCAGTCAATGAGGAGAGCGAGCTGTGAGCACCGAGAACGAGGGCACGGCGGTTCCGGCGGACCAGTCCGCCTCGTCCGCACCGGCGACGCCTCCCTCCCCGGCGACGCCTCCCTCCCCGGCGACGCCTCCGACGCCGGGGACGCCTCCCGCGCCGGCGGCGCACGAGCCGACGCACGAGCCGAGACAGGAACCGGCGCACGAGCCGACGCAGGCGCCGGGAGCGAAGCCGGAGGCGACTCCCGCCCCCGCCCCCGCCCCGGCGCAGACCCAGCCGCTGCCTGCGGCCCCGGCGTACCACCCGCCCACGGCCCCCGGCCACCCCGCTCCGGCCGCTCCCGAGCCGGTCGCGGCCGGAGCGACGGGTGGCTGGCCGCCGCCCCCGCCGGCCGTACCGGCCTGGGGCGCCCCGCAGCAGCCCGCGCCCGCCGCTCCCGGCGCACCGCGCAGGCGGACCGGCGGCGTCGTGGCGGCGGTCCTGGTCGCGGCGCTCGTGGCGGGCGGTGTCGGCGGCGGCATCGGCTACTGGGCGGCGCAGCGCGGCGACGACGGCGTGAGCTCGACGACGGTCTCCTCGGGCGAGGCGCCGGCTTCCTTCAAGCGGGAGCCGGGGACGGTCGCGGCGGTCGCGGCGCAGGCGCTGCCGAGCGTGGTCACGATCCAGGCGAAGTCCGGCGGGTCGCAGGGCGAGGGCGGTACGGGCACGGGCTTCGTGTACGACCAGGAGGGCCACATCGTCACCAACAACCACGTGGTGGCGTCGGCTGCGGACGGCGGCACGCTCTCCGTGACCTTCGCGGACGGCAAGTCGTACGACGCGCAGGTCGTGGGCCGGGCCGAGGGCTACGACGTGGCCGTACTGAAGCTCACGAACGCGCCGAAGAAGCTGAAGCCGCTGCCGCTGGGTGACTCGGACAAGGTGGCGGTCGGCGACTCGACGATCGCGATCGGCGCGCCGTTCGGCCTGTCGAACACGGTGACGACCGGCATCATCAGTGCCAAGAACCGTCCGGTGGCCTCGGGTGACGGCTCCGGCGGCAGCAGCTCGTACATGAGCGCACTGCAGACGGACGCGTCGATCAACCCGGGCAACTCGGGCGGCCCGCTGCTCGACGCGAGCGGCGCGGTGATCGGCATCAACTCGGCGATCCAGTCCACCGGCAGCGGCTTCGGCCAGTCCCAGGCGGGCTCGATCGGCCTCGGCTTCGCGATCCCGGTCAACCAGGCGAAGAACGTGGCCCAGCAGCTGATCAAGACGGGCAAGCCGGTGTACCCGGTGATCGGCGCGACGGTGAACATGAACGAGAAGGGCGACGGCGCCACGATCGCCTCCCAGGGCTCCGGCGGCACCCCCGCGGTCACCCCGAGCGGCCCGGCGGCGAAGGCCGGTCTGAAGTCGGGCGACGTGATCACGGGCTTCGGCGACCACCAGATCGACAGCGGCCGGACGCTGATCAGTGAGATCTGGACCCACAAGCCGGGCGACCAGGTCAAGATCACGTACGAGCGGGACGGCAAGACGGAGACGGCCACGGTGACGCTGGGCGAGCGCACGGGCGACAGCTGACGGGCGTCGTACGCGAGGGAGTCCCGCGTACGGGGGAGGGGAGCACCGGCGATCCGGTACTCCCCTCCCCCCGTTCCACCCCAAGCCGACCCATCACACCCCCACCCCCCGGAGCCGGTACGCTGTAGCCGCTCCGCCCCAGGTGGCCCGGGGCATGGGTGGGTTGCCCGAGCGGCCTAAGGGAACGGTCTTGAAAACCGTCGTGGCAGCGATGTCACCGTGGGTTCAAATCCCACACCCACCGCAGAGGAACGGCCCCCGACCTGCAGTCAGGTCGGGGGCCGTTCGCTTGTCCGTGCCGGGTGACGGCCCGGCGTTCCCGGTGCTGTGAGTCGGTCTGCGGATGCGGTGCGGGGGCGGTGCCGCGATGCTGGAGGGGCCGCATCAGCTGCTAGGAGGGCAAGGATGTCTGTGTTCGACAAGCTCAAGGGGATGCTCAAGGGCCACGAGGATCAGGCCTCCCATGGCGTCGACAAGGCCGGCGACCTCGTCGACGGGAAGACGCAGGGCAAGTACAGCGGACAGGTCGACACCGCCCAGGACAAGCTCAAGGATCAGCTGCGCGGTACGGGGCAGGGGCCGGACACGCCGCCCCAGCAGTGACGCGACGGCGCGAACCGAACGTCGGGGGCGCCCCGGACTCGTGTCCGGGGCGCCCCCGACGTCCACGTGTCCGGGGTGCCCCGCCGTATTCCACGCGACCGCGGCGCCCCTGACGTCCTTCAATGGACCCGTCCGAAGGGCGTCGCCGGAGAGAGAGGGTTCTGTCGTGGTGCGGATCGTGCTGGTGCAGGGGGACATCACCGCCGAGGCGGTGGACGCGATCGTCAACGCCGCGAACTCCTCGCTCCTCGGCGGCGGAGGAGTCGACGGCGCCATCCACCGCAAGGGCGGGCCCGAGATCCTCGCCGCCTGTCAGCAACTGCGGCGCTCGCACTACGGCAAGGGCCTCGCGACCGGGCAGGCCGTGGCCACCACGGCGGGGCGGCTGCCGGCCCGGCACGTCATCCACACGGTCGGCCCCGTCTGGTCGGCCGAGGTGGACCGCTCGGAGCTGCTCGCCTCCTGCTACCGCGAATCCCTCCGGGTCGCGGACGAGTCGGGTGCCCGCACCGTCGCCTTCCCCGCCATCTCCACCGGGATCTACGGCTGGCCCATGGAGGACGGCGCCCGCATCGCCGTGGAGACGGTCCGGGAGGCGCGTACCGAGGTGGAGGAGGTGCGCTTCGTGCTCTTCGACGCGCGCGCGTACGCCGCCTTCGAGGCGGCCGTGGGACAGCGGGACATTCCGTAGAACTCATTTCCCGTCACGGGTGTTCGTTCGATTCTTCGGTACGGGCGACTCGCCGTCGCGTTCCCGGCCGACGGCGATTGGCGGGAAATCTGCCGGAACGCTTCCTCCCCTGCGCCGCGCCGCCCCCACCTGTCCTGAATGCGTTCCGCCCCGGTGAGCTGGGTTTTTCTCGTGCTGACCGGGTTTATCGACTTGTCCTCACGCTTGCGGGGGAACAAGGCGCTCCGGGGTGGTTCGCCGGGGATTCGGTGGGCAACTCTGGATTCGCGACGTCGAGCACGAAAACACCGGGGCGTTCGGCCAACTGCCTTGGACATAGCCGTACTTCAAAGATTCAGAGCAGTGCCCGAGCAGTACAGAGAACCTCAGAGCAGTTCCGTGCGACAGCACCAGTTTTCAGTTCCCGGAGGAACACACATGGCAAGCATCCGTACCGCCCGCATCCTCGCCGCCACCGCCGCCCTGCCCCTCGCCGCCGCGCTCTTCACCGGGGTGGCCCAGGCCGACAACGGAGGATTCGCGGACGACGGATCGAACACGAGCGTCGCCACGATCATCGGCAGCGGCGTGGGTGGGGACAACTTCGGCAACTCGACGACTACGCAGCAGGTGGCGACCGGTTCCGGCGCCTCCAACCAGAACAACACCGCCAGTGTGAACGGCTCCGCCCTCACTCCCATCAGCCAGAACAACGCGCTGGTCAACTTCAACCACCCGTGGTGGTAGCCGGAGGCGCGGCAGCCGGCCCGACGGGGGGCGTGACCGTGGTGTGAGCGACGGCCTGTGCGCGGGTACTTCGGTACCGGCGCACAGGCCGTCGTGTGGTGTGCCCGCCTCCCGCGAGGGTGCGCGCTCGGTCGTCGACCTTGACAGGGAGATGGAATCTGACGGACAGTCAGAAACCTCGTCGTCCCACGGGAGGCCGTCTCCGTGCACCTCGCCCCGACCGAGCGGCAGCTGCGGCTGCGCGCCGAACTCCGCGCGTACTTCCGGGACCTGATGCCCGACGGTCCGCCGCCCGTCACCGACACCGCCGCCCAGCGCCGGCTGCTCCGCCGGATCGGCGCCGACGGGTTCCTCGGCCTCGGCTGGCCTGAGGAGTACGGAGGGCAGGGCCGCGGCCCCGACGAGCAGTTCGTCTTCTTCGACGAGGCGTACCGCGCGGGCGCCCCCGTCTCGATGGTCACCCTGAACACCGTCGGACCCACCCTGATGACCTACGGGACCGAGGAGCAGAAGGCCTACTTCCTGCCCCGGATCCTGCGCGGCGAGACGGTCTTCGCCATCGGCTACAGCGAGCCCGAGGCCGGCACGGACCTCGCCTCCCTCCGGACGCGGGCGGTCCGGGACGGTGAGTCCTGGCTGATCGACGGCCAGAAGATCTTCACCTCCAACGCCCAGAACGCGGACTGGATCTGGCTCGCCTGCCGCACCGACCCCGACGCGCCCCCGCACAAGGGCATCTCGATCGTCCTCGTCCCCACCGACGCCCCCGGCTTCTCCTGGACCCCGATCGCGACCGTGGGCGGGCTGACGACGACCTCCACCTACTACGACGGGATACGGGTCCCTGCGGGCAACCTCGTCGGGCCCGAGCACGGCGGCTGGGGGCTCATCACCAACCAGCTCAACCACGAGCGGGTCGCGCTCGCCGCGATCGGCATGCAGGCCGAGGACTTCTTCGCCGCCGCGCTCGACCGGGCGCGTACCCCCGATCCGGTGACCGGGCGGCGTCGCGCCGACGAGCCGTGGATTCGGATCCGAGCCGCCGAAGCGCACGCCCGGCTGGCCGCGACACGCCTGCTGAACTGGCGTTTGGTCGGGGACGTGGGGGCGGGCCGGCTGGCCCCGGGGGACGCGAGCGGCGTGAAGTTCGCGGGAACCGAGTCGGCGGTGGAGGTGTACCGCATCTGCCAGGAGATCGCGGGCGGTGCGGGGACGGTGCGAGCGGGGTCGCCGGGGGAGCTCGACGGCGGTGAGCTGGAGCGCATGAACCGGGCCGCGCAGATCAACACCTTCGGGGGAGGCGTGAGCGAGGTGCAGCGCGAGATCGTCGCGAGGATGCGGCTCGGCATGAAGGGGAGGGGGCGGCGATGAGCGGCGAGGAACGGTCCGCGGTGAGCGGTGCGGAACGGTCCGCGGTGAGCGGTGCGGAACAGCCTGCGGTGAGTGGTGCGGAACGGTCCGCGGTGAGTGGTGCGGAACGGTCCGCGGTGAGTGGTGCGGAACGGTCCGCGGTGAGCGGTGCGGAACAGCCTGCGGTGAGTGGTGCGGAACGGTCCGCGGTGAGTGGTGCGGAACAGCCTGCGGCGAGTGGTGCGGAACGGTCCGCGGAGAGTGGTGCCGAGCAGCCGCCCGCGCTGTACGAACGGCTCGTGAGGTTCGAGGGGCTGCCCGCCGCCACCGCCGGCACCGGCAAGGACCCCGTCAACCTGCCCATGATCAGGCACTGGTGCGAGGCCATGGGCGACACCCACCCCGCCTATCAGGGGCCGGACGCCGTCGCGCCGCCCACCATGCTCCAGGCCTGGACGATGGGCGGCCTCTCGGGACACACGGACCGCTCATCGGCGTACGAGGAGCTGTTCGGCCTTCTCGACGGGGCCGGTTACACCTCGGTCGTCGCGACCGACTGCGAGCAGGAGTACCTGCGGTCGCTGCGGCCCGGCGACGCGATCACCTTCGACACCGTCATCGAGTCGGTCTCCGAGCTCAAGACCACCAAGCTCGGGGCGGGGCACTTCGTCACCACCCGCACGGACGTCCGCGCGGACGGCGAACTCGCGGGCACCCACCGCTTCCGCATCCTCAAGTACGCGCCCGCCGCCCGGCCGCCCCGGAAGACCGGGTCCCCGTCCGAAGCGAAGTCCGCGCCCCGCCGCCCCCGCCCCGTCGTCAACCGGGACAACGCCGGTTTCTGGGAGGGCGTGGCCGACCACCGGCTCCTCATCCAGCGCTGCGGCGACTGCGCGGCCCTGCGCATCCCCTGGCTCCCGGGGTGCGCCGACTGCGGCTCGCCGGACTGGGACACGGTCGAGGCGAGCGGTACCGGGACGGTGTTCTCGTACGTGGTGATGCACCACCCGCCCTTCCCCGCCTTCGACCCGCCGTACGCGGTCGGGCTGATCGAACTCGCCGAGGGCGTACGGATGGTCAGCAACGTGGTGGGTGTGCCGTACGACAAGGTCCGGATCGGGATGCCGGTGCGGCTGGAGTTCCTGCGGGCCGACGAGGACCTCGTGCTTCCCGTCTTCCGCGCCGAAGGCGAGGCCTGACATGGATTTCACCCCCAGCGAGGAGCAGGCGGCCGTCCGGGAGCTGGCCGCCCGGATCTTCGCCGACCTCAGCACCCACGAGCGGCTCGGGGCGGCCGGTACCGGCACGGACGCCGAGCTGTGGAAGGCGCTCTGCGCCGCCGGACTCCCCGGCGCCGTCGAGGAGACCGGGCTGCTCGGCCTGGTCATGCTCCTGGAGGAACAGGGGCGGGTGACGGCGCAGGTGCCGCTCGCCGCCGGCTGCGTCTACGGGATCCTCGCCGTCGCCCGGCACGGTACGGAGGAGCAGCGCGGCCGGCTGCTGCCCGGCCTCCGCGACGGTACGACGGTGGTGACGGGCGCGTTCCCGGCGGCCGGTGGCGTCACCTCGCGCGACGGGCGGCTCAGCGGGGCCGTGGAGTGGGTGCCCTGGCTCAGGGACGCCACCCATGTGCTCGTACCGGACGAGGAGCGGACCCTGTGGCTGGTCCGTACCGAGGACGCGGCCCGGGTCGACCCCGTCGAACTCACCGCACCCTGGTCCGCCGGCCGGCTCGTCCTCGACGGGGCGACGGGGGAGCGGCTCGGAGGACGCGGTGGGGACGCACAACCGGACCCGCACCCGCACCCCGACCCCTACACCGACGTTCTCGCCGCCGCCCGGGTCGCCTTCGCAGGGCTCCAGGCGGGGGTCTGCGCGGGGTCGCTCGCCAGGGCCGTGGAGTACACCTCCGTACGGGAACAGTTCGGCCGCCCGCTCTCCACCCACCAGGCCGTACAACTGAGGGCAGCCGACGCGTACATGGACACCGAGGCCATCCGCGTCACCGCCTACGAGGCGGCCTGGCGCTTCGACGAGGGCCTGGACGTCGGCGAGGCGGCCCTGACGACCGCCTGGTGGGCCTCCGAGGCGGGCAAGCGGGTCGTGCACGCCGGGCAGCATCTGCACGGCGGCATGGGCGCGGACCTCGACCACCCCGTCCACCGGCACTTCCTCTGGGGCCGCCAGCTCGACGCCTTTCTGGGCAGCGGCACCGAACTCCTCGCCGAACTCGGCGACCTGCTCGCGGAAGGAGACCCGTCATGAAGGCCGGGGACGAACTGCCACCGCTGGCGGTCCCGATCACGCGCACCCTGATCGTCGCCGGGGCCGTCGCCTCCCGCGACTACCAGGACGTGCACCACGACGCCGAACTGGCCCGGGAGAAGGGCTCCCCGGACATCTTCATGAACATCCTCACGACCAACGGGCTCGTCGGCCGGTACGTCACCGACCACTTCGGCCCCCGCGCCGTCCTGCGCAAGGTCACCATCCGGCTCGGGGCCCCCAACCACCCCGGCGACACCATGGTCCTCACCGGCACGGTCACCGCGGTCGACGGGAACACCGCGCAGGTCAGGGTGGTCGGGGCCAACGGGCTCGGGTACCACGTCACCGGCACGGTCGCCGTGGAGGTGACGCCATGAGCGTCCGCCGACGGGACGGACTCGGCGGCCGGGCGGCCGTCGTCGGCATCGGCGCGACCGAGTTCTCCAAGGACTCCGGCCGCAGCGAGCTCTCCCTCGCCGCCGAGGCGGTGCGGGCGGCCCTCGACGACGCCGGGCTGACCCCCGCCGACGTCGACGGGCTCGTCACCTTCACCATGGACACCAACCCCGAGATCACCGTCGCCCAGGCGTCCGGCATCGGCGAGCTGTCCTTCTTCTCCCGCGTGCACTACGGCGGCGGGGCCGCCTGCGCCACCGTGCAGCAGGCCGCGCTCGCCGTCGCCACCGGGGTCGCCGAGGTCGTCGTCTGCTACCGGGCCTTCAACGAGCGCTCCGGGCGCCGCTTCGGCTCCGGGGTCCAGCAGCGCGAGCCCTCCGCCGAGGGTGCGGCGCTGGGCTGGCAGCTGCCGTTCGGGCTGCTCACCCCGGCCTCCTGGGTCGCCATGATCGCCCAGCGCTATCTGCACGCCTACGGGCTGACGCCGGACGCCTTCGGCCATGTCGCCGTCACCGACCGGCGCCACGCGGCCCGCAACCCCGCCGCGTACTTCCACGGGAAGCCGATCACCCTCGCCGACCACGCCGCCTCGCGCTGGATCGCCGAACCGCTGCGGCTCCTCGACTGCTGCCAGGAGACCGACGGCGGGCAGGCGATCGTCGTCACCTCCGTCGAGCGCGCCCGCGACCTGCCGAACCCGCCCGCCGTGATCGTCGCGGCGGCGCAGGGCGCCGGCCGGAAGCAGGAGGCGATGACCAGCTTCTACCGGGACGACCTGACCGGACTCCCGGAGATGGGGGTGGTGGCCCGCCAGCTGTGGCGGACGTCGGGGCTCGCACCGTCCGACATCGACGTGGGCATCCTGTACGACCACTTCACGCCGTTCGTGCTGATGCAGCTGGAGGAGTTCGGCTTCTGCGGGCCCGGGGAGGCGGCCGACTTCGTCGCAGCGGACGCGCTGCCGCTGAACACCCACGGGGGCCAGCTCGGCGAGGCGTATCTGCACGGCATGAACGGCATCGCGGAGGCGGTACGGCAGCTGCGCGGCACCTCGGTGAACCAGGTGCCCGGGGCGGCGCGGAGTCTGGTCACGGCGGGGACGGGGGTTCCCACGTCCGGGTTGATCCTGGGCACGGACGGCTGAGGAGACGGCCCCTGCGGTGGACGGGCGCGGCGCGCGGTCCTTCACTCGCGCCATGAGCACATACGCACGGGCTACTGATGGTCCGTCCTCGCCCCCGCCCCCGCCCCCGCCGTCGTCCTCGTCGTCGTCACGGGGGACACCCAGGGCGGTTCTCGCCGCCCTGGCGACCGTACTGATCGGGGCGGCCCTCTCCCTCGCCCCGCCCAGGGAAGCCTCGCCGCCCGCCGCCCACACCACCCCCGCCGCGCCCGCTCTCGCCCCCCAGGCCCTCGACCCTCCCGTGCGCTTCACCGGCAGGGCCTTCGACACCTGTGAGGCTCCCGGGCTCGCGGAGATGAGGGCCTGGCGCGGGTCCTCGTACGGGGCCGTCGGGATCTACTTCGGCGGCCGGGGGCGGGGCTGCCCCGGCCAGCGGGAGCTGAACCGCGCGTGGGTCTCCGCCGTCCACACCATGGGCTGGCGGCTGCTGCCGCTGTACGTCGGTTCCCAGGCGCCCTGCGTCGTCTCCGCCGCCAAGCGGCCTTTCGCCCTCGGCAGCAACCCGTGGGACCAGGGCACCCGGGAGGCGGGCGACGCGGTACGGGCCGCGGGGGCGCTGGGGCTGGGCACGGGCAGCCCGCTGTACCTCGACATCGAGGCGTACCGGGACGGCGACGCCCCTTGCGCCGCGACGACGCTCTCCTTCGTCCGCGCCTGGAACCGGGAGGTGCGGCGGCTCGGGTACCTGCCCGGGTTCTACAGCAGCGCCGACTCGGGAGTGCGGGACATCGAGGCACAGCGGCGGGCGGGGACGCAGGACATGCCGGCGGTGATGTGGTTCGCGCGGTGGCGGGGGCAGCCCTCGCTGTACACCGAGAGCGTGCTGCAGCCGGAGGCGTGGATGCCGCACGCGCGGATCCACCAGTACGCGGGCAACGTCTCGGAGTCGTACGGCGGGCACCGCCTCTTCGTCGACCGGAACGCGGTGGACGCCCCCGTCGCCCGGGTCGTCCCCACCCCCACCCGGACCTCGCCCCCCGACATCCCGGACGCCCCCGACGCTCCCACCGCCCCCGACACCCTCACCGCCCCCGACGCCCCCGACTCCGAAGACCTCCGACCCTGACGTGTCCCCGAGCGGTCTCCACCCAGAGGAGGTGGGGGCGTCCCCACCCCTACAACCTGAGGCGGACGGCGGGTCGGGACCTGGGGCCGATCCGCCGGGCACCCCTCCCCTCCTAGCGTGGAGTCATGACTCCGCCACCCTCTGGCCCCGTCTGCGCCGGTGCCTCGCAGTACGCGTCGTACCCGACCTTCTCCTCGTACGTACGGGCGCGTGGGCCCGTGCTCCTGCGCACCGCGCGCTCCCTGACCGCCAACCCCTGCGACGCGGAGGACCTGCTCCAGACCGCGCTCGCCAAGACCTTCATGGCCTGGGAGCGCATCGAGGACCACCGCGCCCTGGACGGCTACGTACGCCGGGCGCTGCTGAACACCCGTACCTCCCAGTGGCGCAAGCGCAAGGTCGACGAGTTCGTCTGCGAGGAGCTGCCCGAGCCCGTCGGGCTGCCGGAGCCGGACCCGGCCGAGCGCCAGGTGCTGCACGACGCGATGTGGCGCGCGGTGCTGAAGCTGCCGGAGCGTCAGCGGCAGATGGTGGTCCTCAGGTACTACGAGGACCTCAGCGAGGCCCAGACCGCCGAGGTGCTGGGGGTGTCGGTCGGGACGGTCAAGAGCGCCGTCTCCCGGGCGCTCGGCAAGCTCCGCGAGGACCCGGAGCTGACCCCCGTACGGTGACCCGGATGATCCGTACGGCGCCCCGGACGGGACCTGTACGGCGCCCCGGATCGTGACCCGTACGGCGTCCCGAACAGTCGGCGGACGCGTCCCCGCCGGCTTCCGCCAGTGATCACTGGCAATTTCCGTACTCTTGGGTAGTGACATACCGAGCGGTACGTGCGCAGAATCTCCACACCCCCTTACTGCCACGTAGCGCCCACCGGGAGGACGCCCCGTGTACAGCACCATGCAGGACGTACAGCTGACCGTGAGCCGCATCCTCAAGCACGGGATGACGATCCACGGGAAGTCCACCATCACCACCTGGACGGGCGAGCCCGAGCCGCAGCGCCGCACGTTCGCGGAGGCGGGAGCACGCGCGCACCAGCTGGCCAACGCCCTGCGCGACGAACTCGGCGTCACCGGCGACCAGCGGGTCGCGACGCTCATGTGGAACAACTCCGAGCATGTCGAGGCGTACTTCGCGATTCCCTCCATGGGCGCGGTCCTCCACACGCTCAACCTCCGTCTGCCCCCCGAGCAGCTGGTGTGGATCGTGAACCACGCCGCCGACCGGGTCGTGCTCGTCAACGGTTCGCTGCTCCCCCTCCTCGCCCCGCTGCTCCCGCACCTGCCGACGGTCGAGCACGTGGTGGTCGCGGGCCCCGGTGACCGCTCGGTCCTGGACGGCGCCGCCCCGCGCGTGCACGACTACGACGAGCTGATCGCCGGCCGCCCGATCACGTACGACTGGCCGGATCTGGACGAGCGCACCGCTGCCGCCATGTGCTACACCTCCGGCACCACCGGTGACCCCAAGGGCGTGGTCTACTCCCACCGCTCGATCTACCTGCACTCGATGCAGGTGAACATGGCCGAGTCGATGGCGCTGACCGACCAGGACACGACCCTCGTGGTGGTCCCTCAGTTCCACGTGAACGCCTGGGGCCTGCCGCACGCCACCTTCATGACCGGCATCAACATGCTCATGCCGGATCGTTTCCTCCAGCCGGCCCCGCTCGCCGACATGATCGAGCGCGAGAAGCCGACGCACGCGGCCGCCGTCCCCACCATCTGGCAGGGCCTGCTCGCCGAGGTCACCGCGAACCCGCGCGACCTCTCCTCCATGAAGCAGGTCACCATCGGCGGCGCGGCGTGTCCGCCCTCCCTGATGGAGGCGTACGACCGGCTCGGCGTCCGCCTCTGTCACGCCTGGGGCATGACGGAGACCTCCCCGCTGGGCACGATGGCGCACCCGCCGGCCGGTCTGAGCACCGAGGAGGAGTGGCCGTACCGGGTCACGCAGGGGCGCTTTCCGGCCGGTGTCGAGGCACGACTCGTCGGCCCCGGCGGAGACCACCTGCCCTGGGACGGCGAGTCCGCCGGTGAGCTGGAGGTGCGCGGCACCTGGATCGCGGGCGCGTACTTCGGTGGCGTCGACGCGGAGGCCGTCCGTCCGGACGACAAGTTCAGCGAGGACGGCTGGCTCAAGACCGGCGACGTCGGCGTGATCAGCCCCGACGGCTACCTCACCCTCACCGACCGCGCCAAGGACGTCATCAAGTCGGGCGGCGAGTGGATCTCCAGCGTCGACCTGGAGAACGCGATCATGGGGCACCCGGCGGTCGCCGAGGCCGCCGTCGTGGCCGTACCGGACGAGAAGTGGGGCGAACGACCGCTGGCGACCGTCGTCCTCAAGGAGGGCGCGACGGCGGACTACCAGTCGCTGAGGGCCTTCCTGGCCGACCGGGCCGGCATCGCCAAGTGGCAGCTGCCGGAGCGCTGGGCGATCGTCCCGGCGGTGCCGAAGACGAGCGTGGGCAAGTTCGACAAGAAGGTCATCCGCAGGCAGTACGCGGAGGGCGAGCTGGACGTCACGCGGCTGTAGCCGGCGGAGACGGGAAAGCGGTGCGGGAAGGGCAGGCCCTCCCCGTACCGCTTTCCCGCGCTCTGTCCGCCGCCGCTCTAGTTGGTGCCGATCTTCGCGAGCAGGTCGACGATCCGGGCCTGTACCTCGGCGCTGTTCGCACGCTCGGCGAGGAAGAGGACCGTCTCGCCGGAGGACAGCTTCGGCAGCTCCTCCGCGGCGAGGTCGGCCGAGGTGTAGACGACGAGCGGGGTGCGGTTGAGCTGCCCGTTCGCCCGCAGCCAGTCGATGATCCCGGCCCGGCGGCGGCGTACCTGCATCAGGTCCATCACCACGAGGTTCGGCTGCGTCTGGGCGGCCAGCGTGACCGCCTCGGTGTCCGTGGCCGCCCGCGCCACCTGCATCCCGCGCCGCTCCAGGGTGGCCGCGAGCGCCTCCGCGATGTCCTCGTTCTCCTCGATCAGCAGGACCCTGGACGGGTGCTGCTCGCTGTCGCGCGGCGCGAGCGCCTTGAGGAGTACGGCCGGGTCGGCGCCGTACGCCGCCTCCCGGGTCGCCTGCCCGAGCCCCGCCGCCAGCAGCACGGGCACCTCGGCCGCGACGGCCGCCCGGCGCAGCGACTGGAGGGCGGTACGGGTGATGGGGCCGGTCAGCGGGTCGACGAAGAGCGCGGCCGGGAAGGCGGCGATCTGGGCGTCGACCTCCTCGCGGGAGTGCACGATCACCGGCCGGTAGCCCCGGTCGCTCAGCGCCTGCTGGGTGGAGACGTCGGGCGCGGGCCAGACGAGCAGCCGGCGCGGGTTGTCGAGGGGCTCCGGGGGCAGCTCGTCGTCGACGGGACGCGGCGCGGGCCGGTTGGCGACCTCGACGGCGCCGCCGGGCCCGTCGAGCGGCTCGGGGCCCTCGGCGGAACCCTCGGCGGGCGCCCCTATGGCGTAGGCGCGCCCCTCGGACGCGGCCGGGGCGAGCCCGAGGGCTGCCTCCGGCGACGGCCCCTGCGGGTGGGGCCGGGCCTCACCGGCGGCCGGTACGGGGAGCGCCGTAGGGAGCGCGGGAACCGCCGGGACCGGAGGGTCGACCTCGGGCGGGGTGGCGAGCTTGCGCCGCCGTCCCGAGCCGTTGGAGGGGGCGGCGGGTACGGGGGTGACGGGAGGTGCGGCCGGGGTGGGAGGTGCGGCGGGGGCCGCAGGGGCGACAGGGGCCGGTGCGGCGGCCGGTGCGTTCGAGCCCGGCGGGACGAAGGGAACGCCCTGCCCGAGGGTCCGGACGCTGAACGCCCGCCCCTGGGTGGAGTCCTGCGCATGCGAGACCGACGGGGGCTGCGGCTGCGGCCTCGACATCGGCAGCTCGGGGGGCAGCGGTACGGAGCCGGTGCCGGTCGTGGTGGCCGTCCCTGTCCCGGTGGTGGTTCCGGTGGTGCCCCGCGCTTCCGGCGGAGGCGTGACGGCCCGACGGCGCCCGGTCGGCTCGGCGGCCGGGACGGGGCCCTGCGCCTGGCCCTGCGGCTGGACGTGCGGGAGGGGATGCGGCTGCGGAGGCGTGTGGTCGGCGCCGGGGACACCCCGTACGGCCTCGTGCTGCCCCTCGTCGGAAACCGGCAGCGGCCCGGCGAACGGCCCGTCGAGCGGCTCGTCGGCGCGGTCGGCGTCGGCGGGCGGGAGCGCGAACGGCGTCCGGGGCCCGGCCTCGGCCGCAGCCGCCCGTTCCTGCGCGGCGGCGAGGGCACGGCGCCGGCGCCCGCTCGGCTGCGCCTCGGGCGCGGCCTCGGCGGAGGCGACGGCGGGCAGGGCACGGGCCGGGGCGGGCATGCCCGAAGGGTCGACGGCGACACCCTGCGGCGGCACGGCGGCGCCGAGCGCGGCCCGCCCCTGCGCGCCCTCGGCGGCGGTGACCACGGCCCCTTCGGCGGGCCGCCCGCGCCGACGCCCGGTGGGCTCGACGACAGAGGCACCGGAGGCGGACGGGGCGACTGAGCCACCCGAGGCGGACGGCGCGGAGTGCTCGGCGACCGCGACCGCGCGTGCGGAGTCGGCGGCGGAGTTCTGCTGGGCCGGAATCAGCTCGGCGGCACTCGCGGCGGCGGCCGTGTCTCCCGTACGGCCACGGCGGCGGCCACTGGGCTCGGCGGCACCGCCCTCGGGCGCGACCGGGCTCTCAAGGAACGCGTCCGTGGAAGCGCGCCGGGCCCGCCGCCGCCCCCCACCGGAGGTCTCGTCGGGCCCGTCGGCGAACGCGCCGGGAGCGGGGACGAGCCCCGGGCCCGACCCCGTACCGGAAACCGTGTCAGGAGCGACGACGGACGCGGAGCCCGCCGGAGGGAGCTGCGGGGCGGAACCCTCCGGACCGGCCGGTGAGGACGGCTGCGGGGACACCTGCGGGGACGGCTGGAGGGACGGCTGCGGGGACGCCTGGAGGGACGGCTGGAGGGACGGCTGCGGGGACGCCTGCGCGGGCAGCGCGAGCGCCTCCCGCCCACCACGGCCGCCAGTGCTTCCGGCCCCGTTACCCGTACCCGTCCCGGTCTCCGAGGGCGGTACCGTGCCCCGTCCGGCGCCGAGCGGGACTTCGAGGACGTACGCGCCGCCGCTCGTCCCCGGCACCTCATGGGTCTGCACGACGCCGCCGTGCGCCGCCACGACCCCGCGGACGACCGGCCCGTGGACGGGGTCGCCGCCCGTGTACGGACCGCGGACCTCGATGCGTACGACGTCACCGCGCTGGGCCGCCGCGACGACGATGGTGGAGTCGGCCGGTCCGGAGCCCTGTGCGGTGGCCCGGTTCCGGCCGGTCGCGTCGACGCCGGCGACATCGGCGACGAGATGCGCGAGCGCCGTCGCGAGCCGGGCCGCGTCGACCTCGGCCTCGATGGGCGGCGCGTGCACGGCGAACTGGGCGCGGCCGGGCCCGATCAGCTCGACGGCCCCGTCGATGCCGGCGGCCACCACCGAGTCGAGCAGCACGACGGTCTTGTCCAGCGCTTCCGTGCCCTCGTCCAGGCGCTGGTAGCCGAGGACGTTGTCGACGAGGGAGGTCATCCGGGCGTACCCGGCGGCCAGGTGGTGCAGGACCTGGTTGGCCTCGGGCCAGAGCTGCCCGGCGTCGTCGGCGGCGAGGGTGCCCAGCTGGGTGCGCAGCTCCTCCAGGGGGCCGCGCAGCGACTCGGCGAGCACGGCGGTGAGCTGTTCGTGCCGGGCGGCGAGGGAGGCGTACCGCTCCTGCTGCAGCTCGCGCTCGGCGGCGTTGCGCTCGGCGCGGTCGGCGAGTTCGGCGGCGTGTTCCTCGACGAGCTGCTCGTACGGCCTGCGGTCGGTGAAGGTCATGACGGCGCCGACGAGCTGGTCGCCGTCGCGGACCGGGGCGGTCGTCAGGTCGACCGGCACCCGGTCGCCCTTCTTCGCCCACAGGACCTGGCCCCGGACGCGGTGCTTGCGGCCGGACTTGAGGGTGTCGGCGAGCGGCGACTCCTCGTACGGGAAGGGCTCGCCGTCGGCCCGCTTGTCGAGGATCAGCGGGTGCAGTTCCTGGCCGCCGAGCTCGCCGGCGCGGTAGCCGAGGATCTGCGCGGCGGCGGGGTTGACCAGGACGACCCGGCCGTCGGTGTCGGTGCCGACGACGCCCTCGGCCGCGGCGCGCAGGATCATCTCCGTCTGGCGCTGCGAGCGGGCGAGTTCGGCCTCGGTGTCGAGGGTGCCGGTGAGGTCGCGGACGACCAGCATGAGGAGTTCGTCGCCGGTGTAGCCGCCGTAGGAGTCGTAGGCCTCCCGGCCGTCCTCCAGGCTGGCGCTGGTCACCTCGACGGGGAACTCGCTGCCGTCCGTACGGCGGGCGATCATCCGGGCCGGCTTGGTACGGCCGTGCTCGTCGGTGCCCTCGGGGCGGCGCATGGAGCCGGGGATGAGGCGCGAGTCGAACTCGGGCAGCAGATCGAGCAGACCGCGCCCGACGAGCGCGGTGCCCGGCGTCTCGAACATGCCGAGGGCGATGGTGTTGGCGTTGACGACCGTGCCGTTGCAGTTGACGAGCACGAGGCCGTCGGGGAGGGCGTCGAGTATGGCTGCGAGGCGAGCAGCGCCTCGGGATGGCCTGCTGCTCACGACGACGCTTCCTCCCTGACGCACTGCACGTGCTTGCCGATCGGCGGGCCCATCTTGCCCCTCGGGCCGCAGCCTGTCACTCAGGGGAGTCTAAGGGAGCCGCCGGGCGGTACTCCTGCCTCGTCCCCCCGTCACCGCCTTCTCACGCTCTCCTCACTCCCTCCTCATCCCCTGACGAGCGGAAGGACGGGCTCCAGGTTCTCCCAGCGGTCGATCTCGCAGCCGTTGGCGCGGGAGAAGCGGGCGTCGATCCGCCGGCCCTGCCAGGTGCCGGTGATGTGGGCGAGGGCGGGGCCGCCGTAGACCTGGGTGCAGAGCTGGTCGGCGGGGACGGGCTTGAACGGGTTCCCGCCCTCGGTGGCGAGCTGTCCAAGGCGCTTGCAGGCGGTCTCGGCGGCGGGATGGTTCCCGCCGGCCCGGTCGTCACATGTCAGGTCGAAGGTGCCGTCGGCTTCGGGATAGCCGCTCTCGGAGATCGTCACGGTCAGCGAGTCGGGCGTCGGGAGCAGCGGGAGCGGAGGCAGCGGGCCGAGCCCGGCGGTACCGGCGGCGGCGGTGGCGAGGGTGGCGATGGCGAGGCTGCGCAGCATGCGGATCTCCAGGGACGGGGGTGTGCGAGGGACGCCGGTGCACGGTGCGTCCCGCCCCGTCTAACGCTCCGGGAGCCGGGGCGTTGCGCAAGCGGGGTGCGCGGGTGGGCGGCAAGACGTGGCCGTGGGGCTTTGCTCTCGACCCCGGAGGGCTAGTACGGTGAGAATCGATTGGTGACGGGCGCTTCGCCTGTGTCATCATCTGCACGCACCACCCGCGTATGCGCGAGGTGCATGGAGGCGTCGCCTAGTCCGGTCTATGGCGCCGCACTGCTAATGCGGTTTGGGTCTTAAAGCCCATCGAGGGTTCAAATCCCTCCGCCTCCGCCCCACCCGAAGCCCCGGCCCCCAAGGCCGGGGCTTCGCCCGTTCCCGGCTTCTTCCCCCTGCCGACCCGAACGTGTGACCCCGGTCTCTTTCACCCGTCTTCCGCCCCGGCACCCCGCTCGGGCGCCTCCTGCCCCACGACGCCTCGACGCGACGTTTTCGCAGGTCACAATGGGTGTGGCCAATGGATTTCACATGGCGGCGGCAGTCATGTAATGTTCTTCCTGTCGCCGCGAGCGGGTCGAAAGACCGGGGAGCGAAGACAAAACAAAAGAACAAGCACTCGTAGCTTAACGGATAGAGCATCTGACTACGGATCAGAAGGTTGCAGGTTCGAATCCTGCCGAGTGCACAGCAGGACAGAGGCCCCCAGGAGAAATCCTGGGGGCCTCTGTCGTTGTCGTTGGCGCGGCGGCGGGGCCTTCGGGGGACTGTCTGTGAAGTCTGTGGGGGTTAGGGTCGGATGATCATTCTTTCTCTTCTGGGGGTGGGGCATGGCGCTCTTCGGGAACGCGCACGCGATCGATCCGGCTCAGGCTCAGCAGGACTTCGCCCGGCTGCTCGGGCCGGGGGAGCAGGTGCACGCCGCGTATCTGCTGATCCGCGACACGATCTTCTTCACCGACCGGCGGCTCGTGCTGGTCGACAAGCAGGGCATCACCGGCAAGAAGGTCGAGTACCACTCGATCCCGTACCGGAGCATCACGCACTTCGCCGTCGAGACCGCCGGCACCTTCGATCTCGACGCCGAGCTGAAGATCTGGATCTCGGGCAGCCAGCTGCCCGTCCAGAAGACCTTCACCAAGGGCGTCGACATCTACGAGGTGCAGGCGATCCTCACGCAGTTCGTCGCCAAGTAGGGCGTGGCGGAGGGGAGGCTTGTCGGGGAAGAATCCCCGACAAGCCTCCCCTTTTGGGTGAACCTGTCTGATTTGCATGTCAGTTGAATATGCCCTCGGCCTAACTTGCGTGGCGGAGGTGATGATCGATGGACGCAATCGACATCGATGACTTGGCGTACGTCGCCACCGGCGGGCCCCTGCGGCGGTTGACCGCGCCCGGCGGAGCCCACTGGTTCCCGGTGGTGGACGTGGCGAAACAGCTCGGGTACGCCGGGACCCGGGAGGCGCTGCGCACGGTGGCTCTGCCCGAGGCCTGCCTGGCGTCCGCCCGGGAGCTGGCCGGCGACGAGGAGTTCCTCCGCCGGTGCGGCATCAGGGCCGCGACGCGGATGGTGAGCCTCCAGGGGCTCGTCCAGCTCGTCGCGGTCTGCGGAAGACCGGAGGCCGCGCCCTTTCGCGCATGGGTCGCCGAAGTCGTGGCCGCCGTCCAGCGGGACGGCCGCTACGATCTCGAACCCTCGCCCGTCCAGGCCGGGTTCGTCCTGCCCCCGGAGCTCCTGGACGTCCTCGTACGCCTGGAAGGCCGGTTCGACGAGCCGGCCTCCTCCTGCGCCGAGCGTGCCGGGTACGCCGAGTTGCTCCGTGAGACCCGGCGCAGCCTCTCAAGGGTCGCCGACTCCCTTGAGCGGCTCGCCGTGCCCCGCCAGCGCACCGGCGCCGCCGTCGCCCTCACACCACAGGCACTCGTCGACTCCTGGGCCATCACCGGGGACGTGCGGACCGTCGCCAGCTGCCTCGCACCCGCCCTCGTCCGGGGCGGCGTGCGCTACCGGCCCCAGGACGTCACCCGCCGCACCGGGCTTTCCGGCGAACGCGTCCGGGACTGCGTAAGGCTCCTCCTCGAACGCGGCTGCATGCGCGAGGTCGGCAGCCCCGACGCGGACGGCGCCCGGATCTACGTCCTGCCCTGAGCGGCGGGGCGGGGAAGCCCGGATCTACGTCCTGCCCTGAGCGGCGGGGCGGGGAAGCCCGGATCTACGTCCTGCCCTGAGCGGCGGGGCGGGGAAGCCCGGACCGTTCGGGGCAGGGGCGCCGGGGGCGCGTCGGACGAGGCGGAGACCGGACCCCGGGTGGGCGCAGGGAGGCGTAGGGGCGTGGCGGAGACTGGACCTCCGGTGGGCGCAGGGAGGCGTGCGGGCGTGGCGGAGACTGGACCTCCGGTGGGCGCAGGGAGGCGTGCGGGCGTGGAGTGGATGTGCCGGGGGATCACCTGGGCCGGCGGTGCCCCCGGGCTGCGCTGGCGGGGCGGCCGGGTCAGTGCCCTCACCTATGGGCAGGACCTCGCCTTCCTTGCCGTCGGCGTCCGGTGCTGCCCCGGCGCCCGGGGGAACCCCTGCCCCCTGCACGCCGCCGTCCCCGGGCGGGCCACCGGCGGGCGCTGCCCCGAGTGCGCCCGGCTCGACCGGGCCCACTCCGTCGCCGCCGACACCTTTCTGGACGATCCGCAGCCCTACCGCGTCTACCTGGCCTGGTTCGGGCCGGGCATGACCAAGGTCGGCATCACCGCCGAGGCCCGGGGCGGCGCCCGCCTCCTCGAACAGGGCGCCGTCACCTTCAGCTGGCTCGGGCGGGGGCCGCTGATGGCCGCCCGCCGTACCGAGGAGGTCCTGCGCCACGCGCTCGGCGTCCCCGACCGGGTGGCGTACGAACGGAAGCGAGCGGCCCGGCACGCCCTGCCGCCCGCCGGGGACCGGGCCCGGGAGGTCGAGCAGCTGTACCTCCGCGCCCGTGCGGTCGGCGGCTGGACCGAGACCCTGGAACCGCTGGACTTCGTACCGCAGGACCACGCCGGGGCCTTCGGGCTCACCGGGCTGCCGCCGCTCGCCGGTTCCGTCGCCGAGCTCGTCGACGGAGGCGTCGTCACCGGGCGGCTGCTCGCCGCCGCCGGGCCCGATCTGCATCTGCTCGCCTCCGACGGGCGCTGCCTCGCCCTGGACACGCGGCTGATGGGCGGGTGGGCGCTCCGGAGTGCGGGGGAGGGGGCGGCCTTCTCCGTCCCTGTGACGGAGGTGGCGCCCGCCGCCGACCCGAGCGCGCAGGGAGAGCTTTTCTGACGGTCGCCCCCGCCGCCACGCTGACGGGTCGCCCCCCGGCCATGCTGACGGGGCACCCGCGCCACCACCGCACGGACCCGACTTCTCTCCCGCTGCCACCGCGTAAAGACTTGGATCCCTTTCCCCGGGCGCCGTGGACATCCCCGGCCCCGTCCCGCGAGGGTGATCGCATGACTCCCCAGCTGGTGGCGGGCCTCGAACCGCCCTACTACACCGCCGTGTTCACCTCCGTCCGGCCCGACGCCCCCGAGGGCTACGCCGAGACGGCCGCCGAACTGCGCGAGGTCGTCGGTACCGTGCCCGGGTTCCTCGGCTACGAGTCCGCCCGGACCCCCGGCGGCATCGGCATCACCGTCGCCTACTTCCGCGACCTGGAGGCGCTCGACGCCTGGCGGCTCGACACCCGGCACCAGGCGGCCAAGGCACACGGGCGGGAACACTGGTACGACAGCTACAGCGTCCACATCGGCAAGGTCGAGCGGAGTTACAGCTTTGAGCGCGAGTGACAACAGCGGCAGCCACAGCAGCCACAGCAGCGAGGTCGGCGACATCCAGGCCCTCGTCCGCCGGCTCGGGATTCCCGGGCTCGTCGACGTGCACACGCACTTCATGCCGCAGAACGTCCTCGACAAGGTCTGGGCCTACTTCGACGCCGTCGGCCCCCTGACCGGCCTGGAGTGGCCCATCACCTACCGCGAGGAGGAGGACCGCCGGCTCGCCCTCCTACGCGGGTTCGGCGCGCTCGCCTTCACCGCGATGCTCTACCCGCACAAGCCCGGTATGGCGGCCTGGCTGAACTCCTGGGCCGCCGACTTCGCCGCGCGTACCCCCGACTGTCTCCACACGGCGACCTTCTTCCCGGAGCCGGGCGTCGACGGATACGTCCGGGACGCGCTGGCCGCCGGTGCCCGGGTCTTCAAGGTGCACCTCCAGGTCGGCGGTTTCGACCCGGCCGACACCTTGCTGGACGCCGCCTGGGGCACCCTCGCCGACAGCGGCACCCCGATCGTCGTGCACTGCGGCTCCGGGCCCACCCCGGGCGCCTTCACCGGCCCCGGGCCGATGGGGCAGGTGCTCGCCCGCCATCCCCGACTGCGCGTGATCGTCGCCCATATGGGGATGCCGGAGTACGGGGAGTTCCTCGATCTCGCCCAGCGGTACGAGGGCGTCCACCTCGACACCACCATGGCCTTCACCGACTTCAGCGAGCGGCTCGCGCCCTTCCCCGAGCGGGAACTCAAGCGGCTCGTGGAGCTCGGGGACCGGATCCTCCTCGGCTCCGACTTCCCGAACATCCCGTATCCGTACGTGCACCAGCTCCACGCCCTGGAACGCCTCGGGCTCGGGGACGACTGGCTCCGGGGGGTCCTGTACGAGAACGGGGCCGCGTTGTTTCACGTGAAACGCTGAGTCGCTGAACCCGCCCCGGGCGTTTCTCAGGGAATTCACAGGAAAGGGCAAGAGGCCTCTCAGCGGCGCCCGACAGCGTGGGGCCCATGACCGTCACCACACACCGCACGAGCACCAACACCGGCACCGGAGCCCGTACCGGCACCGGCAACCCCGCTCGTACCGGCACCCGCGCCGAGCTGCTCCGCGCCGACGGAACCGCCGTCCGGGTCCTCGTCGTCGACGACGAGGACTCGCTCGCCGAGCTGCTCTCGATGGCCCTGCGGTACGAGGGCTGGCAGGTGCGCAGCGCGGGCGACGGGGCCGGGGCCCTGCGCACCGCACGCGAGTTCCGGCCCGATGCCGTGATCCTCGACATCATGCTCCCGGACGTCGACGGGCTGAGCCTGCTCGGGCGGATCCGGCGCGAGCTGCCCGACGTACCGGTGCTGTTCCTGACCGCGAAGGACGCCGTCGAGGACCGGATCGCCGGGCTCACGGCGGGCGGCGACGACTACGTCACCAAGCCGTTCAGCCTGGAGGAGGTCGTGGCCCGGCTGCGCGGTCTCATCCGCAGGTCGGGGGCCGCGCTCGCGCGCAGCGAGTCGCTGCTCGTCGTCGGCGACCTCACCCTCGACGAGGACAGCCACGAGGTCACCCGGGAGGGGGTCTCCATCCACCTGACCGCGACCGAGTTCGAGCTGCTGCGCTACCTCATGCGCAATCCGCGGCGCGTGCTCAGCAAGGCGCAGATCCTCGACCGCGTCTGGTCGTACGACTTCGGCGGCCAGGCCAACGTCGTCGAGCTCTACATCTCCTACCTCCGGCGGAAGATCGACGCGGGGCGCGCCCCGATGATCCACACCCGGCGCGGGGCCGGTTACCTGATCAAGCCGGGGGAGTAGCCACCGGTGTTCCGAGGTGCAGGGCGGCGGCCGTGGTCGCTGCGGACCCGTCTCGTCGTCTCGGCGGTCGCGCTGATCGCGGTCGTCGCGGCCGTCATCGGCACGGTCACGACGATCGCGTTCCGCTCGTACCTGTACGACCAGGCCGACGAGCAGGTCGACGGTCTCTCGCAGCGGGCCGCCGGGCCGCCGGCCGTCCTGCCCGTGCCCGATCCGGTCCGGGACCGGGAGCCGCTCGCCTTCCTCGGCGGCCCCGGGGTCCCGATCGGTACCCTCGGCGCCGTCGTCACCGACACGGGCGTCTCCTACGCCGGGTACTCCACCGAGGAGAGCGGGGGCGGCGGGACGGGGCCCCGGTTCCCCACCAAGGCGCTCGACGAGGCCCAGCGGGCCGCGCTCGCGGCCGTCCCGCGCGACGGCGAGCCGCACACCGTCGAGCTGCCCGGCGGCCTCGGCTCCTACCGGGTCGCTTACGCGGAGGGCAGCCACGGCACCTTCCTCACCGGCATCCCGCTCACCGAGGTCGACGACGCCCTCTCCACCCTCGTCCTGGTCGAGCTGAGCGTCACCGGCGCCGGGCTCTTCGC
This sequence comes from Streptomyces sp. NPDC001728, assembly GCF_040297565.1. NCBI lineage: Bacteria > Bacillati > Actinomycetota > Actinomycetes > Kitasatosporales > Streptomycetaceae > Streptomyces > Streptomyces sp. NPDC001728. The sequence goes on from NZ_JBEOZK010000001.1 coordinate 520,506, forward strand.
GGCCTCGCTCGCCGGGACCGTGCTCGTCCGCGTAGCCCTGCGGCCACTGCGGCGGGTCGCCGCCACCGCCGGTCAGGTCGCCAAGCTGCCGCTGCACAGCGGCGAGGTGGCGCTCCATCAGCGGGTCCCGGAGACGGAGGCCGACCCCCGGACCGAGGTCGGACAGGTCGGCGCGGCCATCAACCGCATGCTCGACCACGTCCACTCGGCCCTCGACGCCCGTCAGCAGAGCGAGACCCGCGTCCGGCAGTTCGTCGCCGACGCCAGCCATGAGCTGCGCACCCCGCTCGCCTCGATCCGGGGGTACGCGGAGCTGACCCGGCGCGGCCGGGAGGAGTGCGGGCCCGACACCCGGCACGCGCTCGGCCGGATCGAGTCGGAGGCGACCCGGATGACGGGCCTGGTGGAGGACCTGCTGCTGCTCGCCCGGCTCGACACCGGCCGCCCGCTCTCGTACGGGACCACGGATCTCGCCCCGCTCGTGGTGGACGCGGTGAGCGATGCCCGCGCCGCCGGGCCCGAGCATCACTGGAGCCTCGAACTGCCCGAGGACGGCGGGAATCCGGTACGGGCGGACGGCGCCCGGCTCCACCAGGTCCTCGTGAACCTGCTCGCCAACGCCCGTACGCACACCCCGCCCGGCACGAAGGTCACCGCGAGGGTCCGTACGGGAAGGGACGCCATGACGGTGGAGGTCGAGGACGACGGGCCCGGCATCCCGCCCGGCCTGCTGCCCACCGTCTTCGAGCGGTTCGCGCGCGGTGACGCCTCCCGCTCCCGCAACGCCGGATCCACCGGCCTCGGCCTCGCCATCGTCCGGGCGGTCGTGCTCGCGCACGGCGGCGAGGTGAGCGTCGAGAGCGCCCCGGGCCGGACGGTGTTCACCGTCCGGCTCCCGGCGCGCTTCTCCGCCGACCGGGCCTCCGGCGCGCATCCCCGCTGACCGGGCCCCCGGCGCGCATACCCGCTGACCGGGCCTCCGGCGCGCATACCCGCTGACCGGGCCTCTGCGCATACCCGTAGAACCCGGTTCCTGACACGCACTCACAGGCAGCCCACAGCCTCGTCACACAGCCGTGACAGCGGTCCTGCCGAGGGTCGTTCCATGCGAACCCCAACGATCGCGGGGCCCACGTCCGGCGCCCTCCCCGCCCGGGAACACCTGCCGGTGAGCACCGCGGGGCGGCCCGTCCTCGACGTGGTGATCCCCGTCTACAACGAGGAGAAGGACCTGGAGCCGTGCGTCCGCCGGCTCCACGAACACCTCTCCCGGACCTTCCCGTACGGCTTCCGCGTCACGGTCGCCGACAACGCCTCCACCGACAGCACTCCCGCCGTCGCCGCAGGGCTCGCCGACGAGCTGCCCGAGGTGCGCTCCGTGCGCCTCGAACAGAAGGGGCGCGGGCGGGCGCTGCGGACGGTGTGGTCGGGCTCGGACGCGCCCGTCCTCGCCTATATGGACGTCGACCTGTCCACCGACCTCAACGCCCTGCTGCCGCTGGTCGCCCCGCTCATCTCGGGCCACTCCGATCTGGCGATCGGCTCCCGTCTGGCCCGCTCCTCGCGGGTGGTGCGCGGGCCGAAGCGGGAGTTCATCTCCCGCGCGTACAACCTGATCCTGCGCGGCTCGCTCGCCGCCCGGTTCTCCGACGCGCAGTGCGGGTTCAAGGCGATACGGCGGGACGTCGCCGAGCGGCTGCTGCCGATGGTGGAGGACACCGGCTGGTTCTTCGACACCGAGCTGCTCGTCCTCGCCGAGCGGGCCGGGCTCCGCATTCACGAGGTGCCGGTCGACTGGGTCGACGACCCCGAATCGACCGTGCACATCGTCAGCACGGCCACCGACGACCTGAAGGGCGTCTGGCGGGTGGGGAGGGCCCTCGCGACGGGTTCGCTGCCCCTCGACCGGCTGGCCAGGCCCTTCGGGGACGACCCCCGGGACCGTGAACTCAGCGGTGTGCCGGGCGGGCTCGCCCGGCAGCTGGTGGGCTTCTGCGTGGTCGGGGTGCTGTCCACGCTGTTCTATCTCGCCCTGTACTCGGCCTTCCGGCTCGGTGTCGGCCCGCAGTTCGCCAACGCGGGCGCCCTCCTCGTCTCCGCCCTCGCCAACACGGCGGCCAACCGGCGGCTCACCTTCGGCGTGCGGGGCCGCGACCGGGCCGTCCGCCACCAGGCGCAGGGGCTCGTCGTCTTCGCCATCGGCCTGGCCCTGACCAGCGGTTCCCTGGCCGCCCTCGGCGCCGCGACGGGTGACCCCGCGCACTCGACCGAACTCACCGTCCTGGTCGTCGCCAACCTCGCCGCGACCGTCCTGCGCTTCCTCCTCTTCCGGCTCTGGGTCTTCCCCGAGCGGCCCACGACAAGGAACGAACGATGACCACCGTGTCCACCCCCGCCACGGCCTCGGCCGCGCCGGGAAGCGGCCGGGCCGCCCGTCTGCTGCGCGGTCGCGCGGACGACGCGCCCTGGGTCAGGCCGGCCCTCCTCGGCCTGCTGGCGGTGACCGCCGTGCTCTACCTCTGGAACCTGAGCGCGTCCGGTTACGCCAACTCCTTCTACTCCGCGGCCGTCCAGGCAGGCGGCGAGAGCTGGAAGGCCTTCTTCTTCGGCTCGCTCGACGCGGCCAACGCCATCACCGTCGACAAGCCGCCGGCCGCCCTCTGGCCGATGGCGCTCTCGATCCGTCTCTTCGGCCTCGGCTCCTGGCAGATCCTGGTGCCCGAGGTGCTGATGGGCGTGGGCACGGTCGCCGTGCTCTACGCGGCCGTCCGGCGCCGGTTCGGCGCGGGCGCGGGGCTGCTCGCGGGCGTGGTGCTCGCGCTGACGCCCGTCGCCGCGCTGATGTTCCGCTTCAACAACCCGGACGCGCTGCTCGCGCTGCTCATGACGGTCGCCGTGTACTGCGTGCTGCGGGCTCTGGAGCGGGACCGGGGCGCGGCGAAGTGGCTGGTGTGGGCGGGGGTGGCGTTCGGTTTCGCGTTCCTCGCGAAGACGCTCCAGGCGTTCCTGATCCTGCCGCCGCTCGCCCTCGTCTACCTGGTGCGCGCGCCCGGCGGCTTCGGGCGGCGGCTCGGCCGGCTCGCGCTGGGCGGCCTCGCGATGCTGGTGTCGGCGGGCTGGTGGGTGGCCCTGGTGGAGCTGTGGCCCGCGTCCTCCCGCCCCTACGTCGGCGGTTCGCAGAACAACAGCTTCCTGGAGCTGACCTTCGGCTACAACGGCCTCGGCCGGATCAACGGCAACGAGACCGGCAGCGTCGGCGGTGGCGGTCGTGGCGGCGGCCAGGGCGGCGGCTGGGGTGAGACCGGCATCGGCCGGATGTTCAACGACTCGGTCGGCGGCCAGATCTCCTGGCTGCTTCCGGCCGCGCTGATCCTGCTCGTCGCGGGGCTCGTCGTGACCTGGCGGGCGCCCCGTACGGACACGGCCCGCTCGGCGTTCCTGGTGTGGGGCGGCTCGCTGCTGATCACGCTCGCCGTGTTCAGCTTCATGGCCGGCATCTTCCACGAGTACTACACCGTCGCCCTGGCCCCGTATCTGGCGGCGCTCGTCGGCATGGGCGCGGCCGTGCTCTGGGAGGAACGCACCCGGCTGCTCGCCTCGGTGACCCTCGCGGTGACAGTGACGGTGACCGCGTACTGGGGCTGGACGCTCCTCGGGCGTACGCCGGAGTGGCAGCCGTGGCTGCGCTGGGCGGTCCTGGCGGCGGGCGCGGTGGCCGCGCTCGGGCTGCTGTTCGCGGGCCGGGTGGACCGGCGGATCGGGCTCGGGGCCGCGGGCCTGGGCCTGGCGGCGGGGCTCGCGGGGCCGTTCGCGTACACCCTGGCGACGGTGGACTCCGGGCACCAGGGCTCGATCGTGACGGCGGGCCCGGCGGGAGCCGCGAAGGGTGGCCGCCCAGGTGGCGGCCGGATGTTCGAAGGCGGCGGGATGATGCCGCCGGGCTTCCAGGGCGGCCGGATGCCTGGAGGCCAGATCCCCGGCGGCCAGGCCGGCCGGATGCCCGGCGGACAGATGCCTGGAGGCCAGGGCCAGGGGCGCGGGATGCCCGCCGGAACCCCGCCCGGTGGCGCCGCCCCGGAGGCCTTCGGCCCCGGTGGCAACCAGCGCCCCGGCACCGGCGGCATGGGCGGTCTCCTCAACGGCGCGAGCGTCGGTGCGCAGGCGAAGGCCGCGCTCCTCGCGGACGCCGACGACTACACCTGGGTCGCGGCCACCGTCGGCGCCCAGAACGCGGCCGGCTACCAGCTCGCCACCGAGAAGCCGGTCATGGCGATCGGCGGCTTCAACGGCAGCGACCCGTCCCCGACGCTCGCCCAGTTCAAGCGGTACGTCTCCGAGGGCCGGATCCACTACTTCATCGGTGGTGGTGGTGGTGGTGGGGGCGGCGGCGGTGAGACCGGCGGTCGCACGGGCGGCGGCGGTCCCGGCGGCGGCAACTCGGAGATCTCCACCTGGGTCGCGGAGACCTTCCGGGACGTCACGGTCGGCGGCGCCACCTTCTACGACCTGACGCGGGAGAAGTAGCCCGGAAAAAATCCCTATACAGCGTACGAGAGTCCTTGTACGGTGTACGAGCCTTGGCCCCGTACACCGTATAAGGAGTCCCTTCCCATGACAGCTACCGGCGGCCACCCACAGCGCTGGCTGATCCTCGGCGTCATCTGTCTCGCCCAGCTCACCGTCCTGCTCGACAACACCGTCCTCAGCGTCGCCATCCCCTCGCTGACCTCCGAACTCCACGCGACCACCACCGACATCCAGTGGATGATCAACGCGTACTCGCTCGTCCAGTCCGGCCTGCTGCTCTCCGCGGGCAACGCCGCCGACCGCTACGGCCGCAAGAAGCTGCTCGCCACCGGTCTGGCGCTCTTCGGCCTCGGCTCGCTCGCGGCCGGCCTCGCCGACTCCACCACCCAGCTGATCGCCGCCCGCGCGGGCATGGGCGTCGGCGGCGCGCTCCTGATGACCACCACCCTCGCCGTCGTGATGCAGATCTTCGACGAATCGGAGCGGGTCAAGGCCATCGCGCTCTGGTCCACGGTCGCCTCGCTCGGCTTCGCCGGCGGCCCGCTGATCGGCGGCGTGATCCTGAACCACTTCTGGTGGGGAATGATCTTCCTGATCAACATCCCGGTCGCGGTGGTGGCCCTCGTCGCCGTCCTCAAGCTCGTGCCGGAGTCCAAGAACCCCCAGGGCGAGCGCCCCGACCTGCTCGGCGCGCTGCTCTCCACCATCGGTATGACCGCCGTCGTGTACGCGATCATCAGCGGCCCCGAGCACGGCTGGATCTCCGCCCAGGTGCTGGTCCCGGCCGTGGTCGGTGTGCTCGGTCTCGGCGCGTTCGCGCTGTGGGAGCTGCACACCCCGTACCCGATGCTCGACATGCACTTCTTCCGGAACCAGAAGTTCATCGGCGCCATCGGCGGCTCGATCCTGGTCGTCTTCGGTATGGGCGGCTCGCTCTTCCTGCTCACCCAGCACCTGCAGTTCGTGCTCGGTTACGAGCCCCTGGAAGCCGGTCTGCGGATGGCGCCGCTCGCGCTGACCATCGTCGGCCTCAACCTCACCGGCATCGGCCCGAAGATCGTCATGAAGCTGGGCACCCCGCCCACCGTCGTCCTCGGCATGACCCTGGTGGCCGCAGGCCTCACCTCGATCGCGCTGCTCGGCGGCGGCACGGACGGCAGCTACGCGGGCATGCTGCTCGGCCTGGTCCTGATGGGCGGCGGCATCGCCGTCTCCTCCCCGGCCATGGCCAACGCGATCATGAGCTCGATCCCGCCGGAGAAGGCGGGCGTGGGCGCCGGGATCAACGGCACCCTCGCCGAGTTCGGCAACGGCCTCGGCGTCGCCGTCCTCGGCGCCGTCCTCAACGCCCGCTTCGCCGCGCTGGTCGCCGTCACCGCGACCTCGCTCCCGGCCGCCCTGGCCGCCGCCGGCGGCGCCGCCGAGCGGCAGCAGATCGCCGACGCCTTCGCCTCCGGCCTCCAGACCAGCCAGCTGGTCGGCGCCACCGCCGTCTTCGCGGGCGGTCTGGTCGCGGCGGCCCTGCTCAGGCGGGCCGAGCGTACGGAGAAGGCGGTGCGCCCCGAGCAGCCGGTCGCTGCCTAGCATGGTGTCGGACAGCTGACAGACGGAGGAACGCGATGGTCAAGGCAGCCGATCGGGCCAAGAACCCGGCGCGTTCCAGCGTCTGGCTGGAGCGGAGGACCGCGCGCAGCGGTGGCGGTCCCGCCGGGCTCGACCGGGACCGGATCGTCACCGCCTCGATCCGGATGCTCGACGAGGAGGGCCTCGCCAAGTTCTCGATGCGCAGACTCGCCACCGAGCTGGGCGTCACGGCCATGTCCCTCTACTGGTACGTGGACACCAAGGACGACATCATCGAGTTCGCCATGGACAGTGTCTACGGCGAGTTCGACCTCGCGGCCGTCGAGGCGGCGGGGGACTGGCGGGAGCGAATCCGCGTACTCGCCCTGGAATACCGGCGGATGCTGGTCCGGCACGCGTGGATGTCGCCGTGCGCGGGCCAGTACCTGAACATCGGCCCCAACGCGATCGCCGTCGGCCGGCAGATCCACTGGGCGATCCGGAACACCGGCCTCTCGCCGGACCGCCAGCCGAGCGCGATGTCGGCGGTCTTCCAGTTCGTGTACGGCTACGGGACGATCGAGTCCCAGTTCGGCCGGCGCGCGGCGGAGGCCGGGATGTCGCAGGACGAGTTCTACGTGGACGCGATCAAGGCCTTCCGGGACGACCCGGACTTCGTGGAGCAGACCGGGGGTATGAAGGAGATGCTCGACGAGCGGGCCTCGCAGGGCAGCGTCACCGCCGTCTGGGACCGGGACTTCGCCTACGCCCTGGACGTCCTGGTCGCCGGCATCGAGGCGATGGTCGCGCGCGAGGCCGAGGACATCCGACGGCGGACATGACGGAGCGGCGGGCCGTCCCCTGCCCGCCGCTCCGTACCGGACCCGGCCGCGCCTCCGCTCGAAGCGCGGCCGGGAGCTTTTTCAGCCCTCCCGGCCTCTAGGCCTCCCGGCCATCGGGCCCCAGACCACCCGGCCTCTAGGCCTTCACGTCGGCCGTGAGGTCGGGCTTCGCGTCAGCCGTCCCGTCCGGCTTCACCGTGTTGCTCTTGAGCGCGACCTCCTTGATGAACAGCGTCACCACGAAGGCCAGCAGCGCGAAGGGCGCCGAGTAGAGGAAGACATCGGCGACGCCGTGCCCGTACGCGTCCTCCATGACCGTACGGATCGGGGCCGGCAGCTTGTCCATGTCGGGGATGCCGCCGCCGCCCTTGCCCATGGCACCGGCCGCCTTCGGACCCAGCTCGGCCAGGCCCTCCTGGACGTAGGTCGTGACCCGGTGGGCCATGACCGCGCCGAGCGCCGAGACACCGATCGCACCGCCCAGGGAGCGGAAGAAGGTGACGACGGAGGAGGCGACGCCGAGGTCGGCGGGGGCCACCTGGTTCTGGGTGCAGAGCACCAGGTTCTGCATCATCATGCCGATGCCGAGGCCCAGCACCGCCATGAACAGCGCGATGTGCCAGTACGCCGTGTCGTAGCGGATCGTGCCCAGCATGCCGAGGCCGCCGGCGGCGAGGGCGCCACCGCTGACCAGCCACGCCTTCCACCGGCCGGTCTTGGTGATGATCAGGCCGGAGACGGTCGAGGAGACGAACAGGCCCGCGATCATCGGGATGGTGAGGACGCCGGACATCGTCGGCGACTCGTTCCGCGCCAGCTGGAAGTACTGGCTGAAGAAGACCGTGCCGGCGAACATCGCGACACCCACGAAGAGCGAGGCGAGCGAGGCGAGGGTGATCGTGCGGTTGCGGAAGAGGCGGAGCGGGATGATCGGCTCGCTCGCCTTCGACTCGACGAGCACGAAGATCCCGCCGAGCGCGATCGAGCCGAGCACCATGGCGGCCGTCTGCCAGGAGATCCAGTCGTACTTGTCGCCCGCGAAGGTGACCCAGACGAGCAGCAGGGAGACGGCGGCGCTGATGAAGAAGGCACCGGCCCAGTCGACCTTGACCTGACGCTTCACGACGGGGAGCTTCAGGGTCTTCTGCAGGACGAGCAGCGCGATGATCGCGAACGGCACGCCGACGTAGAAGCACCAGCGCCAGCCGAGCCAGTCGGTGTCGGTGATGACGCCGCCGAGCAGCGGGCCGCCGACGGTGGCCACGGCGAAGGTCGCGCCGAGGTAGCCGCTGTACCGGCCGCGCTCACGCGGGGCGATCATCGCGGCCAGGATGATCTGGGAGAGGGCGGTCAGACCACCGACGCCGATGCCCTGGACGACCCGGCAGGCGATCAGCATGCCGGTGCTCTGCGAGAGACCGGCGACGATCGAGCCCGCCACGTAGATGATCAGGGCTATCTGGACGAGCAGCTTCTTGGAGAAGAGGTCCGCGAGCTTGCCCCAGAGCGGGGTGGTCGCGGTCATGGCCAGAAGGGAGGCGGTGACCACCCAGGTGTAGGCGGACTGGCCGCCGCCCAGGTCGGAGATGATCTGGGGGAGGGCGTTGGAGACGATCGTCGAGGACAGGATGGCGACGAACATGCCGAGCAGCAGCCCGGACAGCGCCTCCATGATCTGCTTGTGCGTCATCGGGGCGCCGCCGGAGACGGTGTCCCCCTGCTTGGCGCTCCCGCCGCGCACACCCGTGTCCGGTGTGGTGGTAGCCATCAACTTCCTTCGTTCTCAAGCGTGGTGGGCCCGGCAGTCCCCGAAGGAATCGCGGAGGCGGGCGAGCAGGGTGGTGAGCGATTCGACGTCTTGGTCGGACCACTCCGCGAGGGTGCGGGCGAGCATGTCGGTCAGCCGTCGGTCGAGGACGGCGAGCATGTCTTCGCCCGCCCCGGTCAGGTGGAGGATGCGGGAGCGCTTGTCGGCCGGGTCGGGCAGTCGCTCGACCCAGCCGCGGTCCACGGTGTGGGCCACGTGGCGGCTGCTGACCGACATGTCGACGGCCATCAGCTCGGACACCCGGCCCATCCGCATGTCGCCGTGGTGGTTGAGGAGGGCGAGGACGATCGCGGATCCACCGGGGCATTCGGCGGGCAGGGTCCGCGCGAGTCCGCGCTTCACGGCTCCGATGGCGCTCACTTGGCGAGCGAGGTTCTCGTAGAGGCCGCCTCGTTCCAGTGCTTCCATCGGACACCCCATCGATGTTGTTGCTTAGGGCAACCATAGAGATGGATGGTTGCTCCAGGCAAACTAAACCGGTCAAACAGCGCTAAAGAATAGGTAAAGGCGGGCGCGTCGGGCGGGCTCCGGCCTCCCGTGCGGGGCCGGGGGGACGGGGCTTGGGCCCGCCACCCGTATTTCGCTAGGGTCCTGACTCATGGCACACAACCCCCAAGCACCGTACGGCCAGGGCCAGGGCCCCGAGGGCTCCTTCGACCCCGCCGGCAACACCCAGATGTTCCGCGCCTTCGTCGACGAGGGGGCTCCGCAGCGGCAGCAGCCGCAGGCCGTGGCCACCTCGGGCGGCCCGAAGGTCGGTCTGATCGTGGGCGTGGTCGCCGTCATCGTCGTCCTGGCGGCCGTCGCCTGGCTGGCCCTGGGCTGACCGCCCGTCCGCTCCCGAACGAGGGGTGGGCCGGATCCGCGCCGAGCGGACCCGGCCCACCCTTCTTTCTTCTCGGGTACGTCTACGGGGCCGCCGAGGCCATCTCTCTACGGGGCCGCCGTGGCCCTGCGTCTACCGCGCCGCCGGGTCCAGGGCCGGCGCGAGCACCGCGAAGGCCTCCGCGATCAGCGCGCCGGGGTCCTCCGTACTCTCCGCGTCCTCGCCGTCGCTCCACCGGTGCAGTACGGCGTCGAACGCGGCCAGCGCCATGCCCGCCGCCAGCCGGGGGCGAAGGTCGGCCCGGGGGTCGCGTCCCAGGCGTTCCCCCAGCTCCGCCGTCAGTTCCTCGCGCCAGCGCGCCTGGTGCTCCAGGAAGCGGGCGAGCAGCGCGGGCGTCCGCAGGATCAGCCGGACCACCGGCAGGGCGCGCTCGGCGTGGTCCCCGCAGGCGGTGAGGGGGACGGAGACCGCGTGCAGGAGCGCCTCGGAGGGGTGCTCCCCGGCGGGCCGGGCGGCGAGCCCGGCGCGCATGTCGGCGCCCATCCCGGCGAGGAACTGGACGACCACGTCCTCCTTGGACGCGAAGTACCGGAAGAAGGTCCGCTTGGAGACCCCGGCGGTGGTCGCGATCTCGTCGACGGTGACCGCGTCGAACCCCTTGAGGGCGAGCAGCTGGAGGGCCGCCTCGGTCAGCTCGGTCGCGACCAGCTGACGCTTGCGCTGGGCCAGGCTCGCGGGAACGGCGACGGGACCGGAGGTGGAGCCGGTGGTGGGACCGATGCCGGTGCCGGTGTCCGGGACAGGGCCGCTTTCGGCGGCAGGGCCGTTTTCGGGGCGGGTGTTCACGCGGGAATGGTACGCGGTGTCCCGCGCGGCACCAAGTAGCGTGCTTGACACTCGGTGACACGAGCGGCAACGTGTGCCGCATGACCAAGAAGCAGCGCTGGACCGCCGACCGGATCCCGGACCAGACCGGGCGGCTCTTCCTCGTCACCGGGGCCAACAGCGGCCTCGGCCTCGCCACCACCCGGGAGCTCGCCCTCCGGGGCGGGCGGGTGATCCTCGCCGTACGGGACGAGGAGAAGGGCCGCCGGGCCGTCGAGCGGCTCGCGGCGGAAGGAGTCGCGCCGGACCTCCTCGCCGTACGCCCGCTGGACCTCGCGGACCTCGACTCGGTACGCGCCTTCGCCGGCCGGGTGCGCGAGGAGCACCCGCGCCTCGACGTCCTCATCAACAACGCGGGCGTGATGGCGCCGCCCCGCACCCTGAGCCCCCAGGGCCACGAGCTCCAGTTCGCCACCAACCACCTCGGCCACTTCGCGCTCACCGGGCTGCTGCTCGATCTGCTCGCCGCCGGACGGGACCCCCGGGTGGTCACGGTCAGCTCGATCAACCACCGGCAGGGAAGCCTCCGCTTCGACGACCTGACCGGTGAGCACGGCTACGGACCCATGGCCTTCTACAACCAGTCCAAGTTCGCGAACGCCGTCTTCGGCCAGGAGCTGCACCGCCGTCTGACCGCGGCCGGCAGCCCGGTCCGTGGCGTGCTCGCGCACCCCGGCTACACCGCGACCCGGCTCCAGACCCGGGACAGCTCCGGCCTCGCCAAGCTGGTCCTCGGCCGCATCGGCAACCCGCTGCTCGCCCAGCGCCCGGAGCGGGGCGCGCTGCCGCAGCTGTACGCGGCGACGGAACCGGACCTCGCGGGCGGCGGGTTCATCGGCCCGGACGGCCCGGGGGAGCTGCGCGGCACCCCGACCCGCGTCCGTCTCTCGGACGCGGCGGCCGACCCCGCGACGGGCCGCCGGCTGTGGGAGCTCTCGGAGGGGCTGACCGGGGTCCGCTTCCCCGGCCGCTGAGCCGCCCGGGGGCGGGTACCGGCCGCCTCCACCGATTCCCCGGGTCACGGCCCGGCGGAAATTCCCGGCGCACTCGAACCTAGGGCCGCTAGGTTTCTGCCTAGGTGCTCCAGGAATTCGGCGATCAGGAAGAGGGAACCCCGTGGTGCGTGCGGGAATCACCGTCGGCGGGCTGGTGCGGGCCGCCGCCGAGATGGCGGACGAGAGCGGCCTCGACCAGGTCACCGTCTCGGCGCTGGCCCGGCGCTTCGGGGTCAAGGACGCGAGTCTCTACTCGCACATCAGGAACCTGCGGGACCTGCGGGTGCGGCTCGCGCTCCTCGCCTCCGGCGAGATGAACGAGGCGATCGGGGCCGCCGTCGCCGGCCGGTCCGGCAAGGCGGCGCTCATCGCCTTCGCCGACGCCTACCGCGACTACGCCCTCGCCCACCCCGGGCGGTACGCGGCCACCCAGCAGCGGATCGACCCGGCGGAGGTCGCCGACACCGCCGTCTTCCTGCGGGCCGTCGAACTCACCCACGGCATGCTGCGCGGCTACGGCCTCGAAGAGCCCGGCCTCACCGACGCCGGACGACTGCTCCGGAGCGCCTTCCACGGCTACATCCACATCGAACTGAGTGGTGGCTTCGCGCACTCCAGGCCGGTCGCCGCGTCCTGGGCGCGCTCGCTCGACGCCCTCCACGACATTCTGGACTCCTGGGGGAATCCTTCATGAACCACGGAACGCTGCCCGTCCCCGGCGCCACCCTGCGGTACGAGACGCGCGGCAGCGGCCCCGTCCTGCTGCTGATCCCCGGCGGCGCCGGGGACGCGGGGCTCTTCGTGGGGATGGCGGACCTGCTCGCCTCCGCCGGCCACACCGTGGTCTCGTACGACCCGCGCGGTCTCTCCCGCAGCCCGCTCGACGGGCCGCCCGCCGACCAGTCGGTCGAGGAGTGGAGCGAGGACGCCGCCCGCCTCCTCGACCTGCTCGCGCCGGACCAGGAGGCGTACGTCTTCGGCAGCAGCTCCGGCGCGATCGTGGCGCTCGACCTGCTCGCCCGCCACCCCGGGCGGCTGCGGCGGGTCGTCGCCCACGAGCCGCCCCTCCTCGGGCTGCTGGCCGAACCGGCCCCGCACCAGGCGCTCTTCGCCGAGGTGCGCGAGCTGGCCCGGACGGCCGGGGTCGGCCCCGCGACGGCCCGGTTCGCCGAAGGCCTCGGCGGCGGGGGCGGGCCCACCGACGAGGAGCGTCACCGTGAGTCGACCGAACTTCCCCCGAGCATCAGGGAGATGGCCGGGCGGATGACCGCCAACATGCCGTTCTTCCTGGAGCACATGCTGTGCCCCTTCTCCTCCTCCACCCCCGGGACCGACGGGCTGCGGGCCGCCGCCGGCAAGCTGGTCCTGGGCGTCGGCGAGATGTCCGCCGGTCAGGAGCCGCTGGTCGGACCGGCCACGCGGCTGGCCGAGCTGACCGGCGTCGGCACGACGGAGTTCCCGGGCGGGCATCTGGGCTGCACGGAGCACCCGGCGGAGTTCGCGGAGGCGCTGCTCACCGCCCTGCGGCGGTGACGGCCCGGGTGTCGATCCGCATCCCCAGCGGCACCCGCCAGGAGTCCACGCACACGGTGTACGTCTCCGTACGCGCCGCCCCGGCGGCGATCGGCGCGGGCAGCGGCTGCGTGGAGGTGAGCGTGGCCCAGTCGACGCCGAGGGCGCCGATGACATGGGTGGCGAAGGTGACCGTGCCCGAACGGGCCGCCGTGTCCCCGCTGTTCCGGATGGTGACGGTGACCCGCTCGCACCAGCGCTGGTCCCCGTCGGCGAGGACGGGCGCGGAGACGCTGAGCAGGGCGGGCCCGGGGGCGGGGGTGGGGCTGGGCGGCACGGGCGTGCCGGTGCCGGGCGCGGGCGGGGAGGGCGGCGTCGAGGGCGTACGGGGAGGGGTGCTGGCACCGGGACGCGGGGACGTGGTCCCGGTGCCGCCACCAGAGCCCGTACCCGTATCCGTACCCGTACCCGAGCCGGACCCCGAGCCGGACCCCGTACCGGAGCCCCCGCCCGTGGACGAATCACCCGCGTCCGGGGCCGCGCCCGCACCGGACCCCGACCCCGAGCCCGCACCGGACCCTGATCCCGACCCTGATCCCGGCCCCGTGCCGGCCCCAGCCCCCGCCTCCGGCGAAGGTGACGACGTGCTGGAGGTGTCCCCGCTCGACGTCGGCCCGTCCAGGGGGATCAGTGTGACCGCGCCCGAGGGGGCGGTCGCGCCGCCGGGGGAGGGGCCGGCGCCGACCGCCGCGTACCCCTCGCCGTCTCCTCCGCCACAGGCGGTCAGCGCCCCGCCGAGGCAGAGCGCCACCGCCACGAGTACCGGCTTCCTTCGCCTCATGCCTTCCAGTTTGACTGACGGACCGTCAACTGGGCAGGTTTTTGGGGAAGTCAGTCGCCGATGAGGCCATCGCGCAGCTGGGCGAGGGTACGGGTGAGCAGCCGGGAGACGTGCATCTGGGAGATGCCGACCTCCTCGCCGATCTGCGACTGGGTCATGTTGGCGAAGAAGCGCAGCATGATGATCTGCCGCTCGCGGGGCGGCAGTTTGGCGAGCAGCGGCTTGAGCGACTCGCGGTACTCGACGCCTTCGAGCGCCGTGTCCTCGTAGCCGAGGCGGTCCGCGAGCGAGCCCTCGCCGCCGTCGTCCTCGGTCGAGGGGGAGTCGAGGGAGGAGGCGGTGTACGCGTTGCCGACGGCGAGGCCGTCGACGACGTCCTCCTCCGACACCCCGAGCACGGCCGCGAGTTCGGGAACGGTGGGGGAGCGGTCGAGCTTCTGGGCGAGCTCGTCGCTGGCCTTGGTGAGGGCGAGACGCAGTTCCTGGAGCCGGCGCGGGACCCGCACCGACCAGGAGGTGTCGCGGAAGAAGCGCTTGATCTCGCCGACGACGGTCGGCATGGCGAAGGTCGGGAACTCCACGCCGCGTTCGCAGTCGAAGCGGTCGATCGCCTTGATCAGGCCGATGGTGCCGACCTGGACGATGTCCTCCATCGGCTCGTTGCGCGAGCGGAAGCGGGCCGCCGCGTACCGCACGAGCGGCAGGTTGAGCTCGATGAGGGTGTCGCGGACGTAGGTCCGCTCCGGGCTGTCCGCGGCGACGCCCTCGGTGTCGAGGGCGCGCAGCCTCAGGAAGAGGGAGCGGGAGAGGGTGCGGGTGTCGAGGGCTCCGGACGTGACGACCATCGGCGGCGGCGCGGTCGTGGCCGTCCCCGTGCTGTCGGTCGCGGCCGGCGCCGTCGTCTGCGTGGGCACGGGAACGGGCGTGAGCGTGAGCACCTTCGAGCTGCCCAGTTCTGTGGACATGCCACCCCCTTGAGGTCGCGGACGGTCGCGGTGGCCGCGACCATCTGAGGAACGCAGCTTCCACCTGAATACCGGCGGCGGGGCTGCGGCAAACTCGGTTCCAGCAGAATGTCACATGTCGGCAACACGCTGTAGTGACTTGTCGACAAGGCAACGGTGCATATCCGCAGGAAACAAGGGGTGTGCGGCATTTGGGGTGCCGCAGAACTGCTCCGAACCGGTCTACCCGTTCCGGTTACGCCTCGATTCTGTTTGCGGATCTCAAACGCGCGAAGCTCCGGGCGAGGAGCCTTGACACATGCATCTGGGAGACGCCGAGTTCCTGGCTGATCTGAGACTGGGTCAGGTTGCTGTAGTAGCGCAGCATCAGGATCCGCTGCTCCCGCTCGGGCAGCTGGACGAGCAGGTGTCGAACCAGGTCGCGGTGCTCGACGCCGGCCAGCGCGGGGTCCTCGTAGCCGAGCCGGTCGAGCAGTCCGGGCAGCCCGTCGCCCTCCTGCGCGGCCTCCAGGGAGGTGGCGTGGTACGAGCGGCCGGCCTCGATGCAGGCGAGCACCTCGTCCTCGCCGATGCGCAGCCGCTCGGCGATCTCGGCGGTCGTGGGGGAGCGCCCGTGGGCGGTCGTCAGGTCTTCGGTGGCGCCGTTCACCTGCACCCACAGCTCGTGCAGCCGGCGCGGCACGTGCACGGTGCGGACGTTGTCGCGGAAGTACCGCTTGATCTCCCCGACGACGGTCGGCATGGCGAAGGTGGGGAACTGGACGCCCCGGTCGGGGTCGAAGCGGTCGATGGCGTTGATCAGGCCGATGGTGCCGACCTGGACGACGTCCTCCATCGGCTCGTTGCGCGAGCGGAAGCGGGCCGCCGCGTACCGCACGAGCGGCAGGTTGGCCTCGATCAGGGCCCCGCGCACCCGGTGGTGCTCCGCAGTGCCCGGTTCCAGGTTCTTGAGCTGCCCGAAGAGCACCTGGGTGAGGGCGCGGGTGTCGGCGCCGCGGGTGCTCTGGGGGCGGGGGCGAGGGGTCTCCGCGCCGCCTGCCTCGTGCTGGGGCGGGACCTGAGGCGCTGCACTGGCCGGCACGTTCACGCCACCCCTTTGGCTGGTCTTGCTGGTCGATTGGGTCAACTACGGTCAACTCATCCATCAAAAGCGGTCATAGCATCACAAGACATGTCCACTGTGTGCAAGCACCGCATAGCGACGTGTTGAGGGCATGTTGACGGAAAAAGGGGAGGTCACGCACGGAAAAGCCCCCCGCCGCGACGGCAGGGGGCCCGGTCGGCGTCCTGGGGACGCCCGTGGTCTAGAACGCGTAGTCCGCGATCACCCAGGTGGCGAACTCGCGCCACTGGGCTACACCCGCCTGGTGCGCGGGGTGGTCCAGGTAGCGCTGGAGCGCGTCGGTGTCCTCGACGGCCGAGTTGATGGCGAAGTCGTACGCGATCGGCCGGTCGGTGATGTTCCAGTCGCACTCCCAGAAGCGCAGCTCCGGGATCTGGCCGCCGAGCGCGCGGAACGCCTCGACACCGGCGACGACACGGGGCTCGTCCCGAGAGACGCCGTCGTCGAGCTTGAAGAGGACCAGATGGCGGATCACGAAGGGCTCCTAGTTGATGAGTTCGGTCATGAACTCGCCGACACCCTGTGCGGCGCTGGCTATGCCCTCGAACCCTACTCCCACGAGGGCGGCGGCCCTCTGTGGGGAGTTGATGATCGTGTACAGCACAAAGACCGCGACCGCGTACAGCACGACCTTCTTCGCTTGCGCCATGTGCCCGCTCCCCTGTTCCCCCGCCCGTACGACCGCGCCAGCCTAACCGAGGCTTTATGGACCAAGGACCCTGAGACCGAGGCCTTTTGCCGCCCCCCGGAAGGGTGACGGCAGAGCAGTATGGATGTCGAGCCCGGAGGATCTGGCAGGAATCCGAAGGGCTCCTGGAACCGGCCCGCACTGCGGGGTCCGCGCCGCGAGCTTCCCCCCTGACTGCGGCGCAGGACTTGTCGGGCCCGGTTCTCATCGGGGGGAGCGGCTTGTCCCCCCGATGCCGCTCCCCCCGTCCTAGGGCCTGTCTTTCGGACGATGCCCCAGCCCCCGTCCCCACGGAGAAGGCCCCGGACGCCGCCGAGCGCGACCGGGGCCTTTCGCGTGCGTGCACCGACCGGACGTGCCGGGGATACGCCGAAGGGCCCGGTGCTGATGCACCAGGCCCTTCGATCGAAGCGGTAGCGGAGGGATTTGAACCCTCGGTGAGTTTCCCCACACTCGCTTTCGAGGCGAGCTCCTTCGGCCGCTCGGACACGCTACCGAGAGAGAGCTTAGCCGAAACTCGGGCTGCGATGAAATCCGTATCCCGCGGCAGGTCAGCGGTCGCGGAAGAAGGCCGTGAGCTGCTCGGCGCACTCCTCGCCCAGCACGCCCTGGATCACCTCGGGACGGTGGTTCAGCCGCCGGTCCCGTACGAGGTCCCAGAGCGACCCGGCCGCCCCCGCCTTCTCGTCCACGGCGCCGAACACCACCCGCTCGACCCGCGACTGGACGAGGGCGCCCGCGCACATCACGCACGGCTCCAGGGTCACGACCAGCGTGCACCCCGTCAGGCGCCACTCCCCGGTCGCCGCCGCCGCCCGCCGGAGCGCGAGCACCTCTGCGTGCGCGGTGGGGTCGCCGGCCGCCTCGCGCTCGTTGTGGCCGCGGGCGATCACCGTGCCGTCGGGGCCGAGCACGACGGCACCGACCGGTACGTCACCGGCCGGCGCGGCCATGTCGGCCTCGGCGAGGGCGAGCCGCATGGCGTTCCGCCAGGGGTCCCTCACGGGATCGCGATCGGGATCGGGACCGGGGTCGGATGCGGTGGGTACGGCACGTGCCACTAGCGCACGGCCTCCAGGACCTCGGCGGCCCCCAGCGCGTCCGCGATCTCCGCGAGCGCGTCACTGTCGAGCGCCAGCAGGTCGGCGGTGGACATGCCGAGGTCCGCGAGGATCAGCCGGTCGCCGACGGGAGCGGCCGGCACCGCCTCGGCGGCGACCCCCGTCGTCTCGTCGTCGTCCGAGTCGCCGTCGAGCGGCTCCCCGTCCTCCGTGCCGTCCAGGTCCAGCGACTCCAGTTCGTCGACGAGGGCGTCGACGTCGTCGCCGAGGATCTCCCGGGTGAGGATCTCCCCGTACGAGGAACGGGCGGCGGCGGCGCCGTCCGAGACGTAGATACGAGGGTCTTCCTCACCCTCGATCCGTACGATCCCGAACCACGCGTCCTCCTGCTCGATGAAGACGATCACCGTGTCGTCGTCCGAGGCCTCGCGGGCGAGCTCGGTCAGATCCGACAGGGTCTCCACGTCGTCGAGCTCCGTGTCGCTCGCTTCCCACCCGTCTTCGGTGCGCGCGAGCAGTGCGGCGAAGTACACCTGACTCTCTCCCACTGATCAGAGGTGTGACGATCCGGCGGTGCGCTCCATGCCCCGCCCAATCGGCATCGTGACAGAAACGACGCTCTCAGGAGAGGTCTTCGGCTCTTGCGTCGTGCATCAGTCTGAACGACCCCGCGATCGGGCGGGCGTGCGACCCCGGCGCACGCAGGGGGCGCACGGCCGGGACCGGCCGTGGTCCGCCGCCGTGTCGCCGCGGGGCCCTCACCAGCGGAAGGTCCGCATGCGCATGGCCTGGCGCATCCGGGCGGCCCGCGCGCGTCTCGGCTGTACGCGCTCGCGCAGCGCCTTCGCCTCGCCCAGTTCGCGGAGGAACTGGGCGCGGCGCCTGCGGCGCTCCGCGTCCGTCTCCGATGCCGGCTTCCGGGCCGCCCTCTCGGCGGCGTCCTCGGCCGGTTCTTCCAGGTCGGGCATCGGCCACTCCACCCCATCGCTGGGTCCCCGTGCTCCCACCTTCCCCCAGTGGCGTGGGTCGACGCCAGTGCGCGGCGGGCTACTGTTGAGCCATGCGTCTCCACGTCGTCGACCACCCCCTGGTCGCCCACAAGCTCACCACCCTGCGCGACAAGCGCACGGACTCCGCGACCTTCCGCCGTCTGGCCGACGAGCTGGTCACCCTGCTCGCCTACGAGGCCACCAGGGACGTCCGGACCGAGCAGGTCGACATCGAGACCCCCGTCACCCCGACCACCGGCGTGAAGCTGTCGTACCCGCGTCCGCTGGTGGTGCCGATCCTGCGCGCCGGGCTCGGCATGCTCGACGGCATGGTCCGGCTGCTGCCGACCGCCGAGGTCGGCTTCCTCGGCATGATCCGCAACGAGGAGACGCTGGAGGCGTCGACCTACGCCTCGCGGATGCCGGAGGACCTCTCGGGCCGCCAGGTGTACGTCCTGGACCCGATGCTGGCGACCGGCGGCACGCTGGTCGCGGCGATCCAGGAGCTGATCAGGCGCGGCGCCGACGACGTGACCGCCGTGGTGCTCCTCGCCGCCCCGGAGGGCGTCGAGGTGATGGAGCGGGAGCTCGCGGGCACCCCCGTCACCGTCGTGACGGCCTCGGTCGACGAGCGCCTCAACGAGAACGGCTACATCGTCCCGGGCCTGGGCGACGCGGGCGACCGCATGTACGGCTCCGCCGAGTAGGGGACGGCCGGCTCCGCCGAGTAGGGGACGGCCGGCTCCGCCGAGTAGGGGACGGCCGGCTCCGCCGAGTAGGGAACGGCCGGCTCCGCCGAGTAGGGAACGGCCGGCTCGGCGGAGTAGGTACTAGCACTTCCCGGTCGGTGCGGGCGCGGGCTTGGTCAGGGCGACCAGGGCCGCGTCCGCCGTCGTTTTCGGGGCCAGGTTCTTGAAGGCGGTCCCGATGATCAGGTCCACGTCCGCCGTGGCCCGGGTGTCCGTCCTGGTCGTGGCGCCCTTGAGCTGGGTGCCGAGGACCGGGAAGGCGCCCTTGGTGGCGGTCGTGGCACCGAGCAGCAGACCCGCGCCGGTGACCTTCTTGTCGTACGCGGTGGGCGCGTTGCCCACCTTGCCGATCTTGAAGCCGCGCTTCTTGAGCTCGTCCGCGGTCGTCTTGGCGAGACCGCTGCGCGGGGTCGCGTTGTAGACGTTGACCGTGATCTGGGCGGGCTTGGGGAGCGCTGCGGCGGGCGCGGTGGTGGCCTGGGCGGCGGGTTTGCAGTCGGACTGCCTCCCGGCTGTCGTCTTCTTGCCCTCGTCGCCGGAGAAGACGTCGACGAGCTGGAGCGTGCCCCAGCCGGCCGCGCCGAGCACGACCACGGCGGCGGTGGCCGCGAGGATGATCCTGCGCCGGCGGTGGGGGCGCCGCATCCGGGGATAGACATCCCCCGTGATGCGGTACTTTCCGCCCATTCCGGGGGGAGTGAGCATGCTCATGAACGCAGCGTAGTGCCGCCCGTCGGCGATGCCTACTTGATGATCATGTGATCGCGTCCGGATGGGGGCGAACTGACCCCGAAAGGGTCAGCGGGAGCGGCCGAGAGGCGCCGGCTCAGTCCATTTCCAGGACGCGGGCGTGCAGCACCTGGCGCTGCTGGAGCGCCGCGCGGACCGCGCGGTGCAGTCCGTCCTCGAGGTAGAGATCGCCCTGCCACTTCACGACGTGCGCGAAGAGGTCGCCGTAGAAGGTGGAGTCCTCGGCGAGCAGCGTCTCGAGGTCCAGCTGGCCCTTGGTGGTGACCAGCTGGTCGAGGCGGACCGGGCGCGGCGCGACGTCCGCCCACTGCCGGGTGCTTTCCCGGCCGTGGTCGGGATACGGCTTTCCGTTTCCGATGCGCTTGAAGATCACACGGAAAGCCTACCGGGCGAGCGGCTACCGGCGCAGCCACGCGAGGGCAGTGGGATGCTGGTGCAAAACGTGACAAGACCGAAATCGGGGTCCCCTCATGAGCGTCAGTGAGCAGCCGCCGGCCGCCGAGATCGCCGCCGAGATCGCCGCCGGGTACGCCTTCGAGGGCGCGGCACTCGATCTGGGGGCCCTGCTCTGGGACGGCGTCTGTCACCCGGACGCGCCGATCCGGATCCCGCTGCCCGTCCTCAACCGGCACGGTCTGGTCGCCGGCGCGACCGGCACCGGCAAGACGAAGACGCTCCAGCTGATCGCCGAGCAGCTCTCGGCGCACGGCGTGCCCGTCTTCCTCGCCGACATCAAGGGCGACGTCTCCGGCATCTCGGCCCCCGGCGCCGACGGGGAGAAGGTCAGGGAGCGGGCCGGCCAGGTCGGGCAGGAGTGGCGGTCGACCCGATTCCCCTGCGAGTTCTACGGACTCGGCGGCACCGGCCCCGGCATCCCGGTGCGCGCCACGGTGACCAGCTTCGGCCCCGTCCTGCTCTCCAAGGTGCTCCAGCTCAACCAGACGCAGGAGCAGTCGCTCGGCCTGATCTTCCACTACGCCGACGCCAAGGGCCTTGAGCTGGTGGACCTCAAGGACCTGCGGGCGGTGGTGGCCTTCCTGGTCTCGGACACCGGCAAGGCCGAGCTGAAGGGGATCGGCGGGCTCTCGACGGTGACGGCGGGGGTGATCCTGCGGTCGCTCACGGCCTTCGAACAGCAGGGCGCCGGCGGCTTCTTCGGGGAGCCGGAGTTCGACACGGGAGAGCTTCTGCGGACGGCGCCGGACGGGCGCGGGATCGTCTCGGTCCTTGAGCTGCCGGCCGTGCAGGACAAGCCGCAGCTGTTCTCGACCTTCCTGATGTGGATGCTGGCGGACCTCTACAACGATCTGCCGGAGGTCGGCGACCTGGACAAGCCGAAGCTGGTCTTCTTCTTCGACGAGGCCCATCTGCTGTTCAGCGGGGCCTCGAAGGCGTTCCTGGAGTCGATCACCCAGACGGTCCGGCTGATCCGCTCGAAGGGCATCGGCGTCTTCTTCGTGACGCAGACGCCGAAGGACGTACCCGGGGACGTGCTCGCCCAGCTGGGCAACCGGGTGCAGCACGCGCTGCGCGCCTTCACCCCGGACGACGCGAAGGCGCTGAAGGCGACCGTGCGGACCTTCCCGAACTCGCCGTACGACCTGGAGGAGGTGCTGACCGGGCTCGGTACGGGCGAGGCGGTGGTCACCGTACTGAGCGAGCGGGGGGCGCCGACACCGGTGGCGGCGACCCGGCTGCGGGCGCCGGAGTCGCTGATGGGTCCGGTCGACGCGGCGGCCCTGGAGGCGGCGGTGAAGGCCTCGCCGCTCTACGGGCGGTACGCGGAGGCGGTGGACCGGGAGTCGGCGTACGAGAAGCTGACGGCCGAGCAGCACGCGGCGGAGTCGGCGGCGCTGGAGGCCGCTGCCGCCGCGGCGGCGGAGAAGGCCGCGAAGGCGGCCGGGAAGCCGGGAGCGAGGGCTCCGAAGCCGGAACCCTCGCTCGCCGAACAGGTGGTGGGCAGCGGGATGTTCAAGTCCCTCGCGCGGTCGATCGGAACCCAGCTGGGCCGGGAGATCAGCCGCTCGCTCTTCGGGACCGCCCGCCGCGGGCGCTAGGGCCTACTCCGTGACCTGGTCGTGGTCGGCGTGCAGGCCGCCGTCGCTGCCCGCGTCGCCGGTGGTCGGGACCGAGACGACCGGCTTGCGCAGCGAGGAGATGTCGTGGGCGTAGGTGCCCACGGCGTTGGCGATGACCTTGATGTTCGCGTCGAAGGCCGTCATGTTGACGTTCTTCAGGTCGTCGCCCTTGGCGTGGTAGTTCACGTCGTACGCGACACCCGCCTCGCCGCCGAACAGGGCGGCCTGCGCGGCGGTCTTGATGCCCTCGGCGCCGGTGAAGGTGCCGCCGGAGGGGATGCCGACCTCGATGAACGGGCCGTAGTCGGAGCGGCCGTCGAAGTCGGTGCCCGCGTGCGGGAGTCCGCGCTTGTCCATGAAGTCGGTGATGTCCCGCTCCAGCTGGGCCGAGCCCTCCGGCCCCGCGCCCTCGCCGACGTTGTCGGAGTTGTCGCCGTCGTAGACGAACAGGCCGTAGTTCGGCGAGGCGATCATGTCGAAGTTGAGGTAGAGCTTGATCTCGCTCTTGTCGAGCGCGGTCAGGTTGTTGACGTAGTGCTCGGAGCCGAGGAGGCCGTTCTCCTCGGCCGACCACCAGGCGAAGCGGACCTTGTTGCGGACCTTGTCCTTCGACTTGGCGAGTTCCAGGGCGGTCTGGAGGAGACCGGCGGAGCCCGAGCCGTTGTCGTTGATGCCGGGGCCCGCGGTGACGGAGTCCAGGTGCGAGCCGAGCATGACGGTGTTGGCGGCGTTGCCGCCCTTGGTCTCCGCGAGGACGTTGTTGGTGGTGCGCTTCTCCTGGAACTCGCGGATCTCCAGCGACAGCGAGACCGGACCCGCGGCGGCGTCGGCGGCGAGCTGGGTGCCCTGCGCCAGGCTGAGACCACCGGTCGGGATCTTGCCCGAGGCCACGTCGCCGAGGGTGCCGGAGAGCGCGCCCTCGACGTTGTTGTAGACGACGGCGGCGACGGCACCGGCCGCGGCGGCGTTCTGCTGCTTGATCGCGAAGGAGCAGGCGCCGCGCTTGATCAGCGCGATCTTGCCCGTGTAGGTGCCGGTGGCGAAGTCCGACGGCTGGCAGCCGGTCGAGCCGTCGGCGTCGACGGGGACGGCCGCGAGGGCCGCGGTGACGCCGCCGACCGGGGTGGACCGGGTGTACGTCATCGCCTTGACGTCGAGGGCCCGCGGGGCGGGGGAGACGACGGAGGCCTTCTCGGCGAGCGTCTGCGTGTACCAGAAGTCGAACTTCTCGTACGAGACCTCGTAGCCGGCCTTCTTGAGCTGCGTGTAGACGTACGCGGCCGAGGCGTCGTGGCCGAGCGTGCCGGCCGCGCGGTTGCCGCCGGCCGAGTCGGCTATCGCCTGGAACTTCTGCAGGTGCGTGAAGGCGTCCTTGGCGGTGGTTTCGCGGACCAGCTTCTTCGCCAGCTTGGCGGCGTCGCGGGCGGGCGCGGCGGCGGGGTCCTGCCCCGCGGTGGCGGGGGAGGCGAGGACCAGCGGGGTGGCGAGTGCGGCGGCGGCGAGAACGGCCGCGGCCCGGCGCTGGGTTGCGTTCACAGAAGTCCTTCCCGTTACGGACGAGGTTGAGGGGAAGCTAGCGATCTGCGGGGCCTTCTGTGAACACCTTCTCCACAATTCCTGTCGCATTGAGCAGGATTGACATGTGGAGTTGATAATTCCCTGCCTATTTGGGTGCCTTGGCGGCCTTCGCGGCCTTCGCCGCCGCCTTCATCTCCTGCTTGTGGGCCCGTACCTTCGCGAGCGACTCCGGGCCCGTGATGTCGGCGGCCGAGCGGTGGGACCCCTGCTCGCCGTACGGGCCCGCCGCCTCCCGCCAGCCCTTCGGCCGGACCCCGTACTGCTTGCCCAGCAGGGCGAGGAAGATCTGCGCCTTCTGCTTGCCGAACCCGGGCAGTGCTTCGAGCCGGGCGAGCAGTTCCTTCCCGGTCGCCGCGTCCGACCAGACGGCCTCGGCATCGCCCCCGTACTGCTCGACGAGGAACCGGCACAGCTGTTGCACCCGCTGGGCCATCGAACCCGGGTAGCGGTGCACGGCCGGCTTCTCGGAGAGCAGCGCGGCGAACTCCTCCGGCTCCCGGGAGGCGATCTCGTGCGCGTCGAGGTCGTCAGCGCCGAGCCGCGAGGCGATCGTGTACGGCCCCGAGAACGCCCACTCCATCGGGACCTGCTGGTCGAGCAGCATGCCGACGAGCGCGGCGAGCGGGGACCGGCCGAGCAGCGCGTCGGCTTCGGGCTGCTGGGCGAGGTGGATCTCGGGGGGCTGGGGACTCATGCACCGATCATCACGTGTGCGCGTGACGGCCGCCCGGTGGATTCACCCCTTCGCGAACCGTCCGTCCCTTCGAGAACCCTCGGGTCCGCCCCTCCGCGATCCGGTCGGGTTCATTCCTTCGCGAACCGGTCCAGGGCGCTCAGGATCAGGTTCCGGGTCTCGTCGCCGCCCAGGTGCCCGGCGTTCTCGACCACGTGCAGCTCGGCGTCCGGCCACGCGCGGGACAGCTCCCAGGCCGTGGAGAGCGGCCCGCCCATGTCGATCCGGCCGTGGACCAGCACACCGGGGATGCCGGCCAGCCGGTGGGCGTCACGGATCAGCGCGCCCTCCTCCAGGAACGCGCCGTGCGCGAAGTAGTGCGAGCAGATCCGGACGAAGCCGAGCCGGGCGTCGTCGACGCGGTCGGTGTACGGGGTGCCCATGCCCTCCATCGAGAGCACCGCGTCCTCCCAGGCGCACCAGTCGGCCGCCGCCTTCTCCCGTACGGCGAGGTCGGGGTGGTTCATCAGCTCGGCGTACGCCCCCACGAGGTCGGCGGCCCCCTCGACCCCGGCCCGGAAGCGCTCGTGGGCCTCCGGGAAGAAGCGCCGGACTCCCTCGTACAGCCAGGCCGTCTCGGAGCGGCGGGTGGTCGTCACGGCCGCGATCACGATCGCCGACACCCGCTCGGGATACGCCTCCGCGTACGCCAGGATCAGCGTGGAGCCCCAGGAGCCGCCGTACAGCAGCCACTTCTCGATCCCGAGGTGCCGGCGCAGCAGTTCCATGTCCGCGACCAGGTGCGCGGTGGTGTTCATGGACATGTCGGCGGCCGGGTCGCTCGCGTGCGGCGTGGAGCGCCCACAGCCGCGCTGGTCGAAGAGGACGACCCGGTACGCCGCCGGGTCGAAGAGCCGACGGCTGCGCGGGGAGGAGCCGGAGCCGGGCCCGCCGTGGACGACGAGCGCGGCCCGGCCCTCCGGGTTGCCGGAGACCTCCCAGTGGATGAGGTTGCCGTCGCCCACGTCGAGCAGGCCCTGGTCGTACGGTGCGGTCTCGGGGTGCATCCGGCCGACCCTACCGGCCCTCGATCCGCACCGCCGGTTCCTCGCACCAGGCGAGGAGCGAGGCCCAATCCCCGTATCCCGAATCAGGGTTGAGGTGCTTCCCGCCCGGCACGTGGTCCATGTCGAGCCCGAGCGGAAGGCCGTAGTGCAGGTCGGCGCCCTCGGGGCAGTACGGGTCCCCGTCCCCGTACACCAGGCGCGCCGTCCCGAGCCCCCGCTCGGCGAGGTCGAGCCCGTCGGCGAAGGCGGCGATCGGCGGGATCGAGGCGGTCACCGGCGGCGAGGGCGGGGCGACGAGCAGCACCCGGTCGGCGTCCGGCCGGCGCTTCCCGGCGCGCAGCCAGAGCAGTACGGACAGGCTGTGCGCGAGAACCACGAACTCCCCCTCGGCGGGCCGCTTCCCGTACTCCTCCAGGGCCGCGAGCCAGTCGGCGAGCACGGGCGCGTCGGGCTCGGGGAGCTGCGGGTAGCGCACCTCGTGCCCGCGCGCCCGCAGCTCCCCGGCGAGCCAGTGCTGCCAGTGGCCGGGTGGACGGTGGTTCTCGTAGCCGTGCAGGATCAGATACGTGGTCATGGCAGGATCCTGCGACCGGCGGGCGTCCCGGGTCCACCGTCGTCCACCAGACGGTCGCCCGTGGCCGCACGGCTCGCGGCGCTTCGGCTCAGGCGCGGAGGCGGAGGAGTTCGCGCAGGCCCGTCTTCAGGTGGTCCGCCGACAGTTCGCGTTCGACCGTCAGATGGTGCATGACGTCCGGTGAGAACGGTGCGAGCAGCAGGTGCGCGAGGAGCGCGCTGTCGGCCTCGGGCCTGAGGCGGCCGATGAGCAGGGCCACATGGGTGTGCATCAGCCCGTACGCGCCGCCGTGGTAGCGGGCGCGGGGCGCGGCGGAGTGGGCGGCGAGCAGGATCTCGCGCTGCTCGCCGACCCGGTCGACGAGGGCGTCGAGGAAGGCGTCGAGCCGTTCGTCGGCGGGGACGCCGGGACCGAGCGGCGGCGGGCCGCTCATGTACGCCTGCTGGAACTGCCGCTCGCGGTCGTCGAGGAGGGCCCACAGAAGCTGGGTGACGTCACCGAAGCGGCGGTAGACGGTGCCGACGCCGATGCCGCTGGCGTGGGCGACCTGGTTCATGGTGACGGCGTCGGGGCCCTCCTCGGCGACGATCCGGGCGGCGGCGTCGAGGATCTTGCGGCGGTTGCGGGCGGCGTCGGCGCGCTCGGGGGCGGGGGTCCCGACGGTGGGCAGCAAGGTGGGCGTCACCGCCGCCGGCGTGCCTCCGGCCCGCTGGTTCTCGGTGCTCATCTGTCGGCTCCTCTGCCGGTCGTGCGCGCCCCGTCTCCCCCTGTCCCGGCCGCTTCCTGTCGCTCGTGCTCCCGAGCATACCTGGCGGTTCCTGGAAGCGGATAATGATCCGTTTACGCCCTCCCGGGTAGCCTCCCGGATGCCCGCCCAAATACCCCTGGGGGTACATCTGTTAGGGTCGTTGGCATCACCATGTATACCCCTGGGGGTAAGTTCGACCCTCCCTCCGGATTCCGAAAGGGGCAGGCCCGTGCCGCTCACCGACCCACCTCGGCCCGTCCGATGGTGATCGCCCTCGCGGCCGGCGCCGTCGTCGGGCTCGCGCTCGGGGCGCTCGGCGGCGGCGGCAGTGTCCTCGCCGTCCCGGTCCTGATCTACCTGCTCGGCTTCAGCCCGCCCTCCGCCGCCACCGCCAGCCTCCTGATCGTCCTCGCGACCTCCGCGACCGCGCTCTACGGCCACGCCAAGGACGGGAACGTCCGCTGGAGGACCGGGGCGCTCTTCGCGGCGGCGGGACTCGTCCCGGCGGCGCTCGGCGGCCTCCTCGCGACCCGGCTCCCGGAGGCACTGCTCACCGCCGGGTTCGCGGCGGTGGCGGGGATCGCGGCGGTACGGATGCTCAGGCCCGCGTCCGGCGCCGAGGGCGTCCGCAGGTCGGCTCCCGCCGTCGCGGGCGCCGGCGCCGGGCTCGGCGCGGTCACCGGGGTCCTCGGGGTGGGCGGCGGCTTCCTCACCGTGCCGGCGCTCGTGCAGGTCGTGGGCCTGCGGATGCGTACGGCGGTGGGGACGAGCCTGCTGGTCGTCGCCGCGAACGCGCTGGCCGCGCTGCTGGCCAGGGCGGGCACGGCGGACGCCCTGGACTGGGCGGTGATCGCCCCCTTCGCGGGGGCGGCGATCCTCGGCGCCTGGGACGGCCGGCGCCTCGCGTCGAAGGTCTCGGGCGACACCCTGCGCCGGATCTTCGGTGTGGTGCTGCTGGGGGTGGCGGGGCTGATGCTGCTGGACGCGGTGGTGTTCTGAGCGCCGATGCCCAAGCCCATGCCCCGGCACACGCCGATGCCCAAGCCCATGCCCAAGCCCATGCCCATGCCCATGTCCACGGCCAAGCCCATGCCCATGCCCATGCCCAAGCCCATGCCCATGTCCATGCCCACGGCCATGTCCATGCCCACGGCCATGCCCAAGCCCATGTCCATGCCCATGCCCACGGCCATGCCCGCGCCCATGCCCACGGCGCCGGCCGGGCGCGTACCCGCCCCGCGCCCCGCCCCGGCCTACGCCAGCGACAGGAAGAGCTTCTCCAGGCGGGCGCGCATCGCGTCGCGGTCCTCGCCGTTCCTGCGGCCGTCCTCGACGTCCGTCAGGCACTGCTGGAGCCCGGTCGCGATGATCGCGAACCCGGCCCGGTCGAGGGCGCGGGAGGCGGCGGCCAGCTGGGTCACGACCTCCTCGCAGTCCCGGCCCTCCTCGATCATCCGGATCACGCCGGAGATCTGTCCCTGAGCACGGCGGAGCCTGTTCAGCACCGCCTTCAGCTCCGCACCCGCGAGATCCAGTTCCACAGCCACTCCTCCACAGATACCCCAGGGGGTAATTTACTCCCCAGCACGGGGCCCCGTCGAAGACCAAGGATGACACCTGCCATGAACGCACCCCTCCTGCTCGACCCCGACCAGGCCCGCACCCGGCTGGCCGGCCTGACCGTCGTCGACGTGCGCACGCCCGGCGAGTACGCCTCCGGCCATGTGCCCGGCGCCGTCAACGTCCCGCTCGACCGGCTCGCCCGCGCCGTCCCCGCACTCCGGGAGGCGGCGGCGCGCGGCGGAGTGCTGGTCGTCTGCCAGTCGGGCAACCGCTCGGCCAGGGCCTGCGCGCAGCTCGCGGCGGAAGGCGTGAGCGCGTACGACCTCGACGGCGGTACGAGCGGCTGGGCGGCGCGCGGTCACGGCCTGGACCGTCCGGCGGGCGCCCCGGCGAAGCCGGTGTGGGCGATGGACCGCCAGGTGCGGCTGGTCGCGGGCTCGCTGGTGCTGCTCGGCCTGGTGCTCGGGGTGCTGATACACCCGGCGTTCCAGCTGCTCTCGGCGGGCGTCGCGGGCGGCCTCGTCTTCTCGGCGCTCACCAACACCTGCGGCATGGCGCTGATGCTCGGCAAGCTCCCGTACAACCGGGGAAGCGCGTGCGCGGTCGACATGGACGCGACGCTGGCCCGGCTGCGTCAGGGGGCGGGGGAGTAACGCCGGAGGAACATCTCCACCCCGTCGACGAGCAGCCGCTCGCCCAGCCCGTCGGCCAGCTCGGTCCCGTACTGCTCGAACACCATCTGCGGGAAGACGAGCAGCGAGTAGAGCTGGAGGACGGCGACCTCCAGGTCGGGGATGTCGAGGAGGTTCCGGTCGGCGAGGGCGCGCAGGGCCTCCGCGACGGCGGGGTGGTGCCCGGCGGGGCCGTGTGCGCGCCAGGCGCGGCCCAGTTCGGGGAAGCGGTGGAGTTCGGTGGCGACGAGGGTGCGCAGGGCGCGGCCCTCGTCGTCGGCGCGTACGGCGCGGCTCCAGGCGCGGCCGGCCTCGGTGAGGGCGGCGCGCAGCTCCTCGGGGCCGTCGGCGGCGACGAGCCGGGCGAGGTCCGGGGTGTCCTCGGCGCGCCCGTCGCCCGTGCGTCCGGCACCGGACAGGGGCTCGTCGACGGCGCCGGTGACCACGGCGGTGAAGAGGGCTTCCTTGCTGCCGAAGTGGTTGTAGACGGTCACCTTGGAGACGCCGGCCTCGGCGGCGATGGCGTCCATGCCGACGCCGAAGCCCTCGCGGAGGAAGAGGTCGCGGGCTGCCCGCAGGACGGCCTGCCGCTTGCGGGCGGCGCGGGGGCCGGAGGGGCCGGGAGGAGTGGCCGAACCGGCGGGACCGGCGGAGCCGGAAGGACCGGCAGCGCCGGAGGGGACGTCCATGGGTCCACCCTACCAACTGAACTGTACTCTTGAGTTCAACTGTACTGTGCCGTACAGTTCAGTTATGCCCACCGACTCCGCCGTACCCACCCCTGCCCGGACACACCCCGACCCCGACCCGCGCCGCTGGACGGCCCTGGCGCTGATCTGCGCGGCGCAGTTCATGCTGATCCTCGACGTGACCGTGGTGAACGTGGCCCTGCCGGCCGTCGCGGCCGACCTGGGCCTCGGGCGTACGGCCCTGACCTGGGTCGTCACCACGTACACCCTCTGCTTCGGCGGACTGATGCTGCTCGGCGGCCGGCTCGCGGACGCCCTCGGTGCCCGCCGGGTCCTCCTCGCCGGGCTGGCCCTCTTCACGGCCGCGTCCCTGACCTGCGGCCTCGCGCCGAACGCCGATGTCCTGCTCGCGGGCCGCGCGGCCCAGGGCGTCGGCGCCGCACTCCTCTCCCCGGCGGCACTGGCACTGGTCACCACGATGTTCCGGGGCGCGGAACGCCCGAAGGCGCTGGGCGTCTGGGCGGCCATCGGCGGTACGGGATCGGCGGTGGGAGTGCTG
The DNA here is from genome assembly GCF_040297565.1 of Streptomyces sp. NPDC001728. NCBI lineage: Bacteria > Bacillati > Actinomycetota > Actinomycetes > Kitasatosporales > Streptomycetaceae > Streptomyces > Streptomyces sp. NPDC001728. The sequence goes on from NZ_JBEOZK010000001.1 coordinate 550,850, forward strand.
CTTGGCGGCGCGCTGACAGCGGGCCCGGGATGGCCCTGGATCTTCTACGTGAACGTCCCGGTCGGCCTGGCGCTGCTGATCGCGCTCCCGAAGGCCGTACGAACGACGGCACCGCCCCTGCCCACGGGGAAGCGGACCGGAACCGGCGGCCTGGACATCCCCGGCGCCCTCCTCGTCACCACCGCGACCGGTGCGCTCGTCTACGGCCTGGTCCGGGCGGGGGACTCCGGCTGGACGGCGGCGGCGACCCTGCTCCCGCTGCTCGGCGCGCTCGCGCTCTACGGCGCCTTCGCGGCGGCGGAACGACGGACCCGGGCCCCGTTGATGGACCTGCGGATGCTCACCCTGCGACCGGTGGTCGCGGGCTCGCTCCTGATGCTGGTCGCGACGGCTCTGCTGATCTCGTTCTTCTTCCTGGGCTCGCTGCGGCTCCAGTACGTCCACGGCCTCGACGCGTTCCGCACCGGCCTCCTGTTCCTGCCGGTGGCCCTGGCGACGGCGATCGGCGCCCACCTGGGCTCCCGCCTGGTCATGACGGCGGGCCCACGCGCCTGCGCGGCCGGCGGCATGGCGGTCGCGGCCCTGGGCTGCCTGCCACTGGCCGTACTGGACCCCGAGTCGGGCCCGTGGACCACGGTCCTGCCGGCCCTGGCGACGGCGGCGTTCGGCCTGGGCGCGGTCTTCGTGACGGCGACGACGACGGCCCTGGGCCTGATCACCCCGCATGAGGCGGGCCTCGCCTCCGGCATCGTGAACACCTTCCACGAACTGGGCGGCTCCCTGGGCGTGGCGATCGCCTCCACCCTGGCCCTGACCACGACACCCCCCACCCCGTCAGGCTTCACCAGGGCCTTCACGGCCTGCGCCCTGACAGCAGCGCTCACAGCCCTGACAGCCCTGACCCTGACCCCCCGATCCCACCCCCACACCCGATCGGGCCCGCACGGACACGGGATCCACTGACCAACCACCCCTCAGGCGCGGGCCGGCCCCGCCGGCCCGCGCTCCGGTGTCCGTCGCCGGTCGCCGCGCTCAGTCCTGGCTCGGGCCGGTTTCGTCGATCGGGCGGATGACCACCGGGTATTCCGGGGCGCCGGGCGGCTGCGGGCAGCGGGCCACTTGGGCGGCGATCTCCGTCACGCGGTCCAGGGAGGCGCAGTCGAGGATCCAGAAGCCGGCGATGACCTCCTTGGTCTCCGCGTACGGGCCGTCCGTGACGACCGGCTTGCCGTCGCCGTCCACCGCCACGAAGCGGGTCGTGGCCGGGGCGGTCAGGCCCTGCGCGTCGAGCATCTCGCCGGAGGCCACCAGCTCCTCGCTGATCCCGTTCATGTGGTCGAACATCGCCTTGAGGTCCGACTTGGTCCAGGCGGGACTGTTCGCGGTGGGACGGCCCACCATCGCCTCGTAGTCGGCATCCGAGCCCTGCACCATCACCAGGTACTTCATGACGTCCTCCTCGTTTCCCGCTTCGCGCTTCTCGCTCCCGGCTTCTTGCCGGTCACTGCCTTTCGCAGGACAGTCGGAGCCGCCCGCCCGTTCTCGACACCGCGCGGGCACCGGCCCAAAAAACGGGAGAAATCACCCGGCCGCACCATGATTCCGGTGTGAACGCCTTCACCTTCTCCGCCGCCTTCATCACCTTCTTCTCCGTCGTCGGCCCCCCCCGAAGGTCCTCCTCTCCTTCGCCGGCCTCGCCCAGGTCCACCCCGTCGGGCAGCTTCGCACCATCGCCCATTGAGCGGGAGGGGAGGATCGGCTCGGCTGGGCCCGGCCCGGCTTCCGACCGGACCGCCGGTCGATCCGGTCGGTGCCGAGCCGCCGGAGGCTGTCCTCGACGGCCCGGACGATCCAACGGCGGGAACTGCCACCCCGGTTGGGGCCTTCGCCGCCGACGGGGAAGTACACCTTGGTGGCGAGTACGGTGTCGTCGCGGGCCGGGATCACCGTCCAGCGGGTCCTGACCGACAACGGCGCCTGCTACAAGTCACACCTCTGGCGCAACTCCCTTGCAACACAAGGCATTTCACACGAGCGCACCCGCCCTTACCGGCCGCAGACGAACGGGAAGGTGGAGCGGTTCAACCGGACCCTGCTGGAGGAGTGGACCTACGTAAAGCTCTACCGAACCGAGGCCGAGCGACGGGACGCCTACCCGCAGTGGCCGCACACCTACAATCACCACCGCGGACACACCGCGCTCAAGGGCCGACCACCCGCCAGCCGCGTCCCCAACCTCACAGGGCAGTACAGCTAGGGCTCGGACGGCGCGAGGTCCCCGAGAAGTCCGACGATCAGCCGGTGCAGGGTGGTGGGCTGTTCGAGGTGTACGTCGTGCCCGGTGGCGGGCAGGCTCGCGCCGCGCAGACCGGGCTGGAGCCGCACCATCTCCGCGTACTCGGCGCCGCCGATGATCCCGCCCTGCTCGCCCTGCCCGAGGACGGCGAGGGTGGGGCAGGTGATGGCCGCCCACTCGTCCCAGAACGCGCGGGTGGAGATCTCGTCGAGGGACCGCACCATGACGCCGGGGTCGAAACGCGGCCAGAGCCCGTCGGCGCGTTCCTCGAGCCCGCCAGCCCAGCCGTCCCCTACGGGTTGCTTCCCGCCGCCGAGGTAGGCGGCGGCCACCTCCAGGGAGGGGAAGGGCACCGGCCAGGCGGCCAGCCAGCCGCCGATCTGCTCCTGTACGCCGGGGTTGCCGCCGCCAGGCCCGGCTTCGACGAGAACGAGGGCGCGCAGCAGCTCGGGATGGGCGGCGGCGGTGAGAAGGGCGGTGCTGCCGCCGAGCGACTGCCCGACCAACAGGGGCCTTTCCAGCCCGAGTTCCTCGATGACGGCGAGGGTGTCGGCGACGTAGGCGGCGCGCGTGACATCGCCGGGGTGCCGCTCGCTGGCCCCGTGCCCGCGCTGGTCGAGAGCGACGACCCGATGGCCGGAATCGCGCAGCAGCCGGGCGGTGGCGTCCCATTCGCCGGCGTGCCCGGCGAGCCCGTGAAGCAGGAGTACGTCAGTGCCGGAGCCGCCCCAGTCGCGCGCGGAGAGCCGTACCCCTTCCCGTATGACGAACCGTTCTGACCAGGGGGAAGGGGCGGAGGAATGAGTCACCCCTCCATGATCCCTTACGGGTCGGGAAGCCGATCGGCGCGCACGTCGCAGGAGGGCTACTTGCCCTCGGCGAGGGTGTGGGCGACGAGAGCGTTGGCGTGCCCGTGGCCCAGCCCGTGCTCGGCCTTGAGCCAGGAGACGAGCTCCAGGTGCTTGGTGAGCGGCGAGGAACGGATGAGCTCCTGCCACTCGGAGACCGGGCGCCCGTACTTCTTCTCGATGGAGGGGAAGTAGCTGGCGGGGCCCTTGACGACGTTCTCGGCCATGGTCATCTCCTCGGTGATCAGTAACTGTGCGACTGAGGGTATGACCGGGGCCGAAGGGAAAACTCATCGCGGGAGAGGGGATCAGTCCCGCCGGATCTGCTCGGGATCGACATGACGCCGCACCATGGGCAGGGAGGCGAGACCGGCGGCGAGCAATACGCCCAGGGCGCAGAGAAGAAGCAGGGGCAGCCCGTCCCAGTCCCAGTGCACGGCGCCGCCACCGGTGATCAGGTAACTGGACTCGGCAAGCCACCCGGCGACGATGGCGGCCCCGAGCCCCACGACGAGCGGCAACAACACCTGCACGACCTGCACCACCCGCAGTGTCCCGGCCCGAGCCCCCAACAACACGAGCGCGGCAACCTGCCCACGCCGCTCCATGGCCCGATCGGCCACGGACACGACGAAAGCGGCAACACCGATGACAAGCCCGAGAACCATGCCGACGGCAAGCAGACTGCGGATGACGGCGAGCTGGGCGAGCGAGTCGATGACGATCCCGACAGGCTCGACGGAGGCGGTGGGGGCGATGGCCCCGATGCCGTCGAGAACGGAGCGGATCGTGGCGGGGTCGGCGTCACTGACGAGGGTGAGGGTGCCGGCGGAATCGTCGAGGTTGGCGGGGAGGAGCGAGGGAGGGACGAGGATGGCGCCCGTGGTGATGGCGGAAGGCTGGTATGCGGTCATGTGGATGCGGTCGTGGGGAACGGTAAGAATAGTCCTTCCTTTGCCGCGTGTTTCGAACGGGAACCGATCACCCGGTTGAGGGTCTTCCCGGAACGCGGAGTTGGCATCGTGTAACTGCATGGATTGGCCCTCTACACAGTCCTCTGTCCACTTCGTAGTTGCGATCAGTTGGGAGCAGGTAGCGACAACCAGGCTGACGGACTTCGGCATGGTGCCGTCCAGCGGGATCCACGAGTCGTACGTCATCAGATCTGTCCGAATGCCTCGGATGTCTGTGAGTTGTTTCCTCTGGGTATGGCTCAACTCGTCCAGCTTGATGGCGTATTCCTGTACGGGGGTTGTTCGGCGACTGACCTGGTCCAGTTCGACCAGCACTCCCTGGGTCAAAGACGCACCGAATACCAGCAGCACAAGGCCGGTGACCACCCGTAGTGAGGAACCCGGATCAACCTCAGTGCGCCGCATCGCCAATGCCACGGGCAACGACTTCGCTGCTCCGGCAAATCGCCGCGCCAGCGATGCCGTGATCGGCGCCAATCCGAAAACGAGTCCGGCCCCGGTCAGTAGAACGGCACCGGGTACCAGCAGCGAGCTCGCAGACCCTCCAGAGGGGTCTCTTCCCAGCACGCTGAGCGCACAGTAGCCGCCGATGATCCCCAGCCCGGGAATGAGGAGCAGCGTTCCGAACTTTCTTGGAGGCTTGCGTTCCCCGGTGCGGCGCACACTGATCGGCGACAGTGCGGCCTGCTTCGCGCTGAACTGGCTGACAGCCCACGCGAGTGCCGGGCATCCCACTAGGCACGCGGCAAGGGTCGTTGCCTCCGGGCGCCCATCTGATGGAAACCAGTGCAGCCCAGGCAATCCGACTCGGGCGGAGAGTTCGTTGACTCCGAGATACCCCACGACTCCGAGCGCGGCCCCGATCGACGCGGCGACAACGCTTTCACCAGCATTGACTCGGAGGGTGTCCTTCACGCTGAGCCCGATGAGGCGTAGGGCGGCAAGGCGACGGGCTCGAGATTCCCCGGAAAGTCGTGCGCAGACGGAAAGAAAGATAATGAGGGGGAGCAGCACGATGCAACCGAGCGTAAACCGCAGAATGTCAAGGGTGGAGGAGTCGATAAGCTCTCCCCGTACGTACGGGGAGCCGAAATCGCCGAGTTCTCTTCCTTCCGGAAGCTTGGCGTGATCGATGCCGATGTAGGCGTACAGCTCCTCCGGCCCACCCAACCCCGCCGGCGCGATCGTCCCGATCACACGGCCCGGCACAAGCCCCGCAGCATTCGGATTGGCCGCCAGGATTTCCGCCAGCTTCGGCGAAACAATGGCTTCACCCGTCCGCGGGAGTCGCTCGATCCCAGGAGGGACCGGCGCGGGGCCGGTACCGACGCGACCGAAGAAGACCCGCCGCAGGGGCTGTGAGCCGTAAGGATCAAGGAACTCCTGGTAGACGACATTCTTGTTGTAGCCCGGGTTCACCGCGCGGCTCGTCGTACGGGCATCGTGCGCGGCGATGATCGTGGGAATGGTGAGGACGGCGGCAAGGCATGCCACGCCGAGGGCGGAGCCGAGCGTCATCAGCAGAAAGCGAACGCGCCCCCGGCGGCCACTGCCCCAGAGCAGGCGAAGTCCGAGGAGGAACGGGCTCACACCGCCACCCGCTGAGCCAGTACACCGTCCGACATCGTGTACTGCGTATCGGCCTTCTCGGCGACCTCGGCGTCGTGCGTCACCATGATCACGGCAGTCTTCTGGCTCCGCGCCAGCCAGAGGAACTCCTTCAGTACGACGGCCGCGTTGGCGCTGTCGAGTGCCCCGGTCGGCTCGTCCGCGAACACCACGTCCGGCCGGTGGACCAGAGCCCGCGCAACCGCGACGCGCTGACTCTGGCCACCCGACAACTTCGAGGTCCTGCGCCGCAACAGCTCACCCATTCCGAGCCGCCGCAACACATGGGCGGCCATCACATGGGCGTGATCCTTGCTGATTCCGGCGAGCCGGAGGGGAAGCGCCGCGTTCTCCTCGACGGTCAACTCCGGGAGGAGTTCTCCGTACTGGAAGACGAACCCGAGCCGCGTACGGCGCAGGGCGCTCAACTCCCCGTCGGGGAGGGTGGAGAGCTGAACTCCGTCGAAGGTCACGGTCCCGTTCGACGGGGGCAGCACCCCCGCGAGGCAGTACAGCAGCGACGACTTCCCCGACCCGCTGCTGCCCATGATGGCGGCCACTTCACCGCGCTTGAGCGTGAACTCGGCACCGCTGACAGCCTGCTCGGTGCCGTAGAAGAGATCCACGCCCTCGGCGCGGAGGATGACATCCATCGTGGTGCGCACTCCTTAAGGGAGGGAGCCGCTGGGGCAGCGGCTCCCTCAGCCGTTGACTGTTAGCGCCGGAACTTCCGAAGTCCCGAGCAGTTGTCCGGACGCAGCGAGCCGCGGTCGCGGCACACTTGGATCTCCGCGTGGTTGGTCTGCAGAACTGCGCCGTCGAAGAAGATCTTGTCGACGGTGACGGTCTTCCTCTGGGCACCCTTGACGCGATTCCAGCCGTAGCCCTCCACCTTTGCGCGAAGGTAGGTGTTGTGGCCGTCCGCGTGGTCGCCGTCCGACAGGTATCCCTGTACGTGGAACCCACCGTGGTTCTGGAGTTTGGGCTCCCACTTGTACCCACCGGAGAACGCGGCGCCGGTCGTGGACATCTTCAGCTCATGCCAGGACGAGTCCGCCATCGCCACCCCCATCCCCCCGAAGAACAGCCCCGCGGCCACCACCGCCGTAGCCAACTTCCTCATCGATAACCCCTGTTTGGTCGTGCCGACTGGTCATCACAGAAAGTATCGGCATCACTACACACCGGATACCGCAGTAACGTCCCTCCCTCCCAGGACCCCCCGATCCGGTGAATGTGCCCTCCTGGCGTGCGCGCGGGCTGCCCGATCGCCTCGTAGGAGTGATCAGCGGTGCGCCTGCGTGAAGGGGTGCGGTGGCGTCGACAAGGTTGCGCGCATGCGTTCTTCCTCTTCCCGACTGAGGCGTGCCCTCGTTCCCCTCGTTGCCACCGTCGCCCTGCTCGGTACCGGCGGGGCCTCCGTCGCCGGTGCCGTCGAAGCGTGCGGTTCGGTCATCACCGCCCCGCTCGCCCCGCCCGTCGCCGCCGACGACCCCTGCCCCAGCACCGACCCCGTCGTGTGCCGCATCCGCGTCCTGCCGATGGACGAGAAGGTCGAGGCCCAGCGGACCCGGATGCGCTACCACGGGCTGCTGGAGGACATGCACCGGACGGAGGCGGCCATGCGCGAGGCGGGCGCCTCCGACGAGGAGATCGCCCGCGAGCTCGTCGACATGCGGAACCAGGCGAAGGAGATCACCCGCGCCGGCATGAGCCCTGAGGAGGTCCGCATCCTGGAGGAGCGGAACATCGCCAAGTACGGCAACCCGCTCGGCCCCACCGCCGACCAGCTCTACGCCAAGTACGGGTCCTGGCCTCAGGTGATCGACGCGTCGATGCGCACCAGCTACGCCGTCGACCGTGCGCTCAGCCTCGAGTACCGTCCCTGTCCCGTGTAGCCGAAGGAATCGAGACGGGAAACGTCGAAGGGCCCGACCGCGAACGGTGGGGCCCTTCAACGACTTGCCCGGCGAGAGCGTGTTCGGGGGCACGCTCTCACGTGTTCGAATCTCGTATCCTCCGCCACTGCAGCAGCTGGACGAGTGGGCGGAGGAATCATTCCTCGCCCCTTCTTCATGCCCGGTCAGAGCGAGAGCCGGGGCGCATCGGTCACTCGCTCACGTCTCGCTGCGGATCACCGCGAGCACCCCGTCCAGCTCGTCCGGCTTGACGCCGTCGTTCAGAGGCGAGGGAGGCGAGGGAGGCGGGCCGGAGAGCAAGGCCCCATCGAGTTCGGCGGCAGCCGCTGCGGCGAGACTCGCCGGATCGAACGGCTGCCGTTGGGGGACAGGTGGGGGCGATGCGGGATAGGGCGGGATCCGCATCGGCGCAGATGATCGCCAGAGGCGCTGGGCCAGCTTCCGGATGGCTGTACCCGCCGACGGACCTGAGCGGGGAGCGCTCATGCCACGCAGGCGATCCGCCACTTCCACCGCACTCTGCGGCCGGTCTGAGGGGTGCTTCTCCTCGCGAGAATCAGCTCGTCCCACCCGCTGGGAAGGCCCAAGCGACGGTGCCCGGGTGCCAGGGGAGTCTCAGTGACGTGCTTGACGAGCAACGCGATGTCATTGGCCGCTGAGAACGGCGGCTGACCGGTAACCAGGGCGTAGAGGACACAGCCCAGGGAGTACAGGTCGCTTCGGTGGTCCACCGGAACCGCATGGGCCTGTTCCGGAGACATGTAGGCCGGGGTTCCGATGGGCGTCCCGGCGGCTGTCAGCGTTGTGTGGGGCGACGCGGTGTCCAGGAAGGCGGCGATCCCGAAGTCCAGGATCTTGGCGACGCCACCGGTCGTGATCATGATGTTGGCGGGCTTGATGTCACGATGCAGCACTCCTGCCCAGTGTGCTGTCGCGAGCCCGTCGCACACGTGACCGCCCCAACTGGTCACATCGTCGAGGGACGGCAGCCTCTGCTTGATGATCTGGTCGAGTGGCAGCCCGCCGATCATCTCCATGACGAGGAAGAGCAGTGAACGCCCGTCCACTTCGGTTGAGCCGAGGTCATGCAGAGTCACGATGTGCTGGCTGTTGAGGCGCGCGACCACTCGGGCCTCACGATCGAACCGGGCGATTGCGCGGGGGTCGGATTCGTTCCCACCGGCTGTCAGCGTCTTGACCGCGACTTCCCGGCCCAAGCGCTCGTCGTACGCACGCCAGACCTGGCCCATGCCGCCTGCGCCAACGAGATCGATCAGCTGATAGCGGCCATCAATCCGTGTCCCCTGCACTGTCCCCTCCCCGACATCAGCAGCGAAGCGGCCTCCGAAGCACGTACACGCTTCCTGGCGATCTCTTCGCGGCGACAGCAGCCTTGGCGATCCTACGGCTCCACCGGACGCGACCCCGGGGGAAAAGCGTCATCGACGGTGGACCGGAGTGTGCGGCACGGTCCTTCGCGTGGTGGACCGTGCGGACCGGGCGGCAGCTCTGACATGGACGGCTCGGGTTCCCGGGAACCGCGACCACACACGAAGAAGGGCCCCACCGCGAACGGTGGGTCCCTTCGACGAATTGCCCGGTGAGAGCAATGGCGGAGGATACGAGATTCGAACTCGTGAGGGGTTGCCCCCAACACGCTTTCCAAGCGTGCGCCCTAGGCCTCTAGGCGAATCCTCCGCCGCGAACATTACATGACCTCGGGGGGTGCTCGCGAACTCGATCGGAGGAGGGGTCCGCGAGGTGTTCCAGGTGGGGGGAGCGGGTCGAGCCGGGTTCGGGATCGGGTACGCTGGGCGGAGCCCCTCACGCGGTGCTATCTGACTGAACTCCCCCAGGGCCGGAAGGCAGCAAGGGTAGGTCGGCTCTGGCAGGTGCGTGGGGGGCGCTTGCGTTCCCGGGCGCGGACCCGGATCTCGGCTCCCCCCGTGCCCGTACGGGTACGGGTCGGACCCCTACGGGCGGCCCCCGGATGCAGCGAGCGGCAGCCGCCCCGCACCCCCCGCCCCCGGTCGTTTTTCCCGGGTTGTCGGTGGGCGCCTATAACCTCGTACATGTGTCGTCTCTCGCGCTCTACCGCCGCTATCGTCCCGAGTCCTTCGCCGAGGTCATCGGGCAGGAGCATGTCACCGACCCGTTGCAGCAGGCCCTGCGGAACAACCGGGTCAATCACGCGTACCTGTTCAGCGGGCCCCGTGGGTGCGGCAAGACGACCAGTGCGCGCATTCTCGCGCGGTGTCTGAACTGTGAGCAGGGGCCCACGCCCACGCCGTGCGGGGAGTGCCAGTCCTGCCGGGACCTCGCGCGCAACGGGCCGGGGTCGATCGACGTCATCGAGATCGACGCCGCTTCCCACGGTGGTGTGGACGACGCCCGTGACCTGCGCGAGAAGGCCTTCTTCGGGCCCGCGTCCAGCCGCTACAAGATCTACATCATCGACGAGGCCCACATGGTCACCTCGGCGGGCTTCAACGCCCTGCTGAAGGTGGTCGAGGAGCCGCCGGAGCACCTGAAGTTCATCTTCGCCACGACCGAGCCCGAGAAGGTCATCGGCACCATCCGGTCCCGGACCCACCACTACCCCTTCCGGCTCGTGCCCCCCGGCACCCTGCGGGAGTACCTGGGCGAGGTCTGCGGGCGCGAGGGCATCCCCGTCGCGGAAGGGGTGCTGCCGCTGGTCGTGCGCGCCGGTGCCGGGTCCGTGCGTGACTCGATGTCCGTCATGGACCAGCTCCTGGCCGGCGCCGCCGACGACGGCGTGACCTACGCCATGGCCACCTCGCTGCTCGGCTACACGGACGGGACGCTGCTCGACGCGGTCGTGGACGCGTTCGCGGCCGGGGACGGCGCCGCCGCCTTCGAGGTCGTCGACACCGTCATCGAGGGCGGCAACGACCCCCGCCGGTTCGTCGCCGACCTCCTGGAGCGGCTCCGCGACCTGGTGATCCTGGCCGCCGTTCCCGACGCCGCCGAGAAGGGGCTCATCGACGCCCCGGTCGACGTGATCGAGCGGATGCAGGCCCAGGCGTCCGTGTTCGGTGCCGCCGAGCTGAGCCGCGCCGCCGATCTCGTCAACACCGGTCTGACCGAGATGCGGGGCGCCACCTCGCCCCGGCTCCAGCTGGAGCTGATCTGCGCGCGCGTGCTGCTGCCCGCCGCCTTCGACGACGAGCGTTCGGTCCAGGCCCGCCTGGACCGTCTCGAGCGCGGAGCCGCCGCCGCTCCGGCCGCCGCCCAGGCGCCGGTGTTCACCGCCGGGCCGCCCGCGACCGCGCCCGGCCCCGCGCTGGGGTACGTCCCCGGGCCCGACGCCCACACGCCGATGGCCCCGCCGCCGCTTCCGCCGTCCCACGCCCCGGCACCGTCGCGGGCTGCACCCGCCCCGGCACCCACCCACACCCCGGCACCCGTAGCCCCCTCAGTACCCGCCCACGCCCCGGCCCCGGCCCCGTCCGAAGCGGTACCCCCCGCGCAGACGCAGCCGTCCGCCCCCGCCGCCCCCCGCCCCGGCGCCTGGCCCGGTGCCGCCACTCCCGGTGGTGGCGCGCCCGGCGCCTGGCCCGGTGCGTCCGCGCCCGCCGCCCCCGCTTCCGTACCGGCTCCGCAGCCGTCCGCACCGCAGGCCCCGGCCCCCGTACCCACCGGCGGCGGCGGTGGCGGCGGTGGCGACACCGCCCAGGTGCGCAACCTCTGGCCGCAGATCCTCGACGCCGTCAAGAACCGCCGCCGCTTCACCTGGATCCTGCTCAGCCAGAACGCGCAGGTGGCCGGCTTCGACGGGACGACCCTCCAGCTCGGCTTCCTCAATGCCGGCGCCCGCGACAACTTCGCGAGCAGCGGCAGCGAGGATGTCCTCAAGCAGGCCCTCGCCGAACAGTTCAACGTGAACTGGAAGGTCGAGGCGATCATCGACCCCTCGGGCGGTGCCGCGCCCCCGCCGGCGGCCACCGGCTTCGGCGGCTCGGGCGGAACCGGCGGCTTCGGCCGCCCGCAGGCCGCCGCTCCGGCGTTCCAGCAGGCCCCGCCGCCCGCCCCCGTGCAGCCGCCGCAGGCGCAGGCCGGGCCCGCGTTCTCCCCGCCGCCCCCGCCGGCGCAGGACTCCGCGCCCGCGTACGCGCCGCCCGTGGCGCCCGAGGACGACGTGCCCGAGGAGGACGACCCCGACCTCGTCGACTCGGCGCTCTCCGGGCACGACCTGATCGTGCGCGAGCTCGGAGCCACGGTTGTGGAGGAATACACGAACGAGTAGGGGCGTCTCGCTCGGTGGCCCGCACAAGGGGCATCCCGGCCAGCGGGCTACTCTGGCAGGCGTGAAGGTCCTCGTCATCGGCGGCGGCGCCCGCGAACACGCCCTGTGCCGCTCTCTCTCCCTCGATCCCGACGTCACCGCTCTGCACTGCGCGCCCGGCAACGCCGGAATCGCGGAGGTCGCCGAGCTGCACCCCGTCGACCAGCTGGACGGCGAGGCCGTCGCGCGCCTCGCCACCGGGCTCGGCGCCGACCTGGTCGTCGTCGGCCCGGAGGCCCCGCTCGTCGCCGGTGTCGCCGACGCCGTCCGCGCGGCCGGCATCCCCGCCTTCGGCCCGTCGCGTGAAGCGGCGCAGCTGGAGGGCTCCAAGGCGTTCGCCAAGGACGTCATGGCCGGCGCCGGGGTGCCCACCGCCCGCAGCTACGTCTGCACGACCCCCGAGGAGATCGACGAGGCGCTCGACGCCTTCGGCGCTCCGTACGTGGTGAAGGACGACGGCCTCGCCGCCGGCAAGGGTGTCGTCGTCACCGACGACCTCGCCGTGGCCCGGGCCCACGCGCTCGCGTGCGACCGGGTGGTCATCGAGGAGTACCTCGACGGCCCCGAGGTCTCGCTCTTCGCGATCACCGACGGCACCACCGTCCTCCCGCTCCGGCCCGCGCAGGACTTCAAGCGCGCGCTCGACGGCGACGAGGGCCCGAACACCGGCGGCATGGGCGCCTACTCGCCGCTGCCCTGGGCCGATCCGAAGCTGGTCGACGAGGTCCTGGAGACCGTCCTCCAGCCGACCGTGGACGAGCTGCGCCGCCGTGGCACGCCGTTCTCGGGCCTGCTGTACGCGGGTCTGGCCATCACCGGCCGCGGTGTGCGGGTCATCGAGTTCAACGCCCGCTTCGGCGACCCCGAGACCCAGGTCGTCCTGGCCCGGCTCCGCACCCCGCTCGCGGGCGTCCTGCTGAACTCGGCCAACGGCACCCTGGACGACCAGGCTCCGCTGAGCTGGAGCGACGAGGCCGCCGTGACCGTGGTCGTCGCCTCCCACAACTACCCGGACACCCCGCGCACCGGGGACCCGATCGAGGGTCTGGGTGAGATCGCCGAGCAGGACGCGCCGCACGCGTACGTGCTCCACGCCGGTACGAAGCGGGACGGCGACGCGATCGTGAGCGCCGGTGGCCGCGTCCTCTCGGTCACCGCCGTCGGTACGGACCTGGCGGAGGCCCGCGAGCGTGCCTACGCGGCGGTCGGCCGCATCCGCCTTGACGGTTCGCAGCACCGCACGGACATCGCGCGGAAGGCCGCCGAGGCCTGATCCGGGCCGGTATCACCCGGAAGCTCCGGGTTCCTCTTGTGGCCGTGCGGTGGAGAAGCAGTGCACCGTACGGCCGCCTGAGCGCCATCACCTTTACCCAAAGCCATTCCATCGAGTGACGGCACGGCCATACGGATGACGCCCGCCACAGCCCCAACTAGGGTGCGGCGAAGGCGTTCCGGCACTTGGCCCACCGGCATTGCGATGTCAGTGGCGGGTGCCACAGTGGGGGAGTGAGCAACACCGCCACAGGCAGTCCCGACGTGGGCAGGAGGGGGTGATGTACGGCGTGTCCGGTACCGGTTCCGTTGTCGGCGAGGAGTGGGGTGCGCGCGCCGCGCACTCCCAGGCCCTCGCGGTCCTCAGGGTCCGCGGCAGGGCGCTGGGCCTCGCGGTCCTCCCCGCCGCCGTCGCCGTCGTGCTGTACGCGGGCGGGGTCACCGGCCACTTCACGGGCGCCGGCTGGGACACGGCGCGGTGGGTGGTGACCGTCCTCGCGGTCCTCGTCCTGGTCGCCGCCATGGCCGTCGCCCTCGTCGTCGTACGGGCCCGCCCGGCCGCGACACCGACGGTGGAGCTCTCCGAATCCGCCGCGCCCGACCTCTACCGGCTCGTCCGGGACCTCGCCGACCGGCTCGACGTCCCCGCCCCCGCCGCCATAGCCCTGACCCCGGACTGCGACAGCTGGCTGGAGGACCGCACCCACCGGGCGCACCGGTCCCCCCACGCGCTGCGCGCGCCGTCCGGTGGGGCGGGCGGCAGCTCAGACGGCCCCCCCGTCCTCGTCATAGGTTCGCCCTTCCTGTGGTGGATGCGCGTGGGCGAGCTGCGGGCCGTCCTCGCTCCCGTCGTCGCCGGTACGGGCCCCGCCGCACACCCCGACATAGCCGCCGCCCGCCGCTTCGTCCGAGGTCTGGACGCCGCCGTGGCCGTCCCCGGCGACCCCGGCCTCGACCCCGTCCGCCGGCTCGGCGCGCGTGGTGTCGGGCAGGTCGCCCGCGTCCTGCTCCGCGCCTGCCGCGGGCACGCCGCCGAGATGGAGCGCGGGGTCGCCGCCGCCGGCTCGGAGCGCGCCCAGGCCGTGGACTACGGCGTGCGGATCGTCGCCCAGGAGCAGGTCGGCCTCGCGTACGCGGGCTGGGACCGCCTCCTGACCCGGGTCGCGCTGCCCGCCTGGCGGATGGGCCGCTGGCCCGCCAAGCTCGACGCGGGCGTGGTCTCCGCCCTGACCGAACTGTCCCGCCGGGACCGGCTCGCGGACGGATTCTCGTCCCGGCTCAGCGAGCGCCCGGCCTGTGACCTGCTGGAGGAGCCGGGCGCGGTCGACGAGGCCACCTCCCTGCTCGCCGCCCGCCTCTTCCACGGCGGCCCGGCCGAACCCGGCCCCGACTGGTCTCCGGTGGAGTGGAGCCAGTACCCGGAGGAGGTCGTCGACCGGAAGTGGCGTACCGACGCGGCCCGGCTCCACGAGGTCCTCGACGGGCTGGGCGTCGCCGACTCCCCGGCCGCGAAGCCGACGGCTGCCGGCGGCCCGACGCTGACCAGGGTGATCGCCCACCTGTCCACGACTCCGGGGAAGCCGACGGGCGACGGGGTGCCGGAGGCGGAGGCGGACGAGACGGTCGGCCTGGACTCCGGCGGTCCGGGCTCTGACGACCCCGGCGTCACCGCCGACGGCGCCACCCACCTCCACGAAACCGGCATCGGTGACGGCACCGACGACGAGCCCGTCAATCCCGCCGCCGAAGCGCTCGCCGCCGCGCTGAGTGTCCTCCTCGCCCGAGAGGAGGCCGCCCGGGAGGCCCGCGTGGCCGCCGGCGCCACCGCGGCCACGGCCTCGGCCGCCGCGGAAGCGGCCCCCCGGAGCGCCGGGAGCGACGACCGGACCGGCACCCCGCCCCCCGTGGTCAGCGGCCCCGACGGGCCCCTGCCGCTGTTCCCGCTCCAGCCGCCCCGCAGTGGCCGCGACCTGCTCGCCGACCATGTGACCGCGATGGTCTGCTGCGCGGCCGTGGACACCGCCGAGGCCGTCCCCGGCCTCGACTGGCTCGACGGGCCCGCCCTCCTGGTCGGCGGCGAGCGGGCGGCCGACCTCGGCCCCCGGGTCCTCGCCCTCGTCGAGGACGGCGATCCGGAGCCGCTGCGCCTCTGGCTGGCGCGTACGGGCGTCCGCCCGGAGAAGCCCGTACGTCTGGTCTGAGCGCGACCGGGACCACGAGAGCGCACCCCTGCCCCACGCGAGCCCGTCTCCTGCCCCACGCGAGCCCGCTCGCGCCCCGCCCCTCCCGGAGCCCCGAGTTCCACTCTCGTCAATTCACGACGAACGGTGACGGAGTGCGTGCGTTATGTGATGTGCTGGAGACCGTCACTGACAGAGGCACGGACCAGCGGCATCGACCAGCCACGAGCCGATCACCGACCCGGGGGAGTCGAGGGAGGGGCGCAGCATGGGGGCTGACCAGATCAGGCGGTGGGAGTCGGGCGCGCTCGCGCACGCCGTCACCGATCCCTTCGGCCAGGGCCCGCTGCCCTGGCTGCGCGGTTCCGAGAACTACTTCGACGACACCGGCCAGATGGTCCCCTGGTACGCGGACGAGATCCTGGCCAGGGGCGGCTGCGGAGGCCCGCGTACGGCCGACGACGTCCGGCGCCAGATCAAGGGCTTCGCGTCCGTCGGCGCCGTTTCACCGGGCGAGTCGATCGACTTCCACATCACGGTGGACCCGCCGCAGCAGTTCTCGGTCGACGTCTACCGGATCGGCCACTACGGCGGCGACGGCGCCGCGAAGATCACCACGAGCCCGCGTCTCTCCGGGATCGTCCAGCCCGCCCCGCTCACCGCCGACCGCACGGTCTCGTGCCACCACTGGTGGCAGTCCTGGCGGCTGCAGGTCCCGTCCTACTGGTCGATCGGGGCGTACGTCGCCGTGCTCACCACCGCCGACGGCCACCGCTCGCACATCCCCTTCACGGTCCGCGACGACCATCCCGCCGATCTGCTCCTGGTCCTCCCGGACGTGACCTGGCAGGCGTACAACCTCTATCCGGAGGACGGCCACACCGGCGCGAGCCTGTACCACGCGTGGGACGAGGAGGGCAGGCTGCTCGGCGAGGAGGAGGCGGCCGTCACGGTCTCCTTCGACCGCCCGTACGCGGGCGCGGGGCTGCCGCTGCACGTCGGGCACGCCTACGACTTCATCCGCTGGGCCGAGCGCTACGGCTACGACCTGGCGTACGCCGAGACGCGCGACCTGCACGCGGGCCGGGTCGACCCCAGCCGCTACCGGGGCCTGGTCTTCCCCGGGCACGACGAGTACTGGTCGGCGCCGATGCGGCGGACCGCCGAGCTCGCCCGCGACCAGGGCACCTCGCTGGTCTTCCTCTCCGCGAACACCATGTACTGGCAGGTCGAGCTGGGCCCCTCGCCGTCCGGGGTGCCGGACCGGCTGCTCACCTGCCGCAAGCGGCGCGGCCCCGGCCGCCCCGCGCTCTGGCGCGAGGTCGACCGCCCCGAGCAGCAGCTCCTCGGCATCCAGTACGCGGGCCGGGTGCCCGAACCCCACCCGCTGGTCGTACGGAACGCCGACCACTGGCTCTGGGAGGCCACCGGGGCCGGCGACGGCGACGAGCTGCCGGGCCTGGTGGCGGGCGAGGCCGACCGCTACTTCCCGCGTACGGCGCTCCCCGAGCACCAGGGTCGTATCCTGCTCGCGCACTCGCCCTACCAGGACGGCGAGGGGGCGCTGCGCCACCAGGAGACCTCGCTCTACCGGGCCCCGTCCGGAGCGTGGGTCTTCGCGTCCGGCACCTTCGCCTGGTCGCCGGCGCTGGACCGGCCCGGCCATGTCGACGCCCGGGTCCAGCGCGCCACCGCGAACCTCCTCGACCGGATCTGCAAGAGGGACTGAGCGGGGGGTCACAGGGCCTGGCGGCGGGGGTCGCCCGGATGTGCGAGAGAATCGGACACGCTCCTGGATCAACCTACGCGGAGGAACCGTGTCCGGATTCGTAGAAAAGCCCGAGCCCGTCCAGGTCCCGGGCCTGACCCATCTCCACACGGGCAAGGTGCGCGACCTGTACCGCGACGAGGCCGGTGACCTCGTGATGGTGGCGAGCGACCGCATGTCCGCGTTCGACTGGGTGCTGCCCACCGAGATCCCCGACAAGGGCCGGGTCCTCACCCAGCTCTCCCTGTGGTGGTTCGACCAGCTCTCGGACCTGGTCCCGCACCACGTCCTCTCGACCGAGCTGCCGGCCGGCGCCCCCGCCGACTGGGCGGGCCGCACCACGGTCTGCAGGTCGCTGGACATGGTCCCCGTCGAGTGCGTGGCCCGCGGCTACCTCACCGGCTCCGGGCTCCTGGAGTACGACGAGTCCCGTACGGTGTGCGGCCTCGCGCTCCCCGAGGGGCTCAGCGACGGCTCCGAGCTGCCCGCCCCGATCTTCACCCCGGCGACGAAGGCCGCCGTCGGCGACCACGACGAGAACGTCTCCTATGAGGAGGTCGCCCGCCAGGTCGGCGCCGAGACCGCCGCGCTGCTGCGGCAGACGACCCTCGCCGTGTACGGCAGGGCCCGGGACATCGCCCGTGACCGGGGGATCATCCTCGCGGACACCAAGTTCGAGTTCGGCTTCGACGGGGAGACGCTGATCCTCGCCGACGAGGTCCTCACCCCGGACTCCTCGCGCTTCTGGCCGGCCGACCAGTGGCAGCCGGGCCGCGCCCAGCCCTCGTACGACAAGCAGTTCGTCCGGAACTGGCTGACCTCCCCGGCCTCCGGCTGGGACCGCAAGAGCGAGCAGCCCCCGCCCCCGCTCCCGCAGGACATCGTGGACGCCACGCGCGCCAAGTACCTGGAGGCGTACGAGCTGCTGACCGGCAAAGCCTGGTCCGGCAGCTTCTGAGCCCTCGTCCTGGCCCCGGCCCCCGGCGTACGCGTCGGTGGCCGGTGTCGGGGCCACCCGTAGGGGTACGAGAAAGCCCCCGGTCGATTCGACCGGGGGCTTCTTCATGGAGCGGACGACGAGATTCGAACTCGCGACCCTCACCTTGGCAAGGTGATGCTCTACCAACTGAGCCACGTCCGCATGCGCCGTAGCGCGGAGCCAACTATACCCAACCTTTCGCCTGTGCGAGACGCACTGCCGTGTGCCGGTTCTCCGCACCGAGTTTCGCGGCGGCCGACGAGAGGTAGTTCCGGACGGTTCCGGGGGAGAGGGAGGCGCGCCGGGCGATCTCCGCGACGGGTGCCCCGTCGGCGCAGAGTTCGAGCGCCTCGGCCTCCCTGGCGGTCAGCGGGGAGTCCCCGGCGGCGATGGCGTCGGCCGCCAACTCCGTTTCCACATAACGGTTTCCGGCGTGTACCGCACGGATGATCTCGGCGAGCCGCTGGGCGCTGACGGTCTTCGGCGCGAAGCCGCGGGCGCCGGCCGCGAGGGCCCGCTTGAGGTGCCCGGGGCGGCCGTGACCGGTCACGATCATGGTCCGGCAGCCGGGCAGTTCGTCCCGCAGCGCTGTGGCGACCCTCACACCGTCCCCGCCCGGCATCTGCAGATCGAGCACGGCGACGTCGGGGCGGTGCGCGAGGGCCATGGCGAGCGCCTCGGGCCCGGTCGCGGCCTCGGCGACGACCACGGGATCGTCCTCAAGGCCGAGCAGGGCGGCGAGCGCGCCCCGGATCAGATGCTCGTCATCGGCGAGCAGCACGCGGAGGCGTGCGGGTGCGGGAGCGGTCATCGGGCCACCTCCGCAGGGGACGTACGAGCTCTACGGGACGGGGGGGACCCGGGCCGTCACCCGGAACGTCCCCCGCCGCCGGGCCCGGCCTCCAACGTCCCGCCGACGGCCGCGAGCCGCTCCCGAAGCCCGGCGAGCCCGGAACCGGGCGCACCACCAGGCCCGGACGGGCGACCAGCTCCGGGCGCACCACCAGGCCCGGACGGGCCACCAGCTCCGAGGCACCACCAGGCCCGGACGGGCGACCAGCTCCGGGCGCACCACCAGGCCCGGACGGGCCACCGGCTCCGGGCGCACCACCAGGCCCGGACGGGCCACCAGCTCCGAGGCACCACCGGTCCCCGGCGCACCGCCCGCCCCGGACACACCGCCCACCTCCGACGCACCCCCCCGCCCCGTCGTTCTCCACCGTCAGCAGCACCGTCTCCTCCTCCCCCTCCTCGCGCAGGGCGATCGCACAGCGCCGCGCGTCCCGTGCCGCAGTACGTTCGTCGTGGCCTCCCGGACCACCCACCCGAGCGCCGACCGGACCTCGGCGGGCAGGTCGGCCCCGGCCCCGCGACTCCACCGCGCAGTCGATCCCGGCCGCGCCCAGTGCCCCGCACGCGCCCTTCAGCTCCACCCGCAGATCCGCCTCGCGGTAGCCGCGTACGACGTACCGCACCTCCCGCTGGGACTCCCGGGCGATCCGCTGGACCTCGATCATCTGGGCGACGGCCTCCGGGCGTTCGCGCCGGGCGACCTGGACGGCGAGCTCGCTCTTGAGGGCGATCACGGACAGGTTCCGGCCGAGGATGTCGTGCGGGTCCCGGCCGAAGCGCAGCCGTTCCTCGGCGACCGCGAGCCTGGCCTGTACGTCGCGGGTCTCGCGCAGCTCGAAGACGACGCCGACGACGCTCTGGGCGAGGCCCAGGCCGGTGAGCGGCACCGGGGCCAGGAGGACTGCGGCGATCAGCGCCTGGTGGAGGGCGATGGTCCGGGCACGGAGGATCAGGCAGTGGCCGGTGAGGAAGGGGACGAGCGCCGCGCGGGATCGGCGCTGCCGGCCGTCACCAACGGACTCGCGGCGGGCGACGAGGGCGGCGACCAGGTTGCGGTACACGCCGACGAGGAGGGCGCCGACGAGCGCGGTGCGGTTGCGGCCGAGCAGGTCAGCTCGGCCCGCCCGAGCGCGAGGAGCCGTGTACGGAAGGGCAGGCGACGGGCGGGCAGGCGACGGGCGGGGCTGCTCAGCCGCCAGCGGGCGCACCTGGTCGAGCAGCACGCCACCGGCGAGCACTCCATCGCCGACCTTGCCGAACTGTTCTCCGTCAGCCGAGCCACGGTGTACCGCGTTCTGGAGCGCGCCACCGCGGCAGCCCTACCCCGCGTCCGCGCGTGACCGCCACCCGGCCCCACGACGCAGACGACAGTCACCTGATCCCGAAGATCCCCAGGCCAGGATGTTGGCGCTTCTTGAAGATCCCCACTTCTGCTCGTCGTTCCTCAGGGGTGGTGCGTCCAGTGCTCACCGCGGCGATGGCAGTGTCAGTCAGCGCCTGAGGTGCTTGAGAGTGAACTCAGGCAGCGCGTAGGGACCGGCCTGGGGTGCAGCCGGGTCGGTTGGGAGATCTGTCCCGGGGATGTCCCTTGCGTGGAGTTCGGCGTCGTCGATGGGGGTGTATGCCAGTACCGTCGGGTCGGGGAGTTCCCAGAAGCGGCGGGTGTTGGCGGAGACGGCGTACACCGTGGCAAAGCGAGTGGACGGCGGGGCGGTCAGCGCGGCCCGTATGTATCCGATGGCGTCGCGCGGGCTCAGCCAGGTCGCCAGGTGCCGGCGCCCAGTGGGCCTGTGCTCGAAGCTGCCGATGCGCAGGCAAATCACGGACAGGCCGAACTTGTCGGCGTACAGCTGCCCGAGGGCCTCGACGGCCACCTTGCTCACCCCGTAGAGGCCGTCGGGGCGTACCGGTTCGTGCGGACCGGTGTGATGCCCCGCAGCATAGAAGCCAGTCACGCGGTTGCTGCTCGCCAGCACCACCCGCTCGATCCCCGCGCGCCGCGCCGCCTCCAGGACGTGATGGGTGCCGAGCACGTTGACTTCGAGCAGGTCACGAAGAGGCGCCTCGTCCGGGACACCACCCAGGTGGAGAACGCGGTCGGCCCCAGCAAGCGCCGACTCCACGGCGGTCGCGTCCGACAGGTCGACGGTGCGGACATCCTCGTTCTCGGCTTCCGGCCGCAGCGGTGCGCGGTCGAGCAGGATCAACCGCGCCGCCTCACGCCGCAGTGCCTCCCGCACCACGGAACCGATGTTCCCTGCCGCGCCCGTGATCGCCACCGTACCCAGCTTCACTGTGCCTCCCGAGATTTCGACATCCTTCGCAGCTTCACTCCCGGTGGACCACTGATCAAGGGGGTGGGACCAGAGTGAGTGGGTCCGGGGAGCTCCTCGGCACTAGGGAGCGCATTCGGTTGTGATCAATCTCCGAACGGTGGTGTGCTGATCCGCTTCTCGAACCAGTGGTGGGCATATGGCTCGTCGTTGAAGGCAGCGACCTCCTGGAAGCCGCTGGAGTGGTAGAGACCAATCGCCGCGGTGAGCGCCTTGTTGGTGTCCAGGCGGAGTACCTCGCAGCCTTGCTGGGCGGCTTGAGTCTCCAGCTCGGTCAGGAACCGGCGGCCGAGACCGAGGCCCCGGGTGCGGGGCGCGACCCACATGCGTTTGATCTCGGCCGGGGCGCCGGGGGGCAGCTTCAGGCCGGCGCAGCCGACGGGCTCGCCGTGCAGCCGGGCAACCAGGAACAGGCCGCGCGGTGGCCGGAGTTCGCCCGCGTCGGGCAGCAGGCTCCGCGCGGGGTCGAAGCCGGTCTCAAAGCGTGCCTGAATCTCGGCGAAGTAGGACCGCAGGCAGTGCTGGGCGTCGGGGTGGTCTGGGTCAACGGCGTCCAGCGTGACCGTCGCAGCGGTCAGCAACCGTTCGACCTCGGCCATGGCGGCGGTCAGCCGGGCGCGCTGGGCCGTGTTGAGCGGCTCCAGGAGAGAGCTGGCCAGCTCGTCGCTGCGGCCGTCGAGCACCGCGCGCTCCGCGCGGCCCGCATCGGTGAGCCGGATGGTGCGCACCCTCCTGTCCCGGGGCTGCGGCTCCACCGTCACCAGGCCGTCGGCTTCCAGGGAGCGCAGCAGCCGGCTGACGTACCCGGAGTCGAGCGCGAGGTGCTCGCGCAGTTGCCGCACGTCCTGGCCCTCCTCACCGATCTCCCAGAGCAGCCGGGCTTCACCGATGGGCCGGTCGCGGCCTAGGTAGTGGTCGTGGAGCACGCCCACACGTTCGGTGACGGTGCGGTTGAACTGCCGCACCTGGTCGATCTGCACCGTGTCCATTCTCTGACTTTAGTCAGAGAACCATGTTCGGGGCCAGAGGCTTCAGCAGCCTTCACCGAGACGTTGACCGACGTTCGAGAAGATGGATGCCAGACCGCATGTCGATTACCCAGTCGACGATATGAGCCGAGCCGCATTGGATCTGAGCCGCCAACAGGCCCCGGGAGAACCGGGTTCATTGGACGCCCGCCATGCCTGTCTTCATTCGATCGTTGCCGACGGGGAGGCCCGTGATCACGAGCCTCCGACGGGACCGCTGCACTCCGCCCCAGCCATTAGCAACTGTAGTTGACTATCTTCGTTAGTCAACTACAGTTGCTTGCATGTCTGTCGGCGAGAATTCCCCTTCCCCTGAGCCCGCTGACGCCCTGGCGGCCGTCGTGGCGTTGCGGCGCCTTGCCGATCAGCTGGAGGACGCCGCTGTGGAGCAGGCCATGCGGGCGGGCTGGAGCTGGCCGCAGGTCTCCGAGGCGCTAGGTGTCACCCGCCAAGCCGTTCACAAGAAGCACGCCAAGCGGCTCATCGCCGCCGGAGTCAAGCTGAGGAGGCGCGGCGATGAGCGCGTTTGACAAGTACCTGCATGCGGTCATCGTGCGGGCGATGGCCGAAGCTCAGGATGATGGGTCGGGGACGATCGACGCGCACCATCTTCTGTTGTCGCTCGCCGCCGATCAGGGGTCCACCGCTCAGCAGCTCCTGGCGTCGGTCGGGCTCGATCGCGCTGCTGTCCGCGAGGCACTGGACCGAGAATTCGAGCACAGCCTGAGCATGGTTGGAGTGTCTCCGGCCGCCTTTGGCCTTCCCGGGCCGAGCCGCGCTTCCCAGCAGCCCCAGATGGGTGCGTCCGCCAGACTCGCGCTGGAGCGGAGCTTCTCCTCCGCTCGCAAGAAGGACCTGCGGTCAGCGCATCTGCTGCTCGGGATCCTGCAGGCTCAAATCGGCACCGTGCCACGTGCTCTCGCCTTGGCCGGTATCGATCAGGCCGGGCTGGCGGACCGAGTACGGCAGACGCTCGACAGCCAGGACCAGTGACCACCGGAATCAGCTGACGCGGCCAGTTCACCCCGCGGCCGTGCCCCTCGCCGTGATGTGCAGTGGGTCCGGTAGGCGTGCGCGGCGCGTCGCACGCTGCGCTGGGCGCCAGCCCCTTGCTCAGAGCCGGTGGGCCAGTGAATCACGCCGTGGAGAGGGGCCGGGCGGTCACCCATGGGTCACGCACGACAAGGAGGACTGCATGCACCAGCACACCGCTCATACGGACAACGGCCGACCGGGCGCCGAACCGGCCGAAGCAGGGGGCCCGCTATCTGAGTCCGCGCCGGCTTCAGGGGCCGAGGCCTGCGAGGCGGTCCAGCGCCTACTTCGGCGAGCTGTGACTCAAGGAGGCCTCCCCGGCATTCTCGCTGAGGTTTGCGACGGCGACCGGCAGTGGTTCGGGACCGCAGGAGTGGCCGACACCCGAACCGGCCGCACGCGTTCACAGCAGGACCGGTTCCGCATCGGCAGCATCAGCAAGACGTTCGTGGCCACCGTCGTGCTGCAACTGGCGGCGGAAGGCAGGCTGAGCCTGGACGACACCGCGGAACAGTGGCTGCCCGGGGCGGTCCATGGCCATCACCACGACGGTGCCAGGGCGAACATCAGGATGCTGCTCAACCACACCAGCGGGATCTTCAACTACACCGATGACCAGGAAGCACTGAACCGTTACGAGACACACCCGCCCGAGTCACTGGTGCAGATCGCCATGTCCCATCCACCCACCTTCACACCGGGCTCGGGCTGGGCCTATTCCAACACCAACTACGTCCTCGCAGGCATGATCATCGAACGGGCCACCGGCCGCGCGCTTGCCGAAGAGGTCACAGAGCGGATCTCCCGCCCACTCGGCCTGACTGGTACGTACCTGCCGCACGGCAGCGACCCGACGATCCACGGGCCACACTCCCGGCACTACACGAAGCTGTTCCAGACCGACCCCGGCGCGCCGGTCCACGACGCGACCGAGCTCGATTCATCCATGTTCTGGGCAGCCAGCGGCATGATCTCCACCGCCGGGGACCTCAACCGGTTCTTCCGCGCCCTGCTTGGGGGCCGGATACTGCCACCGGACCAACAACGCGACATGTTCACCACCGTGCCCACCCGCGACTGGATTCCCAGCGCCGCCTACGGCCTCGGCGTTTCCTCAGTGAGACTGCCCTGCGGGGAAACCGTCTGGGGCATGGGGGGTGCGCTCTTCGGATCGTGGTCCTACGCCTACGGCTCTCGCGATGGCGAACAGATGGTCACCACCAACGTCAACGGCGACTGGAGCAACGGTGGTTGGGGCGACCCCATGGGTATCTTCACCGATCTGCTTCAGGCGAAGTTCTACCGCCAGAGCGATACCTGAACACCGATCACTGGTCGGGCCTGCTCGGCTCCTCATACGGCCGGCGCTCGGGGCGGCGAGGCCTTCGAGGAGTTCGACGGTGGAGGTCTTGCCGGCGCCGTTGGTGCCGAGCAGGGCGAAGATCTCGCCGCGCGGGACGGTGAAGGTGAGGCCGCGGACGGCCTCGAAGCCTCCGGAGTAGGCGCGTCGGAGGCCTTCCGCCTCGATCGCGTGGGTCAGGTGTCCAGGCTTCCGGCGGCGGAGTCCGTCCGGCAGTGCGTGCCGTCATCACCCGCTTCTGACAAATGTCATGGGGCGGCGGCGGGGACGAAAGGTGTGGGGACGAAGGGTGTGGGGATACGACGAAGGCCCCGGTTCCTGAGAACCGGGGCCTTCGTACTCCTGAGCGGACGACGAGATTCGAACTCGCGACCCTCACCTTGGCAAGGTGATGCTCTACCAACTGAGCCACGTCCGCATTTTTGCTGCCGCTCGGCTTTCACCGGGCGGTGCGAGCACCACTCTACCTGATGCACCGGAGTGCTTCGGACTTGCGATGCAGAGCGGGTGACAGGAATTGCACACTGCGCCTTCCCCCTGGAAGGGGGATGTTCTACTACTGAACTACACCCGCACGCTGCGTGAGGTGGGACCTTGTCGGCCTCGCCCCTCGGCGTGTTCCAGACTTTAGCCGATCATGGGGGGTGGAATGCAAATCCGCCCCCGGAGCGGTGTCGCCCGGCTGCCCCGCCCGGCCGCCGGGCCGCCCGGGCCCGCCTCGCGCCCGGCCTCAACTCGCCGCGCGGAACGCCTCGTAGACCCGCTTCGGGATCCTGCCGCGGGCCGGCACGTCCATCTTGTTGGACTGGGCCCAGGCGCGGACCGCCGCCGGGTCGGGTGCCAGTGAGGTGTGGGTGTAGGTCTCCACGCCCCGGCCGGCCGTCGCTCTGGCGGGCAGCTTGCGCCCGGCGGCGAGGTACGGCGCGAGCGCCTTGCGGAGTTTCTTTGCATTGGCAGCATTCAGGTCGATCTCGTACGTCTTCCCGTCGAGGCCGAACGCGACCGTTTCAGCCGCTTCTCCGCCGTCCATGTCGTCGGAGAGAGTGACCACCACACGCTGAGCCACGGATATCGGTCCTTTCCTGCGGCCGATGCCGCAGAGGAGGCGCTTGTGGCGCCCCTGACGTGCGGCGATGTCGACGGTACGGCTGTGCCGGGACAATGCTGCTTTCTTCTGGATTCCTTTGTACAGCGGTGGGCGGCGCATTGTGAAGCCCTGGCAATTGTTTCAGCGTGTCCCGGGGCAATGAGGTTCGCAATATTTCACTCGAATTTTGCGTGGGTGTGCTCGGGCGGGGGCATGGGCGGTGTTCGTCGGTGGAGCGGCCCTCTGGCCTGGCTTTTGGAGGATCCTTCAGATCTCTACCCGCGTAGAATTTGGAGACAGGTACGCTGAGGGAACCGCCCACGCAACACACCACCGGGAGTGCCAGTGGCACGCGTCGTAGTCGACGTCATGCTCAAGCCGGAGATCCTCGACCCTCAGGGGCAGGCGGTGCAGCGTGCACTGCCCCGCCTGGGATTCGCCGGAATCGCCGACGTCCGTCAGGGGAAGCGTTTCGAACTGGAGGTGGAGGGGCCGGTCGACGATGCCGCCCTCGCCCGCATCCATGAGATGGCCGAAACCTTCCTCGCCAACACCGTGATCGAAGACTTCGTCGTGAAGGTGGAGTCGTGACCGCACGCATCGGCGTCGTCACGTTCCCCGGAACGCTCGACGACCGGGACGCGCTGCGTGCCGCCCGCCTGGCGGGCGCCGAGCCCGTCTCGCTCTGGCACCGCGACAAGGACCTCAAGCAGGTCGACGCCGTGGTCCTGGCCGGCGGCTTCTCCTACGGCGACTACCTGCGGGCCGGAGCCATCTCCCGCTTCTCGCCGGTGATGGAGACGATCATCGAGCAGGCCAAGGCGGGCATGCCCGTCCTCGGCATCTGCAACGGCTTCCAGATCCTCACCGAGGCCCATCTGCTGCCGGGTGCGATGCTGCGCAACAACCACCTCCACTTCATCTGCCGCGACCAGAAGCTGCGGGTGGAGAACGCGGAGACCGCCTGGACCTCGGACTACGTCCAGGGCCAGGAGATCGAGGTCCCGCTCAAGAACATGGACGGCCGGTACGTCGCCGACGCTCGTGTCCTCGACGAGCTGGAGGCCGAGGGCCGGGTCGCGTTCCGCTACCTGGACACCAACCCCAACGGCTCGCTGCGTGACATCGCCGGCATCACCAACGCCGCGGGCAACGTGGTCGGCCTCATGCCGCACCCCGAGCACGCCGTCGAGCCGCTGATCGGCACCGGCAAGACGGACGGTCTCGGTTTCTTCACCTCGATCCTCAAGAAGCTGGTCAACGCCTGATGAGCCTCGACACCGTCAAGCACGCGAGCGAGACGCCGGACAGCGAGCAGCCCTGGAAGGAGCTCGGCCTCAAGGAGGACGAGTACGCGCGCATCCGCGAGATCCTGGGCCGCCGTCCCACCGGCGCCGAGCTCGCCATGTACTCCGTCATGTGGTCCGAGCACTGCTCCTACAAGAGCAGCAAGGTCCACCTGAAGCAGTTCGGCGAGAAGGTCCCGGAGAACGACGCCATGCTCGTCGGCATCGGCGAGAACGCCGGCGTCGTCGACGTCGGCCAGGGATACGCGGTCACCTTCAAGGTCGAGTCGCACAACCACCCCTCGTACATCGAGCCCTACCAGGGCGCGGCCACCGGCGTCGGCGGCATCGTCCGCGACATCCTCGCCATGGGTGCCCGCCCGGTCGCGGTCGTCGACCCGCTGCGCTTCGGCGCGGCCGACCACCCCGACACCAAGCGCGTGCTGCCCGGTGTCGTCGCCGGCATCGGCGGCTACGGCAACTGCCTCGGCCTGCCGAACATCGGCGGCGAGGTCGTCTTCGACTCCTGCTACCAGGGCAACCCCCTGGTCAACGCCGGCTGCATCGGCGTGATGAAGCACGAGGACATCCACCTCGCCAAGGCCTCCGGCCCCGGCAACAAGGTCATCCTGTACGGCGCCCGCACGGGTGGTGACGGCATCGGCGGCGTCTCGGTCCTCGCGTCCGAGACCTTCGACGACACCAAACCCACCAAGCGCCCCGCCGTCCAGGTCGGTGACCCCTTCCAGGAGAAGCTCCTCATCGAGTGCACCCTGGAGATCTTCAAGGAGAAGCTGGTCGCGGGCATCCAGGACCTCGGCGGTGCCGGGCTCTCCTGCGCCACCTCCGAGCTGGCCTCCGCGGGCTCCGGCGGCATGCACGTCGACCTGGAGAAGGTCCACCTGCGCGACGCGACGCTCTCGCCCGAGGAAATCCTCATGAGCGAGTCGCAGGAGCGCATGTGCGCGATCGTCGAGCCGCAGCACGTCGACCGCTTCCTGGAGATCTGCGAGAAGTGGGACGTGATCGCCGTCGTCATCGGCGAGGTGACCGAGGGCGAGCGCCTGGAGATCTTCTGGCACGGCGAGCAGATCGTCGACGTCCCGCCGCGCTCCGTCGCCCACGAGGGCCCGACCTACCACCGGCCGTTCGCGCGCCCGGACTGGCAGGACGCGCTCCAGGCCGACGACGCCGGCAAGCTGCCCCGGCCGCAGAACGGCGCCGAGCTGAAGGACCAGGTCCTGAAGCTCGTCTCCTCCCCGAACCAGGCCTCCAAGTCCTGGATCACGGACCAGTACGACCGGTTCGTGCAGGGCAACACGGTCCTGGCGCAGCCCGAGGACGCGGGCATGGTCCGTATCGACGAGGAGACCAACCTCGGCGTGGCCATGGCGACCGACGGCAACGGCCGGTACGCCAAGCTCGACCCGTACACGGGTGCGCAGCTCGCGCTGGCGGAGGCGTACCGCAACGTCGCCGCCTCCGGCGCCAAGCCGCTCGCCATCTCGGACTGCCTGAACTTCGGTTCGCCCGAGGACCCGGCCGTGATGTGGCAGTTCGCCGAGGCCACCCGTGGTCTCGCGGACGGCTGCCTCCAGCTGGGCACCCCGGTCACCGGCGGCAACGTGTCGCTGTACAACCAGACCGGTGAGACGGCGATCCACCCGACGCCGGTCGTGGCCGTGCTCGGTGTGATCGACGACGTGAACCGCCGCACGCCGATCGCCTTCGCGGAAGAGGGCCAGCTCCTCTACCTGCTCGGCGACACGCGTGAGGAGTTCGGCGGCTCGGCCTGGTCCGAGGTGATCCACCAGCACCTCGGCGGCATGCCGCCGGCCGTGGACCTCGACCGGGAGAAGCTGCTCGGCGAGATCCTGATCTCGGCCTCCCGCGACGGCATGATCGACGCGGCGCACGACCTGTCCGACGGCGGTCTCGTCCAGGCGGTCGTCGAGTCCTGCCTGCACGGCGGGAACGGCGCGCGGCTGGTCGTGCCGGAGGGCCTGGACGCCTTCACGTTCCTCTTCTCGGAGTCGGCGGGCCGTGCGGTCGTCGCCGTCCCGCGCAGCGAGGAACTCCGCTTCACCGACATGTGCGGTGCGCGGGGCCTGCCGGCGACCCGGATCGGTGTCGTCGACGGTGACGCCGTCGACGTGCAGGGCGAGTTCGCGCTCTCCCTCACGGAGCTGCGCGAGGCGCACGAGGCGACGATCCCGGGCCTGCTGGCCTGATCCAACGGATCGAATCCGTACGGAACGGAGCCCCCGCCCTTCCCGGGCGGGGGCTCCGCGCTGTCAGCCGGTTCCCCAGAAGGAGTCCGCCTCCACGATGTCGGCGACGCATTCGTCGATGTCGGAGATCTTGCCGCCGACGAGCGTGAAGAACAGTCCGCCGTCCATCTCGATGCCGCGGTCGCCCCGGTCGGCGTGGAAGCGGTGTGTGGTGATGACATGGCCGCGGCCGTCCACGTACACGCCCTTGAGGGCGACGCGGATGGTGCCGCCGCTCAGCTCGCCGAGCTTGCGGTAGTAGCCGCCGATGACGTTGTCGCGGCCCTTGTAGTGTCCGGAGATCTGGCTCTCGCCGGGCACGTGCTGGGTGCAGTCGCCGGTCATCATGGATTCCAGCGTCGCCATGTCGCCGTGGGTGAACGCTTCGTAGCCCCGGCGCACCAGGGCGGCATCGGGGTGCTCGTGATGGGTCATGGTCCCGTCGCCTGCTTTCGCTGCGATTGGCTCCGTCCTTCCAGTCTCGGCGCTAGCCTCGGCCCATGCCACCGGCCAGGAAACGCGCCCGTAAGTACGACTCCGCCAGGACCAGGGCCGCCGTGCTCGCCCAGTTCGCGCACGTGCGGGAGGCCGTCGCCGCCCTCACTCCGGAGCAGCTGGCCGGGCCGACCCGGCTGGGGGAGTGGACGGTACGGGACCTGGCGGCGCACCTCGCGTGGATGGTCGAGACCGTGCCGCAGCTCCTGGCCTCGCCGGAAGGGGGGAAGGACCGGCTCGCCCTGCTCGACTGGCCGGCGATGACCGCCGGCGCGTCCGAGCGGATCGACACGCACACCCGTGGCATCGACGCCTCCGATCTGCCGGGGCTGTACGCGCGCGTGGCGGACGATTACGAGGAGGCACTCGCGGGTGCGGCCGACGAGCAGCTCCTGCCTCTGAGCTTCGGCGCCATGACCTTCGCCGACTTCCTCGTCACCCGGACCGTCGAGCTCGTCGTCCACACCGACGACCTGAACGCGGCGACCGGCGCGGACATCCCGTTTGACCGGCAGGCCCTCGCCGCCTGCACCCGGCTGCTCGCCGACGCGCTGGCGGCGAAGGCCCCGGGCGGGGCCGTCGAGGTGCGGATCCCGCCGTACGCGGTGGTGCAGTGCGTGGAGGGCCCCCGGCACACCCGGGGCACCCCGCCCAACGTGGTGGAGACGGACCCGCTGACCTGGATCAGACTGGCGACGGGCCGTACGGAGTGGGCGGCGGAGCTGGACGCGGCCCACGTGAGCGCGAGCGGCGAGCGCGCGGACCTGGAGGACCTGCTGCCCCTGATGGGGTGACCGGAGGAACCAGACGGCGGGCCGGTCCGTCCCACCTCCATGCCGAAGCCACGCGCCCTCGCCGCCCTGGTCCCGCTCCTGCTCCTCACCGCCTGCGGTACGGAGGGAGGCGCCGGCGCCGGCTCCGGCACGCTCTCCCCGGACCTGCCCGTCACCGGTACGCACTGGAGGATCGACGCCGTCACCGCCGACGGCAGCAGGTCCGCCGCCCCGCGCGGCGCCCGCCTCGACTTCGGGGAGAACGGCCGCGCCGAGGGGAACAGCGGCTGCAACCACTTCGGCGCCACGGTCGCCGCGCACGGCGACACCCTCACGGTCACTCCGCGGGAGATCACCCAGATCGGCTGCCCGGAAGACCAGGAGCGCTTCGAGAAGGCGCTGCTCAAGGTCTTCGGCGGCCCGCTCAAGGGCACGATCGCGGACGACCGGTTCACCCTCGCCTCGGCCGACGGCCGCGACAGCGTCGAAATGAGCAACGAGCTCGGGGCCCCGCTGCGCGGCACCACCTGGAAGGTCGACGGACTTCTCGCCGGGGACACCGCGGCCTCCCTGCCCGCCGGGAGCGAGGCCAAGGCGCGCTTCGTCATCGGCGAGGGCGGCCGGGTCACCGGCAACCTGGGCTGCAACAACTTCTCCGCTTCGGCCCGGGTCGAGGGGACGACCCTCAGGATCGAGGGCCCGGCGGCGACCACCCGGATGATGTGCACGAGCCCGCAGATGCGGCTGGAGACGAAGCTGTACGAACTCCTCGACGGCCCGCTCACCTACCGGCTCGACCACCGCACCCTGACCCTCACCGACAGCACTGGCGAGGGCCTGACGGCGACGGCGGAGAAGCCCGCGGGGCGGTAGGGACGCCCGACATCCCCCGTACGCACGCCCGTCACGGCGGCCCGGACGGACCCGGACGATAGGGAGGAACCTCCCAGGAGTGGCGGGCCCCGGGGCCGGGCGCGCGCGGCCCGGGACCGGCGGGGAAGGTGCACTCCGTCACATCGCGGGGCGGTTTCCGGCCTGGTACGAGCGTCCGCTCGGTGAGGCCCCACGGCCTGGATCCCTTCCGGCGCCTGCCTCGTAGGGCCCTCCAAGCCCGAGTTGATCATTTTGTGCGAACGTACGAGTGGGGCCGACCCCGTAATTCCTCAATTCGGACCAGTGGTCGAGCCCGTCTACACTCGGAAACGTGCCACGTGGTGACGGTCGACTCAATCACGACTTGCTCCCCGGTGAGAAAGGCCCCCAGGACGCTTGTGGCGTCTTCGGTGTCTGGGCTCCGGGTGAAGAGGTCGCAAAGCTCACGTACTTCGGGCTCTACGCCCTCCAGCATCGGGGCCAGGAATCCGCGGGTATCGCGGTCAGCAACGGCTCCCAGATCCTCGTCTTCAAGGACATGGGCCTCGTGTCCCAGGTCTTCGACGAGACCTCTCTCGGTTCCCTCCAAGGTCATATCGCGGTCGGTCACGCCCGCTACTCGACCACCGGGGCGTCCGTGTGGGAGAACGCGCAGCCGACGTTCAGGGCGACCGCCCACGGCTCGATCGCGCTCGGCCACAACGGCAACCTGGTGAACACGGCGCAGCTCGCCGAGATGGTCGCGGACCTGCCCAAGAAGGAAGGCCGCACCACCCGTGTGGCGGCCACCAACGACACGGACCTCCTGACGGCGCTCCTCGCCGCCCAGGTGGACGAGGACGGCACGCCGCTCACCATCGAGCAGGCCGCCGCGAAGGTCCTCCCCGACGTCCGGGGCGCCTTCTCCCTCGTCTTCATGGACGAGCACACGCTCTACGCGGCCCGTGACCCGCAGGGCATCCGCCCGCTGGTCCTCGGCCGTCTGGAGCGCGGCTGGGTGGTCGCATCCGAGTCCGCCGCCCTCGACATCTGCGGCGCCAGCTACGTCCGCGAGGTCGAGCCGGGCGAGATGATCGCGATCGACGAGAACGGCATCCGCACCTCGCGATTCGCGGAAGCGAAGCCCAAGGGCTGTGTCTTCGAGTACGTGTACCTGGCCCGCCCGGACACCGACATCGCCGGCCGGAACGTGTACCTCTCCCGTGTGGAGATGGGCCGCCGCCTCGCGAAGGAGGCGCCCGTCGAGGCCGACCTGGTGATAGCGACTCCGGAGTCCGGCACCCCGGCCGCCATCGGCTACGCCGAGGCCTCGGGCATCCCCTTCGGCGCGGGCCTGGTGAAGAACGCCTATGTCGGGCGCACCTTCATCCAGCCCTCCCAGACCATCCGCCAGCTCGGCATCCGGCTGAAGCTGAACCCCCTCAAGGACGTCATCAAGGGCAAGCGCCTGGTGGTCGTCGACGACTCGATCGTCCGCGGCAACACCCAGCGCGCCCTGGTGAAGATGCTCCGCGAGGCCGGCGCGGCCGAGATCCACATCCGGATCTCCTCGCCGCCGGTGAAGTGGCCCTGCTTCTTCGGCATCGACTTCGCCACCCGCGCGGAGCTGATCGCCAACGGCATGTCGATCGAGGAGATCGGCACGTCGCTGGGCGCGGACTCGCTCTCGTACATCTCGCTCGACGGGATGATCGAGGCGACCACGATCCAGAAGCCGAACCTCTGCCGTGCCTGCTTCGACGGCGAGTACCCGATGGAGCTGCCGGACCCCGAGCTGCTCGGCAAGCAGCTCCTGGAGACCGAGCTGGCCGCCGGCCCGGCCGCCACCGCGGCCTCCGACGCGCTCCGTCGCCCGTAAGACCCCCGCAGCAACGCAGTAACGACACGAAAGCTCTGAACCATGTCTCAGACCACTGGTGCCTCCTACGCGTCCGCGGGCGTCGACATCGAAGCGGGTGACCGCGCCGTCGAGCTCATGAAGGAGTGGGTGAAGAAGACGCAGCGTCCCGAGGTCCTCGGTGGCCTCGGCGGTTTCGCCGGCCTCTTCGACGCCTCCGCCCTCAAGCGCTACGAGCGTCCGCTGCTCGCCTCCGCCACCGACGGCGTCGGGACGAAGGTCGACATCGCCCGCCAGATGGGCGTGTACGACACGATCGGCCACGACCTGGTCGCGATGGTCATGGACGACATCGTCGTCTGCGGCGCCGAGCCGCTCTTCATGACCGACTACATCTGTGTCGGCAAGGTCCACCCCGAGCGGGTCGCCGCCATCGTCAAGGGCATCGCCGAGGGCTGTGTCCTGGCAGGCTGCGCCCTGGTCGGCGGCGAGACGGCGGAGCACCCGGGCCTCCTCGGCCCGGACGACTTCGACGTGGCCGGCGCGGGCACGGGTGTCGTGGAGTACGACCGGCTGCTCGGCGCCGATCGCATCCGTACGGGGGACGCGGTCATCGCCATGGCCTCCTCGGGTCTTCACTCCAACGGGTACTCGCTCGTCCGGCACGTGCTCTTCGACCGCGCCGGCATGGCCCTGGACCAGCGGGTCGAGGAGCTGGGCCGGACGCTCGGCGAGGAGCTCCTGGAGCCCACCAAGATCTACTCGCTGGACTGCCTGGCCCTCACCCGGACCGCGGACGTCCACGCCTTCAGCCACATCACGGGCGGCGGTCTCGCGGCCAACCTGGCCCGGGTGATCCCGGACGGCCTGCACGCCACGGTCGACCGTTCGACCTGGGCGCCGGGCGCGATCTTCGACCTGGTCGGCAAGGCCGGTCAGGTGGAGCAGCTGGAGCTGGAGAAGACGCTGAACATGGGCGTCGGCATGATGGCCGTCGTGCCGGCCGAGTCCGTGGACGTGGCCCTGACGGCGCTGGCGGACCGGGGCGTCGAGTCCTGGGTCGCGGGCGAGATCACCGAGCGCGGGGCGCACACGACCGGCGCGGAGCTGGTCGGGACGTACGCGGTCTAGAAGCGTCTCGAAGCGAGGCCTGTACGGCGGGGCGCTCCTGAGGAGCGCCCCGTTCGCGTTGTACGGGACCCTGGGCCGCCCCGGCCGCGGACAGCACAGGAACCCGGCCGGGTGTTCCCCGACCGGGTTCCTGCGATGCGATTCAGAAGGTCAAGCGCGACGCGGGGACGCACTGGGACCGGACTGGTCGTCCTCGTCCTCGTCGTCCTCGTTGTAGAGATCCGCGTACTGGGCGTACGGGTCGTCTTCCTCGTCGTCGTCCTCGAACGGCTCGCCATTCGGCGGCTGGTTCGAAGTCGAAGCGCCCAGCTCATTGGCCAGACGCGTCAGGTCTGTCCCGCCGCTGCTGTACTTCAGCTGGCGGGCGACCTTGGTCTGCTTGGCCTTTGCCCGGCCGCGCCCCATGGCTCGACCCCCTCGGTGACGGGGCTCGTTGGCCCCAGAGTCTTGACACGCGTTCATGATTCGAAACGGACTCTCGACAGAGAGACCGGTCCGTAGGGCTTCAACGGTACCTGTTTCCGCGGGTCTACGGTACGCCGCGCGCATCACATACCCCGGTACAGAACCATCGAGGAGCCCGTTCCTCGCTGGTCAATCGCGATTTTAACCTCTTCTTGAGGTCCGACCCGCCGAGGGGCGTGAGCGAAGTCTCCCCGCGTCGGCCCAGCGCGGGCCCCCGAGTGGGCCCCGCGGTCTCCCTGCGGGGCCCCTGCGGCGGGCCGGCCTCGTGCGCCGCTCAGGCGCGGCGGGCGTCCGCCATCCGCTGCTCGGCGATCCGGTCGGCCGCCGCGGCCGGCGGAATTCCGTCGTCCTTCGCACGTGCGAAGATCTCGAGGGTGGTGTCGAAGATCTTCGTCGCCTTCGCCTTGCAGCGGTCGAAGTCGAAGCCGTGCAGCTCGTCGGCGACCTGGATCACGCCACCGGCGTTGACCACGTAGTCGGGCGCGTAGAGGATCCCGCGGTCCGCGAGGTCCTTCTCGACGCCGGGGTGGGCGAGCTGGTTGTTGGCCGCGCCGCAGACGATGGCGGCGGTGAGGACCGGCACGGTCTCGTCGTTCAGGGCGCCGCCGAGCGCGCAGGGCGCGTAGATGTCGAGACCCTCGACGCGGATCAGCGCCTCGGTGTCCGCGACCACGGTCACCCGCGGGTGCTTGTCGGTGATCCGGCGCACCGACTCCTCGCGCACATCGGTGATCACGACCTCGGCGCCGTCCGACAGGAGGTGCTCGACGAGGTGGTGGCCGACCTTGCCGACGCCCGCGACGCCGACCTTGCGGCCTCGCAGGGTCGGGTCGCCCCACAGGGCCTGCGCGGAGGCGCGCATGCCCTGGAAGACGCCGAAGGCGGTCAGGACGGAGGAGTCGCCGGCGCCGCCGTTCTCGGGGGAGCGGCCGGTGGTCCACCGGTTCTCGCGGGCGACCACGTCCATGTCGGCGACGTAGGTGCCGACGTCGCAGGCCGTGACGTACCGGCCGCCGAGCGAGGCGACGAAGCGCCCGTAGGCGAGGAGGAGCTCCTCGGTCTTGATCTGCTCCGGGTCGCCGATGATGACGGCCTTGCCGCCGCCGTGGTCGAGACCGGCCATGGCGTTCTTGTACGACATCCCGCGGGCCAGGTTGAGCGCGTCGGCGACGGCCTCGGCCTCGGTGGCGTACGGGTAGAAGCGGGTGCCGCCGAGGGCGGGGCCCAGGGCGGTGGAGTGGAGGGCGATGACGGCCTTGAGGCCGGTGGCGCGGTCCTGGCAGAGCACGACTTGCTCGTGGCCACCCTGCTCCGAGTGGAACAAGGTGCGCAGTACGTCAGCAGGAACGCCGGTCACATCGGTCACGGTGGTGACTCCCAAGTACGAAGCGGCGGTTTGCGGCCTCCCTACGGGTGGGGGAGGACCAGTTCGGCAAGAGAGTAAGTCCTACCTGGGCGTAGATCAGCTCCAGTGCTCAGGATCACCCCCTCGGGGAGTACCTCCGTGGAAGGATTCGCGACATGTCGGTCGCCTCCTCGGTCCTCATCCCCTACGCGTCCTATCTGCGGGTGTACGAGCCGCTGGCCGCGTTCCCCGAGCCGGAACGGACCCACTGGGCCGGCTACGCCCGCAGGCCGCGTACGCCGGGGGCGCAGGAGGAGCTGCGGCGGTCGCTGGCCGACCTGCTGCCCACCCCGCCGGTCCCGGTGCCGGTCCACGAGAGCGCGGAGGCCTTCGTCGCCCAGCTGGACGGCGTGGTGGTGGTCTGTCCGTGGCGGACCCGGCTGCGGGGCTGGCTGGCGCTCCAGGAGCTGGACGGCCAGTTCCCCGGGCCGGTGCTCGACGCGATGCTGCCGCCCGTGGTGCGCGTCCAGGTGGCGAGCGACTACGAGCGGTGGCTCGAACGGAACCCGGACGCGCGCCCGTGGATCCGTACGGCGGTCTGGCAGGTGCCGCTGCGCTGGTTCGCGCTCTTCGGGGACGAGGACCGGCAGTACGAGCCGGGAGACCCCAAGGGGACGGCGGAGGGCCGGGCGCCGGTCCTGCGCTACCGGACGCCGATGGCGCAGGCGCGCCGGCGCCTCGCGCGGGCACTGCGGGCCCTGCGGGAGTCGATCGACGACGGTCCGATGACCGAGGGCCTGATCGAGGTGGGGCGCTGGCTGGAGGAGTTCCATCCGCGGGCGCTGGTGGAGCTGGACTACGGCGGTCTGGTGCACGTGGTCCCGGAGGAGTGGCTGGCCGAGGACCGGTCGGCGGCGCAGCTGGCGGAGGGGATCGCCGCGCTGCGGGCGGGCGACGGCGAGGCGGCGAGCGACGCGTACGGGCGGCTCGCGGAGCGCTGGCGGGTCGTCAGGGACCTGCGGTTCGCGAACTGACCTCAGCGGGTTCGCGAACTGACATCAGTCGGGCATCTTCGTCAGGTCGGTATCGACAAGACATGTCCGGCGGGTGTAAATGATCTTCAGGGATGTCCGAATACCGCATGACCGGTTTGCTGTGCACGGGGTCGTGCGGGTCTTTCGGCACCCCTGGGGCGGGGACGTTGGTCCTGATCCGGGCCTTTGGCTCAAGCGTGACGGACAGCACTTAACGCACCCTTGCGCCCATCACCCACCCTCGTGCCAAAATAGGACAAGGAGTCCGGGGAGGGTTCCTTCCGCCCATCTGTGGGCGGAACGCTCAGCATTGCACTCTATGGGGGGTCTGAGGACTCCTGATCATCCTGTGACTGATCGTCACAGTGGTGTGACTGTCCGTTATGGCATGGTCCATCGACTTCCGCCGCTGATGAACACCTGCGAGGGCAATTCCATCGGTTTGGCCGACGTGGCTGGACGGATGGTGTAGTTGTAGTGCCGAGGACAAGCCGTTCGTCCTATAACCGACTCGGCCCGCTTCTGCCATTTCGGGCAACGCGGGTCAAGGTGCAGAATTTAGAGGAAAGAACCGAGATGGTTCGGTTCTCCCGAGGAGGCCGCTCATGACCGCTCGCACCCCTGATGCCGAGCCGCTGCTGACCCCTGCCGAGGTTGCCACGATGTTCCGCGTGGACCCGAAGACGGTGACCCGTTGGGCGAAGGCCGGGAAGCTCACGTCCATCCGCACGCTGGGTGGGCACCGCCGCTACCGCGAGGCCGAGGTTCGCGCGCTGCTGGCGGGTATTCCGCAGCAGCGCAGCGAGGCCTGAGGTCGCGCACGCACCCCGCTGTACCCGTAACACCGGGCCGCTCCGGATCCCCCAATCCGGTGGCCCACCCCTAGCTCTGCCGACGGATTCCTGCCCCAACAGGCCTTCGTCATCGATCGCGCTGGACTCCGCCGGGTCTGGCGCGATCTTCTTTTGTGTCCGGCGCCACTCCTCGGAAGCCGGTGCAATTGCACATATTAAATCGGGCTGGTGTAGGGAGGGTGTAAGTGAAGCGGTTTCTGAAACTGCCTCAGTGACACCCGTCACACTGGCGAAGCCTTGCCAAAGAACAGCCTCCCACTGTGAGGAAGCCTCCCAACCCGCCGTTGGTCATGGGTCGGTGGGACTTTCGTCCTCAGTGGCCGGCGGCTCCTGCCGGGGCCGGCCTCCCGGCTTCCGGGGCCCCGCCTCCCGGCTTCCCGGGCCCCGCCTCCGGCTTCCCGGGCCCCGCCTCCGGCTCCCCGGGCTCTTCCCCCGGCTTCTCGGCCGGTTCCTCGCCCTCCGGGAGCTCCAGGGGCTCCGGAAGCTCGGGAAGCTCCATGGCGAGCCGCAGGAGGCGATGGCAGACCGGGCAGTGGCGCGTGAGATGTCCGTAGCGGGAAGCGGCTGCCAGATGGGCGCGCAGCAGTGCTCCCGTGTCGTGCCGTGCTGCGGACGGCGCGGCCATGCGCGACCACCTCCGGTGTGGGCCACCGATCCCTGATGTCCGGGGTACCGGCGGGCGCCTGGCCCCGTCAAGACACGGAACACGACGAAGGCCCGCATCTCGCGATGCGGGCCTTCGTGAAAAGCGAACCTGACGGGACTTGAACCCGCGACCTCCACCTTGACAGGGTGGCGAGCTAACCAACTGCTCCACAGGTCCTTGCTCGCAGCCCCTCGTAAGTGGCTGCGAGGAAGACTGTACAGCAGGTCAGGGGGTCTGGTCGAACTCACCGACGGTGAGGTCCCCCCTAGGGCGCCGCCGCGTCGATCGCCTTCACGATCCGCTTGTCCGAGACCGGATACGCCGTCCCCAGCGCGTGGGCGAAGTAGCTCACCCGCAGCTCCTCGATCATCCAGCGGATGTCGGTCACCTCGGTGGGCACCGGGCGGCCCTTGGGGAGCTGTTCGAGCAGCCAGGCGTACTCGTCCTGCATCTCCTGGACCTTCTCCATCCGGGTGGTGTCCCGCTGCACCCCGGTCGGCATCTGCTGGAGCCGCCGGTCCACCGCCACCAGATAGCGCATCAGGTCCGGCAGCCGCTTCAGCCCCGTACGGGTGACGAACCCGGCCGGCATCAGCCAGGCCAGCTGCGCCCGCACGTCGGTCAGGTTGTTGATCAGGGCCAGGCTGTTCGTCGACTTCAGCCGGCGCTCGCAGGCCTGCCAGGCCGCCAGGATCTGCTGGACCTGGCCCACCGTCCGTACCGTCATGTCCACGAGGTCCGCGCGGACCCTGTCGTACAGCTTCCGGAACGACTCCTCGTCCCAGGCCGGGCCGCCGTGGTCCGCGATCAGCCGGTCGGCGGCGGCGGTCGCGCAGTCGTCGAAGAGGGCCTGGATCGAGCCGTGCGGGTTCGAGGACAGGGCCAGCTTCTGCTGGTTCGTCAGCTTGTCCGAGGCGAACTTCGCCGGGTTCACCGGGATGTTCAGCATGATCAGCTTCCGGGTGCCCCGCCACATCGCCCGCGCCTGCTCGGCCTCCGAGTCGAAGAGCCGTACGGCGACGGTCGCGCCCTCGTCCACCAGCGCCGGGTACGCCTTGACCGGCTGCCCGCCCCGCTTGGTCTCGAAGACCTTCGTGAGCGTCCCGATCGTCCAGTCCGTCAGCCCCGTGCGCTCCAGGGACGGCCCGGAGCCGTCCGGGCCCCCGGTGGCCGCCGCGGCGGCCTGCGAGAGGGCCTTACGGGCCTTCGGCCGCAGCTGGAGCCGCAGCGTCTCCAGGTCCTTGTCCTCGGCGAGCTTCCGGCGCCGCTCGTCGACGATCCGGAAGGTCACCTTGAGGTGCTCGGGCACCTTCGCCCAGTCGAAGTCCTCGGCCGTGACCGGGACGCCGACCATCCGCTGGAGCTCGCGGGCGAGCGCCCCCGCCAGCGGCTCCTGCACCGGCACGACCGCGTCCAGGAAGCGCGTCGCGAAGTTCGGCGCGGGCACGTAGTGGCGGCGGATCGGCTTGGGCAGGGAGCGGATCAGCTCGGTGACGACCTCGCCGCGCAGACCCGGGATCTGCCACTCGAAGCCGTCGTCCGTCACCTGGTTCAGCACCTGGAGCGGGATGTGGACGGTCACGCCGTCCGCGTCCGCGCCCGGCTCGAACTGGTACGTCACCCGGAACTTCAGCGGGCCCTGCCGCCACGAGTCCGGGTAGTCGTCCTTGGTGACCGCCCCCGCCTTCTCGTTGATGAGCATCTCGCGCTCGAAGTCGAGGAACTCCGCCGCAGCGCCTCCTTCGTGGAGCTTGCGCTTCCACCAGGAGTCGAAGTGGGCGCCGGACACGACGTGCTCCGGGACGCGCTTGTCGTAGAAATCGAAGAGCGTCTCGTCGTCGACGAGGATGTCCCGGCGGCGGGCCCGGTGCTCCAGCTCCTCGACCTCGGTCAGGAGCTTGCGGTTGTCCGCGAAGAACTTGTGGTGGGTGCGCCAGTCGCCCTCGACCAGCGCGTTCCTGATGAACAGGTCGCGGGAGACCTCGGGGTCGATCCGGCCGTAGTTCACCTTGCGGTCGGCGATGATCGGGACGCCGTACAGCGTCACCTTCTCGAAGGCCATCACGGCCGCCTGGTCCTTCTCCCAGTGCGGCTCGCTGTACGTCTTCTTCACCAGGTGCTGGGCGAGCGGCTCGATCCACTCCGGCTCCACGCGCGCGTTGACCCGGGCCCAGAGCCGCGAGGTCTCCACCAGCTCGGCGGACATGACGAAACGCGGGGGCTTCTTGAAGAGCGCGGAACCGGGGAAGATCGCGAACTTGGCGCTGCGGGCACCCAGGTAGTCGTTCTTCGCGCCCTCCTTCACGTCCTTCATGCCGATGTGCGAGAGCAGACCGGCGAGCAGCGACACGTGGACGGACTGCTCGGGAGCGTCCTCCTCGTTGACATGGATGCCCAGCTGCTTCGCGACCGTCCGCAGCTGGGTGTAGATGTCCTGCCACTCCCGGATGCGCAGGAAGTTCAGGTACTCCTGCTTGCACATCCGGCGGAAGGAGCTGGAGCCCCGCTCCTTCTGCTGCTCACGGACGTACCGCCACATGTTCAGGAAGGCGAGGAAGTCGCTCGTCTCGTCCTTGAACCGGGCGTGCTGCTGGTCGGCCTGTGCCTGCTTCTCGGCCGGCCGCTCGCGCGGGTCCTGGATGGAGAGCGCCGCCGCGATCACCATGACCTCGCGGACACAGCCGTTCCTGTCGGCCTCCAGGA
The DNA here is from genome assembly GCF_040297565.1 of Streptomyces sp. NPDC001728. Classification (NCBI taxonomy): domain Bacteria; kingdom Bacillati; phylum Actinomycetota; class Actinomycetes; order Kitasatosporales; family Streptomycetaceae; genus Streptomyces; species Streptomyces sp. NPDC001728. The sequence goes on from NZ_JBEOZK010000001.1 coordinate 592,407, forward strand.
CCATGCGCGCGAGGCGCGGGTCGACGGGCAGCTGGGCGAGCTTCCGGCCCTGCTGCGTCAGCCGCTGCCCCTTCTTCCCCTCCTGAGGGGACTTCTCGTTCGGTTCGATCGCGCCCAGCTCCTGGAGGAGCTGCACGCCGTCCCTGATGTTCCGGTGGTCCGGCGGGTCGATGAAGGGGAACTTCTCGATCTCGCCGAGGCCGGCCGCGGTCATCTGGAGGATGACGGAGGCCAGGTTCGTACGGAGGATCTCCGCGTCCGTGAACTCCGGACGGGTCAGGAAGTCGTCCTCGGAGTACAGCCGGATGCAGATGCCGTCGGACGTACGGCCGCAGCGGCCCTTGCGCTGGTTGGCGCTGGCCTGGCTGACCGGCTCGATCGGCAGCCGCTGCACCTTGGTCCGGTGCGAGTAGCGGGAGATGCGGGCGGTGCCCGGGTCGATCACGTACTTGATGCCGGGGACCGTCAGGGAGGTCTCGGCGACGTTCGTCGCGAGGACGATCCGGCGGCCGGAGTGCGCCTGGAAGACCCGGTGCTGCTCGGCGTGCGAGAGGCGGGCGTAGAGGGGGAGGACCTCGGTGTTGCGCAGGTTCCGCTTGAGCAGCGCGTCCGCGGTGTCCCGGATCTCGCGCTCGCCGGAGAGGAAGACCAGGACGTCGCCCGGGCCCTCGGACTGGAGCTCGTCGACGGCCTCGCAGATCGCGGTGATCTGGTCCCGGTCGGAGTCGTCCGAGTCCTCTTCGAGGAGGGGCCGGTACCGGACCTCCACGGGGTACGTACGGCCGCTGACCTCGACGATCGGGGCCTCGCCGAAGTGGCGGGAGAAACGCTCCGGGTCGATCGTCGCGGAGGTGATCACGACCTTGAGGTCGGGGCGCTTCGGCAGCAGCTGGGCCAGATAGCCGAGCAGGAAGTCGATGTTGAGGGACCGCTCGTGGGCCTCGTCGATGATGATCGTGTCGTAGGCGCGCAGCTCGCGGTCCGTCTGGATCTCGGCGAGCAGGATGCCGTCCGTCATCAGCTTCACGAAGGTCGCGTCGGGGTTCACCTGGTCGGTGAAGCGGACCTTCCAGCCGACGGCCTCCCCGAGGGGGGTCCTCAGCTCCTCCGCGACGCGTTCGGCGACCGTGCGGGCGGCGATACGGCGGGGCTGGGTGTGCCCGATCATGCCCCGGACGCCCCGGCCCAGCTCCAGACAGATCTTCGGGATCTGGGTGGTCTTCCCGGAGCCCGTCTCACCGGCGACGATCACGACCTGGTGGTCACGTATCGCCTCCAGGATCTCGTCCCTCTTCTGCGAGACGGGCAGCTGCTCGGGGTACGTGACCGGGGGCACGCGGGAGGCGCGCCCGTCGACGCGCTCCTTGGCCTTGGCCGCCTCGACGGCGATCTCGTCCAGGACGGCCGCGCGGGCCTCGGGCTTGCGGATGCGGCGGGCGCCTTCGAGACGGCGGCCGAGCCGGTGGGAGTCCCGCAGCGAGACCTCGGCCAGGACGGACTGGAGGGCGGCGAAGGAAGTAGACATACGGATCCCAGGATCGCACCTGCGGCCGAGAAGCGGCGAACCGATTTACGGGCGGCTTCCCGGGGGACGCGAGCCGGGGCGCGCGAGCCGGGGGTGCGTACTATTTCGGACACGTCGACGAGGACCGGAGAGGTTTCGCATGTTCCGCACCACCCGCGTGCCGGCGGCGCTCGCCGCGGTGCTGGCGGCGCTGGTGCTCGGACTCCTGGTCTGCGGGACGACGGGCGCGTCGCCCCTGGTGGGGGCGGCGCTGACGGCGCACCCGGGTGGGGCCTCGCTGACGGCGCCGTTGCCGGGTCCGGTGACGGCCCTGCCGACGGCTCCGTTCGCGGCGGGCGCCGAGCCCCGTGCCGAGCCCGTCGACGCCCCGCTCGTGGTCCGTGCCGGTCTGCCCGGTGTGCCCGGCTGCGATCCCGGTCACGCCGGCGGTGAAGGGGCCGCCGGTCCCGTCGTACCGCCGCGTGCGCACGGTTTCGCGGAGCTGCTGCCCGCGCTCGCCGCCGACCGGACGCCCTGCGGGGTCCGGCAGCCCGGTCCTGGCGACCCGGCGGCGTCACCGGGACGGGAGCCACCCGCGCGCGTACCCCTGTCTCCCGTGGAACTGTCGGTCCTGAGGGTGTAGACGGACGGCCTCCTCCGCCGTAGCCCGTCTTCCTCTTCCCCTGTCCTCCAGGAGCGCTTCCGCATGTCCATGTCCAAGTCCACGCCCACGTCGAAGTCCGCGCCCAAGCCCGCGTCGAAGTCCGCGCCCAAGCCCGCGTCGAAGTCCGCGCCCAAGCCCGCGTCGAAGTCCGCGCCCAAGTCCAAGCCGATCCTGATCGTCTCCGGGGTGGCCGTCGCCGCCGTGCTGCTCGGTGTCGTCTCGTACACCGCCACCAGGCCCGCGTCCCCGGGCTCCCCCGGTTCCTCCGCCGTCGCGGAGGTCTCCGCCGACCCGTCCGCCGGTGTCTACGCCGAACTGGAGGCCTACGCCCGCCGCGACGCCTCCGACAAGCTCGCCCTCGGCCGCGCCGACGCGCCCGTCGTCCTCATCGAGTACGCCGACTTCAAGTGCGGCTACTGCGGGAAGTTCGCCCGCGACACCGAGCCGGCCCTGGTGAAGCAGTACGTCGACAACGGCACCCTGCGCATCGAGTGGCGGAACTTCCCGATCTTCGGCGAGGAGTCGGAGGCGGTCGCCCGCGCCTCCTGGGCGGCCGGGCAGCAGGGCCGGTTCTGGGAGTTCCACAAGGCCGCCTACGCGGAGGGCGCCAAGGAGAAGGGCTTCGGCAAGGACCGGCTCGCCGCCCTCGGCAAGGAGGCGGGCGTCCCCGACGCGGCCCGGTTCGCCAAGGACACCGACGGCGAGGCGGCCCGCGAGGCGGTCCGCAAGGACCAGGAGCAGGGCTACTCCCTGGGCGCCACCTCCACCCCGTCCTTCCTGATCAACGGCCGTCCGATTGCCGGAGCGCAGCCCCTGGAGACCTTCACGGAGGCCATCGAGGCGGCGGCGCAGGCCGCTCCGAAGAAAACCGCCCCGAAGAAGGCCGGCCAGTGACCTCGGGCATCGGCTACTTCGCCGCCTTCCTCGGCGGACTGCTCGCCCTCCTCAGCCCGTGCAGCGCCCTCCTGCTGCCGGCCTTCTTCGCGTATTCCATCGACACGCGCGCGAAGCTGGTGGCCAGGACCGGCATCCTCTACCTGGGTCTGGCGACCACCCTCGTCCCGCTCGGCGCGGCCGGCTCCTTCGCGGGCCGCCTCTTCTACGGCCATCGGGACCTGCTGGTCACCGTCGGCGGCTGGCTGATCGTCGGGCTCGGGGTGCTCCAGATCCTCGGCATGGGCTTCGCCTCCCGCCGGGTCGCGGAGGCGAGCGGGCGCATCCGGCCCACCTCGGCGCTCTCCGTCTACGCCCTCGGCCTGGTCTACGGCCTCGCCGGCTTCTGCGCGGGCCCGATCCTGGGCAGCGTCCTGACGGTGGCGGCACTGAGCGGCAGCCCGGCCTACGGGGGACTGCTCCTCGCGGTGTACGCCCTCGGCATGGCGGTGCCGCTGTTCGTGCTCGCCCTGTTCTGGGAGCGGTACGACCTGGGCGGCCGGTCCTGGCTGCGCGGCCGGCCGCTGCGGGTGGGCCGCCTCACGCTCCACTCGACCTCGGTGCTCTCGGGCCTGTTCTTCGTGGCCCTCGGCACGCTGTTCCTGGTCTTCGACGGGACGACGGCGCTGCCGGGCCTGCTGTCGGTGGACGAGTCGTTCGCGGTGGAGGAGCGGGTGTCCGCCCTCGGCCGGGCGGTCCCGGACTGGGCGCTGCTCGTCGCGGTGGTGGCGGTGGTGGTCCTGGTGCTCGTGCTGCGGGGCAGGCGGGGGAGCCAGGAGAGCCGTACGGGGGAGCGCGAGGAGGTATGACGGGTACGGGGGAGGGGCGCGGGCCCCTTCCCCGTACGGCCCTGGCTTCCCGGGCTCCTGGCTTTCCAGCCTGGCGGTCCTGGGAACGACGAAGGCCCCGTTCTCTCGAACGGGGCCTTCTGTTTGTGGCTGGGGCCGGGGTCGAACCGGCGACCTATCGCTTTTCAGGCGATCGCTCGTACCAACTGAGCTACCCAGCCACGAGGTCATTGCTGACCTCAGCGACTCTGACGGGACTTGAACCCGCGACCTCCACCTTGACAGGGTGGCGAGCTAACCAACTGCTCCACAGAGCCAAGTTTGTGCGCGATCACTAGTCTCGCACACGGTAATGCGTACCCCCAACGGGATTCGAACCCGTGCTACCGCCTTGAAAGGGCGGCGTCCTGGGCCACTAGACGATGAGGGCTAACGGACCAACCTGCGCGCTTCTCAGCGCGTCGGGGACGTGAGAAGCATATGGGATGCCGGGCGCTATCGCCAAAACGGTTTCCCGCAGGGGGACAATGGGCCCGTGCTGGAGATGACGCGCGAGGAGTTCGAGGAGCTTGTCGCCGAGGCCCTGGACCGGATTCCGCCGGAGCTGACGCGGCTGATGGACAACGTCGCCGTGTTCGTGGAGGACGAGCCCGCCCCCGACGATCCCGAGCTGCTCGGGCTCTACGAGGGGACACCGCTGACCGAGCGGGGTGAGTGGTACGCCGGCGTCCTGCCGGACCGGATCACGATCTACCGCGGGCCGACGCTGCGGATGTGCGAGTCGCGCGAGGACGTGGTCGCGGAGACCGAGATCACCGTGGTGCACGAGATCGCCCACCACTTCGGCATCGACGACGAGCGGCTGCACGCGCTGGGCTACGGCTGAGCCGCCGGGGCGCTTTCGGGCGTGTCCCTTGTGGCGCCCGGGGAGTTGGGCAGTGCATCGCGTTCCGTTCCTGCCTGTTGTGTCCCTGGAGGTGCCCCTGTGCGCCATTTGCCCACCCCGGTGAGATGGGCCGCCACCGCGCTGGCCGTCGCGGCCTGTGCCGGTCTGAGCGGCTGTATGAGTGTGAGTGACGAGGGGGCGAAGCCGGCGCCCGGTGCTTCCGACGGGAAGCGGGGCGTGACGTCCGAGTCCGGGGGCGAGGGCGACCGGGGCGGCGACGGCGCGTCGGAGAACGGCCGGAGGGGTCAGGGCGGCCCCGACGTCACCGGCGCCGGTACGGGGTCCCCGGTGCCCAGCGGCTCGCCCTCGGGCACCGCGAAGCCCGTCGTGGGCGAGGTGGTGCCGGTGGAGGGCCCCGGCGGTGCGCCGAAGCCGCAGCCGTCGGGCGGCGGTCACGAGAATCCGGGCGGCGCCGGGGGTGGCTCCGCCGGGAACGGGGGCGGCAGCGGCGGGAACGGCGGCGGTTCCGGCGGCCCCGGGGGCGGCGGGGTCACGCCGTCGCCGGAGCCGCCGGAGCCGACCACGGCGCCGACGCCGGAGCCCACCGTGCCGACCCCCGAGCCGACGCCGGAACCGACCTCCAACCCGAGTGATCCGCCGCCGTCCGGGACCGACACCCAGATGGGTGCGCTGCGGGCCGCGGACGGGCCGGGCGCGCCCCCGGAGCCGGCGGCTTCCCCGCAGGTCGGACCGGTGTGACGCAGTCCGATTTGCCATGGGTGAGGGAGAGTGCGTATGGTGGTAGATCGTTTGATCCCATTGCCCGGCGCCGACACAGAAGAGCGCCGTGTGGCGCGTACTCTCCCTAGCCGTGGCTGACCGCATTGAGGCGGTCGTTTGCGAAATCACGGAGTTGACGGGCGCGTGCCGAGACTCCGGAAGGTTTCGCATTTCGCATGTCCATTTTCAGTTCTGACCACGCCGTCATGCCCGAGAACGACGAGATCGTCGAGGCCGTAGAGGCCACCGAGATCGTCGAGGCCGCGACGGCCGTCATCGAGGCCGAGGCCGACGACCTCACCGACACCGACACCGACATCGACGCCGACACCGACATCGACGCCGAGGCCGGCATCGACACGGAGGACTCCGACGAGGAGCCCGCCGAGCCCACCATCACCTTCGCGGACCTCGGTCTGCCGGAGGGCGTCGTGCGCAAGCTCGCGCAGAACGGTGTCACCACCCCCTTCCCGATCCAGGCGGCGACCATCCCGGACGCCCTGGTCGGCAAGGACATCCTCGGCCGCGGCCGTACCGGCTCCGGCAAGACCCTCTCCTTCGGTCTGCCGACCCTGGCCCAGCTGGCCGGCGGCCACACCGAGAAGAAGAAGCCCCGCGCGGTCATCCTCACCCCGACCCGTGAGCTCGCGATGCAGGTCGCGGACGCCCTCCAGCCGTACGGCGACGTGCTCGGCCTGAAGATCAAGGTCGTCTGCGGCGGTACGTCCATGGGCAACCAGATCTACGCGCTGGAGCGCGGTGTCGACATCCTCGTCGCCACCCCGGGCCGTCTGCGCGACATCATCAACCGTGGCGCCTGCTCCCTGGAGAACGTCCAGGTCGCGGTCCTCGACGAGGCCGACCAGATGTCCGACCTGGGCTTCCTGCCCGAGGTCACCGAGCTGCTCGACCAGGTCCCGGCCGGCGGTCAGCGCATGCTCTTCTCCGCCACCATGGAGAACGAGATCGGCACGCTGGTCAAGCGCTACCTGAACAACCCGATCAGCCACGAGGTCGACAGCGCCCAGGGCAACGTCTCGACCATGTCGCACCACGTCCTCGTCGTGAAGCCGAAGGACAAGGCGCCGGTCACGGCCGCCATCGCCGCCCGCAAGGGCCGCACGATCATCTTCGTCCGCACCCAGCTGGGCGCCGACCGCATCGCCGAGCAGCTCGTCGAGTCCGGTGTGAAGGCCGACGCGCTGCACGGCGGCATGACGCAGGGCGCCCGTACCCGCGTGCTCGCCGACTTCAAGGACGGCTACGTCAACGCGCTGGTCGCCACCGACGTCGCCGCCCGAGGCATCCACGTCGACGGCATCGACCTGGTCCTGAACGTGGACCCGGCCGGTGACCACAAGGACTACCTGCACCGCTCCGGCCGTACGGCCCGCGCCGGCAAGTCCGGTGTCGTCGTCTCGCTGTCGCTGCCGCACCAGCGCCGCCAGATCTTCCGGCTGATGGAGGACGCGGGCGTCGACGCCTCGCGCCACATCATCCAGAGCGCCGGCGCCTTCGACCCCGAGGTCGCCGAGATCACCGGCGCGCGTTCGCTGACCGAGGTCCAGTCGGACTCCGCGAACAACGCCGCCAAGCAGGCCGAGCGCGAGGTCGTCGACCTGACCAAGCAGCTGGAGCGCCTGCAGCGCCGTGCCGTCGAGCTCCGCGAGGAGGCCGACCGCCTGGTGGCCCGTGCCGCCCGTGAGCGCGGCGAGGACCCCGAGGTCGCCGTGGCCGAGGTGGCCGAGGCCGCCGAGGCGGAGATCGCGGCCGCCGCCGCCGAGGCCGAGCGTGCCGCGCGTGCCGAGGAGCAGCGCCGCGAGGAGCGCCCGGCCCGCGACGACCGCGGCAACTACGAGCGCCGTGACCGTGGCGGCTTCAACCGCGACGACCGCGGTGACCGCGGTGGCTTCCGTGGTGGCGACCGCGGTGGTGACCGCGGCGGCTTCCGTCGTGACAACGACCGTCCGTCCGGCGGTTTCCGTCGTGACGACCGCCCCTCGGGCGGTTTCAACCGCGATGACCGTGGTGGCCGTTCTTTCGAGCGTCGTGACAACGACCGTCCGTCCGGCGGTTTCCGTCGTGACGACCGCCCCTCGGGTGGCTTCAACCGCGATGACCGTGGTGGCCGTTCTTTCGAGCGTCGTGACAACGACCGTCCGTCCGGCGGTTTCCGTCGTGACGACCGCCCCTCGGGCGGTTTCAACCGCGATGACCGTGGTGGCCGTTCTTTCGAGCGTCGTGACAACGACCGTCCGTCCGGCGGTTTCCGTCGTGACGACCGCCCCTCGGGTGGCTTCAACCGCGACGACCGTGGTGGCGACCGTGGCGGCCGCTCCTTCGAGCGTCGTGACGACCGCCCCGCCGGCGGCCACCGTGGCAGCGACCGTCCGTTCAACCGCGACCGTCGCGACGACCGCCCCGCCGGCGGCTTCCGCACCGGTGGCGGCGACCGCCCGTACGGCCGCCGTGACGACCACCGCGGCACCGGCTCGACCGGTTCGACCGGTTCGACCGGAGGCTCCTTCGGCCGCCGTGACGACAAGCCGCGCTGGAAGCGCAACGGCTGAGCACAACTGACCTGACGAACCAGGGCCCGCACGCCACTCCGGTGACGCACGGGCCCTGCTTCGTACCCGGGCCCGAGCGGGAGCGCCCGTCGGAGTCGGCGACCCGTGTCGGATACCCGATCGGTTCCGGGGAGCTCTCGGGCTATGCTGCACGGGTGTGCTTGTCCACGGGCCGTTAGCTCAATTGGCAGAGCAGTGGACTTTTAATCCATTGGTTGTGGGTTCGAGTCCCACACGGCCTACGTGTGGCAGGCGGAGGGGAAACCCCCTGACCTGCTGCGGAGCGCCCCGACCGGTTTCTACTGGTCGGGGCGCTCCGTCGTTCGGGAGCGCGTGCGTGAGCGATGCGTGAGCGGAAGCGGGGAGGGAATGGGTGTTCCCCGCCGGAATGGGACCGGTCGGATGCCGGAGGCGGGGGAGCCGTACCCGTCACAGGGCCTTGAAGGCTTCCTCCACGGCCTCGCACGTGGCGTCCAGGTCGTCGTCGGTGACCGCAGAGGGGATGAACCAGCAGGCCAGGGCGAAGGCGTTGGCGTGGACGCCGCGGGTGAGGAGCTCGTGGCGAAAGGCGTGGTAGCGGGCCTGGTCGGTGCGGAGCAGCTCGCGGTACTGGTGCGTGGGAGTGCCGTCCGGGGTGAAGACGGTCTGGAACATGGCGCCGACGCCCTGGACCGCGCAGGGGACGCGGCGGTCGTGGGCGGCACGGCGGATCGTCTCCATGAGCCGTTGGCCGCTGTCCTCGATGTGCTTGGTGACCTCCGGCTGGTTGAGGCGACGCAGGGTGACCAGCGCGGCCGTCGCGCACAGGGGCGAGGCGTTGTAGGTGCCGCCATGCTTGACGTCACCTCGCGCGAGAGGTTCCATCACGTGGCGCTGACCGGCGAACGCGGCGATCGGCAGGCCGCCGCCCAGCGCCTTGGAGAAGACGGCGAGGTCGGGCTCGACGTCGAACATCGCCTGGGCTCCTCCGGGGCCGGTGCGGAATCCGGTGCAGACCTCGTCGAAGATGAGCACGATCCCGCGTGCCGTGCACTCCTCCCGCAGCAGATCGAGATAGCCCGGGGCGGGCATGGTGCAAGCGTTGTTGGCGACGATCGGCTCGCAGATGACCGCCGCGAATTCCCCCTGGTGCGCGTCCAGGCAGGTACGGAGTGCCGCCGGGTCGTTCCACGGGCAGACGACCACGTCGTCGGTGATCCCGGCAGGGATGCCCGGGGAGTGGGGCACGGGGTGCGGCGTGGCGTAGGGGCCGGCCTCTGAGATACGGGGGCGGTTGGAGATGGCCAGGGTGTCGGACCATCCGTGGTAGTGCCCCTCGAATTTGAGGATCTTCGAGAGTCCGGTGTATCCGCGGGCGGCTCGCACGGCACCTTGCACCGCCTCGCTTCCCGAATTGGCGAACCGGACGAGTTCCGCGCAGGGCACCATCTCGCATATCAGCTCGGCGAGTTCCACTTCAGTGGTGTTGCAGGTGCCGAACATCGTGCCGGTGCCCACGACGGCGGTGAGTGCCTCGGTGAGCTCCGGAGCGGCATGGCCCAGGATCGCGCTGCCGTAGGAGATGAGGTAGTCGAGGTATTCGTTGCCGTCGATGTCCCGGATGCGCGTGCCGGAGCCACTGGCGATGTAGAGCGGATAGGGATGTGGACCGGTGGAGGTCAGTCTGGACGAGGAGCTGATGCCGCCGGCCAGGGATGCCTGGGCCCGGTCGAACCAGGCGCGACTTCCTTCGGTATTGCCCAACGGCCTGATAGGACCGGTCATATGTGCCTCCTGTTTGGGTGCGGATCGCTTGGGCACGTTCGGAGAGCCCTTCATTCGCGGGGACTGATCGAGGAGAGGACGGGTGGGACATGACGGGGAAGACGGCGGTCGTCACCGGTGCGGGCAGCGGCATCGGGAGGGCATGTGCGCTCGGCCTGCTGGCGGACGGCTGGACGGTGGTCCTGGTGGGCCGGCGCAAGGATTCACTGGAGGAGACGGCGTCGCTCGCGCCCGCGGTCGGTTGCGGGCGTGCCGTCCCCTTCCCCGCCGACATCACCGATGCCACCGCGGTGGATGACCTGTTCGGGGCCGTAGTGGAACGGTTCGGCCGGGTGGACGTGCTGTTCAACAACGCCGCCGACGTCATGCCCTACACCCCGACGGAGGATGTGAGCGTCGAGGACTGGCGCCGCGTGATGGACTCCATCGCCACCGGGACGTTCCTGTGCTCTCGCGCTGCCTTTCGCGTCATGAAGGACCAGACCCCGCGCGGTGGACGGATCATCAACAACGGAGCGCCCTCCGCCCAGGCACCTCGGCCGGACTCCCTCGCGTTCACCGCGGCCAAGCACGCGGTTGCGGGGATGACACGATCCCTCTCCTTGGACGGGCGCCGCTATGACATCTCCTGCGGCCAGATCGACATCGGCAACGTGACCCCGGCGGACCGCCCCCAGCCGGCCGTCCTGCAGGCCGACGGGTCACGGCAGGTCGAACCCACCATGGACGTGCGGCACGTCGTCGACATGGTGCGGACCATGGCCGCTCTGCCGCTCGGGGTGAACATCCAGTCCGTCCTGGTCATGCCCAGCGCCATGCCGTACGTGGGCCGGGGATAGCCCGGCCACGTAGGCGGGGAACCAGTTGCCGGACACCAGTCGTCCGGCCTGGTCCCAGGCGAGCATGCGGTGCAGTCCGTCCAGATGGATCAACCCCTCGCGGACGGCCAGGTCTTCGTAGTCGGGTCCCGGAACGGGCCGGGTGCTCAGGAACAGCGGGCGGCGGGGCGCCGTGCTCTGCCGGGCGAGTTTGAGCGCGCACAACGGATTGGAGCGCGCGTACGAGGTGCCCAACCTGGCCAGCCGCTCGGTCGCCGAGGCCACCGTCAGCCCCGCCTTGGGGACGAGCTCCACCTCTCCGTCCTCGCCCAGGTGCCAGGGGAGCACCACACCACGCACTTCCGGCCCCTCCAGCAACACGTGATGCCAGCGGCCGTCCAGCTCCCGCTGCCCGTTGCGGATGTGCCCTTCGGCCTCGTCGTTGGTGTTGGCCTGGTCGGACGCGTCGTAGGGGTGCTCCTGGGCGAATGTGCCGATGACCGTCTCGAATCGGACCGCTCCCAGAATCCTCACCCGATGCGCCTTCCCGCCGCTTCGTACTCACCGAAGTGCCGTTCGGCGAAAAGGTCCGGACGTCCTGAGCTCAGACCGCGCGAGCGTGCCACTGCCAGCACCTGGCGCCAGTAGGGCTTGACCGGCGGCCACGGGGTGCCCGTACGGCAGTACGAGCCGTCGATCATGTAGCGCGGCCCCGTTCTCGACTGCGGCGCCGACGGGGCCCGGCGGGTGTGAAAGAGCGCCGAGTGGAGTACGACGGTGGACCCGGGCGGTAAGTCGTCGATGAGTGCCTCGCCTGGCAGGACCGCCGTGCCCAGGTGGCTCCGGGCGTTCTTCTCCGTGACTTCCCGGTGCGAGCCCGGCAGGACGGCCAAGCCGCCCAGCTCCGGTGTGAGTCCGCCGATGTAGTGCAGGGCGTGGATCATCGGTAAGCGGCGGTCTCGCCGAGGCCCTTGCTCGTAATCGTGATGCCAGCTCTTGCCGGCTCCCCCGGCCGGCTGCCGGTCGCTGTGCAGGTGGTGGAAGACGAAGGACTCCCCCAGCAGGTCGGGGTGGCCGAGCAGGTCCATGAGCGGCGGGTGCACCGCGAGCTCACCGTGCGCCTCCAGGTCCAGCTCGACCACCTGCGGAGGCTCGGCCCCGGAACGCAGGCAGGCTTCGATGGACGCTTGACGCCAGCCTTTCTCCACCCAGGTGTCGACCTCCGGCACGAGACGGTCGACGAGGTCGTCCGGCAGGAATCCGGGAAGGACCAGATAGCCGTCCTCGACGAAGCTCTCCGTCCGAACTTCATTGGTGTGTGTGACATTCACGTGTCAGAACCCATGCTTCACTCGGATGGTGCTTCACGGTTGCCCCAGCGTCCGGCGTTTCCTGTCCACGGCCGATGCCCGTCATGCGCATGACGGGATGAATGGCCAGAAAGAGGCAATCAATGTGCCGGGGTGACAGTCGCACGCCGGATACTCCGGGCCGGTGCGGATGACGCCTGCGAGGCAGGCCGCCGACCCGGGATCGCTGGAGCGGACGCACGCGAGTATGTGAAGTTGTCCTTGGAGGCGGCACCCTGGCTGTGGTCACGTCCATGAGTGGTTGGTAGCTCGCCGGCAGGGCACGTGCAAGTCATGGCTCGTTGCTGACCAGGTCGGCTCGGACGGCGCGACATCGGTCGGCATCACCCATCCGGTCCTGACCAGACTTCAGGAGACGCCCCGACCGTTCAACCGGCCGGGTCGTTTCCGCGTTGTGGTGGGTGGGGGGTGTGCGGTCTCGTTCGGGGTGACGGTTTTGGCAACCGGGGCTTCTCGGGCGCGGTGTGGGGCACCTTGGGAGAATCTGGGATGTGGACGCCGGACGTGGAGGTGGAGTCGGTGGCGGTGAGCGGATCCGTCGATCCGGTGGGGGAGGCCAGGCGGTTCGCCCGGTGTGCGCTGGCCGCTGCCGGCGCCGCCGTGGTCTTCCTGCTCGCCGGAGTCGGCGCGGGCGGGATCGTCATTCTGTTCAGCGGGCTCGTGGGGCTCGCCTGTTCGGCCGTCGGGATCTGGTGGTTCCTCGCCCACCGCGGGGCCCGGCGGGTGCTCGGCGCACTTGTCGCCGTCGGCGCGCCCCTCGCCGTCCTCTGTCTGTACATCGTCGGCGGCCTCTGGCTCACCGCCCTCGTGGCCCTCGGGCTGTGGGGCGGCGCCCTGCTCTGCGCCCGTGCCGCGCTGCGGATCCCCCGGACCCCAGGCGCGGAGAACACCCGGACCGACCTCGCCCGGGGTGTGCGGCGGCCCCGGCCCCGGCGACCCGTGCTCATCATGAACCCCAAGTCCGGCGGCGGGAAGGTCGCCCGCTTCGGGCTCGTCGAGCGCGCCGAGCGGTTCGGCGCCCGGGTCATCCTGCTCGACCCCTCCGCCGACACCGACGTCACCGCGCTCGCCCGGCAGGCCGTCGCCGACGGTGCCGACCTGCTCGGGGTCGCCGGCGGCGACGGCACCCAGGCGCTCGTCGCCGCCGTGGCCGCCGACCACGACCTGCCCTTCCTCGTCGTGTCCGCCGGGACCCGTAACCACTTCGCCCTCGACCTGGGCCTCGACCGCGACGATCCCGCGACCTGTCTGGACGCCCTCGTCGACGGCGAGGAACTCCGGGTGGACCTCGGCTCCGTCTCCGGTCGGCCCTTCGTCAACACCGTCTCCTTCGGCGTGTACGCGGAGGTCGTCCAGCTTCCCGAGTACCGCGACGCGAAGGCGGGCACCGCGCTCACCGTCCTGCCCGACCTGCTCCAGGGCGGCGAGGGCGACCGCCTCGACGCCACCGCCGACGGCACCCGGCTGTCCGCCCAGCAGGCCCTGCTCGTCAGCAACAACCCCTACGCCACCCCCGACCCCTTCGGCGCTGCCACGGCGCGGCGGCCCCGCCTGGACGGAGGCACCCTGGGGGTGATCGGCATCCGGGTCGACGGCGCCGCGGACGCCGCCGAGATGGCCGTACGAGGCACCCAGGCGGCCGGCCTGAGCGTCCTTGCCGCCGCGCGGGTCGAGGTGCTGGGGAGGGCTCCGGGGCCGGGGTCGGACTCAGGGCCCGGGTCGGCGCCAGGGCCTGACTCCGACGGTGGCGGCGATTCCATCGCCGTCGCCGTCGACGGTGAGGCCCTCGTCCTGCCCACCCCCGTCGTCTGCACCCTCCGTCCCCTCGCCCTCCGGGTGCTCGTGCCCCGGCACCGGCCCGGCGCCCTGGACCCCCCGCCGCGCATGGACTGGCTGCGTGTCGTCCAGCTCGCCTTCCCCTCCCTCCACCATCGTCACCCCGCACCTAGGAGCGGCACATGACCGGGACCACCGGGACGACCACGACCAGCCCGCTCCGGGCCGTTCTGAAGGATCTCCGCGCGATCGACGGCGCCGTCTACGCCGCCGTCGCCGCCACGCCCACGCCCACGCTCGACACCGGGCTCCGCAGGCTGTCCACCGCCGCGAACAACTCCAAGATCTCGTTCGCCGTGGCCGCCTCGCTCGCCCTCTTCCCCGGCCGGCCGCGCCGGGCCGCGCTCACCGGGCTCGGGGCCATCGCCGTGGCCTCGGCCTCGGCCAACCTGCTGGGCAAGCGGCTGGTGCGCAGGCCGAGGCCGGACCGGGAGGCGGCCCGGGTGGTGGTGGGCCGGCACGTGCCGATGCCGGACTCGGCCTCGTTCCCCTCGGGGCACACCGCCTCGGCGGTCGCCTTCGCCACCGCCGTGGGGGTCGTGCTGCCCCCGGCGGCCGTGCCCCTCCAGGTGCTCGCGATGGGCGTGGGCTACTCCCGGGTCCACACCGGGGTGCACTACCCGGGCGATGTCGCCGCCGGCGCCGTCCTCGGCATCGCGAGCGCCGTCGTCTCGCTGGTCGTCGGGGCCTCCCTGACGGCCGCCAAGGGGAAGTGAGCGGGCGTCAGGGGGGTGCTGCCCGTTCGCGTCAGGCCGTGCCACGTGGTGTCAGTACGTCGCGCGGGCCAGTTCCTCCTCCGTGAGGTCCAGCGCTGCCAGCCGCTCCGGGTCCGCCAGGATGTGCAGCTCGACGATCCGGTCCCCGGCGATCGTGAACGTCATGAGCGCGCCCGGCCGCCCGTCCGTGACCGACAGGACCGCGGGTGCGCCGTTGACGACCATCGGCAGTGCTCCCGTACGGAACTTGGCGTACGTGAGGGCCTGCGCGATGACGGCCTCGGCGCCCCGGACCACCTTGGACACCGCCGCGAGGGTCCGGCCGCCGTCGGCGCGCAGCACCACGTCCGGGTCCAGGACCGCGAGCAGTCCCTCGAAGTCGCCGCCGTGCGCGGCGGCGAGGAACGCGTCGGCGATCTCCCGCTGCCGCCGGGCGTCGGGCCCCGGGGCCGGGGTGGCGTCCTGGACGCGGCGGCGCGCGCGGCTGGCGAGCTGGCGGGTGGCCGCCGGGGTGCGGTCCACGATCGGTGCGATCTCGTCGAAGGACACGGCGAACATGTCGTGCAGGACGAACGCGAGCCGCTCGGCCGGGGACAGGGTCTCCAGGACGACGAGGAGCGCAAGGCCGACGGACTCGGTGACCTCGGCGGCGTGTTCCGGGTCGGTGGTGTCGGCGACCCGGACGACCGGGTCGGGGACGTAGTACTCCAGCGGGTCCTCGCGGCGCGAGCCGCGTGAGCGCAGCATGTCGAGGCAGACGCGGCCGACGACGGTGGTCAGCCAGCCGCTGAGGTTCTCCACCGCGCTGACGTCACTGCGGCTGAGCTTGAACCAGGTCTCCTGGACGGCGTCCTCGGCCTCGCTGAGCGAGCCCAGCATCCGGTAGGCGACCGCCCTCAGGTGGCGGCGGTCGGCCTCGAAGCGGCGGGCCAGGAAGTCCGCGTCGCCGTGGCTGTGGCCGCCGCTGCCTCCGCCGTGGCCCCGGTCGTGGCCGGTCTCGTCGTTCCCGCCCCGGCGGTCGCGTGCCCCGCTGCCGTCGGCCTGGTCGTTCCGGTCCTGCTCCACTCGTCGGTCTCCCCGTTCGCGTACGTCGCGTGCCGTCATGCCGTCATGACGGATCGAACCCCCACGATGTGACACGCGCGCTTCGGATGGCCGAAAGGGAAGGCAGCGGCCCGTCCCGTCCCGGTGTGTGAGATCCACGGCGTCTCGGGTCGAACGCCAGGGATTCCCCGGCCGGGGGTCCCGGCAGCCGTGGATATCTCCTTCAGTGCGGTGGTCATCGTCCGTAGATTGATCACCATGACGACGACAGCGACGCAGGTCAACCCCGTACTCCGCACCCCGCCGGCCTCGCCCGCCGCCGCTGCCGCGTACTTCTCCGCGAGTCTCGCCTTCCACGCGGACGTCTCCGACGTGGCCTCCGTGCTCGCCGCCTCCGCCGCCGACGGCACCGACCCGGGCTTCGTGGTGATCGACTCGCGTTCGACCGCCTCCTGGGACCAGGGACATGTCCCCGGCGCGGTCCACCTGCCGACCGCGCTCATCCCCGAGCAGGCCGAGCGGCTGCTCGACCGGTCCGTGCCGGTCGTCACGTACTGCTGGGGCCCCGGCTGCAACGGCGCCACCCGCTCCGCGCTGGCCCTCGCGGAGCTGGGCTTCCAGGTGAAGGAGATGCTCGGCGGTTTCGAGTACTGGGTGCGCGAGGGCTTCGCGTACGAGACCTGGGAAGGGCCCGCGGAGAAGGCCGCGGACCCCCTCACCGCGCCGGTCGGATCCGACGACTGCGGCTGCTGACGAGAACCGATTTCGTGATCGCCCCGGTCATGCCGTAGAGTCAGGTTTACCGACGCGGGGTGGAGCAGCTCGGTAGCTCGCTGGGCTCATAACCCAGAGGTCGCAGGTTCAAATCCTGTCCCCGCTACTCAGTAGCAACGAAGGCCCGGATCCAGTCACTGGATCCGGGCCTTCGTCGTGTGTGGACGGAGGCGCGGGCGGCGCGAAGAAGGCCGCCGGTTCCGGGCTTGACCTTTACGCAACGTCAAGATTTAGCGTTCTCGGTATGGAGTGGTCGATCCAAGAGATCGCCAAGAAGGCCGGCACCACCAGTCGCACCCTCCGCCACTACGGGGAGCGCGGACTGCTGGAGCCGAGCCGGATCGGCGCGAACGGTTACCGGTACTACGACCAGGCGGCGCTCGTGCGGCTGCAGCGCATCCTGCTGCTGCGCGAGCTGGGGCTCTCGCTGCCCGCCATCGCCGAGGTCCTCGCAGGGCAGCGCGACACGTCCGCGGCCCTGCGGACCCATCTCGCCCTCCTCGAACAGGAGCGGGAGCGCCTCGGGCGCCGGATCGCGTCCGTGCGGACCACTCTCCACAAGACCGAGAACGGAGAAGAACTCATGGCCGATGAAGTGTTCGACGGCTTCGACCACACGGCGTACGAGGAGGAGGTCACCGAACGCTGGGGCCGCGACGCGTACGCCAAGGGCGACCGCTGGTGGCGCTCGCTCGACGCCGCCCAGAAGAGGGCCTTCATGGACGAACAGGCCGGCATCGCCCGCGACTTCGGGCGGGCCCTCGGGGACGGGCTGCCCGCCGGCGGCGACGAGGTGCAGGCCATCGCGCGACGCCAGGTCGCGTGGCTCTCGGCCACGACGGACCCGAGCAAGGAGTACGTGATCGGTCTCGGCTGCATGTACGTCGACGACCCGCGCTTCACCGCCACCTACGACAAGCACGGCGAGGGCACCGCCGTCCTCGTCCGGGACGCGCTGGAGATCTACGCGGAGCGGAACCTGTAGAAGTAAACGGTGGCCAAAACCGTGCCCGCCTCTTTGCGGGCGCGCGGTACCCCACCGTAGTGTCACGCGCACCATGAGTGACGAACGCGTGACGGACGTACGACGGCGGGCGCCCGCCGTCCTCGTCCTGCTCGCTCTCCTCGCCCTTCTCGTGAGCGTCTGCCACGGTTCGCACGGGCACGCGCTGCCGCCCTCGGGCGCGACGGCCCTCGCCTCCGCCCCCGCCCTGCCGCACGGCTGCGAGCAGTCCGGGGACGCCTGGTCCTTCGACGCCCACCTCCCCGCACAGGCCGCCGCCGCGCCCCTCGCCGCGCCGGACGCCGGCGGGGCCGTACTCCTCCCGTACGCCGCCGACCTCCGCGACGACCCCCGCGCGCGCTGCGTCCGGGGCAGGGCGGGACCCGGACCGCAGCCGGGCCGGCTGCTGATCGCCCTCGGAGTGGACCGGAACTGAGCCGGGTCATGCACCGCGTGACCAGGTTCCCTTCCGCATGCCACCCCAAGGACGTACCCCGCGATGAACACCCTGCTGCCCGGCACGACGCTGCCCGGCACGACCCCGCCCGGCAGGACCCTCCCCGGGGGCCTGCTGCCGCTCGCCGAGCAGACCGTCGGCAACACGCCCGTCCTGCGGACCGACGACGGCTACTGGGCCAAGCTCGAAGGCTTCAACTTCGGCGGCATCAAGGACCGCGCCGCCCTTTACATGGTCGAGCAGGCCCGCCGGCGCGGCGAGCTGCGGCCCGGCGCCCCGATCGTCGAGTCCACCTCAGGGACCCTCGGTCTCGGTCTCGCCCTCGCCGGGGTGCTGCACGGCCACCCGGTGCACGTCGTCACCGACCCCGGTCTCGAACCGATCGTCGAGCGGATGCTCGTCGCCCACGGCGCCCAGGTCCATGTCGTACGGGAGCCCAGCCCGCACGGCGGCTGGCAGCAGGCCCGGATGGACCGGGTCGCCGAACTCCTGGTGGGCCTCGACGGGGCCTGGTGGCCCAACCAGTACGGGAACCCCGACAACCCCGACGCCTACGCCGGGCTCGCCGCCGAGCTGTCCGGGCAGCTCGACCGGATCGACGTCCTCGTCTGCGCGGTCGGCACCGGCGGCCACTCGGCCGGGATCTCCCGGGCGCTGCGCGCCACCAGCAGCCCCGCGCTCGAACTGGTCGGTGTGGACTCCGTCGGCTCCACCGTCTTCGGACTGCCCGCCGGGGAGCGGCTGATGCGCGGCCTCGGCTCCTCGATCCACCCGGGGAACGTGGACCACGGGGCCTTCGACGAGGTCCACTGGGTGGGGCCGGCCGAGGCGGTACGGGCGGCCCGCCGCCTGGCCTCGCGTCAGTTCGCGACCGGCGGCTGGAGCGTGGGCGCGGTCGCGCTGGTCGCCGGCTGGCTGGCCCGCACCCGGCCGCGCGGGACGCGGATCGCGGCCGTCTTCCCTGACGGGCCGCAGCGGTACTTCGACACCGTCTTCAACGACGAGTTCTGCGCGGCGCACGGTCTTCTCGACGGGCCCGTACGGGAGGACCCGGCGGGGTACGAGGCCGGCGTGCCGGTCGACGGCTGGACCCGCAAGGCCATGGAGCGTGTCCGGTGACGACGGCGACCGCACCCGCGAAGTCCAGGGGCGGCGTCTGGAAGCAGAGCCGTACCTTCGAGCCGGCCGTCCGGCTCCTCTTCCTCAACCAGCTCACCATCAACCTCGGCTTCTACATGCTGATGCCGTATCTGGCCGCGCACCTCGCGGACGGGCTCGGCATGGCGGCCTGGGCGGTCGGGCTCGTGCTCGGCGCCCGCAACCTCTCCCAGCAGGGCATGTTCCTCGTCGGCGGGGCGCTCGCCGACCGGCTCGGCTTCAAGCCGCTCATCGTGGCGGGCTGCGCGCTGCGGACGGTCGGCTTCGGGGCGCTCGCCTTCGCGCAGTCGCTGCCGATGCTGATCGCCGCCTCGCTGGCGACCGGTCTCGCCGGGGCGCTGTTCAACCCCGCCGTACGGGCCTGCCTCGCGGCGGAGGCGGGGGAGGAGCGCCGGGTGGAGGCCTTCGCGCTGTTCAACGTCTACTACCAGGCGGGCATCCTCCTCGGGCCGCTCGTCGGGGTGGCCCTGACAGGGGTGTCGTTCCGGCTGACGTGCGTGGTGGCGGCGGTCCTCTTCGCCGGGCTGACCCTCGTACAACTCCGGTACATGCCCGTGAGGGCGGGGAAGGCGGCGCGGGCCGGGGAGGTGCGGGGGCAGTTCCGCACGGTCCTCGCCCACCGCACCTTCTGGCTGTTCTCGCTCGCGATGACCGGCTCGTACGTGCTGTCCTTCCAGGTCTATCTGGCGCTGCCGCTCGCGGCCGGCGGGACGGGCCCCACGACCGCGCTCTTCGTCGTCTCGGCGCTGGTCGCGCTCGCCGGGCAGCTGCGGATCACCGCCTGGTGCAAGCGGCGGCTGAGCCGGGAGCGGTGTCTGGTCCTCGGGCTCGCCCTGATGGGCGGCGCGTTCCTGCTCCCGGCCGCGCTCGGCCGGGGGCTGGTGGGGCTGCTGCTGTGCGCGGCGGTCCTGGCGGTGGCGAACGCGGTGCTCTACCCCTACGAGATGGACACCGTCGTCGCCCTGTCCCGGGGGCGCTGGGTGGCCACCCACTACGGGCTCTACAACACGGTGTGCGGGATCGGGATCACCCTCGGGAACCTGGGCACGGGCGCGCTGCTCGACGTGACCGGGTGGTCGGCGCTGCCGTGGCTCGCGCTGTGCGCGGTGGGACTGGGGTGCGCGGCGGCGATGGCGCTGCTCGCCCGGGGCGGGCGCCTGGCGGAGGAAGCCGCTCCGGCGGACTGAGCGCGCCTGGCGGAGGAACCCGCCCCGGCGGACTGGACGGCGGGATCGAGGGGCTGAGCGTCCGCCCCGCCCGTCCACCCGCCGGTCGCCCCCGCCGTACGCCAGTCGGCCCCGTGGAAGTCGCCGCCCTCCGGGGCGGCGGCCACCCTGGGAGGGCGCGGTGCGGACCGCGGCCGGGTACGGACCGGGCAGGAGACCACAGGTGCGGCACCCCCTAGGAGCGGCGGGCGGCAGGCGGCGGGGCGGCGAGGGCCGTCCCGAGTACGGCGGTGCCCGGCGGTTCATCCGCGCGCTGCCCCCGCTGCTCATCGTGGGCGGTGTCGTGTTCGACGTGGCGACGCCGGATCCGTACACCGCCTCGCCGATGCTCGCCGCCGCCCCGCTGATCGCCGCGCCCTTCTTCTCGATGCTCACGACGCTGCTCACCGGGATCGCCGCCGTCCTCGCCTCCGTCGGGCTGCACCTCTCCAACGGCACCGCGGACGATGTGCCGGCCCTCACCGAGACCCTGACCGTCGTCACCGTCTCCGCGCTCGCCCTCCTCATCAACCGGGTCGTGCGCCGCAGCGGCGAACGGCTCGCCTCGGCGCGGGTCATCGCCGAGACCGCGCAGAAGGCGGTGCTGCCGACGCCCGCCGAGCGGATCGGCGGACTGCAGTGCGCGGCGCGTTACGAGGCGGCGCACGCGGACGCGTTCATCGGCGGCGACCTGTTCGCCGTCCAGGACACCCCCTACGGGGTGCGGCTCGTCCTCGGGGACGTCCGGGGCAAGGGCATGGACGCGGTCGAGGCCGTCGCCGTCGTCATCGGGGCCTTCCGGGAGGCGGCCGAGCAGGAACGGAACCTGGAGGGTGTGGCGCAGCGCCTCGAGAGGGCGCTGACCCGGGAGGGCACCCGCAGGGAAGGGCTCGACGCCTTCGAGGGGTTCACCACCGCCGTCCTCGCCGAGATCCCGCCCGGTGACGGCAGCGGCACCTTCGACGGTTTCGTACGGGTGGTCAACCGCGGCCATCCGCCCCCGCTGCTGCTGTACGGGGACGGGCGGCTCGACGTGCTGGAGCCGGGCGAGCCCGCGCTGCCGCTGGGCATGGGCGATCTCGCGGGGTGGCCGGACCGGGCCGAGGCGCGGCCGTTCCCGCCGGGCGCGACGCTGCTCTTCTACACCGACGGCCTCTCCGAGGCGCGGGACGCGGCGGGCGTCTTCTACGACCCGGTGTCACGGCTCGCCGGCCGGATCTTCCCGGGTCCCGAGGAACTGCTCGACGCGCTCGCGGACGACGTACGACTGCACACGGGCGGCGGGTCGACGGACGACATGGCGCTGCTCGCGGTGAGCCGTCCGTCGGAGGGGCAGCAGGGGCGGCGGCGGACGATGCCGGTGGTGCCGCCGGGCAGGCCCGGTCACCGCTCGTAGTCACGGGGTGTCGCTGCGATAACAATTGACATAACGTCAGATCGCGCGGCTTCCGCGGCCCCTTTCTGAACCGGGGTCAACTCGGGCCATTCTCTACCATTTCAATGAATGATCAAGAGGAACGGCTTGGAATCGGGAGCCCCTGTCTATTAACGTTCGATAACGCAGCGCGGTCGTTTCAGCCGTCGCAAGAGGCGGCACCGTGCGCACGCGCCGAATCCTGAAGAGGAACCGGGGAACCACTACTTGGGGTGAATCGGGCCATTCGCACCTGTGCGAGCGTGCCCGTAGGAGACCTTCCTGCTCCGAACCCGTCAGCTAACCCGGTAGGCGAGAAGGAAGGAAAGGAGCGCGCCTTCGTGGCGTCCAACACTCCCGCACCCGAAGCCCCCTTCGATGCCTTCGGTGGTGGTGCGGGTCCCGCCGCCCCGGACACCGAGTGGAACCCCACCGAGGGATCCCTCCGCGCCGGCGGCCGGCACCGGGTCGTCAAGCAGCGCTCCAACTTCGCCCGTTCCTCCACCGTCCTCGGCGTCGGCGTCATCGCCGCCGTCGGCGCCGGCGGTCTCGCCACCGCGCAGGAGAAGCCCCCGGTCGCGATCTCGCTCCCGGACCTTCCCGACCTCCCGGACCTCGGCCTCCCGGACGCCCACGACCTCCCGGGTGTCGGGGACCTCCTCCCCGACGAGACCCCCGAGACGGTCAGCGCGGCCCGGGCCAACCCGAACCCGCTGACCGCCGCCGCGTACACCACCCTCGACGAGCGGCAGGGCGCCGACACCCAGCAGGGTGCGGGGGCCGAGCAGCTCGACAGGACCGCGGCCGGCACCGGCAACGCGGGTGAGGCCCTGCGCGCCCGCATCCTCCAGCAGGCCGAGCAGCAGCAGGCCTCCGCCGACGCCGCCGACATGGCCGCCGCGGAGAAGGCGGCGGCCGAGAAGGCCGCGGCCGAGGCGGCGGTCAAGGCCGACGCGGCGGAGAAGGCGGCGGCCGAGGCCAAGGCGAAGGCCGAGGCGGAAGCGAAGGCCAAGGCGGAGGCGGCGGCCAGGGCGAAGGCGGAGGCCGAGCGGCTCGCCGCGCTGGCCGCGAGCTACTCGCTGCCCGTCTCCTCCTACACCCTCACCGCCACGTACATGCAGTCCGGCTCGATGTGGTCCTCCGGCCACCACACCGGCCTCGACTTCGCCGCTCCCACTGGCACCCCGCTCAAGGCGGTGCACGGCGCGACCGTGAAGTCCGCCGGCTGGTCCGGCTCGTACGGCTACCGGATCGTCCTGGAGCTGTCGGACGGCACCGAGGTCTGGTACTGCCACCTCTCGTCCATGACGGTCGGCGCGGGCCAGACCGTGGGCACCGGCGAGACCATCGGCCGCGTCGGCGCCACCGGCAACGTCACCGGCGCCCACCTCCACATGGAGGTGCACACGCCCGGCGGCGACGGCATCGACCCGGCGGACTGGCTCCGCTCCAAGGGCCTCACCCTCTGAGGCCGGGGACCTCGTAGGGGCCCGGGCGCATCCCCTACGGAAGGCGCCCCGGAGCCCCTACGGAATACGCCCGGCGGCGCGGAAGGTTGACCGATCATGACCGCTCTCCGCCCGCTGGGCAGCTCCGACCTGCACGTCTTCCCCCTCGCCCTGGGCGGCAACGTCTTCGGCTGGACCGCCGACGAGGCGCAGTCCTTCGCCGTCCTCGACGCCTACGCCGCCGCGGGCGGCAACTTCGTCGACTCGGCCGACGTCTACTCCGCCTGGGCCGAGGGCAACGAGGGCGGCGAGTCCGAGACCGTCATCGGCCGCTGGCTCGCCTCCCGCGGCAACCGCGAGGACATCGTCGTCGCCACCAAGGTCGGCGCCCACCCCCACTTCAAGGGGCTCTCCGCCACCACCATCAAGGCCGGCGCGGAGGAGTCGCTGCGCCGCCTCGGCACCGACCACATCGACCTCTACTACACGCACTTCGACGACGAGTCGGTGCCCGTGGAGGAGATCGTCACCGCGCTCGACCAGCTGGTGAAGGACGGCAAGGTGCGCGCCGTCGCCGCGTCCAACATCTCCCCGGAGCGGCTGCGCGCCTCCCTCGACTTCGCCGAGTCCGAGGGCCTGGCCCGTTACGTGGCCCTCCAGCCGCACTACAACCTGGTCTCCCGCGACACCTACGAGGGCCCGCTCCTGGAGACCGTCGAGCGGGCCGGGCTCTCCGCCGTCCCGTACTACGGTCTCGCGGCCGGATTCCTCACCGGCAAGTACCGTCCCGGCACCACCGTCGACAGCGTCCGCGCCGCCGGGGCCGGCGGGCACCTGGACACCGAGCGGGGCCGGGCCGTGCTCTCCGCGCTCGACACGGTCGCCGAGGCGCACGGCGCGGAACTCGCCACCGTCGCCCTCGCCTGGCTCGCCGCCCGCCCGACGGTCGCCGCGCCGATCGCCTCGGCGCGTACGGTCGAGCAGGTCCCGGCGCTCGTCGCCGCCGCCGGCCTCACCCTCACGGAGGCCGAGCTGACCCTCCTGACCGAGGCGTCGGCCTGACGGAGGTCTCAGCCCGGGGGCGCTCGTCCGGCTAGCTGCGGTACGGGTTGTAGCCGCCGTAGTCCAGGTACTGCGGCGGCGCCCACGCCCGGCCCGTCGCCCGCGCCGCGTACGTGAGCGCGGGGGACGCGACCTCCCTGCGCTGCCACAGATGGTGCAGCAGCTCCTGCTCACGGGCCGGGAAGTCGGGGCCCGCCGTGCCGCGCCGGGCCCGGTTCCGCAGGAACGCCAGGGTCGTCGCGAAGGACTCGTACTCGCCGACCGCCCGCGAGGCCGGCGGCCCGTACGTGCGCGCGGCGAAGGCCCGGGCCAGCCGGCGGGCGCGCATCGAGGAGAGCGCGAGCGGCTCGGCGGGGGAGATCCAGCCGGCCGCCGCGTACGCCGGGAGCTCCCCGGATATCGTGCGCAGCTCCCACTGCCGGCTCCACACCGCGAGCCAGGTCAGCAGGCCGAAGGCCGGGACCATGAGCGCCCCGTACACCGCGTAGAAGGCCAGCGGGCCGCCGAACGTGGCCGAGCCGTTCCACGCGGCGTGCAGCCCCATCGCGAGCAGCAGCCCGGCGATGGGCAGCAGCACCTTGCGGAGCCGCTTGCCGCGCGGTGCGAGAGCGGCGAGACCGAAGCCGATGCCGGTGAGCACGGTGAAGAGCGGGTGCGCGAACGGCGACATCACGACCCGTACGAAGAAGGTCGCGGCGGTCACCGAGCCGAGGCCGGAGGCGCCGAACTCCTGGTCCTCGCCGAAGGCGTTGCCGAGGTACAGGATGTTCTCGGTGAACGCGAAGCCGGTCGCGGTGAATCCGGCGATCACGACCCCGTCGACGAGGCCGCCGAAGTGCCGCCGCCGGAAGAGGAAGAGCAGCAGGACCGCCGCCGCCTTGGCACTCTCCTCCACCACGGGCGCGACCACCGTGGCGCCCAGGGTGTCCGCCGAAGCGGGGTCGGCGGTGGCCGTCGCGATCCAGCGGACGGCGAAGGAGTTCGCCAGGATCGCGACGAGCGCGGCGGCGAAGGCTCCCCACGCGAACGCGAAGAGCAGGTTCTTCCAGGGCCCCGGCTCGACCCGGTCGAGCCAGCGGAACGCGGCCATCAGCAGCGGTACGGGGAACACGGCGAGGCCCAGGCCGACGAGGAAGCCCTCGGTGCCGGTCTGCTCGCGGACCAGCGCCAGGATGACCAGGGCGCAGATCGCGAGCACGGCGACGAGGGTGACGGCCCGGAGGACCCGGCTGCGCCAGAAGTCCCTGCGGGGCCGGTAGCGCCACTGGGACCGGTCGGCGACGGCAGGGAAGGACGGCTCCTCGGTGTCCCGGTGGGGGACGGGAGCGGCCTCGGGGCCGGCTGCGGTTTCGCCGGGGGCGGGGTTCGACACGTGAGCGACCCTAACGACCCGCACCGACAGCGGGCGAGGCAGTTACGGGACCCGGTCATGTTCGTGACCGGGCCCCCGCCCCGTCGCCCCGGTCACTTCCTCCGGAAGAGCAGGTCGTGCACGACATGGCCCTTGTCCAGGCCCTGTCCCTCGAAGCGGGTGACCGGACGGAAGTCGGGCCGGGGCGCGTAACCGCCGTCTTCCTGGGTGTTCTCGAAGTCCGGGTGCGCGGAGAGCACCTCCAGCATCCGCTCCGCGTACTCCTCCCAGTCCGTGGCGCAGTGCAGCACGCCGCCGGGCTTCAGCCGGGTCGCGAGGAGGCCGAGGAACTCGGGCTGGATCAGCCGCCGCTTGTGGTGGCGGGCCTTGGGCCACGGGTCCGGGAAGTAGACCCGGCAGCCGTCGAGGGAGTCCTTGTCGAGCATCTCGCGGAGCAGGATGATCGCGTCGCCGTTGGCGACCCGGACGTTCGTCAGGCCGTTGCGGTCGGCGAGGCCGAGCAGATTGCCCTGGCCGGGGGTGTGGACGTCGACGGCGAGGATGCCGGTGCCGGGGTCGGCGGCGGCCATCTGCGCGGTCGCCTCGCCCATGCCGAAGCCGATCTCCAGGACGACCGGGAGACCGTCGAACATCTCGCCGAGGTCGAGGATCCGCTTGCCGTCGATGTCGAGGCCCCAGTCGGGCCACCGCTTGAGCATCGCCTCGGCCTGCCCGTAGGTGACACGGCTGCGGCGCGGCTGGAAGCTCCGGATGCGGCGCTCGTGGTGCGCCCCGGCGGGATCGGGCAGGGGGCCCTCGCCGGGGGCGAACATCCGACTGCCCCGCCGCGCGACGGGCTGTACGGCTTCGGCGGGCGCGGCGGAGGGCTGCGGGGTGTTCTCTGGCTGCTCAGACACAATGCCCTGATTCTACGACCGCCCACGGCCATGTGCGCGTCCGAGGAGACGGCTGCCCGAGGGGCGGCGGAGGCGGCTACAGCAGCGCCAGCGCCCGGCCCGCCACCTCTCTGCCGATCGGCAGGGACGCCGTCGCCGCGGGCGAAGGCGCGTTCAGCACGTGGACCGTGCGGGCCGCCTCGCGGATCAGGAAGTCGTCGACGAGCGTCCCGTCCCGCAGCACCGCCTGCGCCCGTACGCCCGGTGCCGCGCGGCGCAGGTCCGACTCCTCCACCACCGGCAGGAGCCGCCGTACGGCCTCGGTGAAGGCGCGCTTCGACACCGACCGGCGCAGTTCCCCCGCCCCGTACCGCCAGTGCGCGCGGGCGATGGCCCAGGAGCCGGGCCAGGCCAGGGTGCCGGCCAGCTCGCGCGGGCGGACGACCGACCAGCCGTACCCCTCGCGGGCGAGCGCCGGGACGGCGTTCGGCCCGATGTGGACGCCGCCGTCGATGCCCCGGGTCAGGTGCACCCCGAGGAAGGGGAACGCCGGGTCCGGGACCGGATAGACCAGACCCCGTACGAGGGAGGGGTCGGCCAGCTCGTAGTACTCCCCCCGGAAGGGGACGATCCGCATGCCCGGGTCGTCGCCCGCGAGCCGGGCGATCCGGTCGCAGTGCAGCCCCGCGCAGTTCACCAGGACCCGGGCGCGCACCACTCGGCCGTCGGCCGTGCGCACGGCGACGCCCCACGGCCGCCGGTCGACCTGGACCACCTCCGCGCCGTACAGGATGCGGGCGCCGGAGGACTCGGCGAGCCGGGCGGACACCGCCCCGTAGTCGCAGATGCCGGTCGTGCCGACGTGGATCGCGGCCAGTCCGCGCACCCGGGGCTCGTACTCGCTGATCTGCGCCGGGCCCAGCTCGCGCACCGGGATGCCGTTCTCCCTGCCGCGCTGCACGAGCGCGTGCAGCCGGGGCAGCTCCTCGCGCGCGGTGGCGACGACGAGCTTTCCCGTCACCTCGTACGGGATACCCCACTCCGCGCAGAACTTGACCATTTCGGCCGCGCCCTCGACGGCGAACCGGGCCTTCAGCGAGCCCGGCCGGTAGTAGATCCCGCTGTGGATCACCCCGCTGTTGCGCCCGGTCTGGTGGCGCGCGAGGGCGTGTTCCTTCTCCAGGACCGTGACCCGGGTGCCGGGAGCGGCGCGCGTCAGCGCGTACGCCGTCGACAGACCGACGATCCCGCCGCCGATCACCAGCACGTCACAGTCAAACACCAGAGCCACCTCCCACCCCTGATAGTGCACTGGCCCACTGACAACGCCGTTAAACGCCCCCGCCGTGGGACGCGTGTCACGCCGGGGCGACGAGCAGCGGTCTGGCCCGCTCCCGCAGCTCCACCACGCGTGGCTCGTCCCCGTACGGTTCGAGCCGGTGCAGCAGGTCCCGTACGTACTCCGTCGTCCGCGCCGACGAGATCCGCCCGGCCACCTCCACCGCACGCGTGCCGGCCGCGCAGGCCGCGTCCAGGTTGCCCGACTCCAGCTCCGCGACGGCGGAGACCACGAGCCGCAGCCCGTGCGAGCGGACGAACTCCTCGGTCGGCTGCGAGAGCGCCTGCTCGGTGAAGCGGCGCACCTCGCGGGGCGCCTTGAGATCGCGGTAGCACTCGGCGGCGTCGGCGCAGAACCGGTCGTACGAGTAGAAGCCCAGCCAGGTCGGGTCGCCGTCGCCGACCCGGGAACGCTCCAGCCAGCCCTCGGCGGACTTGAGCGCCGCCGCCGCGGCCGGCCCGTCGCCGGCCTTCGCGTGCGCGCGTGCCTCGACGAGCCGGAAGAAGGACATGGTGCGGGCGGTGGCGAGCCCCCGGTTCCGCTCCAGCGCCGCCTGGGCGAGGTCGACGCCCTCGTCGGCGAAGCCCCGGTAGGTGGCCTGGAGGGACATGGACGCCAGGACGTAGCCGCCGAGGGGCACGTCGGCGGCGGCGCGGGCGAGCCGCAGCGCCTGGATGTAGTAGCGCTGGGCGGCCTCCTGCTGCCCGGTGTCGAAGGCCATCCACCCGGCGAGCCGGGTCAGCTCGGCGGTCGCGCCGAACAGGGCCCTGCCGACCTCGTCCGAGTACGAGCCGAGGAGCAGCGGGGCCGCGTCCACACGTAAGCACTCGGGGACCATCGACGAACGCCAGTCCCCGCCGCCGTACTTGGAGTCCCAGCGGCGCGCGTCCTCGGCCGCCTCGCGGAGCTTGGCGACATCGCTGTGCCCCACGCGCGCGTGCTCCGCGGCGGCAGCCGCCGCCCCCGCGCCCGTGGGGCCCGCGGCCCTGCCGGGGGCGCCCGCGGGCTGCGGGGCCTCGCGCTCGACCGAGGGGTCGGCGGGGGTTATCAGCCAGCGGGACGCGGGCGTCGCGTAGGCGCTCACCGCGAACGACCCGGCGAGCGACTGCCAGATGCCACCGCCTCCGGCCCGTCGGCCGGCGAGATCCAGCCGGTACAGATCGGTCGCCGAGCGGACCGCCTCGCCCACGTCACGCGGGAAGGCGAGACCCACCTCGGGCGCCGGGTCGGCGTCCGCGAGACCGATCTCGTGCAGCGGCACGGGCCGGCCGAGCTTCTGGCCGATCGCGGCGGCGATCAGATGCGGTGCGGCGCCCTGCGGCACCATGCCCTTGGCCACCCACCGGGCGACCGAGGTCTTGTCGTAACGAAGCGTCAGACCCCGCTGCGCACCGAGGTCGTTGACGCGCCGGGCCAGCCCGGCGTTGCTGATTCCCGCGAGGGCGAGAACCGTGCCGAGCTTTTCGTTCGGCCCGCGTTGCTCCCTGGACATGACGCCACCCCTCGACAACCCCAGACGGCCGCCACGACGCCGGGCATAGGCGTGCGGCATTCGTAAGCACAGCGTAGTTCGCCGCATCCCTACCGTTAAGGGGCGGTGTTCCGTATGGCGAGATTGTTGTGTGAACGACCGACGATCGGTCCCGGCCGCCCGGCCCGTGCTCCGGCCGTGTGGCCGTGCGCCCGGCCGTGCGCTCTCGCCGGGGCGGCCGGGGGAGCGCTTCCATGAGTATCGCGTGGGTCGGCCCGATCGGCCGGGAAGGTGTCCCGGACCAGTGGGCCGGGGGACACCGCCGCCCCATTCCCCGCGGGCGGCGGACGGCTCCGGGGGGCGCGAGCGCCTCCCGGCCAGCCGAGGACGGGTGAGCGGCGCTACGCGCGCGGGCGGCTGCCCGGACGCCGTCCACGCCCCCGGGGCAGGGGCGATATTTGGCCGAATGACGCCTGTGGCCAACTGGCCCATGCCAGGGGCGCATTCGCCTTTCACGCGCGTGCACCCGGACTCCGCCCCGTGCGCCGTTGTCGTGGCAGCATGTCTCCCACCGAAACGGACGTGGAGGCGCCGATGCGATGGCTGGTGGGCTGGAGCAGTGTCGCCGCGAACACCGCCACGACGGCCGGGGCACGCGCGGGCGCGGTGAGCGGCGCCTACGGGAACGGATACGGCTCCGGGAACGGCTACGGGACCGAGAACGGTTACGGGAACGGTTACGGCCCAGGCGACCGCTACGGCTCCGCCCAGGCCACCGGCTCCGGCCGGGCCGCCGCCACCGAGGGGCGCACGGTGCAGCCGGTGGGCGCACAACTCCTGTGGGGCGACCCCGATCCGCTGTGGGCGGTCGGCGACTGGCGGCCCGACGAGGTGCGCGTGGTGGCCGTCGACGACCACACCCGCCTCGCCGTCCTCGGCTGCTGCGCCGCCAGCGACGAGGAACTGCGGATCGGCCTGCTCACCGCGCGCGGGGGCGCGTTGCGGCACCTCACCGCCTGGCCCGGCAGCTACACCGCGGTCGTCAAGGCCGGCCGCCGGGTCACCGTCACCGGTGATCTCGCGGGCGCCCGGCCGGTGTTCCACACCCCGTGGGCCGGCGGCACCGCGTACGCCACCGCCGCCCTGCCGCTCGCCGACCTCGTCGAGGCCCAACTCGACATCGGCCACCTCGCCGCGCTCCTCGCCTGCCCGGAGACCCCCGAGGCGCTGCGCGACTCCACCCCGTACGAAGGGGTCAGGCGGGTCCCGCCCGGACACGCCCTGATCCTGCGGGAGGGCTCGCGCGAGATCACCGGGTACGAACAGGTCGCCTCGCTCGCCGTCGCGGCGGCCCAGACGGACCCCCGTCAGGCCGTCGAAGGCGTCAGGGACGCCCTGGTGGAAGCCGTACGGGCCCGGCTCACCGCACCCCGGCACGCCCCCGAGACCCCACCGGCCGACCCCGGCCCGGTCCCGGGCATGGGGCCCGCCGACCGGCGCGCGGCCCGGGGTGCGGGCCCGACGCCCGGCATCGGCGCCGACCTGTCCGGCGGCAGCGCCTCCGGCACGCTCGCCCTGCTCGCGGCCGGGCTCCCCGGAGTGCCGGGCACGATCACCGGGCACGGTACCGGCGCGGGGGAGCGGCTGCTCGCCGTCACCTTCAACGACCTGGCCACGCGCGCGGGTTCGGGCCGCACGGAGGAACTGAAGCGGGCCGGGGAACTCGCGGCCGACCCGCGGCTGCACCACGTGGTCGTCGCGGGGGGCGAGGAGGCGCTTCCGTACGCCGCCCTGGACGGGCCGCTCACCGACGAGCCGGGGCCCGCGCTCGTCACCGCCGAGCGGCACCGGCGGCGGCTCGCAGGCGGCAGCGCCGACCACTTCACCGGTATGGGCGCCAAGCAGGTCCTCGACGCGCACCCGGCCCGTCTCGCGGACCTCCTGATGGACCGCAGGCGCCGCTCCCTGGTCCGGCCCGTGACGGCCCTCGCGAAGGCCGCGGGGCCGTCGGCGGGCTCGCTCCTGGTGCCGCTGACCGTGTACCGGGCGGCCCGGAAGCTGGCCCGTACCCCGTACCGGACGGGCCTGGAGGCCGCGGCCCGGCGGGTCCTGGAGGCGAACCGGACGGCACCGGACGGCTTCGGCCCCCTGGAGGCGTCGCTGTCCGCGCTCGCCTGGTCGAGGCCGGGTCCCGCGGCGCGCTGGCTGACCGGGGAGGCGCTGGCCGAGGTATCGGTTCGCCTGAACCGGGCGGCGACCCTGCCGGCCTCCGTCCAGCGCCCGGGCGAGGCACGCGCGCGTGCCGCCCTCTCCCGAGCGGCGGCCGACCACCGGGTCCTGGAACAGGCCGCCGAGATCCGAGGCCAGCGCCTGCACGCCCCCTTCCTCGACAACCAGGTCGTACGGGCCTGCCGGGACCTGCCCGAATCGCTCCGGGTCCAGCCGGACGCACGCGCGGGCGTGCTCCGCACGGTCCTCGCGGGAGCGGGCGTCCACGACCTGCCCCCGGGCTGGGGCGCCCCCCACCCGGCGGTCCCGGCCGCCGCCACGCGCGCGGGCCTGCGCGCGGCGCTCCCGCACCTGATCTCCCTCTTCGACGCGCCGCTCCTCGCCGACGCGGGCCTGATCGAGGCCCGGGTCGTCCGTGAGGCCCTCCGTACGGCGGCCGACGGCGCCCCCGTCCCCCTGGACGGCCTGGCCGACCTCGTCTCCACCGAACTCTGGCTCCGCCGCCTCCTGTCCCGCCGCGGCTCCTGCTGGACCAACACGACGGAACCCCGATCCCACCGCGCGGTCCAGGGCCCCCTGATCCCGGCGTCGCGCTCCTTGCCGGCCTGAGGCCGCCGGGCGGCAAGGGAACGCCGCCATGCCGACAGCGGATCCCAGGGATCCACCGGGGAAAACCCCGAGGCGCGCGCCCCGACCGCCCGACACAATGGGCCGGTGCGGTATCTCATCCTCGGGACCACCGAGGCCCTTCGTCCCGACGGCTCCCCGATTCGTCTCGGCGGTGCCCGGCTGCGTGCGCTGCTCGCCGCGCTGGCGCTGCGCGGCGGACGGGCCGTCTCCGTCGGTGAGCTGGCCGACGACGTGTACGGGGATGATTTGCCGCAGGACGCCCCCGCCGCCCTCCAGGCCCTGGCCGGCCGCCTCCGCCGGATCCTCGGCAGGGAGGCCGTCGCCTCCACCCCCGGCCCCGGCTACCGGCTCGCCGCCGGTCCCGACGACATCGACCTGTACGTCTTCCAGCGCAAGGCCCGGGACGGCGCCGCCCGCCTCGACTCCGGCGACCCCGACACCGCTGCCGCCCTCCTCCGCGAGGCCCTCGGCCTCTTCCGGGGACCCGCCCTCGCCGACCTGCCCGACCCGGCGGGCGTCCGGCCCGAGGCGCAGCGGCTCGCGGCGCTCCGGCAGCGCGTCGAGGCCGATCTCCGCCGGGGGGTCACCGACGGACTCGTACCGGAACTGACCGAGCTGACCACCACGCACCCGTACGACGAGGCCTTCCGCGCCCACCTCATCCGGGCCCTGCGGGCCGAGGGCCGCCACGCCGACGCCCTCACCGCGTACGAGTCGGCCCGCCGTATCCTCGCGGACGCCCTCGGCACCGACCCGGGCCCCGAACTCATCGCCCTCCACCACGAACTCCTCACGGGCACGGCCCCGGTCCCGCCCGCGCCGCCCCGCGCGCCCGAGGCGGCCCCCTCCGCGCCCCCGCCCGCGCCCCCCACCCCCGAGCCCGGCAACATCCGCCCCCGTCTCACCTCCTTCGTCGGCCGCGAGCCCGAGCTCGCCGCGCTCCGCGCGGACCTGACCGGCTCCCGGCTCGTCACGCTCACCGGCCCCGGCGGCTCCGGCAAGACGCGGCTCGCGGAGGAGGCCGCGCTGCGCGCCGAGGGCCCGGCCGCCTGGATCGCCGAGCTCGCCCCGCTCGACGACCCCGACGCCCTCCCCGGCGCCGTCCTCTCCGCGCTCCGCCTCCGCGAGGTCACCCTGATCACCCGCGACGGCGCACCTCCCCAGGGCGACCCCACCGCCCACCTCGTCGAGCACCTCGCCCGCCGCCCGTTCCTCCTCGTCCTCGACAACTGCGAGCACGTGATCGACGCCGCCGCCGCCCTCGCCGAGACCCTGCTCACCCACTGCCCGCAGCTCCGCGTCCTCGCCACCAGCCGCGAACCCCTCGGCGTCCCCGGCGAGTCGGTCCGCCCCGTCGAACCCCTGCCACCCGACCCCGCGCACCGCCTGTTCGTCGAGCGCGCCCGCGCCGTACGCCCCTCCTTCGACCTCGCCCGGGACGGCGGGGAGGCCGTCGACGAGATCTGCCGCCGCCTCGACGGCCTGCCGCTGGCGATCGAACTGGCCGCTGCCCGGCTGCGCCTGCTCACCCCGCGCCAGATCGCCGACCGCCTCGACGACCGCTTCCGTCTCCTCACCTCCGGCTCCCGTACGGTCCTGCCCCGCCAGCAGACCCTGCGCGCGGTCGTCGACTGGTCCTGGGACCTGCTCGACCCCGACGAGCGCACCCTGCTCCGCCAGGTCTCGGTCTTCGCCGGAGGCTGGGACCTCGCCGCGGCCGAGGCGCTCTCCCCGCGCGCCGCCGAATCCCTCGGCGCCCTCGTCGACAAGTCCCTCGTGGTCGCCACCCCCACCGAGGACGGGGAGATGCGCTTCCGGCTCCTTGAGACGATCCACGAGTACGCGGTCGAGCGCGCCGCCGAGACCCCGGCGACGCTGGCCTCCGCCGAAGCCGTCCACACCGCCCACTTCACGGCCCTCGCGGAGGCCGCGGAGCCGCGGCTCCGTTCCGCGGACCAGCTGCCGTGGATCGACCGGATCGAGCGCGACCTCGACAACATCCGCGCCGCCCTGCACCGCACCCTCGTCACGGACCCCGACGAGCCCGGCGCCCACCGGCTGGTCTTCGCCATGGGCTGGTTCTGGTGGCTGCGCAACTACCGCCCCGAGGGCCTGGCCTGGGCCGAGCGCGCGGTGGCGCTCGGCGAGGACCCGGAGGACTCCGGGGACCCCCGCTACTGGCCGCGGATGCGCCTGCGCATGCTGCAGTTCTTCCTCTCCGTCGAGAGCCACACGATGACCGACTTCCAGCAGCCGGAGACGATCGCGCTCGTGCGGCGCGTACGGGAGGCGTTCGGCACGGACCCGGGCCCCGAGGCCGCCGGCTTCCCCGGCCTGCTGTGGCCGTTCACCTCGTACCTCACCGAGGAGCCGGCCGTGGTCCGGGCACTCCTCGACGTCGCCGTCGCGAACTGCCGGCGGTACGGCGGCGACTGGGAGATCGGCGTCAGCCTGATGTTCCGTACGCACATGGTCGTCGACATGCCCGGCGGCCTGCCCGGCATCGACGAGGACCTGGCCGAACTCCGCGTCCTCGCCCGGCGCGTGGGCGACCGCTGGATGGGCGCGCAGATCGCGAGCGCGGCGGCCGAGGCCCATATGATGCGCGGCCGACGGGAGGAGGCCGGAGCGGCGTACGAGGAGGCCCTCGCCCTGGCCCGCGAGGTCGGCGCGCACGCGGAGTCCCCGTTCCTCGTCGCCCGCCTGGCCGAACTCTCCTTCCGCGCGGGCGACATGGAGGCCGCCGAGAAGGGGATCGACGAGGCCGCATGGGAGGCGGAGCGCTACCACGTACGCGACAGCAGCGTGTACGTCTGCTTCCTGCGCGCCTGCCTCGCCCTGTACCGGGGTGAGACGGCCGAGGCCCGCGCCCAGTTGGAGAAGGCGGGCACCACGGTCGCCACCGGCGCGCCCCCGCCGCACTTCGCGGCGGTGACGGTCGGGCTGATCGCGCGCGTGGAGTCTCAGGAGGGCCGGGGCGCCGAGGCCGTCGCGACGGCCGCGTCCGCGCTGCGCACCGCGCGGGACGCGCAGTGCGCGGACTTCATCACCACGAGCCTGGCGGAGGGCCTCGCGGTCGTCCTGTCGGAGGCGGGCGAACCGGCCCCGGCGGTACGGATCATGGCGGCCGTCGAAGACTGGCCGGGCCGGGTGCCGCGCTCGGTGCCGGGCATCCGGGACGCCGAGGAGGTGGCGTCCCGGGCACTCGCGGAACTCGGCGCACCGGGCGTGGCAGCCGAGCAGGCGGCGGGGAGGGGACTCGGGATCGACGATGTACTGGCCCTGGCGGAGGCGACCGTACCCACGGCGACGGAGACGGCGCCAGCGACACCGAAGCCGACAGCGACGGCGAGTCCGGAGCCCGGGGCTGCCGGGCCGGACCCCGGCGCCGTCACCACGACGGACCCGGCCCCGGCCCCCGGCGGGCACTCCCTCAGGAGCAGCTGATCCGGGACTCCGCCCAGTCGGCGACCGCGGCCCGCCCGAACGGCGTGTGTTCCTCGACCACGAGCCGGATCGTGCTGCGGCCGGAGATGTCGACGTGCACGGGGAGGGGCGGGTCGCCGGGCCGGACCACGGCGGAGCGCCAGAGCCGCTCGTCGTCCCCGTACACGGAGAAGCGGACGCCGCCGACGCCGAGCGGGGCGCTCAGGTCGTCGACGCCGACGACCGCGTCATAGTTCGTGCACTGCCGGTTGAGGTTGATGAGCAGGGACGACGGCGCGTGGACGCTGACCCCGTGCGCGTACGGGGTGTCGCCGATGGAGAGTCCGCTGCGCTGCCACATCCAGCTGCTGTCGGAGAGGTCGACCTCCGGCTTGGTGCCGTCGCCGAAGATCCCGTACTCCAGCTCGTTGACCCGGTAGACGCTCGGCGGCGCGGGCGGCGGCGGTGTCGGCTTCGGCGAGGGCTTCTCGGGAGTCGGCGTGGCGGTCGGCGTGGGGGTCGGCGGCGTCGGCTTCGGCTCGGGCGGAGGCGTCGGCGTGGGGCTGGGCGGCGGTGTCGGCTTGGGCGGGGTCGGCGTCGGCTTCGGGGACGGCTTCTCCGGGCTCGGCGTCGGCGTGGGAGCTGACGGCTCCGACGGCGCGGGCGGGGGCGGCGGTACGGGCTTGGGCGAGGCCTTCGGCGGCGGCGGGGGCTCCGCCGGTGCGACGGGGGCGACGACCGGCTGGGTCGGCCGGGGCGCGGCGACGGGCTGCGGGTCGCCGGCCATGGCCCAGACGAGCCCGGTGGCGGCGGCGACCGCCATGGCCGCCGCGATGCCGGCCTTCGCGGGCACCCCGAGCCCTTCGACGGCGGCGCCGCCCGACGCGGCGCCCCCGGAGGAGCCGGTGGCGGCTGCCGCCGCGCCCGCACCGGCCGCGGCGACGGTCCCACCGGCGACGACACCGGCCGCCTTGAGGGAGTATCCGGCGGCGAACCAGCCGATGACGGCGACCGGCAGCAGCGCGGGGATGCCGGCGTTGACATGGGCCAGCTCACCGGCGGCGAGCCGGCACTTGGCGCATTCGTCCAGGTGCTTGCGCAGGCCGCGCTCGGCCCGCATCCGCAGGCCGCCGCGGGAGTAGGCGCCGAGCCGGTCCGCGTACCGGGCGCAGTCGCCGCCGGCGGTCAGGGACTGGCTGACATGGGCCTGGAGGTAGGCCTGCTTGAGGCCTTCGCGGGCCCGGCTGGCGAGTACGGCCGTGGCGTTGGCGGTGAGGCCGAAGAGCGGGGCGACCTCGCTGGGCGACTCCTCCTCGACCGTGGTGTGCCACAGCACGGCCTGCCAGCGCTCGGGCAGGGAGCGGAAGGCCTGCATGGCGAGCGACTGCTCGGCCTCGTGCATGGCCAGGACGTCGGCGCCGAGGTCGAGACCGGCTCCGAAGGACGGGGTCTGGTCGGAGACCTCGGAGGTGCGGGCGGCGTCCGCGGCGAACACGGCGAAGTCCTCGACGAGGTGTTCCCGCTTCTGGGTCCTGGCCCAGTTCGCGGCGACCCGCCGGACGGTGGTCATCAGATAGGCGCGGACGGCCTGTTCGGGCCCGGCCCCGCCACGGACGGCCTGGAGGGTGCGGGCGAAGACCTCGGCGGTCAGGTCGTCGGCGGTGTGCGCGTCCCGGCAGCAGGTCTTGGCGTACCGGCGTACGGCGTCGGAGTGGCGCCGGAACAGTTCCTCGTACGCGGAGTCGTCGCCGTCCCGCATGAGCTGGACGAGCTCGGAGTCGGAGGGCGGCAGCTCGACGGGCGGCGGAAGCACGGTCTCGGGCTCGTCGCCCTCGGCGTCCACGGGGAAGGCATCGCCCCCGGAAGCGCTCTCGCTCCCGAACGCGGTGTCGGCCCCGAATCCCGCCCCACGTCCGGCGGCCGACCCGCCGGCCTTGCCCTCACGCTGCGGGGGCACGCTGGGATCGGGCGCCTCGGCCTGCCCGGGCGAACCGCCCGGACCGCCCTGGCTCGGCACCTGCCCGGAGGGCAGGCCTCCGGTCTCGGCGCCGCCGCCGCTGCCCAGCGGATCGTTCCGCCCGTCACCGCTCATCGCGGAAGCCCCCGTACGCACGCCCAGACCCGAACACTGGCCAAGCCTGCCACAGAGCGCGGGCACGCCGAAGCGCCGCGTGCACTTACCACTCGTCCGGGGCGACTTCGTGTATCCGGGCGTAACCGCTCGCACGTTCGTGTCATGCTCGCTGGTCCGCCCGGACCACGGGAGCGCGGCCCCGGGCGAAGCCGGGGTCACGGGCCGAAGCCGCGGCCCCGAGCGGAAGCCGGGGCCGCAGATGCCTACCGGGAGCGCAGCCCCTCGAGAAGGATGTCGAGGAGTCGCGTCGAGGCCGCCGCCTGCTGCACCGCGTCCGGCAGCGCCGGAGCGGCGGTGGCGATGACGAGGAGGACGTCCGCCACGGTCACGTCGGCCCGCAGCTCACCCGCCTCACGCGCCCGGTCGACGAGCCGGCCCACGACCTCCAGGAGCTCCGAGGCCCCCGCGTCGTCCCGCTCCTCGGCCGGTACGGCCCGCGGCGCGGCCACGCGCGCGTCGGCCTGCTCGGCGAGACCCCGCTGGGACGGAACCCGCGCGGCGTCGTCCTGGTCCTCACCGAAGGGCGGCACCACGGCGTCGTCCACCCGCACCCGCAGCACCTGCGGCGGCAGGAGACGTCCCGCGCCCGAGGCCACCGAGGTCCGCAGGAACCGGGAGAGCGCCGACCACGGCTCGTCCTCCTGGCCCAGCGCGGCCCGTGCCTGCTCGGTCAGCCGGGAGGTCTCCTCCTCGGCTATCCGGCGCACCAGCACGTCCTTGCTGGGGAAGCGCCGGTAGACGGTGCCGACGCCGACACGGGCGCGGCGCGCCACGTCCTCCATCGGAGCCCCGTAGCCCAGCTCGCCGAACACCTCGCGGGCGGCGCGCAGGACGTGCTCCAGATTGCGCTGGGCGTCCACCCGCAGCGGCGCCGACCGGCTGCCGACCACCGCGCCGTTGCGCGCCTCGGCGCCGCCGGTGCCCGCGTGGAGCCCGTCGTCGACGGTCGCCGTCCCGGCGCCCGACTGCCAGCGTGAATCCTGAATCTGCATAAGCGTTCCCCCGCTCATGATGTCTCCCCCCGGAGACTCCCCGCCCTGAAAACGGGGTTTTCCGGCCGACGAGCGCAGCGGTCCACGCGCTCCCATCCGACACCCCGACGAAGTACGAACATAGTTGAGTCGGAGTCAATTCAGAAGGGGAAGTTCCGTACGGTGCGCCCCCCGATCGGAGCAAGGACCGGATCACTCCCGATTCCGACCCCCCACCCGGACCACCGCACCCTCTGTGACCTGCGAGGTTGTGTCCGCACCCGGTTCATGCGCCACCCCACGCCTCCGTACCTCTCCGGTCACACAATTTGCCGAGCCTGTGGACAAACAACGGACGGCGGTGCGTCATGGGACAGTGACCGAACCTGCGCGCATTCTCGTGGTCGGCGGTGGCTACGTCGGCATGTACACCGCGCTGCGCCTCCAGCGGCAGCTCAGGGCCGAGCTCAGAGCCGCCGCCGTCGAGATCGTCGTGGTCACCCCCGAGCCGTACATGACGTACCAGCCGTTCCTGCCCGAGGCAGCGGCCGGCTCGATCTCCCCGCGCCATGTCGTGGTGCCGCTCCGCCGGGTCCTGGACCGCTGCCGCATCGTCATCGGCGAGGTCCTGTCCATCGACCACGCCAAGCGGACCGCGACCCTCACCACCCTCGCGAGCGCCGAGGAGGGCACCGGCACCGTCGACCTCGCGTACGACGAGCTGGTCCTCGCGCCCGGCTCGGTCTCCCGCACCCTCCCGGTCCCCGGCCTCCTCGACCACGGCATCGGGTTCAAGACCGTCGAGGAGGCCATCGGGCTGCGCAACCACGTCATCGAACAGATGGACATCGCCTCCTCGACCCGGGACCCCGCGCTCCGCGACGCCGCCCTCACCTTCGTCTTCGTCGGCGGGGGGTACGCGGGGGTGGAGGCGCTCGCCGAGCTGGAGGACATGGCCCGCAACACGGCGCGGTACCACCACAACGTCAAGCCCGAGGACCTGCGATGGATCCTCGTCGAGGCCTCGGACCGCATCCTTCCCGAGGTGGGCGAGGAGATGGGCCGGTACGCCGTGCGCGAGCTGCGCGGCCGCAACATCGACGTACGCCTGGAGACCCGCCTCGAATCCTGCGAGGACCGGGTCGCCGTCCTCAGCGACGGCACCCGCCTGCCCACCCGTACCGTCGTGTGGACCGCCGGTGTCAGGCCCGCCCCCGTCCTCGCCGCGACCGACCTCCCGCTGAACGAGCGCGGCCGGCTCCGCTGCACCGCCCGGCTCTCCGTCGAGGGCGTCGAGCACGCCTGGGCGGCGGGCGACGCCGCCGCCGTCCCCGACGTGACCTCGGACGAGCCCGGCAAGGAATGCGCCCCCAACGCCCAGCACGCCGTCCGCCAGGCCAAGGTCCTCGCCGAGAACGTCGCCGCCTCGCTGAGCGGCCGCCCGGTCAAGGAGTACGCGCACGCGTACGCCGGCTCCGTCGCCTCCCTCGGCCTGCACAAGGGCGTCGCCCACGTCTACGGACGGAAACTCAAGGGATACCCGGCCTGGCTCATGCACCGCGTCTATCACCTCAGCCGGGTGCCCACCTTCAACCGCAAGGCCCGGGTGCTCGCCGAATGGACCCTGTCCGGCCTGTTCAAACGGGAGATCGTCTCCCTCGGCTCGCTGGAACACCCCCGCGCCGAATTCGAACTCGCCGCATCACCACCACCCGACCCCGGCGACAAGCCGTCGTCCTGACATCACTGTCAGTGCACTCGTCCACACTGGACGTGTGACCATAGGTGGGCTCACACCTGCACAGCGTGACTCTGCACGGCACCGACACCACGAGGCATAGAGATCCGTGAACTTCACCCGTTGGAGCGCCCGGCTCCCCGGCACACAGCGCCGCGCGGCGCGGGCGACCGAAGGCTCCGTGCCCGCCGCCCGCGGTGAGTACGCGCGGCAGCTGGGGCGACTCATCAGCGACGCCGCCGACGCGTCCGGGACCGGCGGGGCCGCCGAGCCGGGCGAGGCCGCCGACCCCGAAGGGGCCGTCGGCGTCCCCGCCCTGGAGGACTTCTCCGTACGGGAGCTGCTCGGCCGCCTCCCCGGCCTGGTCGCCCTGGTGTACGGCCGGGAGCACCGCATCGCGTACGTGAACGACGCCTACGCCGCGGCCTTCGGCCCGCGTCCCGCGGGCGCCGTCGTCGCCGACACCTGCCCCGAGGCGGAGGAGCTCGGCCTGCTGCCCCTCATGGACCAGGTGCTGCGCAGCGGCAAGCCCCGCACGGTGAAGTCCCGCCGCACCCAGGAAGGCGGCTCGTACACGGTCACCTGCCTGCCCGTGGACAGCCCCCACCTCGACGGCGGCGGGGTCCTCGTCCACGCCGCCGACGTCACCGACCACGCCGAGGCCGCCGAGCGCCTGCGGACCAGCGAGCGCCGCCACCGCGAGACCGCGGTCACCCTCCAGCGCTCCCTGCTCCCGCAGGAACTCGAACAGCCCGACGACCTCCGGATCGCCGCCACCTACCAGCCCGGCGGCACCGACGCGGCCGTCGGCGGCGACTGGTACGACGTGATCACCCTCGGCGCCGGACGCACCGCGCTCGTCATCGGGGACGTGATGGGCCGGGGGGTGCGCGCCGCCGCCGTCATGGGCCAGCTCCGCACCGCCGTCCGGGCCTACGCGCGCCTGGACCTGCCCCCGCACGAGGTGCTCCAGCTCCTCGACGGCCTGGCCGCCGAGATCGACGCCAGCCAGATCGCCACCTGTGTGTACGCGATCCACGACCCCAACGAGGGAAAGCTGGTCTACGCCTCCGCCGGCCACCTCCCGATCCTCGTACGGGACGAGGACGGCAGCGTCCGCCGCGCCGAGGACCCGACCGGCCCGCCGCTCGGCACCGGTGGCTGGCTGCACACCTCGGGCTCGATCGCCCTGCCGCCCGGCTCGACCGCCGTCCTCTACACCGACGGCCTGGTGGAGCGGCGCCGCGAGGACATCGACGAGGGCGTCGCCGCGCTCGCCCGCGCCCTCTCGGGCGCCAGCGGCACCCCGCAGGTGGTCTGCGACCGGCTGCTCCGCTCCCTGGGCGTCACCGCCGAGCACGACGACGACGTGGCCGTCCTGGTGGTCCAGCACCCCTCCCGCGAGGGAGCGGACGCGGAGCTCTTCCACAACGCAGCTCTGGAACTCCTCGGCGGGGTCGAGGCCGCGCCACGCGCGCGTGCCTTCGCCTCCGGGGTCCTGTCGTCCTGGCGCTTCCCCGTGGAACTGCGTGACCTGGGCGTCCTCGCCACCAGCGAGCTGGTGGCGAACTCGCTCCAGCACGGCACCCCGCCGATGCGGCTGCGCCTGCGCCGCACCGACCGCCGCCTGATCATCGAGGTGACGGACGGCGACGACCATCTGCCGCGCCGCCGCAGGGCGGAAACGGAGGACGAGGCGGGTCGCGGGATCTCGATCATCGCGACGATCGCCTCGTCCTGGGGGAGCCGCCGCACACCGGGCGGCGGCAAAGCGGTCTGGTGCGAGTTCGCCCTGCCGGACCAGCCGGTCTAGGCGGACGCGGTCTCGCTCTCGCGGACCGGCTCGTGCCGGGCGACCACCTTCGATGCCTTGAGGGCCAGCGAGGGCTGGTTCTGCTCCGGGGTCAGCTGCTTGCCGAGCCGCACGGCGAGGAACGTGATGCCGAGCGAGAAGAGCACGAAGGTCACGATGTACGGACCGTGCAGCGCGGCCCCCATGGGCCCGCCCACGGCCGGACCGACGGCCAGTGCCAGCTGCTTGACCAGTGCGAACGCCGAGTTGTACTGCCCGACCATCGCCTCCGGCGCCAGATCGGCCACCAGCGGCGCGACGGTCGGCGACAGCATCGCCTCACCGAGCCCGAAGAGGGCGTACGTGGAGACGAAGGCCGCCGTCGCCATGGCCTGGCTGCCGTGCCCGAGACCCGCGTACCCGGCGATCAGCCAGGCCACGGTCCAGATCAGACCGACGGCCGCGATCACCCGGCTCCGCTTCCGGCGCTCGACGAACTTCAGCACCAGGAACTGGGCGGCGACGATCACCGCGGTGTTGGCGGCGAGCGCGATACCGAGCGTCGACGGCTGGATACCGGCGGCCTCGGTGCCGTAAGCGGCGAGACCCGACTCGAACTGTCCGTAACAGGCGAAGAAGAGGACGAAGCCGAGGACGCAGAGCTGCACCATCGCCTTGTGCTGGAGCAGCGCGCGGACGCCGCCGCCCTTGCCGCCCTCGGCGGGACGGGCGCCCTGGAGCGCGGGGGACCCGGGCATCCGCACGGTCCCGACGATCGCCGCCAGGACCAGGAACATCGCCGCCTCGATCGAGAACAGCAGGATGAAGCTGCCCGGCCGGCTCGTGTCGACCAGCAGACCGCCGATCAGACCACCGACACCGAGACCCAGGTTCTGCAGGAAGAACTGCATGGCGAACGCCCGGGTGCGGCCGACGGGCGTCGAGCACCAGACGATCATCGTGGCGAGGGCCGGCTGGAGCACGGCCGTACCGGCACCGAGCAGCGCCGCCGCACCCACGGCCGCGGGCACGCTGGACGCGAAGCCCATCGCGACCGCGCCGACGGCGGCGACCACCGAGGCCACCAGCAGCACCGGCACGGGCCCGCGCCGGTCGATGGTCCGCCCGCTGAAGGGCAGCACCACGAGGGCGGCCATGGCGAAGACGGCCAGGACGATGCCCGCCGTCGCGGCGCCCAGATCCCGCACCTGCGCCACGTACACATAGAGGTACGGCACGGTGAAGCCGAGTCCGAACGCGCTCAGCGCGCTGCCTGCCTGGATACGGCGCATCGCTGCGCCCCTCGCCTTGGTCACACTCACCCACTTCGGTCGCAGGTTCAGAGGTGTACCCCTGAACCTTGAAGACTTCAACACTAAAGTTCGACCCTTAACAGTACACACCGAAGGACTTCAATGCCAACGGGGCCCGTGGGATACTCGCCTGCATGTCCGACAACCCCGAGCGGTCCGGCCCGCAGGCCCTCCAGGAGCCGAGCCTCGACGAGCAGATCGCCGCCTACCAGCGCGAGTTCCGCGACCTCGACCCCCAGGTGGAGAAGGTCGTCTCCGCCCTCGGCCGGCTGAACCGGCGGATGAACGTGGCGTACGGACGCCAGCTCGTCGACCTCGGCATCAGTAATGCGGAGTGGGAGGTCCTCAAGACCCTGGTCCTGGCTGGCGAGCCCTATCGGCTCGGCCCCGGCGAGCTGGCCAAGCGACTGGGCCTCACCCCGGCCGCGATGACCCACCGCATCGACCGGATGGCGGGCGAAGGCCTGGTCACCCGCGACCGCGACGAGAACAACCGCGTCCGCGTGATCGTCGAGCTGACCGACGAGGGCCGCTCGAAGTGGCTGGAGGCCATGCGCATGGCCACGGCCTTCGAGGAGGACCTGCTCCAGGACCTCACCGGCGAGGAGAAGGCCGTCCTCGGCGAAGTCCTCATCCGCCTCCTCCGCCGAGTGGAGCTGACGCAGCCGGACGCCGGCGGCCGGCTGACCGACCTGGACTGAGCCCTCGGGCCCTCACCGGCAGGGGGTTGACACACCCCTGCCGGATGCGTAGTGTTCTCCGAGTTGTCACAGAGCCGGAACGGTTCTTCGGCAACCACTCCGCCGCTGATAGCGGCACCTCTACTCCGTACGATCTCCCCACCGGGACGAATTTCGGCATGCCGAAATTCATTTCGAATGGCTCGATTATGAGTCGCCGGGGAAATCCGCTAGAGTTTGAGACGTCGGAACG
This sequence comes from Streptomyces sp. NPDC001728, assembly GCF_040297565.1. Lineage (NCBI taxonomy): Bacteria > Bacillati > Actinomycetota > Actinomycetes > Kitasatosporales > Streptomycetaceae > Streptomyces > Streptomyces sp. NPDC001728. The sequence continues at coordinate 636,824 of NZ_JBEOZK010000001.1, forward strand.
GCCCAACAGCCGGAAAGACAAACCCCGCTGACTGGGAATCAGACGCCGAAAGGATCTGATAGAGTCGGAACCGCCGGAAGGGCCCGGAGCGAAAGCGAAAGGGACCGGAAAGCACCGAGGAAATCGGATCGGAAAGATCTGATAGAGTCGGAAACGCAAGACCGAAGGGAAGCCCGGAGGAAAGCCCGAGAGGGTGAGTACAAAGGAAGCGTCCGTTCCTTGAGAACTCAACAGCGTGCCAAAAATCAACGCCAGATTAGTTGATACCCCGTCCATCTTCGGATGGCAGGGTTCCTTTGAAAGTCCTGCCGGCCCTCGTGGTCAGCAGGCAACATACACAGCGAGGACGCTGTGGACAGTCGGCCTTATTCCGGCCTGACTGTCCCGCTCAACGCGAGTGTGACCCGATTACGGGTAAACATTCACGGAGAGTTTGATCCTGGCTCAGGACGAACGCTGGC